>NZ_JAJPWN010000024.1:0-168786 GCF_046549135.1 Amycolatopsis sp. lyj-23 | reverse complement strand
GGAGGAGATGCCCTGCATCTGCGGGACCGACTTGGTCGTCGTGGCCAGCGTCCGGGCCGCCGCCCGCCCCAAGCTCGACGGTGCCTGCTCGGATTCCACCGGGTCGGTGACAGTCACAGCGAAAACCCCTATCAGTGGTAGCGGGGATTGGTGGCGTGCCAGGTGAAGCCGCCGCCCATCCAGGAACGGACACCCACGAGGAAACGCTGCAGCTCCGGCGACGGCACCGCCATCAGGTCCCGGTGGCCGTCCTCGAACTCGTGGACGATCTTGTTGTGCAGTGCGACGGTGGCCTCCACCGCCTCCTCGACCGGGCAACCCCGGTCGGCGGCGATCTGCAGCACCATGTTGCAGACCGGTTTTTCGTCGGCGGCGTCCTTGGCCACCGAGTGCAGGTCGTTGACCAGCACCGACGCCGTCCCGGCCCGCATCATCGCCTCGCGCACGCGCGGGTCGTAGTAGAACGGCGCGGCCAGCTCGTACCCGCCGACGGCGTCGACGAGGGTCATCGACGTGTAGAAGCTGTCGTGCTGCCGGGCGGCCAGGTACTCCCATGCCGGTGGGTAGCGCCCGGTGTGGCGCCACGCCGCGTAGGCGTCCCAGCTGACGAACATCGAGAACGTGGCGTAGCAAACGCGCTGTACGAGCACCGGCGAGCCGTGCCGGCCCAGGTGGCCGATCGCCGAGTGCAGCCCGACGAGGATCGGGTCGCTGCGCAGCGCCTCTTCCAAGGGGGTGGTGAACTCCCCGGCCGGCGCGACCGGGTCCATGGCCGCCATCACCAGCGCCAGCCGCGGCGGGAGCTCGGTGGGGGCCGCACCGAGCGTGCTGTCGTCGGCGTAGTAGTCGTCGGCCGCCCACCAGACCGCGTTGAGCTGCGCCGCGACGAGCAGCCGGTCCGGGTCGTCGCAGTCGGCGTGGGCCAGCATCGCCAGCCGCCCGAACCCGGCGCCGGCGATCTGCTCCAGGCCCTTGCCGGTGAACCCGCACTCGTCCGCCCAGGCGACCAGCCGGCGGTCGACCTCCGCGGCCAGGCCGTCGTCCACGCGGCCGACGACCGGGCAGTACAACGGCGACGCGCTGCCGTCACCCCACGGCAGGTACGCGTACGCCGGGTCGGGCCCGGGCGACGGCGCGAACTGCGTGGCGATCCGCGCCGCCGCCGTCCCGAGCCCGAACGGCGCCGCCGGCAGCCCGCCGGTGGTCCATTGTGGACAAATGGTGCTCTCCCCGGTCACCCCGCCCGCCTCAGACGCGGTCGGCGGCGATCAGCAGGTAGTGGAAACTGCCTTCGCGGTAGGCGGTCAGGAACGGCTTCTCCACGCCGGTGGCGACCGACGACTTCTCCCGCAGCTCCCAGTAGGGGATCGTCGCCGCGGTCAGGTCGACGACGTTGATCGGTACGAACCCGTTGGCGGCCAACGCCTTGAAGTAGTCGCCGCGGGCGTGGATGTTGCAGATGTAGTGCTGGTCGATCTGGCTCACCGCCCGCGACCGGCCGCCCGTGACGTCGTTGTAGCACCCGGTGATCGTCACGTACCGGCCGCCCGGCTTGAGCTGCCGCGCGTGCTCGGCGAACAGTTCGTTCAGGTCGACGTACATCGTGCTCTCGTTGTTCCAGATGCCCTGGAACGTCCCGGATTCGAAGCCGGTGTCGAGCATGTTCCGCAGGTGGTAGCGCACCGAGCCGTCGATCCCGCGCTGCCGCACGTGCTCGTTGGCGAAGCCGACCTGCTGCTCCGAAATGGAGATGCCGTCGACCTGGCAGCCGAACCGCAGGTGGGCCATGACGCTCGTGCCGCCGCGGCCGCAGCCGGCGTCGAGCAGCCGGTCCTCCGGCGTGATCGGGCCCAGGTGGTCGAGGAGGACGTCCGCCTGCGCGGTCTCGAGCCGGTGCATCTCCGCGATGATCGCCTGGTCCCGCGTGGCGGCCGGGGCCTCGAGCACGGCCGGGTCGTAGTCGCCGAGGCCGTAGTGGTGGTGGTAGAGGCCGTCGACGTCGCCCAGGCGGAGGTTCACCGGATCCTTTTCCGCGTTCCAGTAGTCGGCTACCGACTGCTGGTACGCGGTCCGGGTCACGGGCTTCTCGAGAGCGGTCATCGATTGAACTCCTCGGTCGTTTCCTTGGCAGGCAAGGGATCCCTCGGGGGCGTCCCTGATCGGAAACGCTAGTGGCGGGAGTTTCACGGGGACAAGGAGCTTCACCCCTGCTCCGCTTTCGTGGCCCGTCCGGCCCAGCGGGACCCCTGCCGCAGGTGGTTGCCCCCGAGCCGCCGCCGCTCGTTCGAGACCGGGGACGCCTCGACCGGGTGACGAAGCGCGACTGCGCGTGTCAGGTGATTTCGAGGTTCGCCATCATGCCCGTGTCCTCGTGTTCGGCGTTGTGGCAGTGGAAGAGGTAGCGGCCGCGGTAGCCGTCGAAGCGCGTGATGATCTCCGCCGCTTCGCCGGGACGCAGCGAGACGGTGTCCTTCAACCCGGCGTCGTGCGGCAGCGGCGCCCGCCCGCCGCGGGAGCGCACGCGGAACCCCGCCAGGTGCAGGTGCACCGGGTGGTGGACGTCGGCGACGAGCCGCCACACCTCGACGTCCCCGAGGGGGACGGCGACGTCCGTGCGCGCCGGGTCGAACGGCCGCCCGTCGATCAGCCAGCCGTGCCCGCCGCCGGTCCGCCCGGCGCGGAAGGAGAACTCGCGCACGCGGACCGGCCGGTCCCACGACGGCAGGTCCGCCGACAGGACCGGGGGAACGCGGCTGTCGTCCCGGGCCCGCCGCGCGACCCGGAAGGCCATCACTTCGGCCGTCCGCCCGGTCCCGAGCCGGTTGCGGAGCCGGACCCGGCCGCCGATCGGGACGGCCGCGAAGTCGACGACGACGTCGTAGCGTTCGGCCGGCCCGAGCGGCAGGGCCGCATGGGGGACGGGGGTGGCGAGCAGGCCCTGGTCGGCGCCGATCTGGACGAGCGGGAGCCGGCGGCCGTCGTCGGTGACCGCCTCGAGTTCGTAGTGGCGGGCGTTCGACGCGTTGAGGATCCGCAGCCGGTACCGGGCCGCGTCGACCTCGTGCACCGGCCACGGCGCGCCGTTGACCAGGATGACGTCGCCGAGCACGCCGCCCAGGAAGCTCTCCCGCACGCCCGGCCGCTCCCGCAGCGTGCCGTCCACCGACGGGTAGTCGAGGCTGCCGTCGGCGGCGAACGCGCGGTCGGCGATCAGCAGCGGCAGTTCCCGTGCGCCCGACGGCAGTCCGAGCGCTTCTTCGGCGTCGTCGCGCACGATGTGGAGCCCGGCGAGGCCGCGCCAAAGTGCCGGAGCGGTGAAGTCCATCCGGTGGTCGTGGTACCACAGCAGCGCCGGCCGCTGCTCGAGCGGGAACGTGTAGCTGCGGGTGACGCGCGTCCGGACGGCCCGCGGGTCGGGCCCGGCGTGGTGGCCCGCCGTCCAGCCCGCGGGCAGCACCAGGTCGGTCGGGTAGCCGTCGGAGTCCGCCGGCGTCCGCCCGCCGTGCAGGTGCACCACGGTCGGCACGGGCAGCTCGTTGCGGTGGGTCACGGTGACCGGCCGGCCCCGGCGCGACTCGATCGTCGGACCGGGGAACGTGCTGCCGTAGGTCCACATCGGTGTCCGGATCCCGGGCAGGACCTCGACTTCCGCGACGCGCTGGGTGATCTCGTAGCGGCCGGGGGCCACCGGCGCCAGCACCGCGGGCAGCGGCAGCGGCACCTCGAACGCGGGCGGCAGCGGTACGGCGCTGCGGAGTTCGGCGCCGGTGACCGGGGGACGCCGGGCCAGCGCGGCGGCGGTGGCCAGCCCGGCGGCGGTCAGCAGCCCGAAGGCGCCGCCGAGGCGCAGCACCTGGCGTCGCGACATGCCTTCACGCATCGACAGCCTCCAGCGGACGGCGCCACAGGGCGACGACGAGCGAGACGAGTCCGGCGACGGTCAGCACGCCCAGCGGGATATGCAGCCACAGGGCGCCGTCCAGGCCGGCGAAGTACTGGACCGTCTCCGCGGCCACCACCGCCGTCGTGGCGAGGCACGGCCACGCCCGCCGCAGCCGGAGCCGGACCACGATCGCCGCGACCAGCTGCAGGTAGCCGAGGGACGTGACGACGTCGGCCCCCGCCGCGTGCAGCCGCAGGCCGTCGTAGCCGCCGCTCAGGTACACCCCGGCGAACACCGGCTGGCCGGCGATCGCCACCAGGTGCGCGGCCGCCACGATCCGCAGCACCCAGCTCGTTTTCCCGGTTCTTTCCACGCTCCGAAGCTATGACCGGAAAGTCATCGTGTCTAAGATCGATATCGCTATGGCGTTATGACGCGGGAGGCATGACGTGGACCTGGGACCACTGCGGCAGTTCCTCGTGGTGGCCCGGCTGGAGCACCTCAGCCGGGCGGCCGAAGAGCTGCGCGTCGCCCAGCCGTCGCTGAGCCGCACGATCGCGCGGCTGGAGGACGAGCTCGGCACGCCGCTGTTCGACCGGGCCGGCCGGCTCCGCCTCAACGACGCCGGCCGGCTCTTCCGCGGTTACGTCGAACGCGCCCTCGGGGAGCTCGACGCGGGGCGGCGCGCGGTCGCCGACGCGACGGGCGATGGCTTCGGCACCGTGCGGCTGGCGTCGGAAACCTTCCTCACGCTCACCCGGCCGCTCGCCGCGTTCAAGCGGGCCCACCCGGATGTCGAGATCGGCCTGCACCAGCTGCCCGCCGACGCGATGGCGCGGGCGCTGCGGGCGCAGGAGATCGACCTGTGCGTTGCCTCGCAACCGATTCCGGACGAAGGCCTGGCCGGGGTCCGGCTGCTCGACGAACCCGTGCTGGTGGCCGTGCCCCTCGGGCACCGGCTGGCGGACCGCACCTCGGTCGCCGTCGAAGACCTCGACGGCGAGCCGTTCGTCACCGCCCGGCCGGGGCACTGGCACCGGCGGCTGCTCGACCGGCTCTTCGCCGCCCGGGGCCTGACGCCGAAGATCGTGTTCGAGGGCGACGAACCGGGCGCCATCCAGGAACTCATCGGCGCCGGGCTGGGCATCGGGCTCAACCCGGCGATGGCCCGCCGCGTCGCCGCGCAGGTGCCGGTCGTCTGGATCCCGGTGGACAGCCCGGACTGCCGGCGCACCCTCACCCTGTGCTGGGCGGCGGGCGACCGCCTGCCGGCGGCGGCCCGGCTGATGCGGGCCGCGCTCACCGGTTGGTCCTGGGACCCTCCGTCGTGATCCCGGCGAGGAACTGGCGCTGCGCCAGGAAGAACACGATCAGCAGCGGCACGGTCGTGATGACGCTGCCGGCCAGCACGATCTCCCACCGCTGCTCGCCGGCCTGGCCGAACTGGTCGGACAGCGCCTTGAGCCCGCGCGGCAGCGTGTAGAGCGCCGGGTCGCGCAGGTAGATCAGCGGCTTGAGCAGGTCCGACCAGCTGGCCTTCAGTTCGAACACGAAACTGACGATCAGCGCCGGGCGGCACAGCGGCACGGCGATGCGCCAGAAGAGCGTCCAGTGGCTCGCGCCGTCGACGCGCGCGGCTTCGAAGACCTCGCGGGGCAGGCCAAGGAAGAACTGGCGCAGCAGGAAGATGTAGAACGCGCTGCCGAACAGGTTCCCCGCCCACAGCGGCACCTGCGTGTGCGCCAGCCCGGCGCTGTTCCAGATCAGGTACACCGGGATCATGGTGACCGCGCCGGGCAGCATCATCGTGGCCAGTACGAGGCCGAAAAGCGCGTTGCGGCCCGGAAACCGGAAGTAGGCGAAGCCGAACGCGACCAGCGAACTGGTCAGTGTGACGGCCACGGCCGCCGCGAGCGACACCACGACGCTGTTGAGCAGCCAGGCCGCCACGGGCGCGGCCCGCCAGATCTCGACGTAGTTGTCCCAGGCCCAGGTGCGGGGGAGCAGCACGTTGTCGAAGACCTGCGCGCGCGGCTTCACCGACGCGCTCAGCAACCAGACGAACGGGTAGAGGAACAGCACCGTCGCCGCCGCCAGCGCCGTCCAGCGGACCACGCGCCGCGCCGTCACCGGTCACCGCCCTCGTAGTAGACGAACCGGCGGCTCAGGCGCACCTGCACCAGCGTGATCGCCAGGATGACGAGGAACAGCAGCCACGCCATCGCCGAGGCGTACCCGAGGTGCAGGAACTCGAACGCCTGCTGGAACAGGTAGATCAGGTAGAACAGCGCGGCGTCGTTGCTGTAGGTCGCCGACGCCGCGGAGCCGTAGAAGGCGGTGTAGGCCTCGTCGAACGACTGCAGCGCCGCGATCGTCTGGACGATCAGGGTGAAGAACAGCGCCCCGCTGATCATCGGGACGGTGATCCGCCGGAACCGCTGCCACGCCGACGCGCCGTCGAGCTCCGCGGCTTCGTACAGCTCCCGCGGCACCCCGCGCAGCGCGGCCAGGTAGATGATCACCGTGCTGCCCACCGACCACAGGTGCATGAGCACCAGCCCCGGCTTCACCCACGGCCCGTCGGTGCTCCACTGCGGCCCGTCGATCCCGACCAGCCCGAGCACGGCGTTGACCAGGCCGACCTGGCCGTTGAAGAGGATGAGGAACAGCACCCCGACGGCGACCTTCGGGGTGATCTCGGGCAGGTAGAACACCGTGCGGAAGAACCCGGCCGAGCGGCGCCCCGCGCGGCTGAGCAGGGCGGCCAGCGCCAGCGAGAACGCCATCGTGGCCGGGACCGACAGGACGGTGTACACCAGCGTGTTGACCAGGCTCTTGCGCACCGCGGGGTCCTCGAGGAGCCGCCGGTAGTTCGTCCAGCCGACGGCGTCGGGCGAGCGCAGCGCGTCGTAGTCGGTGAAGGAGAGGACCAGGCTGGCGACCATCGGGACCGCCATGAAGACCACGAACCCGATCATCCACGGCGACAAGAAGGCGTAGGCGGCCCAAGCTTCCTTCGTGCGCCGCTTCACCGGTGCGCCGCCGCGGCGTCCAGCGCCCGCTGGGCCTCCTGCTGCGCCTGCCGCAACGCGTCGGCCGGCTGCTGTTCGCCGGAAAGGACCCGGTTGACGGCGTTCTGCCACGCCGTCTTGAACTCGGAGCCGGCCGGGGAGGCCGGCATGGTGAAGGCGCTGTCCTGCGCCTGCAGGACCGTCCGGACCGCGGCGTCGAACGTCGGCCGGTCCTTCAGCTGCACGAGGTTGCCGAAGATCTCCTGGTCGGCGACGCGGTTGCCGGTGTAGACGCCGGTGAACGCCTTGCCGGCGGCTTTCCGCTTCTCCGCACGGGCCTTGGCGGCGGCGACCCACGTCGGCGCGTCGGTCATCGTCTTGATCCAGGCGCAGGCCTGGTCCTTGTGGGTGCTGCCGGCCGGGATGACCCAGGCGCTGCCGGTGACCCAGTCGATCGGCGTGCCGGCGGTGTCGGTGAACGGTGCCGCGGTGACCCGTACGTCGGGGGAGTAGTTGGCGAGGACGTTGAGGTACCAGTCGTCCATCAGGGTGGCCGCCAGCTGCCCCTGCTTGAAGGGGTTCTTCTCGCCGAAGAAGTCGAACGAGTCGCGGAACGCCTTCACCGTGCCCCAGCCGCCCTGGACGTCGATCAGCGACTTGGCGTACGTCAGCGCGGCGGCCAGCCGCGGGTCGTCGAGGTGCGCGGTGCGGCCGTCGTCGCTGAGCATCTGCACGCCGGCGGCCCTGGCCCACAGCGGGAGGAACTCCGGGATCTTCGGGTCGAACCCGATCCGCGACAGGGCGCCGTTCGTGCGGGCGGTCAGCTTCTGCGCGGCGGTGGTCAGCCCGGCCCGGTCGGCGGGGTCGACGTCCTTCGGCGTGAGCCCGCCCGCTTGGACGGCGGCGTCGTTCACGAGCAGGACGCGGTTGTCGTAGAACTCGGGCAGGCCGTAGACCTTGCCGTCGAGGGTGACCTCCTTCAGGGCGGCGGGCCGGTACTGGCCGACGTCGACGTGCTGCTTGGCGATGCAGTCGGTGAGCGGTTCGAGGGTGCCGCGGGCGGCGTAGGTGCCGAGCAGCTGCCGGTCGAGGTAGACGAGGTCCGGCGGCGTGTGCGACGCGACGGCGGCCAGGAACTGCTGGGCGTCGAAGGCACTGCCGCCGATCTTCACCGTGGCCGGCGCGATCGCCTTGCCCGCCAGGTCGGCCCGGGTGGTGGCGATCTCGTCGCCGAGGCCGAAGCCCATGGTCGTCAGGGTGGCCGCAGCGCCGCTGTCACCCCCGCTCCCGACGCCACCGCACCCGGCGAGCAGCAGGACGACACCGGCACCGGCCAGAAGTTTCCGCACCATTGCGCACCCCTCCCAGAAAGTAGCGGGACGGGTACCCGGCGCACCGGCGGTCCAAACCAGTCAGCGCGGCCAGGGGTTGGGGCGGCAGACGGCCCCGTCGGGCCGGACCTTGGTGGCGGCCCCGGGTTCGGTGCGGTTGAGGTTCGCGAGGTAGGTGTTGGAGAGCCCGAAGGTCTGCTGCATCATCACCGGCGCCGGCGCGCCGGGGGCGGGGCAACCGACGTGGCCGAGGCCGAGGGCGTGACCCATCTCGTGGTTGATGGCGTAGGTGCGGTAGGCGGCGAGGTCGCCGTCGTAGGAGTGGGCGCCGCGCAGCCACCGGGCCAGGTTGACGACGATCCGCCGGTCGTGCGAGAGGCGGCACGAGGAGTCGAAGGGGATGCTGAAGCCGCAGAGATCGGGGCGGCGCGCGGTCCCGGGCGTGGTGAGGCTGATCCGGATGTCGGGGTCGGCGCCCGGGTCCCCGAGCCGCCGGAAGGTCACGGCCCCCAGGCCGATCCAGCCGCGCGGGTCGGCGAGGATGACGTCGACGTCGTGGTCGAAGCCGGGAAGGTCGACGCCGTCTTCGACCTCGACGGTGTAGGTGAGGAGCTTTTCCCCGGCGCCGATGTCGTGCCCACCACCGGGAACGACGCGCCAGGCCCCGGCCCCGGCTTCGGTGACCGGCACCCCGTCGGGCAGGGCGGCGGGTTCGGGCGCGGGCTTCGGCGCGCCGGCCTTGACGGTGGGCTGGGCGACGGCGACACCGGAGATCCGCTTGGGCTGCGCGGCTTCCGGGGTGAGCAGAAGGCCGAGGGCAAGGGCCACGGCGAAGACGAGCACAGCGGGCGGCCACCAGTCATTCCGACCGGGAGCGGCGGCCGCGGCCGGGGCAGGCGGAACCCGCGGTTCGGGCGCCACGGCCGGGAGGCGCGGAACCCGCGGAGCGGGCGGGCCGACGGAGAGCGCGGGGGCGACGGCGAGGGCTGTCGGGAGCCGGGGGGCTGGGGTCGTTTCGGTGTCGTCGGGTTCCGGGGTTGTTCGGAGGGTGGTGTCGGGGGTGTGTCGCTCTGGTTCGAGGCCTTGGTCCGGTGTTGCTGTGGTGAGGGTCTCGGGTGAAGGTGGGGGTGGTTCTGGCGTGGCTGTTGCTTCAGCCGTGGGCCACGGTACGGCGGGCGTCGGGCTTTCGGTGGCGGCGTCCGGCGCGGTGGCTGATGCCGCTTCTTCGACCGAAGGCCACCGGACCGGTGCATCTGCCTGGGCTGCGGTGGGTGTTTCAGCTGCTGCGGACCAGGGCTGTGGTGCGAGGGTCTGGGGTCGGGCCGCGGATTGCGCTGCCGGGGCCGGTTCTTCGGTGGAGGGCCATGGTTGTGGCGCGAGGTCCTGGCTCGGGGCCGCGGGTGCCGATGCGGCCTGCGGTGCCGAGGCCGCGATTGGTTCTTCGGCGGAGGGCGTCGGCTGCGGCGCAGGAGCTTGGCTCGGGTGCGCGGTCGGCGGTGCGGCCTGCGGTGCAGAGGTCGTTCGTTTGGTGAAGGACCAGGGCTGTGGTGCGAGGGGCGAGGGCGTCGCGGCCTGCGGTGCGGAGGGGGCGGTTGGTTCCTCGGTGGGACGCCAAGACTGCAGCGCGAGGTCCTGGCTCGGGGCCGCGGGCGCCAGTTCGGGGGCCGCACCGGGTTCTTCGGTCGAGAGCCACCATTGCGGCGTAGAGTCCTGGCTCGGCGCCGCATCCGCCGGTGTTTCTTCTTCGGGCGAAGGCCAAGGCTGCGGCGCGCGAGTCCGGCTCGCGGGCGCTGGTGCCACTTCCTCACCCGCGGGCCGCTGCGCGGGTGCGGGATCCTGACTTGGGGCCGGGGTCAGAACCGAAGCCGCAGCCTCAGCTTCACCCGCGGGCCGCTGCGCGGGCGCGGGATCCTGGCTCGGGGCCGGGGCCGGAGTCTCTGCTTCACTCGCGGGCCGCTGCGCGGGTGCGGGATCCTGACTTGGGGCCGGGGTCAGAACCGAAGCCGCAGCCTCAGCTTCACCCGCGGGCCGCTGCGCGGGCGCGGGATCCTGGCTCGGGGCCGGGGCCGGGGCCGGGGCCGGGGCCGGGGCCGGGGCCGGAGCCAGAACCGAAGCCGCAGCCTCGACTTCGGCCGACCTCCGCGGCTCCGGCGCCGAAACCGACTCGGGCGCCGACACCGGACCCGGCGCCGTCCGCGTCGCCGCCGTGGCGTCCTCGCCCTGCCGCGCCGCCGGGCGTGCCGTCAAAGGCAGGATGCGGGGCGTCCTCGGTGCTTTGTGGACGGACTGCGGCTGGCGGCGTCGCGGCTGGGGGAGCCAGTCCACGCGCGCCAGCGGGTGGCGTTCAGTAGGCAAGGGCCACGCTCGCACACTCCGGCGCCACCGAGCCCTCGGACCGCGGGTACGACACCGTCGACGGGTCGCCGTCGGACGTGTAGCGGTGTCCCGTCGCCGAATCCAGCTCGTCGAGCCAGTGGGCCGATCCGTACTCCGACTCCTTGCCCGTCGACTGCGAGCGGATCCGGGGGATCGCGCCCGGCTCGAACTTCGCCGAGCACGGTGACGGCGCCGGTCCCGCGCCCACCAGCAGCGCGCCGCCGTAGGAATAGCCCGGGCCCTGCAACGCCAGGCCCGCTCGGTGGGGGCTGCTGCCGTACGGCAGCGCCAGCGTCTTCGGCTGGTAGCCGGGGACGGCCTGGCGGATCAGGGCGTCCTCCTCGGTGATCGCCGTCGTCGCCGCGGCTTCCGTTGCCGTGCGCAGGTTCGTGTGGTGGCGCGTGTGGTTGCCGATCTCGAAGTGGTGCTCCGCCAGCCAGCGCAGCGCGCGCCCGTCCGGGTCGCCGCCGAACGGGTGCTCGTTGACGTACAGGCTCGCCACCGGGCGGAACCGCGGGTGCGCCGCCGCGACGTCCAGCAGGATGCGGATCGCCGTGCCCGCTTCGGGCTGGCCCTGCGGCGTCAGGCGGAACACGCTCGGGTCGCCGTCGTCGAACGTCAGGACCACCGGGTGCGCGCCCGCCGGGAGGTCGAGCCGGCGGGACACCAGCTCCGCGGTGGTGATCGGGACGTAGTCCTCGGCCGCGAGCCGCTCGAGCTCCGCGGTGAAGTCCGCGGGCGTGCGCTCGTAGACCGATTTCGGCTGCGCGACGAGACGGTGGTACATGAGCACCGGCACCCGCCCGAGCTCGTCCGCGCCCACCTGCCGGGCGGCGGCGGGCGTGATGCGGACCGGCGCGGTGGCGGGTGCCGGCCGCGGGGGTGCGGGTGCCGGCGCGTCGGGTGCTTGGCCGCCGCAGGCCGCCAGGGCGATGAGGGTCGTGAACCCGGCACCGAACCGGGAAAGGCAACGCATGCGGGGAAGTGTGCGTCCGGGCCGCCGCGGCTGCGGGCCGGGCCACCGGGTCGGGTGACGCCGGGATGGCTTGCCACCGCCCGAAAAGCCACGGATCCGCAGGCCAGGGCCACCGGCCCGAAAAACAAAAGGGCACGATTCGGTGATCCGCGGAAAACGGGTTTGCCGAAGATTCGCGCCGGGTATTTCCCCGCGATGGTCCCGAAAAAGGCGGTCGCCGCCGAACGAACCTTCGATCGACGCCTGGTCCTCACCGCCGCTCTCGCGGGCTTCGCCACGAGTGCCTGCGGTGCGCTGCAACGGGGAAAGGCGATGGCCGTGTCGGCCCCCGCGGCCGTCGCGGCCGCGCCGGCCCCACCACCCCCGAATCCGCTGGAGAAAAGCCTGCTCGTCGGTTTCTGCGGCGCTCCGGGCGCGAAAGCGCTCGGCCGCATGACCGGCGACCTCTCCGAGGCGAGCCGGGCACTGCGCCGGCAGATCCAGGCGTTCCCCGCGGGACGGCCGATCACCCCGGTCGTCGAGCTGATCGCCACCACCGTGCACCGCTCGCCGGGCGCGGACGGCATGTTCCGCAGCCGCTGCGAGGACTCGACCGTGCGCGACTACCTCGACGCCGCCCGGGCGATGAAGGGGTTGCTGCTGCTGAACATCCAGCCCGGCCGCGCCGACTTCCTGCCGGAGGTCCAGGCCTACGAGCGCTGGCTGACCGAGCCCGACGTCGGCGTCGCGCTCGACCCCGAGTGGGCGGTCGAGCCGGGCGTCATCCCGGGCAAGAAGTTCGGCCGGACGACCGGCGGCGAACTCGACGGGGTCGCGCGCTACCTCGGGGCGCTGGCCGACGCGCACGGCCTGCCCGCCAAGGTGATGATCTACCACCAGGTCGCCGCGTCCGTCGTGCGCGAGGAAGACCAGCTGCACGCGCACAAGGGCGTTTCGGTCGTCAAGGTCGTCGACGGGATCGGTTCGGCGGAAGCCAAGAAGGCGACGTGGAAGACGCTGATGAAGACCATGCCCGCGCAGGTGCGGCCGGGCTTCAAGCTGTTCTTCGACGAGGACACCCGCCGCGGCGCGGCCCTGATGACGCCGGCGGAGGTCATGGCGCTGACGCCCACCCCGTCCTACGTCGTCTACGAATAGACCCCGCGGTCGCGAAAGCCCGGTGCGGTCCGCCGCACCGGGCTTCTTCGTGCTCGCAGGGATCAGTCGGCAGTGGACGGATCGGCAGCCGGCGACTCGGCAGTGGCCGAGCCCGCTGTGGCCAACCGGGCGGTGGTCAACCGGACAGTGCCAACCGGGCAGTGGCCGACCGGACAGTGGCCGACCCGGCTGTGGGACGACGAAAGCCCGGCGCGGGAGGGGAACCGCGCCGGGCCGTCGCCGGCTTGTCCGTCCGGGGTACCGGCCGGCTCAGCCGACCGGGACGGGCAGCCCGCCGAGAAGGTCGTTCACCAGGGCGGAGAGGCTGATCAGAACCCGCTGCAGCAGTGCGTTGAGCAGTGCCGACACCGGCGGCAGCGCCTGGCGCGACGCCAGCTGGTCGGCCAGCTTGTCGACGCCCTGGCGTGCTTCGGCGGTGTCCTTCTGCGCCGTGGCCGCGCTGTCCTTGGCCGCGGCCTGGATCGAGTACCGCTTGCCCTGGGCCAGATCCGACAGCAGCGGCTCCAGCCGGGCGAGGGTGGCCTGGGTGCCCGGCACGTCGCCGCGGTCCGCTCGTGACGCCAGCTGGTCGCGCAGGCCCTGGACCTCCGCGGCCGCGCTGGTGGTGCTCGACGACCCGGTGCCACCGGGGCCGCCCGCCGTCGCCACACCCACACCTGTCAGGGTCACCGCGGCCGCGGTGACGAACACCGTGAGCGCTCGGGCAAGTGCACTTTTCATGTCGTACTCCTCCGGATTGTGCGATGCCGACTGCGATCATCGTGATCTCCGTTCGGCGATAACGCGAGTGGATGGCCGGGTGCGGCGAGCTCCGGTTGATTCCACACGGTGTACGGCCCCGCGAGTTGCCGGTCGCAAACATCGACATCGCGTGAAGTGCCCTTTCGGCCCAATTGTGCGATGGCTACGTTCGGTGATGTCACCACTCGTTCGTGTCGGGGGATTACGATATTCGGCTGAATCGGACCGGTTTTCTTCACCAAAGGTGCGATCGGTGCCAGTTCGCGGCGAAGCGGCATTCTCACCCGATCGTGAGGTTTATGGAAAGAAGTGACGGGTAATCGACGTTGTTTGCCCTGCGCCGGGAAAGCCACTCGTACGTAGGGTAGGGTGGGAAAACACTTCTTGCGCGGCAAGCGGCTCGCTAATCTGGACGGCGGCCACGGAGCCGGCTTTCCGGTCGGCACCGTGGCTTCCTCGGTGCCGAGACCTGACAACTGGGCGCCATTCGGAGAGCAGGGAACGCAGAACGTCCCGACGCCGACGGCGCCGGGACGTTCTGCGCGAAGAGGAGGGGAATCGCGGTGCGGGGCACCAGGGTCACCCCGGCACGCGGCGAACGCCGGGTGCCCGGTGCCGGTGGCACCCGGACGCGCGGGAAACGCCTGGTGCGGGCGGTCGGCGGTGCTCCGGGACGCGGCGGGGGACGGAAGCCCGGTGGAGGTAGTGCGCCTGGGGGTGGCGCGAGTGGTGCTCCGGCGCGAGGCGAAGAATCGTTGTGCGGCAGCCGTGGTACCCCGGCCCGGGTACCGGACGCGGTGTGCGGTATAGGTATCACCTCGGCGCGCGGCAGCGCTCAGGTGCGTGACGGGGGCCGAGCGCCCGATGGGTGCAGTACCCCGGCGCGCAGTGGTGCCCGAGTAGCTGGTGAGGCTCGAAGGCGCGGCGGTGACCGCGTGCGCGACGCGTGGCGCCCCGACGGGCGGTGGGAATCCGTTGTGCGGTACGAGCAGCGCACCGACGCGCGGAGGTGTTCAGATGTGCGGCGGTGACCAGGCCCGCGTGGACGACCGCGCCGTCGCGCACGGCGCGGACCCGGTGTGCGGTACCGGCGATTCCGGTACCCGGCCCGAGAACCCGGAGTTCCCGCAGTTGCCCGGTGGCCAATCGCCACCCGACACATCTGCCGCCCGGAAGCCGTACGGGAACTCGTTGCGCCGTACGGGTGGTGCTCCGGCGTCCGGCCGGAAGGGACTCGGTGGGGAGCGGGCGACGCGCGGCCGTTGCGCTGAGGTACCGGACGGAAAGCCGTTGCGCCATCCGGGTGGCGCTCGGAACTCCGGTGGGGACCGGTCCGGCTCTCAGACGCCCGGCGGGTTCCGCCGCGGGTCGGCCGGCGGGTACGCGTTCGCCGGGGGCTCGGGTGCTCCCGCGGCCGGGTATCCCGCCATCGCGCCCGGCTTCGGGCCGCGGCGCACCAAGCCCGCCAAGCCCAGCAGGCCGACCAGCCCGAGCAGGCCCCACAGGCCGTTGTCGCCGTTGTCGCCGTTGTCGTCGCGGTTGTTGTCGTGGCTGGTGCCGTCGTCGGTCTGCTGGTGCCACGCCGGTACCGCGATGTCCGGTGCGGCCGAGGCCGGTATCGCCCCCGTCAGCGCGAACGCCGCCGCCGCGACGCCCGCGCAGCACAGCTTTCCTGCCTGGTGCTTCATCTCGGTTCTTCCTTCCGGCCGGGTATTCGGTCAACCGGCGCGTACCCCCGCAGCCGGGATCCACTCCTGCTGTCACGGGAACGGGCGAAGACGCTTCCACCGGGACCCGGATCACCCCGCGCTCCCGGCCTTTGTAGGATGGCTCCCGGTTCAAGATCGAGCCGTGCAGGGACGCGCTGTGCGTGCTCGTCCGCCTCCGGCCGTCTTTCCCTTTCTCAAGCGCAGCAGCGCATCCGAACCGGGCCGTACCGTCCACTGCCGTGGACCGGGGGAGGAATGAACACTGAACTCGCCGTCGCGCCGCTCGGCGCGACCTACACACCACGTCTGATCTGCACCACCGGCGACCGCCTGATCCACCCGGCGGACGGCCGCAACGACCTCGCCAGGATCGTCGTGCGCTGGGCCCGCGCCTGGGTCCCCGAGACCTGGCCCGCCCGCCAGTACTTCGCCGCGCTGGGCATCGGTGACGACGAAAACCCCTGCTACCGCGACGAAGACGTCGTCGGCTGGCACCTGCTGCAGCCGCGGCCGGACTCGCTCGCCTGGCGGGTGCGGTCGGGCGAAATCGACGTGACCACCGCGCTCACGGCCGAAGCCGAGGCTTGGCCGGAATAGCCGATCCCGCGAAAGAGCTCTGCGCCACCCGGTGCAGGGCTCTTCGGCGTACCCGGAAACATTTCGCGCCGCCCAAGCGACAACTCTCGGGGACGCGGAAGGCCTTGGCGGCCAACAGAACCCGGGCATAACTCGATCGGGTCAAACCGACCGCGGTCAGAGCCCTGCGTTACCACACGATGGTGGAACGAAGTGGAAACCGCGTCCCGGCACCAGTACGTTTCCCCGTAACACGGGGCGGAGTACACACGTTCCTTGCCGTTCCGTGCTCCGAATACCGTTCACCGAGGAGCAATCCATGCTGAAGAAGATCGGGTTCGTCACGGCCGCGACGGCGGCCGGTGCGTTCCTGGCCGCGGGTGTCGCCGCGGCCGGCACCCCGGAAGGCGACCACCACGGTCACCACCACGGTCACCACCACGGCAGCTACGACTACACCGGCCAGGTCGGCCTGGTGAACCTGAACAACACCGACGTGCTCCACAACGTCAACGCCACGCTCGGCCTGTGCGGCAACGACGTCAACGTCCTCGGCGTCCAGGTGCCGGTCCACGACTCGCTCAACGGCATCGGCGTGCCCATCCTCTCGCCGGGCGCGCACGAGGCCAGCGGCGAATCGCCCTACAACTGCGCCGCGAGCGAGCTCGCCGACGGCGGCACGAGCCAGGGTCACTGAAGTCTCCGTGCCCGGAGCCGCCCGCGCAAGCGGAAGCCGGCTCCGGGCACGGTGCTGCGGCCGCCGGCACCGACGCCGCACCGCGCGCCCGGAACACAGAGCGAGCTGCACACTCCGGTTCCGCGTCCGGGCCCGTCGCGACGCCGGACGGCGCCGACCCCGGGTGGGACCGGCCGCGACGCTGGAGAAGTGCGCCGGTCCCACCCGGCTCGAGCGCACCACGACGAACTTTCCCCGGGCCCGGCGAACCGAAGCCGGGCCCGTTTCTTTCCCCGATCCCCCGCCGGACCGTCCGGCGGGTACCCAGAAGGAGTATTTTTCCTGTGATCAAGCAGCTCGGCTTCGTCGCCACCGCCCTCGCCGCCGGGATGGCGGTGTTCGGCGGATCCGCGTCCGCGGCCGGTGTCAGCGTTGCGGACCAGCCGATCGACACCACCGAACAGTACGGTCTCGTCGGCAACGTGCAGAACCTCGACCTGGTGCACAACCTGAACGTGGTCGGCGGCGTCTGCGACGACGACGTCAACGTCCTCGGCGTCCAGGTGCCGCTCCACGACACGCTCAACGGCGTCGGCGTGCCGATCCTCTCGCCGGGCGAGCACGAGGCCGCGGGCAAGAGCCCGGACAACTGCGCTTCCGGTGAGATCGCCGACGGCGGGACCGCTCAGGGCAACTGACCCGTCCAGGTCGGACCGCCGCGCGAAGTCGCCTTCGCGCGGCGGTTTTCCTATGCCCGGTCGAGCCGGTGCACGGCCACTTCGCGCACGACCAGCAGCACCGCGGCCGCGACCGGCACCGCGACGAACGCGCCGACCACGCCGAGCAGTTCGAACCCGAGCAGCACCGCGACGACGGTGACCAGTGCGGGGATCCGGACGGCGCGCCCGACGATCTTCGGCAGCAGCACGTAGTCCTCCACCACCCGGTAGCCGACGAAGAAGCCCAAGGTCGCCAGTCCGACCGGCGCGGACACGGTGAACGCGAGGAGGCTCGTGCCGGCCCCGGCCGCCACCGAACCCACCACCGGCACCAGGTCGAGGACGGCGACGAGCACGGCGAGCACGAGCGGGTAGGGCACCCCGAACGCCCACAGCCACGCGAAGGTCGCCGCTCCGGCGATCAGCGAAACGACGACGTTGCCGACGAGGTACGCGCCGACCTTCCGGAAGACCGCGTCGCCGATCAGGATGACCCGCGGCCGCCGCGACCGCGGCGCCAGCCGGTAGAGCGCGGTGCGGACCCGGGGGAAGTCGGCGACGAAGTAGGTGGCGAGCACCACGACGATCACGGCGTCGACGAGCAGCCCGGCGGCCGACTTGGCCACTTCGGACAGCCGGACCGACCGGACGGCCGCCTCGAGCCCGAAGGTGTCGTTGGCCCGGCCCAGGAGGCTGCTGTGGTCGCGCAACAGGGTCAGGTACCGCGGAGCGCCGTCCTGCAGCTGCGCCACCTGGTCGGCCAGCGGAACGGCGGCCGCGGCGACGGCGCCGCCGAGGACGGCCAGCCCGGCCGCGACGACCACGGCGGTGGCCAGCGCGCGGGGCACCCGGCGGGCGAGCCGCGCGGTCACCGGCTCGAGGCCCACCGCAAGGAAGAACGCGATGCCGATCAGGAGCAGCGCGTCCGAGGCGGCGAGGATGACCTCGACGAGCGCGACCGTGACGACCACCCCCGCCGCCGCGAGCAGCCCGATGAAGAACGGCGAGCGGCGGTCCAGCGGTTTTCCCGGCGCGCCCAACGGTTTCTCCTGCCGGGCGGCCGCGCCTTCGGCCTCGCCGACGGGATGTCCGGCGCGGTAGGCCCCACGGCCGCTCGTTGCGTGCATGGGACGGCGGCTACCCGGCGCGGCGCCGGCGAAATCCACCCGAACGGGGTACCCCGGCAAGTCCACGCTTCCCGGTGACGCCGGGAGCCTGGCGTTGCCGGGGCCGTTGCGGTGTCGGCAAAATCGCCTATGCGTTTCACCCGTCTCGTGCTCGTTCCGGTCGTCGCCGTCGCCGCCGCGTTCACGGTGGCCCCGAAAGCCGCGGCGCTCAGCGCGCCGCGCCTGCTCGTCAACCAGGACTTCCCCGATCCGGACGTCGTCAAGACGGCCTGGGGCTACTTCGCGTTTTCGACGGGCACGAAGGCCACGCGGATCCCGATGGCCACGGCGACGGCGCCGGAAGGGCCGTGGCGGGTCGGCGGTGACGCGCTCGGGGCGGTCCCCGCGTGGGCGAAGGCCGACGGCGGGTTCTGGGCACCGGACGTCGCCCAGCTGGGGGACGGCACGTTCGTGCTGTACTTCGCGGCCGCGCAGACGGCCGGCGGCGAGATGTGCCTCGGCGCGGCGACCTCGGCGAAGGTGACCGGACCGTACACACCGGCCGCAGACCGGCCGCTGGTGTGCGAGCCGGCGGACCACGGGGACATCGACCCGCAGACGTTCCTGGACGCGGACGGGTCCCGCTACCTGCTGTACAAGAGCGACGGCGCGCCGACCGGGCCGCCGGCGGCGATCTGGGCGCAGAAGCTGCAGGCCGACGGGCGCGCCCTCAGCGGCCCGCGCACCGAGCTGCTCCGGTCCGACCTCACGGCCGAGAAGACGGTCGTCGAGGCGCCCTCGGTGGTGAAGACGGCGTCCCGGTACCTGCTGTTCTACTCCGCGGACACGTTCGAGAGCACGGGCTACCACACGGGTTACGCGTCCGCGCCGACACTGGGCGGCGCGTTCGTGAAGGCGGACAACCCGCTCCTGTCGACCAGCCTGCTCGGCGGCAAAGTGGACGCACCGGGCGGCGCCGACGTGGTGGACGGCCACATCTACTTCCACGGCTGGCTGGGCGGCGGCCGCACCGCGCGCGGCTTGTACGAGCTGCCGATCACCTTTCCGGGTGACGTGCCGCAATTGGGCTGACGGGTGTCACCCACCCGGGTAGCGCTCCGGTTGGGCGCGCGGGGGCCGGATATCCGTGGACGAGGGAATGGAGGAGCGTCATGACGGTGTGGTGGGGTTTGGCGGGCTTGCTGGGCTTGCTGGGGTGCTGTGGCCTCCTGCGCGGCCACCGGGCCGACGGGACGGCCGTCGACGACGACCCGCTGGCCCGCTACCCGGCGGCCCGCGAGCCGGCGACCCCGAACGCCGACGCGGCCCACACCCCGCTGATGACCCCGGCGATCACCCCGGAGATGCTGGCGGCCCACCCCCGGCCCGCGGCGGCGGTGCCGGAGTCGGGGAGCATCACGGGGGAGATCCCGGCGCCGCGGCCGCAGTCCGGAGTGGAGCAACGGCCGGGAGCGGAGCCCGGCGGGCGGTCGGAGGTCGTCGGTGCGCCGGCCGAGGTGATGCCGCCGGTGGGCGGGGCGGCGCCGGGGGCAGGGGGTGCTCCGGCCGAAGGGACGTGGTCGGCGCAGGAGGCTTATGGCGCGCCGGTGCCTTCACAGCAGGCTGCGCCGGTTGCCGAGCACAGGGCAGCGCGCGAGGCTGAGGCTGTTTCCGCTGTGCCGCGGGGAGAACGATACCCGGAGGCCGTGGATTCCGGAGCCTGGCTGCCTTCGCAGCAGGTTGGTCCGGGTTCCGCGCCGAAGGCGGTGGGGCAGACGGAGGCGTTTGCACCCGGCGCACCGGCGGCTGTTTCCGCTGTGCCGCAGGGAGAATCGTATCCGGAGGCGGTGGATTCCGGTGCGTGGGTGCCTTCTCAGCAGCCGGGTGCACTCGGCGCGCAGGAGACTGTTTCCGCCATGCCGCAGCGAGAACCGTATTCGGGCGCCGTGGATTCCGGTGCGTGGGTGCCTTCGCAGCAGGTTGCTCCGGCTTCCGCGCCGCAGGTGGTGGGGCAGCCGGAGGTGGGTGCACTCGGCGCGCCGGAGGCTGTTTCCGCTGTGCCGCAGGGAGTACTGCACTCCGAGCTGGACGGTTCTCGTGCGCCGCTGCCCTCGCAGCACGCATCCGCGCCGGGCGCAGCCGCGCCTTCGGTCGTTTCCGCTGTGCCGCAGGGAGTACTGCATCCCGATCTGGCGGGTTCTCGCGCGCCCCGGCACGCGCAGCAGGCTTCCGCGCCTCAGGTGGCAGCCGAAGACGTGCGGGCCCCTCAGCCGCGGTCCGGTGATGGTCCGCAGCAGCCGAAGCACGCCCGGCGGGAGGGTCAACCGGCGATGCGCCCGGAACCCGCGCCGCGGCGGTACTCCTCGCCGCCGCCGGAGCGGGAGTCCTCCGGGCTGCTCGGGAAGATCAAACAGCTGCTGCGCCCCTAGACCTCAGCCCAGCGGGGCGCGGTCCTCGCCCAGCCCGGCGAGCAGGTCCCCGTGCTCCTCGATGCGGTCCAGGACCTCGTCCGCCGTGAACGTCAGGTGGTTCACGTGGCGGCACGCGCGGACCTCGGCCCACGTCACCGGCGTCGAGGCCGTCGGGTGGTCGCGGCCGCGCAGGGAGTACGGGGCCACCGTCGTCTTGGCCGGGTTGTTCTGGCTCCAGTCGATGAACACCCGGCCCGTGCGCTGGGCCTTCGCCATCACCGCCGTCACCGAGTCCGGCGTCTCCTTCGCCAGGCGCTGCGCCAGCCGCTTCGCGTACGCCGACGGCGCCGCCGGGTCGTCCGTGCGGATCCCGCAGTACAGCTGCATGCCCTTGGACCCCGACGTCTTCGCGTACGGCGTCAGCCCGTCGGCGACCAGGACGTCGTACAGGCGCTCGGCCACCCGGCAGCAGTCGACGACCGTCGTGCCCGGGCCCGGGTCGAGGTCGAACACCAGGCGGTCCGGGGGACGCCGGGTGCCCGCGTCCACCGTCCACTGGGGAACGTGCAGTTCGAGCGCCGCCATGTTCGCCGCCCACACCAGGCCCGGCAGGTCGTCCAGGAGCGGGTAGTCGATCGTGCCGCCGGTGCCGGCCAGGCGGACCGTGCGCAGCCAGTCCGGTGCGCCGTTCGGCACGTTCTTCTCGAACCACTTCTGACCGTCGACGCCGTTGGGGTAGCGGATGAACGTCACCGGCCGCCCGGCGAGGTGCGGCAGCAGCACCGCCGCGACGCGGGAGTAGTAGTTGATCACTTCGCCCTTGGTGAACCCGTCCGCCGGGTACAGCACCTTGTCCAGATTGGACAAGGTGAGCCGCCGGTTGCCGGCCTGCACGGTGATCCGCTGTCCGGCGGACTCGGGGGACGGCGACGGCGGAGGCGGCGCCGGGTCCGCCGCGGTCGGATCGGGCACCGCGCGCGGCGTGAGGACCTCGGCCGGATCCTTGTCGTGGCGCAGACCCCGCCAGGCGGTGTGGCGCACCCGGCCGCCGCGGGTGAACTGCCGGTAGACGATCTCGCCCACCAGCCGCGGTTCCACCCAGCGGGCGCGGACGGTGTCCTCCCGCGGCGGCGTCGTCACGAACGGGTGCGTGCGGCGCTCGATGGCCTGCAGCTGCGCCTTCAGCTCGGCGCGGGTGGCCTGGCTGAAGCCGGTGCCGACGTCGCCGATGTAGACCAGGTCGCCGGTGGCGGGATCGTGCGCCCCGAGCAACAGCCCGCCGAGCGTGCCGGTGAAGCTGCGCTGGCCGGGCCGCCAGCCGCAGACGATCACCTCCTGCGTCCGGATCAACGGGTGCTTCAGCCACGAGTCCGGCCGCTGACCCGGGTGGTAGGCCGACGAACGCAGTTTCGCGACGACCCCCTCGTACCCGGCGGCCGCGGCGTGGGCGAGGAAGTCCGCGGGCGTGCGGCGGTCGGCGGCGAGCTCGTCGAACGTCACCGCGCGGACCACCGAAACGCGGTAGGGATCGGGCATCGGCAGCTCGGCCAGCAGGCGGCGGCGCTCGTCGTACGGCAGCGCCATCAGGTTCCGGTCCCCGAGGCGAAGCAGGTCGAAGGCCAGGAACCGGACCGGGGCGTCCTTGAACTCCAGCCCCTTCGGCCCGCTCTGGTGCCGGACGTACCGGCCGCGGCGCTCCTGCATCCGCTCGAAGTCGATCCGGCCGTCGTCGCCGTAGACGACGACCTCGCCGTCCAGGTAGGCGGCCCGGCCGTCCAGCGCGGGGGCGAGCACGCCTTCGAGGTCGGAGAATTCGGCGGTGAAGTCGATGTTGTTGCGGCTGGTGAGCACG
Organism: Amycolatopsis sp. lyj-23; assembly: GCF_046549135.1. Classification (NCBI taxonomy): domain Bacteria; kingdom Bacillati; phylum Actinomycetota; class Actinomycetes; order Pseudonocardiales; family Pseudonocardiaceae; genus Amycolatopsis; species Amycolatopsis sp. lyj-23. The sequence goes on along the minus strand of NZ_JAJPWN010000024.1, from coordinate 146,261 downwards.
GTGGTGCCGTCCGGGGCGATCCGCATGGCCGCCCGGTAACCGTCCAGTTTGTACTCGTAGGCCCACTCCGGGCCGCTGCGCAGCCGGCCGCCGTCGGCCTTGGCGAGCATCGGCTCCACCCAGGCCGGGACGAGCGAAGTGTCGTCTGCCGCCATTTCGGACCTCCGTCACCTTACGTGCCCAAGGTAACCCGTTCGGCCTAGCTGTGCCCGGTTTGTGCAGGTGAACGCGGCTTGAACGCCTGTTCGGGGCGCCGGTCAGGCGGGCAGGAGGTCGTCGACCGCCCGGCGGAGCGTCGCGCGCACCGCTTCGGGGTCGTCGAGTTCGCCGCCGTGGAGGGCGCCGTCGCGCAGGAGGACGAGCACCCGGGCGGCGTGGTTCGGTTCCGGGTGACCGAGGGCCGCGGCCTGCTCGCGCAGGACGTCGAAGAACCACCGGCGGTGGTCGTCGATGACCTGGCGCACCTGGTGCCGCGGGTCGGGGTACTCGGCGGCGGCGTTGAGGAACTGGCAGCCGCGGAAGTCCTTGCCCTGGGTGGCGTCGCCGACTACCGCCATGGTGTCGACCAGGGCTTCGCGCGGAGGCTTGCCTTCCCGCGCCGCGGCGACGGCGGCGCGGATCAGGCGGCTGGTCTCGGCGAGGTAGGCCGCGACCAGGTCGTCCTTGGTGGGGTAGTGCCGGTAGAAGGTCGCCCGGGTCACGGCCGCCTCGGACACCAGGCGTTCCACCCCGACGGCGTGGATGCCTTCGGCGTAGAAGAGCCGGGCGGCGGCCGCGAGCAGCCGGTCCTTGGGGTGCGGCTCGGCAGTCGTCATCCCCTCAGCATAGAGAAAGACCGATCGTTCTGCCAGATTGGCTTCATCACATTGCCACGGCGTCGCCGCCGGTCCAGAGTGGTTGGCAGAAAGACCGATCGTTCTCCCTGAAGGAGCCAGCCATGAGCAAGCCCACCATCGTCCTGGTCCACGGCGCGTTCGCCGACTCGTCGAGTTGGACCGGCGTCGTCGCGAAGCTGCAGGAGCAGGGCTATCCGGTCCGCGCGGTGGCGAACCCGCTGCGTGGCGTCGAGTCCGACGCGGCCTACGTGAAGGCCGTCGTCGACGGCGTCGAAGGCCCGGTCGTCCTGGCCGGCCACTCCTACGGCGGCGCCTTGATCACCCGCGCGGCCACCGACGCGCCGAACGTCCGCGCGCTGGTCTACATCGCCGCGTTCCAGCCCGACGCGGGCGAAAGCGTGTTCGAGCTGTCCGGCCGCTACCCGGGCGCCAAGCTCGGCCCGAAGACGACGAACGTGCTGGACGCGGACGGCGGGCCGGAGCTGTCGATCAAGCCGGAGGACTTCGCCGAGGTCTTCGCCGCCGACGTCCCCGCGGCCACCGCGGCGGTACTGGCGGTGACCCAGCGACCGGTCGCGCAGCAGGCGCTGGCGGCGCCGTTCGAGGGCACCCCGGCGTGGACGAAGCTGCCGTCGTGGACGCTGGTCGCCAACCAGGACAACGCGATCCCGGCCAAGGCGCAGGAGTTCATGGCCGAGCGCGCGTCGTCGACGGTCCGCCGGATCGACGCCTCGCACGCGGTCGCGGTGTCCCAGCCGGAGGTCGTCGCCGAGGTCATCCTCGCCGCCGCCGCGGCCGTCGAGTGACTCAGCGGCGCAGCGGCCTCGCCTCGGCCAGGCGCGACAGCTTTTCCGGGTTGCGCACGGCGTAGCGCCCGGTGACGAGGTCGACGGCGCGCCGGGACGCCTCGAGCGCGTCCCGGGTGGCCGCGGGCGAGACGGCCTCGCGCGGCCGGCGCGCGGTCACGTGGGAGCGGGCCCGGTGCGCGATCTGCCGGACCGCGGCCGGGCTCTTGCCGACGGCTTCGGCGATCTCGCCGAGCAGCTGGTAGGCGACGGTGAACAGCAGGGTGCGGTGGGCGAGGAAGGCCTTGGTGGCGGGGTCGGCCACGGGTGGCTCCTCTTCGTCACCCTGACCGACACGGGATCGGCGCCGAGTTCGCCAAGCGGTTCGGCGCCGCGAGCCTGACCATTCGCCGGTCGCCGCTGGCGAAGGTCACGCAGATGAACTCAGCCAACCGGCCCGCGCTGATCGTCCACCTCCAGGGCGGCGCGTACGAGCCCGGCACGTTCGACTGGGGTGACGCCGGCCGGGCTCAGCCGATCAGCACGCTGTCGTCCAGCCCGGCCAGCAGCGCCGCGGCGTCGTCGTAGACGGCCACCGCGCCGGCGTCGGTGAGTTCTCCCGGGCCGACACCGCCGGAGAGCACCGAAACCGTGCGCACACCGGCCTTGGTGGCGGCGTGGACGTCCCAAACCGCGTCGCCGACGAAGATCGTCTCCTCCGGCTTGGTCCCGGCCTTCTCGAGCGCGGCGACCACCGGCTCCGGGTCGGGCTTCGTCGCCTCGACGTCGTCGCCGGACACGATCCCGGAGACGACGTCGTCGACGTCGAGGACCTTGCGCAGCACTTCGAGCTCGTCCGGCGCCGCCGACGTCGCCAGCACGACGCTGATCCCGCGGCCGGCCAGGGTCCGGAGGAGCTCGGGGGCGCGGTCGAACGGCCGCAGCAGCTCGGCGGTCTCGAGGTAGAAACGGCTGTGCAGGTCCTTCGCCTCGTCGCCGATGCGGGCGGCGTCTTCGTCGCCCAGCAGGGTGCTCAGGAGCTTGCCGGACCCCTTGCCGATCGCGCGGTGCACGCGCCAGGAGTCGACGTTCCGGTCCAGCGCGTGGAACGCCCGGCGCCAGGCGTGGACGTGGAGGTAGTTGGAGTCGACGAGCGTGCCGTCGACGTCGAACAGGACCGCGGTGGCGATGACAGGCTCCTTGGGGTCGGTTTCCCGCTGCCCGGCGCGGGTAACGGGAGGGATGATCCGATTACCCCGCGGCGCCGGGGAGTACACATGACCGATCTCGTGTCGGCGGGCTTCCGCGGCCTGGCGGCCCTGCGGCGCGCCCCGGCCTTCCACCCCGCGGGCGTGGTGCTGCGCGGCGAGCTCCGCGCGGTCGCGGACGACCTGCCGTGGCCGTCCGGGCCCGCGCCGGTCGTCGCGCGGCTGTCCAAGGGCGCCGGGACGCCGGGCCGGCTGCCCGACGCGCTCGGGCTGGCGCTGCGGATCCCCGGAGCGGGCCGCGACGGCGGGCCGTGGGACATCCTCCTGACGACGGCGGGCCGCGGCCACCTGGGCCGGATGCTGCCCCGCCCGTCGGCGGCGTGGACGCGCGGCGCGTACTGCAGCCTGATGCCCTACCGCCGGGCCGACCGGCTGGTCTGGCTGGGGGCGTGGGCGGCGGAGTCGTCCCCGCGGATCGAAGCGTCCCTCGCCGCGGCGGGCGCGACGCGGCGGTGGGAGTTCGTGCTCCGGACCGGCCGCGAGGACGGGCGCTGGTGCGACAGCGCGGTGCTGACGCTGACCGAACCCGGCGGGGAGGCGCCGGCGCTCGATCCGATGCGGAACCGGCCCGCCGGGGTGGAGATCGCGCCGGAGTGGCTGGTGCGGGTGCGCGAGCGGGCCTACGCGGGCAGCCGCGCGGGGCGGCCGTAGGGGCAGGCTTGCTCCAGTGCGGGGTTAGATGCCGGGGATCGCGGTGCGATCGGCGGCGGCCTCCGGCTGCGGGCCCAGGCGCGCAACCGCAGTGAGGCGGGGTGCGTGTTTCTCCGCCGCAACGCCGGGTATGCGCGGGGCTCGCCTGATCGGAGGAACCGTGAGCACTCCCGAAATCGACCCCGTCACCGCCGAGAGCATGGAAGCCGACCCCGATATCGGGGGTGAGCACACCGAGCCGACTTTTCGTGACCAAGAGCCCCGCGCGGGCGACAGCGACGAAGACGATGCCGACCGCGGGGGCATGCCCTCGGCGTGACCTCAGGAACGAGCCCTCGGGTACGTCCGGCGCTCGCCGATCCGGCCGTCCTTCGTGTGGATGAAGTGGGCCGTGCCGCGCTTGATCGCCAGCTTGCGGCCCGCCGCCACCGCCTCGGACTTCGTCTCCGCGCTGCCGGATGCCCGCGTGTTGCCGACGACCTTGTTCTTCCAGACCGAGCCGTCGTGGAAGGTCTCGACGTCGCCGTCGGCCGGTTCGAGGTCGGGCGCCTCCGCGGTGGCCGGTTGCGTTTCGGCCGTGGCGAACAGCGCGGGGTCGGGCGGCGGCGGGGTGCCCGGACCGCCGAGCGGCTGGGGGTCCATCAGGTACTCGAGGCCGGCGCCGGTGGTCCAGCTGGTGCCCGTGGCGCCGTCCGGGCCGTCGGAGAGGTGCCAGATCGTCTTGTTGTGCTCCTGGTCTTCCTCGTCGAACAAGGCACTCGGGGCGATGTCGGTCTCCAGCCCGTCGGCCTGGAGCTCTTCGATCGCGGCCAGCCACTGCTTCTGGTGGACGGTGTCGCGGGCGAGGTTGAACTTCAGCATCGCCTTGACGCCGGGGTCGTCGGTCATGGTGTACAGCCGCGCCGTCTGCAGGCGGCCCTGCGCTTCGGCGGCGGCGTTCGCGCGGAAGTCGGCGAGCAGGTTGCCGGAGGCGACGATGAACTTGCCGTTCCACGGGGTGCCGTTGCTGTCGGCGGGCAGGGCGCCCCCGCCGGCGACGATCGCCTGCTGGACGTCCATTCCGCCGAGCACCGCGGCCATGACGGGGTCTTCGGCCGCTTCGGCGGTAGCGGTGGCCGGGGCGCCTTCGAGCAACCGCGCGACCATGGTGGCGAGCATCTCGACGTGCCCGATCTCTTCGGTCGCGGTGTCCATGATCAGGTCTTTGTACTTGCCTTCGATGCGGCAGTTCCAGCCCTGGAACAGGTACTGCATGGTCACGGTCATTTCGCCGTAGGCGCCGCCGATGAGTTCCTGGAGTTTGCGCGCGTACACGGGGTCGGGCTTTGCGGGCTTGGCTTCGAACTGCAGCAGCTTGGTGTGACGGAACACATCGTCTCCCTTCCGATGCCGCGGGGTTCCCCCGATCGGCCCCGTCAATCGGGCAAACGCGGTGTTTGACGGGTTCGGATGGGGTTATCCGATCGAGTGATCGTCGTGAAGGAGGTGGTCACCGGTGCTCGCCCCGCACAACTCGGTCCGGCTGGTGCCCCGGCATGGTGCCCCGGCACGCGCCTCGGTCGTCGGCGTGCTCGACCGGACGACGTACCCGCAGCTGCGCGACCGGTTGCTCGAATTCGCGGTCGACTCCGAAGACGGCGTGGTGATCGACATCGAGCGCCTCGAACTGCGCGACCGCGCGCTGATCAAGGTGTTCGCGCTGGTGGCCCTGCGGGTCGGCGACTGGCCGGCGCTCCCGTTCGCCCTGGTGACCGGCCGCCCGGAACAGCGGGCGGCTCTGGCCGCGAGCCACGTGCCGGTGTACCCGGACGCGGCCGCGGCGGAGGCGGCGCTGACCTGCCCGGCCCGGCAGCGGGCCGTCCGCCTGCTCGACCGGTCGCCGCGCACGTCGGCGCGCGCCCGCGCGTTCGTCCGCGGGGTCTGCGCCGAGTGGATGGTGCCCGAGCTGGCCGAAGACGCCGAGCTGGTCGCCACCGAACTGGTCGAAAACACGCTCCGCCACACGGGTTCGGCGCCGCGGCTGCGGCTCGAGCTGCGCCGCGGGACGCTCTCGGTGGAGGTCGCCGACGACAGCGCGCGGCCGGCGGTGCTGCGCGAGGAACTCGACCTGGCCGACGCCGGGCTGGGCCTGCGGATGATCGCCAAGGTCGCGAAGCGGTGGGGGAGCAGCCGGTCCGGGGCCGGCGGCAAGACGGTGTGGGCCCTGCTGGCCCGATAGCGCCCGTGACGCAGCAGGCCGCCGCCGGGGTCGCGGACCCCGGCGGCGGCCTGTTCACCGCGGAAGCGTCAGGAACCCGGGCCGGAGTAGATTTCCGCGGCCGGGGGCGCGGAGATCGTCGTCGGCTTGTTCCAGTCGCCGAACTCCATCGCGCCGTTCTTCGGGTCCGCCATACGCAGCAGGTAGTGCGGCTCGGTCGCCGCCACCGTCGCGGTGCCGTCCGTGCTGGTGAAGGTCAGGGCCGGCGCGCCCGCGAGCGTCGTCGGCTCGCCCGCCTTGAAGGTCGACTTCTGCAGTTCGCCCAGGGTGCCTTCGGTGAACGCCTGGTAGTCGAGGAAGGTCTTGAACGACTCGCCGATGCTCTGGCCGATCTTGGCCTTCGACGACACCCACTTGCCGGTGAGCTGCTTGGCGACCGCGGCGGGCGCGCCGGCCTGCTTCACCAGCGACTCGGTGAACTTGAAGAAGTACTGGTCGCCGACCCGCAGCACCGGGATCTCCAGGCCGTCCTTGACCACCGTGCCGCTCGCGCTGTCGGAGTTCAGCTGCAGGTCCAGGTTGATGGTGCTGCCCTCTTGGGCCATGGTGCCCTTGACGTGCACGGCCGAGGCCTGCTTGGCGGCGTCGTTGACGGCGGCGCCCACCTGGGTGGCGTCGAGGGCCGGGGCCGCGGGCGCCGTGGAGGACGGCGAGGCCGTGCTGGCGGCCGCGGCCGGGGCGGGCGTTTCCGTGGCGCCGGAGCAGCCGGCGATGGCGAGGGATCCGGCCGCGAGCAGCGCGGCCAGGCGGAGGCGAGGCATGGACAGTCCGTTCATGAAGGCCGGGGCGTCCCCGGACACGAACGGGCTATCGTCCGAACGGGGGATCTGTTACATCCTCCGTCACCGGATGGCCCGGATCACCGGCCGGCGTCGTCCGCGGGGCCCGCGGCCGGAAGTCGCGTTCGGTTTCGACCTCGCCCTCCGGCGTGTGGACGAAGTGCCCGACCCGGCGCTTCCGCGCGATCTGCCGTCCCGCCAGCACGGCGTCGACGCGGCGGGGGGAGGTGTTGGACGCGCGGCGGCCGCCTTCGACGCGGTTCTTCCACAGTCCGTCTTCGTAGTAGGTGTGCACGTCACCCTCCGCCACGACTCCGCCTCCCATCGTGAGACCCAGGAGGGACCCGGTTGCCCGGGGAGGTAGCGGACAAACGTTTTCCGCGTCTCAGGCCAGGCGGAGTACTCGGATGGCGTTGTCCTTCAGGATCAGCGGCCGCACCTCGTCCTTGAGGTCCAGCTCGGCGAAGTCGGCGAGCCAGCGGTCCGGGGTGATCACCGGGAAGTCGGACCCGAACAGGACTTTCCGCTTCAGCAGCGTGTTCGCCGCCCGCACCAGCTGCGGCGGGAAGTACTTCGGCGACCAGCCCGAGAGGTCGATGTACACGTTCGCCTTGTGCGTCGCGACCGAGATCGCCTCGTCCTGCCACGGCACCGACGGGTGCGCCAGGATCACCGTGAGCTCCGGGAAGTCGGCGGCGACGTCGTCGAGCAGCATCGGGTTCGAGTAGCGCAGCTTGATCCCGTGCCCGCCCGGCAGGCCGGCGCCGATGCCGGTCTGCCCGGTGTGGAACAGGGCGGGCACCCCCAGCTCCGCGATCGCTTCGTACAGCGGGTAGTGGCGGACGTCGTTGGGCTCGAACGCCTGCAGGCTCGGGTGGAACTTGAACCCGCGCACGCCGTGCTCGCCCACCAGCCGCCGCGCGCGCAGCACCGCCGCCTTGCCGGCGTGCGGGTCGACCGAGCCGAACGGGATGAGCACGTCCGCGTGCTCGGCGGCGGCGTCGGCGATCTCCTCGCTCGAGAGCGCGGGGTGCCCGGTCGCGGCCGGCGCGTCCACCGTGAAGACGACCGCGGCCATGTTCCGGGCCCGGTAGTGCTCGGCGATCGCGGTCACCGTCGGCGTGCGGTCCTGGCCGGCGCGGAAGTACTTCTCGGAGGCGTCCAGGAGTTCCTGGTCGAGCGCGAAACAGCCGTGGCCGTCCTGTTCCACGTGGGTGTGGACGTCGATGGCGGTCAGCTGGGAAAGGTCCACGAGGAGCTCCAGGGTCAGGGCAGGTCGGGCTGGGCGGCCTTGGCGGCCAGCAGGGCGTTCAGGACGGTGTCGCGGGCCGTCACCAGAGCGCGGTCGTCGGTGCCGGCCAGTTCGGCGTCGACGCCCGCGACGAGCGTCTCGGCCAGTTTCGGGGTGAGGTGGACCCGCCCCAGGTCGCGCCACCACTCTTCGGTGGGCGGCCCGAGGTGGGCCAGGACGTGCGCGAGCCCGCCCGCGCCGCCGGAGAGGTGCTGGTTGGCGAACGGGCCGAGCACGGCCCAGCGCAGCCCGGGCCCGTTGGCGATCGCGGTGTCGATGTCGGCGACCGTCGCGATGCCGCGCTCCACCAGCGAGTACGCCTCCTGCCACAGCGCGGCCTGCAGCCGGTTCGCGACGTGGCCGGGCACCTCGCGCGCGAGCCGGATCGGCCGCTTCCCGAGCGAGGTGTAGAACGCCACGGCCCGGTCGACGACCTCGGGTGCGGTGTCGCGGCCCGGCACGACCTCGACGAGCGGGATCAGGTGTGGCGGGTTGAACGGGTGCCCGACGACGACCCGCTCGGGGTGGTGCGGGCAGCCGCGGGCGATGGCGCTCGGCAGCAGGCCGGAGGAGCTGCTCGCCAGCACCACGTCCGGCCGCGCGGCCTCGTCGAGGACGGCGAACAGCGCGTGCTTGACGTCTTCCCGCTCCGGCCCGTTCTCCTGGACGAAGTCCGCGGCGGCGGCCGCCTCACCGGCGTCGGCGACGAACCGCAGCCGATCCGTCGGCGTGCCTTCGAGCGCACTGCGCAAGCGCTCCTCGGCGCCGGGTGCCGGATCGGTGGCGACGACGTCGAGGCCCCGGGTCAGGAAGAGGGCGGCCCAGCTTGCGCCGATGACGCCGGTGCCGACGACCGCGACGGTGCTCATGCGAGCGTCCCGAAGTGGTCGAGCGCGCTGGGATCGGCCAGGACGTCCCGGCCGACGACGTCGTCGGCCCGGGCGCCGAGCAGGATCTTCTTCACCGGCAGCTCCAGTTTCTTCCCGGTGCGGTTGCGGGGGATCGACGGCACGGCGGTGATCGCGTCCGGCACGTGCCGCGGCGAGAGCGCGGTCCGCAACGCCGAGGCGATCTTGCGGCGCAGCGGGTCGTCGAGGGTGGCGCCCTGCCGCAGGGCCACGAACAGCCGCAGGTCACCGTTTCCGCCCGCGCGGTCTTCGAGGTGCACGACGAGGGAGTCGGTGATCTCCGGCAGCTCCTCGACGACGGCGTAGAACTCCGCGGTGCCGAGCCGGACGCCGCCGCGGTTGAGGGTGGCGTCCGAGCGCCCGGCGATGACGCAGCTGCCGTCCGGGGCGAAGCGGACCCAGTCGCCGTGCCGCCAGACACCGGGGTAGGTGGCGAAGTACGTCTCGCGGTAGCGTTCGCCGGAGCCGTCGCCCCAGAAGCCCACGGGCATGGACGGCATCGGGGCGGTGATCACCAGCTCGCCCAGTTCACCGATGACTTCGGCGCCGTGCTCGTCGAACGCCTTCGCGTCGACGCCGAGGCAGGGGCCCGAGATCTCGCCCGCCCGGACCGGCTGCAGCGGGCTGCCCTGGACGATGCCGCTGCACACGTCCGTGCCGCCGCTGCCGACGTTGAGCAGGACGCCCGGGAACTTCTCGTGCACCCACTGGAAACCCTCGGCGGGCAGCGGGCTGCCGGCCGCGCCGAGCTGCCGCAGCGCGGAGAGGTCGTGCTCGGCGGCCGGGTCGAGGCCCGCTTTCCGGCACGCCATCAGGAATCCCGGGCTCGCGCCCAGCAGCGTCGCCCGGGTTTCCGCGGCCAGCCGCCACTGCCAGGCCAGGTCCGGGTGCAGCGGGTTGCCGTCGACGAGCACGATCGACGCGCCGGTGAGCAGCCCGGAGACCAGCGCGTTCCACATCATCCAGGCCGTGGTGGAGAACCAGAGGATCCGGTCGCCCGCGCGCAGGTCCCAGCTGAGGCCGTGGTTCTTGAGGTGCTCCAGCAGGATCCCGCCGTGGCCGTGCACGATCGCCTTCGGCTTGCCCGTGGTGCCGGAGGAGAACAGCACGCACAGCGGGTGCGCGAAGGCGACCGGCTCGAACCCGGGTGTGCTCTCGGTGAGCAGGTCGGCCCAAGCGAGCGTGCCCGGCAGGTCGTGCTCGCCGTACGGGACGTGCACGACGTGCTCGGCGGTGGGCAGGCCCGCGCGGATTTCGGCGACCTCGGCGCGGCGGTCGACGTCCTTGGTGCCGTAGCGGTAGCCGGACACCGTCAGCAGCACCCGCGGCTCGATCTGCCCGAACCGGTCGATGACCGACCGGGCGCCGAACTCCGGCGCGCAGGACGCCCAGATCGCGCCCAGGCTCGCGACGGCGAGGTAGGCGACCACGGCTTCCGGGATGTTCGGCAGGTACGCGGCGACGCGGTCGCCGCGGCCGACGCCGAGCCGGGCCAGCCCCGCGCGGGCGCGCGCGACCTGGTCGCGCAGCTGCGCCCAGGTGAGCTCGGTGCGATCCCTGGTCTGGGAGTGGGCGATGACCGCGGTGGCGTCGTCCGGGCCGTGACCGAGTGCGTGTTCGGCGTAGTTCAGCGTGGCGCCCGGGAACCACTCGGTGCCGGGCATCGTGCGGTCGGGCACCACCGCCGTGGCCGGGGTGTGCAGGCGGACGCCGAAGAAGTCCTTGATCGAGGACCAGAAGCCGTCGAGGTCGGTCACCGACCACCGGTGCAGGGCCGCGTAGTCGCCGAACGAACGCCCGCGGGCGTCCAGCCACCGCAGGTACCGGCCGATCTCCGTGGTTTCGCGGACGTCGGGGGCGACCGGGCGCAGGATCATCGGCCGACCTTCCCGGCGCGCTTGTCCAGGAACGCCTGCATGCGTTCCTTCGCCTCGGCGCTGCCGCCGGCGATGGCGGCCATCAGCGCCTCCATCAGGTAGCCCTCGGCCGGGTTGGCCTCGGCGATGCGGGGCAGCGCCTGCAGCACCGCGAAGTTCGTGATCGGCGAGTTCGCCGCGATCTTGCGGGCCAGCTCCAGTGCGTGCTCGAGGCCGTTTTCCACGCGGTAGTGCGACAACCCGGCGGCCTGGCCCTCGTCGGCGTCGAGCACGCGGCCGGTGAGCATCATGTCGGCCATCCGGTGCGCACCGATCAGCCGCGGCACCCGCACCGACGCGCCGCCGCCGACGAACAGCCCGCGCTGCCCCTCCGGCAGGGCGTAGAACGCCGACGGCTCGGCGACGCGGATGTGCGCGGCTGCGGCGAGTTCCAGGCCGCCGCCGACGACCGCGCCCTTGAGCACGGCGACCACCGGGACGCGCCCGCGTTCGAGCCGCTCGAAGGCGCGGTGCCACATCATCGAGTGCTCCAGGCCCTCGAACGCGTCCCGCTCGGTGAGCTCGGACAGGTCCAGGCCGGCGGAGAAGTGGTCGCCGACGGCGTCGAGCACGACCGCCTTGACCCCCGGCGGCGGGGCGCCGAAGAACGACTCGATGCCGAGCACGGTCGCGTCGTCGAGGGCGTTGCGCTTCTCGGGACGCGCCAGCCGCAGCACGGCGACGTCGTCCCGCAGCTCCAGGCGCAGCGTCGGGGGCAGGAGAGGGCTGGTCATGCGGGTCCGTTCGTGAAGGTTTCGGCGGCCAGGGTGCGCAGCTCGACGCGGCGGATCTTGCCGGTGGCGTTGCGGGGCAGGGTGTCGGTGAACTGCACGTGCTTCGGGATCTTGTAGCGCGCCAGGTGCCGTTCGAGGTGGGCGCGGAACTGCGGTTCGTCCAGCTGCGCCCCGGGCCGGACGACGACGAAGGCGGCGCCGGCTTCGCCCCAGCGCTCGTCGGGCACCCCGACGACGGCGCAGGCGTCGACCGCGTCCAGCTGCACGGCGACCGCTTCGATCTCGGCGGGGTACACGTTCTCCCCGCCGGAGATGATCATGTCCTTGACCCGGTCGACGACGTGGGCCCAGCCGTCGTCGTCGACGCGGACGACGTCGCCGGTGCGGAACCAGTCACCGTCGACGAAGCTCGCTTCCGATTCGCCGGGCCGGTTCCAGTAGCCGCCGAAGACGTGCGGGCCGCGCACGAGCAGCTCGGCCGGTGTCCCGTCGAGCGGCTGCGGGGTGAGGTCGGGGCCGAGCGCGGCCACGTCGGTGAAGAAGTGCGGCACCCCGGCGGCGACCGGGTGGTCGAGCGTGCCTTCGTGGGTGGCCATCGAGACACCCGGCGCGGCCTCGGTCATGCCGTAGCCCTGCAGGAGTTTCACGCCGCGGTCGAGCCACGCGCGGGCGACGCGCTCGGCCACCGGCGAGCCGCCGTAGAGGACGCAGGTCAGCGAGCTCAGGTCGGTGCTCGCCCAGTTCTCGTGGCGGCACAGCATTTCGAGCATCGTCGGCACCGCCGAGAAGCTGGTGATCCCGGCTTCGCCGATCCGGGCGAGGATGGTGCCCGGGTCGAACCTGGCCACCGGCTCCACGCTGCCGCCCTTGAACAGCGTCGGCAGCGTGATCTGGCCCAGCCCGACGCAGTGGAACAGCGGCGCGATGCACAGCGCCTTGTCGGTGCCGAGGACGTCGAGGTGCGCCAGCTGGTTGACGGTGTTCCAGGTGAGGTTGCCGTGGCTGAGGACCGCCGCCTTCGGTCGTCCGGTGGTGCCGGAGGTGTAGAGCAGCAGGCACGGGTCCTCCAGCCGGACCGCGGTGTCCGGCGCCGGCCCGGCCGCGGCGAGCTCGCTTTCGAAGCCCGGTTCGCCGCCGGCCGGGTCCGTCGCGAGGACGACCCCGCCGGGGAGCGCCCCGGCCGCCGCGACGAGGCCGGCGGTGTCCGCGCTGTGCACGAGGACCGAGGCGCCGGCGTCGTCGAGCATGTAGCGGATCTCGGTGGGGGAGAGGCGGTAGTTGAGCGGGACGAAGATCGCGCCGCAGCGGGCGGTGGCGAAGAGCGTCTCGAACACGGTGATGGCGTTGACGCCGAGGTAGGCGACGCGGTCGCCGGGCCGCACGCCACGGCGGGTCAGCGCTCCGGCGAGGCGCTCCACCCGATCGGCGAGCGCGGCGTAGGTCAGCGACCGGTCGTGCTGCACCAGCGCGGTGCGGCCGGGCGAGATCCGCGCCCGTCGCGCGGGCCAGCTGCCGAGCCCGAAGTCGGGGAGGTGCACGGCGGCCTCCTTCACCGGTATATCAGGAACCCTGAGATGCTCAGGATGCGTGGGGAGCCCGGTTCCTGTCAAGGGACCGGTGTCCGGGCGGGCGCGGCAAGGCAATTCCCGGGAGGTGTGACTCACCAATGCTCCCGAACGGGCCTTGCCCCGGCTCGACTTTCGGAAACGAGGTTGCCCGTGCGCACCGGCGATTCCCGGCGGTTCGCCCGCCGCCCGGCGCCGCGGTGTCCGCCTTGCCGGCCGGTGCCCGCGTACGTGGCCGCCGACCCGGCGGGCGTTCTTCGGCGCGGCCCGGCCGATGGCCGTCCCCGGGACGTCGGACATCTTCGCCGACCACGCGGGGTGAACGGCGGGCCGGGAACGCTCGCCGCTCCCGGCACGGTTCACCCGGATGGGTGGTTTGACTGGCGCGCGTGCGGGCCGCGTGCGGAGGTAGGGGGTTCGGCCGTTGGCGGGGTTGCGCCGTTCGGATCAAGGACTACGCTGCGAAGAGCGGTTCAGCAGCATCCGTCCCCCGATTTGCCAGCGACCGAGCGGGTCGGTCGAGCACCACCCGCTCGTCACGTCATCTGCGAATGAGGCGTGGAGAAATGTTAGTCGTCCAGCCCCCCGCGACGGCGATCCCGGTAGCGCCGTCGAAGTACGAACAGTTCGACATCCAGGTCATCCGCCCGTACTTCGGCGCGGTGATGGTCCGGATCCGCGGCGCTCTCGACGCAGACAGCGCGCCGCAGGTCCGGTCCGCGCTGAGCACGTGGGCCCACCGCCGGTTCCCGGTGCTCGTCCTCGACCTGTCGGAGGTCGACTTCCTCGACGGAGCCGGCCTCGCGGCCCTCGCCGGCATCCAGGCCCGCGTGGCCCGCGAGAACGCGACCCTGCGCGTCGTCACGGGCGACAACCGGGTGGTGCGCCGAGCGCTGTCGGCCAGCGGGCTCGACCACGCGCTGAACGTGAGCCGCCTGCCGTCGGGGTGGGAACGCGCGACGGAGATCCCCAGCCAGAGCTGAGGGGTTGGGTTCGCCGCCCGGGTGACCCGGGCGGCGAGTGCTGCTGCGCCTTCCGCCGGTATCTCGCGATGCTCCGCGTCTGCGCTCGGCCACATACGCCAGCCGACGCTCCAGGCATGCCAGCCGACCCTCCGGGTACGCAAGCCGACCCTTCAGGTACGCAGGCCGACCCTCCGGGTACGCGGGCCGACCTTGCAGATGCGCGGGCCGACGATCTGGGTACGCGGACCGATCATCCGGGTACGCGGCCGACCCTCCAGATTCGCAAGCCGACTCTCCAGGTACGCCGGTCGACGATCCGGGTACGCAAGCCGACCCTTCAGTTACGTGGGCCGACCCTGCGGGTGCGCGGGTCGATCTCGCGAGCGGCGGCGGTCGTCGTGCTGCGGGAGGCTTCCGGCAACGCTGCGCGGGATGATCGAGCCGGGCCCGGCTCGCTCGACCGGCGGTCTCCTCACCGGCCGCGGCGTGGCACGCTGGCGGCATGCGGGAGCCGGACGACAGTGAGCCGGACGACAGAGAGCCCGTTTCGGCGACCTCGACCCAGGTCATGCTGGCCGAGTACGCGGCCCTGCGCACCGAAGTCGAGCGGCGGGCGAACACGCAGTGGAGCGTCTTCGCCCTGCAGCTGGCTTCGGCGGGGGCGATCGGCAGCGTTGCCGTCGCGGCGACCGCCGACTCGGCCGTGCTGCTGCTCGTTCCGCTGTCCTCCTACCTGCTGGGCAGCCGGTACATCCTGCACGACTTCCACATCAAGCTGATCCGGCGCTACCTGCGGGAGTCGTTGTCGGAACGCCTGGCGGACGACATCCGGTGGGAAACCTGGCGCACCGAGGCCCTCGCCGGTCCCACGACACGGGGCTGGTTCAGCGTCACCGGCTGGAACTTCGTGCACTCGACGCGTCTGGCGTTCGAAGGCGTCGGGATGCTCGCCGTGCTCTGCGCCGGGTTCGCCGGGGTGTACCGCTGGTCGCAGCGCGCCCCGGCGTGGCCGGTCGCCGTCGGGTACGCGGTCGGCTGGCTGCTCGGTGTGGGCGTCGTCCTGCTGCTGCGGCGCGCCTTCCGGCGGGCCTCCGACCTGTGAACGCCGGACCTGTCACCGCTCAGGACCGGTCGAGCTGAGCCAGCTCATCACTCCACCATGGACAGACGGGGTTGAACCGCTGCCGTCGTGGGAAATCGAATGGCCATGCCGAGCGAAAAGTCCCTTCGTGCCGGAGAAGGACCGGACAGAAACGACCTTCCGGTCACCCGGCCCGCGTGGCCGGTCACCGCGCTCAGCACGGCTGCCCAGGGCGGCCTGCTGTGGGCTCTCGTGGCCGGGGTGCTGGCGTGGCGGCCGGGCCCACGGCGCCGCGCCGCGGGGCGTGGGCTCGTGGCGGGCGCGGCCGGCATGGCCGCCGGACACGGTGTGAAGGCCGTCGTGCGACGTCCGCGGCCGCCCGGGCGGCAGTTGCCCGCCCGCCGGGCCCTGCCCGAACAGCCGTCGTCGCCGTCGTTCCCGTCCACGCACGCTTCGACGGCGGCCGCGTTCACCGTCGGCGTTGCGCTCGCCGCCCCCGCGGCGGGCGCCGCGATCGCGCCGCTGGCGGCCGTCGTCTGCTACAGCCGGGTCCGGACGCGGGCGCACTGGCCGACCGACGTGTACGGCGGTGTCGCCATCGGTGCCGTCGCGGCCGGTCTCGTGCACGGCCGGCTCAGGCGCGGAAGTACGCCCGGAAGGTCGTCCCGTCGTCGCCGGCGTGCTGGCGGACGAGGTCGGCGAGGTGGTGGACGAGCAGCAGCCCGCGGCCGCGGGGCTGGCGCGGGCTCGCGGGCCGGCGGCCGGCGAGGGGGTCGGTGAGCCGGCCGCGGTCGTGGACCTCGCAGACGAACTCGCCTTCGCCGCCCCAGAACCGGAGGGTGCCCGACCCGCTGCCGTGTTCGATGCTGTTGGTCAGCAGTTCGGTGACGACCACCTCGACGTCGGCGACCCGGTCGTCGCTCAGCCCGCAGGCGGCCGCGCGGACGTGGGCCAGCGCCCGTGCCCCCGCGAGGTCGGTGGTGTCCGGCAGCTCGAACGCGGTGTCCGGCACGGGAAGCGGCTCGTTGTACCGGGCGACCACCGCGCCCGGGTCGTAGGCGGGGCTGGTGCGGTGGGCGGTGCCGTCGACCAGGACCGGGTGCGTGCACTCGGCGTCGGCCAGGACGTCCGGGGCGAGCGCGTCGGCGTCGTAGGGGCAGAGGATGGTGCCCTCCCGGCCGGCAAAGGCGAGGTTGATGAGGGCCTCGTGCTGGGCGCACGCCGGGTACTCCGCAGCCGAGCGGGCCGCCCAGATCGGCTCGCCGATGATCCGCACCGGACGGCCGGGGTGGCTGTCGGCGAAGGCGCGCAGCACGCCGGGGATGATCCGCCCGGGGTTGCGCCCGGCCTCGGACATGTTCAGCAGCCGGACGCGGGCGGCGTCCGCGCCGAGTTCCCGCCGCAGCAGTTCGAGGTTGCCGCCGGGAACGGCGACCGCGACCGGTTCGCCCGCGGCGAGGCCGTCCCACACGAACGGCACGGTGCCCGCCAGGTAGTCGGTGTCACCGCGGTAGAACAACGCGGGGTGCTGGAACGCACCGGTACCGGTCTCCGCGGTCGTGCTCAAGCCGCCTCTCCTTCCGCCGGGATGTCACCAGTATGCGCGAAGGCGTCCGGAGATCGGCTGAGACCTGGTCAGTGCTCGCGCCTGGGCGCTCGTCAATCGATGGGGACGTAGGGGCCGTCGCCGAGCCGGGCCGATTCGACGTCCGCGTGCGTCGACGCCTTCGTGAGGAAGCGGCCCTGGACCACCCGCACCCAGCCACCCTCCGACGGGAACACCAGCACGAACTTCGGTCCGTCGTTCCCGCGCAGGACAACCCCGCTCCGCAGATTGCCGAGGAACTCGACGATGTCGCGCTCGATCTCCTCGGCGAACCAGCGGTGCTTCTCCTGCGAGATGTCGTACAGGTCCGTGTCGATGTCGTACGTCGCGCGGCGGCCCGTCACGGGGTCGTGCGCCGCGAACTCCAGGCCGAGCCAGCGTCCCGGGGTGACGGTCACCGTCGCCCGCCAGGTCGATCCGTCCAGCTGCCACCTGTCCGTGCCGGCCGTGCGGGTCGCCCCGAGCTCGTCCAGGAACTCCGTGAGCCGGTGGCCGGTCATGTCGTGGGCGCGGTCGGCATGACCCCGAGTATGCAGCACCGCGCGCCGGTAGCAGTCCGTCGTTGAGAGGACACTGAGAGCGTCATCGCCGCGCTCGTGAACTCTCCGGGGCCCGGCCGCGTGACCTGGGCAGACGATCCACTTCCGGGAGGTCACGGATGACCCACATCATCGAGGCGCGGCGCGCGGCCGTCGTCCGCAGTGAGGGCGAGTACCGGCTGGTCACCAACCAGGCCGTGCCGGCGGGCACCCTGCTGTTCACGCTCGAAGGCGAGGTCACGGGGACGCCGACGCGCTACACCGTCCAGCTCGACGAGCGGCGGCACGTCGACATGCCCGCCGGCTGCCCGCTCGAGGAGGTCCTGGACCGCTACTACTGGCGGTTCATGAACCACGCCTGCGAACCGGCCGCGGTGATCCGCGATCGCGCGGTGCTCAGCCTGCGTCCCATCCCCGCCTGGTCGGAGATCACCTTCCACTACGCCACCACCGAATACGACATGGCCGAGCCCTTCGGCTGCCGGTGCGGTGCCGAGCGCTGCGACGGTGTCGTGCAGGGCTTCCGGTACCTGACGCCGCAGCGGCGCGAAGACCTGCGCCCGCTGCTCTCGCCGTACCTGCTGGCCGTGCTCGACGGCCGCGCCGGCGAACCCGTCGGGGCGTGAGCGGTGAGCGAGGCGCTCCAGCCGGGCCGGGCCGCCGAAGCCCCGCTCCTGCACCACTTCTTCGAGCAGTCGGCCCGGCGGTGGCCGGACGCGGTCGCCGTCGACCTCCCGCCGTCCGGTGGCCGGCCGCGGCGGACGGTCACCTACCGCGACCTGCACCGCCGGTCCACGGCCGTCGCCCGCGCGGTGCAGCACGCGGTCCGGCGGCCGGGGATCGTGGCGATCCTGCTGCCCCGCACCACCGAAGACCTCCACCTCGCGCAGCTCGGCGTGCTGCGGGCCGGCTCGGCCTACGTCTGCCTCGACCCGTCGTTCCCCGACGAGCAGCTCGGCCACATCCTCGGCGACGCCGCGCCCGCGCTGCTCGTCACCGACGAAGCCGGGCACGAACGGGCCGTCCGCGCCGGTTACACCGGGGCGGTTCAGCGCGTCGACGGCCCGGCCGGGCCTCCGGCGCAGCCGGTCATCACGCCCGCGGCGCCACCCGGGCTCGCCTACGTCATCTACACCTCCGGGACCACCGGCAAGCCGAAGGGCGTGCTCGTCGGCCACCGGGGCGTGGTCAACCTGATCCGGTCCGACGTCGCCGAGTTCGGCCTCGGGCCGGGGGATCGCGTGGCCCAGGGCTCCTCGCCCGCGTACGACTCCTCGGTCGAGGAAGCGTGGATGGCCTGGGCGTGCGGGGCCACCGTGGTGGTGATGGACGACGAGACCGCGCGGCTCGGCCCCGACCTCGTGCCGTGGCTGCGGCGCGAACGGATCACCGTGCTCTGCCCGCCGCCGACCCTGCTGCGCGCGACGGCGTGCGAGGACCCGCGGCGGGAGCTGCCCGACCTGCGGCTGCTCTACGTCGGCGGCGAAGCGCTGCCCGACGACGTCGCCGAGCGGTGGGCGCCCGGCCGCCGGATGGTCAACGGCTACGGGCCCACCGAGTGCACGGTGACCTGCCTGCGCGCCGACGTCGAACCGGGGAAGCCGGTCGCCGTCGGCAAACCCGTGCCCGGCATGCGGGCCTGGGTGCTCGACGAGCGGCTCGAACCCGTCAAGCCGGG
Source organism: Amycolatopsis sp. lyj-23 (assembly GCF_046549135.1). Taxonomy (NCBI): domain Bacteria; kingdom Bacillati; phylum Actinomycetota; class Actinomycetes; order Pseudonocardiales; family Pseudonocardiaceae; genus Amycolatopsis; species Amycolatopsis sp. lyj-23. The sequence goes on along the minus strand of NZ_JAJPWN010000024.1, from coordinate 127,402 downwards.
GGAGCAGGGCGAGCTGTGCATGAGCGGGGCCGGGCTGGCACTGGGCTACTACGGCAAGCCCGAGCTCACCGCCGAGAAGTTCCCCCACCACCCGCGGCTCGGGCGGCTCTACCGCACCGGCGACCTCGTGCACGCCGGCCCCGACGGCACGCTCTTCTACCACGGCCGCATCGACTCCCAGGTCAAGCTGCGCGGCTACCGCATCGAGCTGGAGGCCATCGAGGCGTCGCTGGCCCGGTTCCCCGGCGTGCGCGAGGCCGCGTGCCGGGTCCAGGGCGAGGGCGCCGGCCAGGTGATCGCCGCGCACCTGGTGCCGGACGGCCCGATGCCGGCCGCGGCCGCGCTCAAGGACCACCTGCGCAAGGTCCTGCCCGCGTACATGATCCCGGCGGTGTTCGGGGAAACCGCGGGGCTGCCGCGCAGTGCCGGCGGCAAGCTCCGCCGCAACGACCTCCCGGTGCTGGCCACCGCCCGGCGGCACGCGGCCGAGCCCGCCGCGGCCGGGAACGCGACCGAGGAGTTCATCGCCGAGGCCCTCCGCGAAGTGCTGCAGACGCCGGACATCGGGCTCGGCGACGACTTCTTCGACGACCTCGGCGGCAGTTCGCTGCAGGCGGCGATGCTCATCTCGAAACTGCGGGCCAACCCGCTCACCGAAGCCATCGCCGTCCGGGACGTCTACCGCGCCCGCACGGTGTCCGGGCTGGCGCAGCTGGCCGCGCCGGTCACCCACGACGAGATCGACGCGGTCGCGGCCCCGGCCCGCAACGCGGTCGCCATCACCCTGGCCCAGGCGGCGTGGCTGGGCGCCGAGCTGGCGATCGCCGCGCCGATCGGCTGGTTCGCCGCGTTCGTCGCGCTGCCCTGGCTGGCCGCGCGGCTCGGGCTGGTTCCGCTGATCGTGCTGCTGCCGGTCGCGCTGCTGGTGCTCGGGGCCGGCTGGACCCCGCTCGCGGTGTTCTTCGCCGTGCGCGCGAAACGGCTGCTCATCGGCAAGTTCGAGCCGGCGCGGGTCCCCGTCTGGAGCGGGTACCACTTGCGGCTGTGGCTCGTGCGGCACCTGCTGCGGTTCGTGCCGTGGGGCACCATCGCCGGCACCGAGTTCCAGAACGTGGCACTGCGGCGGCTCGGGGCCCGGATCGGCAAGCGCGTGCACCTGCACCGCGGCGTCGACCTCGTCCAGGGCGGCTGGGACCTGCTGGACATCGGTGACGACGCCACGATCGGCCAGGACGCCTCGCTCGGCCTGGTCCAGCTGACCGAAGGCCACCTGGTGATCGGCCGGATCACCGTCGCCGGCGGGGCCACCGTGGACGTGCGCGCGGGGATGTCGCCCAACACGCGCCTCGGCCGCGGGGCGTGGCTGGCCGCGCTGTCGTCCCTGCCGTCGGGAACCGCCGTTCCCGACGGACGGCGCTGGGACGGCGTCCCGGCGCACGACGCCGGTCCCGCCCCCAAGGCGCCGGTCCCGGTCGTCACCGGCAGCATGCTGTCGCCGTTCGCGCACGGGCTCGCCACCATCGCCGCCCGCGCGCTGTTCGCCTGGGTGTTCGCGCTGCCGCTGTCGATCGTCCTCATCGGACTGGTGCTGGCCTTCGACGTCACCTACCCGGCCCTGCTGGACGCCGTGACGCGGCCGTGGGAGCACGTGGCTTTCCTGCTCGTCTTCGCACTGGCCAGCTGCCTTTCGCTGCTGATCGGCGTCTGGGTCGAAGCGTTCTGCGCCCGCGCGCTCGGGCGCGTCGAGGAAGGCGTCATCAGCCGCTGGAGCCTCGCCTACATCCGGGTGAGCCTCAAGACCGGCCTGGTCACCACGGCCGGGAACTGGCTGTCCGGCGGGTTGTTCTGGCCGGTGTGGCTGCGCTGGGCCGGGATGCGGGTCGGGCGCGGCTGCGAGATCAGCACGATCATCGACGTCGTCCCGGAACTCGTCGAGATCGGGCCGGACACGTTCTTCGCCGACGGCATCTACCTCGGCGGCCCGCGGATCCAGCAGGGCACGGTCACGCTCGCGAAGGTCCGGCTCGGCCACGACACGTTCCTCGGCAACCACGCCGTCGTCCCGGCCGGGCAGCGGCTGCCCCCGGACATCCTGATCGGCGTCTGCACGGTGGCCGACGACCGCATCATGCGGCCCGGCACGTCGTGGTTCGGCCATCCGCCGATGCTGCTGCCGCGCCGGGAAATCGTGGAAACCGACCGGAGCCTCACGCACGACCCGTCGTTCGCGCGGGTCGTCACCCGCGTGTTCTGGGAGTGGCTGCGCTTCGCCATCCCGGTCGTGCCGCTGGCGGTGCTGACCGCCTGGTTCGTCATGATGTCCTACGCCGCAACGGTGCTGCCGCTCGCCGCGTTCGCCTTCCCGGGCGCCGCCGTGGTGACGCTGGTGACCGGTCTGCTGCCGTGCCTGGTCGTGCTCGCGCTGAAGTGGGGCCTGCTCGGGCGGGTCAAGCCGGGCGTGCACCCGCTGTGGTCCTGCTGGTGCAGCCGGTGGGACTTCCTCTACGTCGCCTGGGGCGTCATCGCGGGCGGGGTGCTGTCGGCGCTGGAAGGCACCCTGATGCTGCCGCTGTTCCTGCGCCGCACCGGTGTGGACATCGGCAAGCGGGTGGTGCTCGGCGAAGGGTTCGCCCAGGTCGTCGACCCGGACATGCTGCACTTCGGCGACGGCGCGACGGTCAGCGCGATGTTCCAGGCCCACACGTTCGAGGACCGCGTGCTCAAGATCGACCACGTGTACGTCGGGGCGCACTCGACGCTTGCGCATGGCACGGTTCCGTTGTACGGCGCCGAAATCGGCGAGCACACGCACGTCGCGCCGCACAGCGTCATCATGAAGCAGGAACGCCTGCTCCCGCGGCTGCGTTACGCGGGCGTCCCGACGAAGGAGCAGAAAGCCCCTTCGCCGCGGACGAACCCGGAGCCGCGGACCCAGCCGCTGCGCCAGGCCGGGCGGCAGCGGCCCGTTCCCGAGCCGCCGACGCAGGCGTTCTGGCAGGTCGACCGGACCTTCGCCGTGCCCGGCGAGCAGCCGGGACGGCGAAGCCCGCAGGCTACGGCTCGGTCAGGTCGAACCGCTGGAGGGTCACCGAGCCACCGAGCGCCTGCGTGGCGTGGTTGAAGACGGCGAACCGGTAGCCCATGAAGAACTGCCAGGCGTTGTTGAGCGTGAACGGCGTGCCGAGCGGGGTGAAGTTGACCCCGTCCGTGCTGTAGGAGAAGCGGGCCTGGCGTCCGGTGCCGGGCCGGATGTCGGCGTTGGCGCGCAGCCAGATCCGGGACCCGGGCAGGTCGGCGCCGGCGACTTCGGTGCCGGTGCCGGTCGTGTTCCAGTTGCTGTCCATGGTCAGGCCGTTGACCATGACCACCCGGTTGCGGCCGCCGTCGCGCTTGACGCCGATGTAGGCGGAGGAGTCGCGCAGCATCGCCAGGCCGGTGCGGTCGCCGTCGCGCATCGACGTCAGGTCGAGCGTGGCGGTGGCCGTGGACGTCGGGCCTTGGATCCGGTGGGTCAGGGTGTTGCGGGCGGAGTAGAGGTCGTTGGTCACCGTGGCCGTCGACAGCTTGAGACCGTTGCCGACGGAGAACTTCGTGGTGTCGGGGTTGTGGTTCCACTCCCACTGCGGGCTCAGCGCCGGGCCGGGGAAGGTGTCGGTGCCGGTCATCGGCTCGACCTGCCGCGGTGGCGGCGGCAGGTTCGGCGCCGGGTAGGTCGTGCCCCAGCGGCCGTTGACCGTCTGCAGCTTGGGCCAGCCGTCGGCGGTCCAGGTGACCGGGGCGAGCACGGGGACGCGGCCGCCGGGGTAGGAGTCGACGAAAGCCATGTAATACCAGTCGCCGTTCTGCGTCTGCACCAGGCCGCCCTGGTGCGGGACACCGCCGCCGGAGATCGGGCCCGGCAGGTCCAGCAGCACCTGCTGGACGGTGTAGGGCCCCCACGGGCTGCTCGCCTTAAGGATGTACTGGCCGTTGGCCGGGCGGGTCGCGAAGATGTAGTAGCTGCCGCCCCGCTTGTAGAACCGCGAGCCCTCGAGCGTGCCGATGTTCGACGGCGTCTGGAAGACCTGCTGCGAGCGGACTTCGGTCTTGCCGTCCTTGGAGAGCTGGGCGACGCTCAGCGTGGTGTTGCCGTAGGCGACGTACATCGTGTCGTCGTCGTCGACGAGCATGCCGGCGTCGTAGTAGCACTTGTCGATGGTCGTGAGCTTCGACCACGGGCTGTCGACGGCGGTGGCGGTGTAGATGTAGGTCTTGGCGAAGTCGACGCAGCCGCCCCAGTAGTACGTGTCGTTGCTGGCGCGGTGGTTGAAGAACGACGCCCAGATGCCGCGCACGTACCCGCGGCCGCCGTTGAGGTCGTACTTCGCGCCGAAGTCCAGCTTGGGCACGGAATGCCCGGCGAACTCCCAGTGCACGAGGTCGTAGGAGCGCAGGATGGGGGCGCCGGGGGAGTAGTGCATCGTCGAGGCGGAGTAGTAGTAGGCGTTGCCGACCCGGATGATGTCGACGTCGGCGAAGTCCTGCCACAGCACCGGGTTGGTGAAGGTGGACGGCTGGTTCGGGGTCGTCGTGGTGGTCGGGGTCGTCGGCGTGGTGGTCGGCGTGGTCGTGGTTGGCGTGGTCGGCGTGGTCGGTGTGGTGGTCGGACCGACGTCGCCGGTGCACAGGGTGCCGTTGAGCCGGAACTCCGCCGGCGCCGGGTCGGCCGAGGTGAACGTGCCGTTGAAGCCGAAGTCGACCTTGCCGCCGGTGGGGACGGCGCCGTTGTAGGTGACGTTCTTCGCGCTGACCTGCGTGCCCGTCTGGGTGATGGTCGCGTTCCAGTACTGGCCCACCTGCTGCCCGGCGGTGAAGGACCAGTCCAGGCTCCACCCGCTGATCGCGTCCCCGAGGTTGGTGATCGACACGGACGCGCCGAAGCCGCCCTGCCACTCGGAGGTCTTCGTGTAGGTGACCGAGCACCCGGCCGCGGCGTGCGCGGCCGGGGTGGCCACCAGGAGGGCGCCGGCGAGGCCGGTCGCGGCGAGCAGGGCCGAAGCGGCCGCCCGGGATCGTCGGCGTGACACGGCTGTCCTTTCGGGTCGGGGGAGGAGCTCAGGCGGCGAACTGCCACCAGTTCACGTTGAAGAGGTAGCCGCTGCCGCCGGTGAACCGCAGGACCAGGTCCTGCGTGCCGGTGACGCCGCTGACCGGGCAGGACACCGACGCCCACGTCTGCCAGCCGCCGGTGCCGGACACGGTGCAGCGGCCGACCACGGTGCCGGTGGCGCTGCCCAGCCGCACCTCGATCGTGCCGCCGGAGCTCGCCGAGGCGACCCGGGCGGTGAACGTCTTGGCGCCCGCCCCGAAAGCGACGTTGCGGACCTTGACGTTGTCGCCGTTTTCGATCCAGCCGATGTTCATGCCGCCTTCGGACGCCGGCTCGGTTTCGATCCCCGACTCCCAGTTGATCGTTTCGGCTTCCTGCCGGACGTAGGGGTTCAGCGTGTCGGCCGGCGGCGGTCCGCTGGTCGTCATGTTGATCGTCGGAATGCTGCCGTCGGCGTTGTAGGCGAACTTCTCGACGGCCACCGAGCGGGTGTAGCCGCCGCCGCCCGGCAGCGCGCCGTTGTGGTAGAAGAAGTACGAGCTGCCCTTGAAGTCGACGAGCCCGGGGTGGTTGGTGAAACTGCTGCCCTGCGTCGGCATCACCGTGCCCCGGTAGGTCCACGGCCCGGTCGGGCCGGGCGAGGTGGAGTAGCCGATGAACTCCGAGCAGCACTTGGCCGCGAACACGTTGTAGTACGTGCCGTTGCGCTTGTAGACCCAGGGGCCTTCTTCGTACAGCGTCGGACGGCTGCCGCCGTTGGGTCGCGTGCCGAACCCGGCCGTGGTGAGCGGGATCTGGTTGACGCCGCCCGAGTACGACGTCATGTCGGCGTTGAGCCGGACGTACCAGAGGTTCGGGTTGCCCCAATACAGGTACGCCTGGCCGTTGTCGTCGATGAACACCGTCGGGTCGATCTCGCCGTTCTCCACGAGCGGGTGGCCGATGGCGTCGCGGAACGGCCCGGTGGGGCTGTCCGCGACGCCGACGCCGATGGCCATCCGGCCGGTCGCCCGGTCGACCATCGGGGCGTACCAGTAGAACTTGCCGCCGCGTTCGACGGCCTGCCCCGCCCACGCGTCCTGTTTGGCCCAGCTGAACGTCGCCAGGCTCATCGGCGAGCCGTGGTCGGTCCAGTTGACCATGTCCGAGGACGACCAGACCCGCCAGTCCTTCATGGTGAAGTAGGTCGAGCCGTCCTCGTCGTGTCCCGTGTAGAGGTAGACGCGGCCGTTGTACACCAGCGGTGCCGGGTCGGCGGTGTAGATGTGCTGGACGATCGGGTTGTCGGCGTGCGCGGTGGCGGGCAGGACCGCCGTCGCGCACAGGGCCGCGGTCAGCCAGGCGAGCAGGCGCCTTCGGTGGGACACGGTGGTCTCCGTTCGTCGGAAGCGGTCAGTTCGCCGAGCAGGTGGCGCCGAGGCCGTCGGCGCTGCCGGTGCCCTGGAAGCCGAACTCGGTCGACTGCCCGGCCGCGACACTGCCGTTGTAGGAGACGTTGGACCAGGTGACGCTGCCGGTGGTGCCGCTGTTGGTCGCGCTCCAGCCGTTGGTCACGGCCGCGCCGCCGGGCAGGTCCGTCGTCACCCGCCAGCCGGACAGCGCGCTGCTGCCGGCGGTGACCTTCACGGTGGCCACGAACCCGCCGTTCCACGAGTTCAGTGACACCGAGGCGCTGCAGCCGCCGGGGTTGTTCGGTGTGGTCGGGGTCGTCGGCGTGGTGGGCGTGGTCGGACTCGTGGGCGTGGTCGGGGTCGTCGGCGTCGTCGGGGTGGTGGGCGAAGTCGGGGTCGCGGCGTTCAGCGCGTCGAGGACGCTGTTGTAGGCGGCCTTCTTGTTCCCGTTGCCGTCGAACAGCAGCGGGTTCTCGCCGGTGCGCCAGGAGTCGGTGTCGCGGATGCCCCACGTGGTGATGCCGGCGCAGCGCGAGACGGCCACGCAGGCGCGGGTGACCGCGCCGTAGGCGTTCGCCTGGTTGCTGCCGGCGATGTCGAGCTCGGTGATCTGGACCTCGACGCCGAGGTCGGCGAACCGCTGCAGGTTGGCCTGGTAGTCGCCGGGCGGGTTGCCGGAGAGGTGGGACTGGAAGCCGACGCAGTCGATCGGGACACCGCGGGACTTGAAGTCCTTCACCATGTTGTAGACGCCGGTGCTCTTGGCGTTGACGCCGTCGGTGTTGTAGTCGTTGTAGCAGAGCTTCGCGCCGGGGTCGGCGGCCCGGGCCGCGCGGAACGCCGCTTCGATCCAGTCGTTGCCGGTGCGCTGGAGGTTCGAGTCGCGCCGGCCGCCGCTGCCGCCGTCGGCGAACGCTTCGTTGACGACGTCCCAGGCGTAGATCTTGCCCTTGTAGTGGGTGGCGACCTGGGTGACGTGGTTCATCATGGCCTGGCGCAGGTCGGTTCCGGACAGGCCCTGGGCCCAGCCGGGTTCCTGCTGGTACCACAGCAGCGCGTGCCCGCGCACCCGCTTGCCGGTGCTCACGGCCTGGTTGAGGATCCGGTCGCCGCCGCTGTAGTTGAACTGGCCGCGGCTGGGCTCGGTGGCGTCCCACTTCATCTCGTTCTCGGGGGTGACCATAGTGAACTCCCGGTTGAGGATGTTCACGTAGGTCGTGTCGCCGAGCTTCCCGGCCGCGACGGCGGTGCCGAAGTACCGGCCGCTCTGGGCGGCCGCCGCGCCGAGCGTGGTGGCCGCACCGTCGGCGGACGTGGCGAGCACCAGGGAAACCCCGAGCGTCGTCGCCAGGAAGGCCGAGGCCAGCGCGGCTCGGGAGAGCGACCGCGATGTCGTCTTCATCTGCACACCTTCGTTTCGTGGGGAGGGGAGGAGCACGGTCACGGGCTGGTGCACGTGGCCGTGCCGAGGCTCGCCGCGCCGGGACCGGACACGAGGAAGCCGAACGTCGTGGCCGCACCGGCGCCGAGCGTGCCGTTGTAGGCGGCGTTCTTGACCGTCACCGGGCCGGTGCCGCTCGCCGTGCCGCCCCAGACCTGGCCGACGCTCTGGCCGCCGGGCAGGGTGAACCGCACGGTCCAGCCGTCGAGGGCGGCGGTGCCGGTGTTCGCGACGGTCACTTCGCCCTGGAAGCCGCCGTTCCAGCTGCCCACGACCCGCGGGGTCGCGGTGCACGGCCCGCCGCCCGACGGCGGCTGCTGGTCCCCGCCGATGCTGCCGGGGACCGCGTTGAGCGCGTTGTACCAGGTGGTGGCCATCTTGCTGTAGCCGGCAGCGTCGGGGTGGATGCCGTCGGGCAGGTCGGCGATGGCCACCGAGGGGTACATGTCGACCAGGTGCACGCGCTTGCCGGCGGCGGCCTTGGCCCGCAGGTCGGGGGCGATCGCCGCGTTGAAGGTGCGGACCGTCTGGTCGGCGAACCGGATCGGGATGATGGTGGCGACGAAGACGTCGGTGTCCGGTGCCTGGTTCGTGATCCGGTCGACCAGCGCCGACAGCCGCCGCGGCGCACCGGCCGGATCGGCGCCGTACATGTCGTTCGTGCCGATGTGGAGCAGGATCGTGCGCGGGTGGAACCGGGTCAGCCAGCCGGAGACGTTCGCGTCGATCTGCGCGATGGTCCAGCCCGGGTGACCTTCGTGGTCGCGGTCGGGCATGCTCGCCGGCCCGTCGGAAAGGGAGCCGACGAAGTCGATCGAGCGTCCGTCGGCCCGCAGTTTCGCGCCGAGGTCGAGGCGGTAGCCGCCGATCGAGCCGCCCTGGGTGATGGAGTCCCCGAGCGGCATGATCGCCACCGGGGTGGCGGCCGCCGCGGGCACGGACACCGCACCCAGCGCGGCGCAGGCCGCCAGCGCACCGGCGACGATCTTCGCGAGTTTCATCGGGGGATCCTTCGCATACCGCGGGGGCGGATTCGCCTTTCACGCCCTATTCCGCTCGGTTTGAACCAGCGTATCCGGGCGCGGGATCCGTGACCACGAATTCGGTGTAACTTACAATTCTTCCGCTATTCCGCGAAACTTTCGGGCAGGCCGGAGCCGGGCGCCTCCCCGGCGCCCGGCTCCGGTGCTCCCCGGCTAGTTGATGCTCGCGGAGAACGAGTTGACCGCGAGGCCGACGCCGCCGCTCCACGGTTCGAAACCGGCCTGGATGCTGGTGAGGTACCAGGACCGGTCGACGCGGGTGCGGTTGTCGACGTCGTTGACGAAGTCCATCACGTTGAACGACCAGCCCGACAGCGCCGAGGTGGCCACATAGGACACCACGTCGTTGCCGCCGTTGTTGCCCTGCCACACGTCCCAGCTGCGGCCGCCGATGCTGGTGGTGCCGACCCGGCCGCCGACCGGCTGGACGTTGCCGGTGTGGTTGAGCCAGATCATCAGCTCCATCTGGTTGACCCCGTTGGTCTTCGGTGTCGGGTCCATCCAGATGTCGTACGAGGCGTCGAAGACCGAGTTTCCGACGTAGTTGTACGAGATCGACGACGGCGCGCTGCCGATCCGGCTGAGCTGCCGGGGCAGGGGCGAGCCGGGCGAGCAGTTCGAGTAGTGGCAGCCGAGGTAGACCGCCGGGTAGGACAGCGGTGCGCCGCCGCTGGTGGACCCCTGCTGGGTCTGGATCCGGAAGCCGCTGCCGGTGACGTTGATGCACTGCTGGGCGCTGCTGCCCCACCGGTTGTTCATCACGACGTACCGGCCGCCGATGGTGGTCGAGCCGTACTGGTCGCAGATCAGCGTGTCCGCGTGCGCGGCCGGGGCCGCGACGACCGGCGCCGCGAGGCCGGCCGCGGCCAGCAGCACCGCGGACAGGGCGTTCCTCAGCTTCATGGGTCTCCTCCACGTCGTTGTGGCTGTTCTGGGAGCGCTCTCAATCTGAAGTGGTATCGATGTAACCACAGCGGCGCGCCGGTGCAAAGAGGGTCGCCGTGATCGATTCACCGAATGCGGGCAATTGGTTGGGAGCGCTCCCGGTCAGGCGGCCGCCCGCAGCGTCCACTTCTGGTTCGCCTGCCCGTTGCAGGTCCACAGGATCAGCTTGGTGCCGGCGGCGGTGCCCTGCCCGGTCGCGTCGAGGCACCGGCCGGACTGCACGCCGGTGACCGTCCCGTCGGCGTTGACGGTCCACTGCTGGTTGGCCTGGCCGGAACAGGTCCAGATGATCACCGGGGTGCCGTCGGCCGTGCCCTGCCCGGACGCGTCCAGGCACTTCGACCCGAAGGCCGTCAGCTGCTTGCCGCTGGGCGTCCAGGGCGCCCCGGCGCAGTCCTGCAGCTGCACCGCGGTGCCGTCGGCGGACCCCGGGACGTCGGCGCACCGGCCCGACTGCGTCCCGACGAGCTGCCGCCCCGACGACGGGCCGGGGGTGCCGATGCTGCCCGGGACCGACTCCAGGGCGGCGTACCACACCGCGGCCATCTTGTCGTAGCCCCCGGCGTTGGGGTGGACGCCGTCGACCAGGTCGGCGGCGGTCAGCGCGGCGTGCATGTCCACCAGGTGCACGTGCTTGCCGGCGTTCTGCTTGCTCTGCACCAGGCCGGGGATCGTGGCGTTGAAGGTCCGCGCGGCGGCCTCCTGGCCGCTGTTGGCGATCGGGATGATCGTCGCGACGAAGACCTCGGCGTCCGGTGCCGTCGCGGTGATGTGGTCGACCAGCGCGGACAGGCGGTCCGGCGCGTGGGCGACGTCGTAGTTCTGCAGGACGTCGTTGGTGCCGATGTGCAGCAGGACCGTGTGCGGGCCGCTGGTGCGCAGCCACGACACGGTGTTGGCGTCGATCTGGTCGATGCGCCAGCCCGGGTGGCCCTCGTGGTCGTGGTCGCCGAGCGTGGCGGGCCCGTTGGACTGCGAACCGACGAAGTCCACCTGGTAACCGCCCGCCGTCACCCGCTGCCAGAGCCCGATCCGGTAGCCGCCGGGGACCTGCGTGCCCTCGGTGATGGAATCACCGAGGGGCATCACCCGGACTCCGCCGTTGGATTCGGCGCCGGCGGTGCCGGGCAGCAGGGTGCCGGCCAGGACCGCCGCGGCCGCGGCGAGCCACCCGAGCCGTGTGCGCATCTCGTCCTCCTCGCTGACCGGCCGTCACACGCCGGTGATGGTCCACTGGTTGTTGGTGCTGCTGTTCGGGGTCCACAGGCCCACGCTCGAGCCGGCGGTGGTGCTGCCCATGCCGTCGAGCGCGGTCCCGGTGGCCCGGTTGACGATCTGGTACCGGCCGTTGCCCAGGGCGGTCAGCCGCCACTGCTGGCTGGTGCCGCCGGTCCACGCCGCCTGCGCGGGCGTGGCGCCGTTGGCGGTGTTGCCCCGGCTGTCGGCGACCATCCCGTTGGTGCGGTTGACGATCCGGACGTAGCCGCCGCCGGCGTCGGTCAGCTGCCACTGCAGGTTCGTGCTGCCGTCCCAGTTCCACTGCTTGAGCGGCGAGCCGGCGGCCACGCTGCCGCCGCTGTCCAGCACGAGACCGGTGGTGACGTTGGCGATCCGGGCCCAGCCGGTGGGCAGCGGGCCGGAGCCGGGGGTGGGTACCTGGCCGGCGAACGTCAGCTTCACCACGTAGGCCGGTGCGTCGAACGGCGGGGTGGCCGACGGCAGCTGGACGCGCAGGGCGGACGCGTCCTGCACCGGCGTGGGCAGGGCCGTGGCGGCCCCGGCGTTCGGGCCGAGCAGCTGGGCGGACACGAGGTTGCCCAGGTTGATCCGGTTCGACCCGAGCGTCGTGATCGGGAAGGTGCTCCCCGGCCAGCCCAGCACGGTCGCGTACAGCACGGTGTTGTCCTTGCTGCGGGTGAACCGGACGTCGGTCTTCGTCCCCTCCACCGGGGTGGTGAACGACCCGCCGCCCATCTTCGTCGGGCCTTCGCCGTACACCGCCCACGCGCGGGTGCCGTAGAAGGACTCGCCGAACCGCTTGAGGTAGTCGCCGATGCCGAGCAGGATCGAGCGCTGCCCGGCGGGGATGGTGCCGTCGGCCATCGGGGCGATGTTCAGCAGCATGGTGCCGTTCTTGCTGACCCGGTCGAGCAGGGAGTGCAGGATGGCCTTCATCGAGTAGTAGCCGATGCCGTTGGTGTAGCACCAGCTGGAACTGGAGATGCTGTCGTCGGTCATCCAGTACGGGCTGAGCAGGTCGCCGGGGCCGCCGCGTTCGAAGTCGAAGACCTCGCCGCGGTTGTCGAACCCGTCCTTGTAGGTCGCGACGACGTCCTTGTTCCAGGCGACGGCCTGGTTGTAGTAGTGCGAGAGGAAGTTCAACCGCTGGGCTTCGTCGACCTGGGTCAGGTTGAAGTCCTGGTACACGATGTCGGGCTGGTACCCGTCGACGACCTCCCGGAGCTTGTCGTACCACAGCTGGTTCTCCGCCGTCCTGCCGTTCTGGCCGAACAGGCGGCGCAGCGACTCGGTCGGCTGGGTCGGCACGTGGTCGTAGTAGCCGGTGAAGTGGTACGCGTGGTGCAGCGCCGTCAGCAGCTTGAGGCCCTTCGCGCGGATCGCGTCCGCGTGCAGCCGCAGCAGGTCCAGCTGCGGGCCGGTGCGGACCGAGTTCCACTCGTTGGCGCTGCTGTTCCACATCGAATAGCCGTCGTGGTGCTCGGCGACCGGGCCGGCGAACTTCGCGCCGGCGTCGGCGAAGAGCTGGGCCCAGTCGGCGGGGTCGAAGTTCCCGCCCGCGGACTTGAGCTTCGGCGCGAACTGCACCCAGTTGCCCGCCTTGTCGCGGGCGCCGTTGATGAAGTTCTGGTACGGCCACGCCGACGGATCGCCGTAGACGGCCTTGTGGTGGTTGTTCTCGTTGGACCCGCTGATGTACATGTTCCGCGGGTACCACTCGTTGCCGAACGCCGGGACGCTGAACACGCCCCAGTGGTAGTAGATGCCGAACTTGGCGTCCTGGAACCACTCCGGTGCGGGCGGGTGCTGGTCGACCGACGACCAGCTCGCGGTGTAGCTGCCGGGTCCTTCGGTCGCCCACACGGTGCGGACGCGGAACACGCCGGCGGCCGCGGCGGCCCCGGCCACCACGATCAGCCTGCGCCGGGACAGCTCGAACGAAGACATGGGGAGGCCTTTCAGTTCAGGGACCACTTCTGGTTGTTCGCGCCGGTGCAGGTGGCGAGCTGGACCGCGGTGCCGTTCGCGGTCCCGGAGCTGGTGACGTCGAGGCAGAGCCCGGACTGGGCGCCGGTGACGGTCCCGTTGGCGGCGAACGTCCACTGCTGGTTGTTCTGGCCGTTGCAGTTCCAGATGATGACCTTGGTGCCCGGGGTGGTGCCCCGGCCCGAGGCGTCGAGGCAGCGCAGGTTGCCGCCGTCGTAGACGGTCAGCTCGCCGGCCGCCGTCCGGGTCCACGTCTGGTTGGTGCCGCCGTTGCAGTCCCAGATCTGGACGGCCGTGCCCGGGGTGGTGCTGACGCCGTTGACGTCGAGGCACTTGTTCGCGCCCACCGCGTGCACCGCGCCGGTGCTGCCCGTGCCACCACCGGTGCTGTAGCCGGCCGCGGTGACGCTGGCCTGCACCGCGTTCTCCGTGGCGTCGCTCGGGTAGCCGCTGGTCACCGCGCCTTCGAAGAACTCGCCGACCCCGGAGACGCTGTTGTCCCCGCCCGTGCCCAGCAGGATCGACGGCTCCAGCTTCATCGGCGAGTAGCCGTTGGGCAGCCCGCCCGAATACGGCGTGGTGAGGCCGCCGGTGGTGGCGTCGCCGTACTTCAGGGTGAAGTTGGAGGTGCCGTTGTTCTTCAGCCACGCGCTGACGAACGGGTGGTGCACACCCGGGTTGTTCGGGTCCTTGTTGGAGCCGGATCCGGTGTGGTACATGCCGTTCTCCAGGTCGGCCTCGACCCACGGGCCGGTGCCCGTGCAGCCGTTGAACCAGCAGGCGGTGCCCCAGTAGATGGCGTTCATGGTGGCGTTGCCGGTGTCGTTGTGGGAGGTTTCGCCGCTGCCGTAGTCGAAGCAGCACCACTGGTTGACGTAGTTCGACGAGGTGATCATGTAGATCCCCTCCGGCTGGGCCCCGACCGGTGCGCCCTTGGCGTTGTCGATCCGGTAGCCGACGCCCTGGGTGACCTTGATGCCGAACACCGGGTGCCCGCCGGCGGTCACCGGCAGCGCCATCGCGTCGGCGCCGACGTCCGAGCCGTTGGGGCCGGGGCCCTTCCAGAAGCCGCCCCACGAGATGGGCAGGTCGTTGTGGTTGGCGGTCTGGTCGTAGATCTTCGTGACCGTGCACTTGGCCCCGGCGCAGAAGGACACCTGCGGGGCGGAGTCGGCGTAGCCGCCCGCCTCCAGCAGGTGGATGTCGAGGTACTTCTGGTCCGACGCCCGCTGGATCTGGTACAGCGGGCCGTTGTAGGCCGCGAAGAGGGCACGGGTGGTGCTGTGCGCGGTGACGCACGGCGTGCCGCCGGCGGCGTAGAGGTCGCACGCCTGCTGGGTGGCCGCCTGGGCCGCGGGAGCCGTGGCGGCCACCGCGCCGGCGGTCAGCAGGAGGGCCGCCGCCACGGCGTGGAAGGTTCTGAGCAGGGAACGCTTGCGGAAGACCATGGCCGAACTCCTTCGTTCGTCAGCCGAGAGCCCACTTCTGGTTGTTCGCGCCGGTGCAGGCGGCGAGCTGGACGGGGGTGCCGTTCGCGGTCGCGGACCCGGTCACCTCCAGGCAGAGCCCGGACTGGACGCCGGTGATGCTGCCGTCGGTGCCGGGCTGCCACCGCTGGTTGGCCTGGCCGTTGCAGGTCCAGATGACGACCTTGGTGCCCGGCGTCGTGCCCTGGCCGGAGGCGTCGAGGCAGCGCGTGCTGTCGCCGCTGTAGACGGTCAGCTCGCCGGCGCTCGTGCGGGCCCAGGCCTGGTTGGTGCCGCCGTTGCAGTCCCAGATCTGCACGCTCGTGCCGGGGGTGGTGCTGACGCCGTTGACGTCGAGGCATTTGCCCAGCGCGCGGACCGGGCCCGCGGCCGGGACGCTGCCGCCGCCGGTGCCGGCCGCGGCGATGACCTGCTGGGCGCCCGTGGGCCAGTTCGTGCCGCTGACCTGGACGTTCCCGGTCAGCACGTTGTTGTGCGGTGCGCCGGTGGCCACCTGGGTCGCGCCGCCGTTGTACCAGTTGCCGCTGAAGGTGTTGTCGTTGGTGTTGTTGGACCCGTTGGCGTTCGTGAAGGCCCAGACCCCCGAGTCCTGGATGACGTTGGCCGACAGCGTCACGTACCGGGAGCCCTCGTCGAGGTACAGCCCGACCGTGCGGTTGTTGTCGTAGACGTGGTTGTGGTCGATGGAGCTGCCGGGGTTGGCGGAGAGGTTGTAGATGCTGCCGCCGTCGTGCATCAGCTTCTTGGTGCCGTGCACCTTGTTGTAGCTGACGACGGTGTCCCGCAGCGTGGTCGGCGTCGTGTAGACGGGCTGGTAGTCGTACAGGCCGCGGTTGCGGTAGTCCTGGCTGCCGCCCTGGTCGTTGGCGCCCCAGCCCCAGCCGACGTCGATGCCGTCGTAGGTCAGGTTCGAGACGTCGTTGTGCGTGATGACGGTGTGCGTCGCGTACGTAGAGAGGATGCCGGCCATCTCGCGGTAGTCGAGGGCGACCCGGCTGACCGTGTTGGAGGAGATGGTGACGTCCTTGTTCGTCATCGCCGGGTTCGAGGGGTGGTGGGCGTCGGGGCGCACGCCGCCGACGATGACACCGCCGCCGGAGTCCTCGGTGAAGGTGTTGTGGTCCACGGTGATCGACGACGCACCCAGGCCGACGCCGGTGGCGTGCGCGTTCGCGTCGTTGCCGATGCCCAGCGCCACCTGGCCGAGGTGGGTGAAGGTGTTGCCGTTGAAGGTGATCCCGGCGGCCGCCGACACCTGGACCGCGGCCGGTGCCTGGGCCCAGGTGTTGCGGGCGCCCTCGAACTGGCGGCAGCCCGACTGGCAGGAGGTCAGGAAGTCGCCCGGCATCGGGGCCGCGGCGGGGAGGAAGGTGCCGGTCTGCTGGTTCGCGTACCCGACCGACGTGCTCGGCGTGAGCCAGGTGGTGTGCTCGAAGTTCAGGCCCTGGAAGGCGAGGTTGCGCACCGGGCTGTCGTAGGTGCCGCCGATCTGCAGCAGCGACGTCAGCCGCGGGAGCTCGACGTCGTGGCTGCCCGGCTCCCAGCCGCCGGGTGCCTTGTAGTACAGCTTCCCGGCCTGCGGGTCGAGGTACCACTGGCCGGTGTTCTTGAGGAAGGAGTAGGAGTTCTCGAGGAACAGCTGGCCGCCGCCGAACGGCTTGGCGAGCGTGTCGTAGCCCCAGTTGTTGTTGTTCCAGGCGGGCTGCTGCATGACGATCGAGGTGCCGCTGATGTGGTCGACGGGGGAGTACCGGTCGGTGAAGGAGTTCTGGCTCTCCACTTCGATCCGGTTCTGCTGCGGCAGCGTGGCCAGGTAGTTCAGCGCGGAGTTCGTGATCGTCATCCCGCTCGTGGTGAACTGCACGTCGTTGCGGGAGATCGTGATCCCCGCCCGCGGGGCGAGCGCGCCGTCGACGAACAGCTGCCGGGAGTCGGCGCCCGCCGGCACGGAGGCCACCCAGATGTTCTGGCCCGCGTCCTGCACCGACCAGCCGGTGACCTGGCTGCCACCGGAGAGGACGGGCCGCTGGCCCGGGGCGGCCTGCCAGGTGACGGTGTGGCCGTTCTGCCCGGAGTCGGCGGCGGCGAACCGCAGCGGGGCCGCCAGCCGGTAGGTGCCGCCGGCCAGCTGCACGACGACGTCGCCTGAGGCCGACTGGGCGCGCGCCAGCTGCTGGGCCTTCGCCGGGGTGGCGACCGGCTGGGCGGGGGTGCCGGGGTTGGCGTCGTCGCCGCCGGGCGCGACGGCGATCGTGACGGTCGCGGCGTGGGCGGACGGCGTGGCGAGCGCGGTCACCACGAGGGCGGTGACGAGCGCGGTGGCGATGCGCGACGGCATGGGCGGGGACCTCTCCGGGGACGGGGTGCGCCCGGTTCGGCAAGTCGTCCACTGTGGACAGCTTGCGGGCACCCGGCGCCGGGTCGCCCGGGCGCCCCGCCGTCGGCGGGTCTCGGTCCGGCGGCGGACCGGGCAGATGTGTCAGACTCATCCGCGGCGGCAAGGTGGGTCGGCGATCGAAAGTTTCGCCGTCCGCCGCCGGATTTCCGTTGGTGGGTCGGTGATCTATGAGAACAGTGCACCACCCCGGCGTCAAGCGATGAGCACGCTCATTGCTCCGTACTGCCGCTGCACCGGTTGTCCTTACTGTAAGTTTCAGGCCGCTCTGACAAAGATTGACCGGGTGGTGGGTCGGCGAGGTAAGGTGCTGCCCGGAGTTGCTGAGTCATACTCATTGCGTGACCAGTGACGAGGAAGTAGCACCGCCTGTCCCGTACCGCCCCGGCTACGAAGTGGTGGCGGAGCAGATCCTTCGGCTGATCGCCGAACTGGAGCTGCGGCCCGGCGACCGGATGCCGACGGAGAACGAGCTGGCGGCGCGGATGGGAACCAGCCGGACCGTGGTGCGGGAGGCCGTCAAGATCCTCTCGGCCATCGGCCGGGTGCGAGCGCACAAAGGACGTGGGCTGTATGTCTCCGACGACGAGGGCATGCTCGGCGGGTCCCGGTGGGGCGCGTTCTTCCTGCCCGCCGATCTCGACCACGTCTACATGCTCTTCGAATTCCGCCGGATCCAGGAGACCGCGGCGAGCCGGCTGGCGGCGGCCAACGCCACCCCGGCCGAGCTGCGCGCGATCGAGGCCGCCGCCGAGACCTGCCGGCACGGCCACCTGACCGGCCAGACCTCGCTGTTCGACCGGGGCGACGACGCTTTCCACGCCGGGATCGCCACCGCTTCGCACAACCAGTTCCTCGTCGCGGCCGTGCGCGAAGCCCGCCGCCTGCAACGCCAGTCGAACATCATCGGGATGTCCGGCGCCATCGGCGGGCACGCGGTGGGCGCGATCGAGGAGCACGCCGCGATCTACCGGGCGATCTGCGACGGCGACCCGGACGCGGCGGCCCACGCCGCCGGCGTCCACCTGGACAACACCCTGGAGGACTACCGCCGGGAGATCCAGCGCCGGCTCTTCGGCCGGTGACCGCAGTGACATTCCATTGTGGACCATTCTGCTCCCGGGCCCCACCCGCCCGGGGGGACGACGACGTCCGTTGACAGAGGGAGCCGTAAATGGTGAAGCCGAGATCCCTGTTCGTCTCAGCCGTGATCGGAGCCGTGCTCGCACTGCTCGCCGGCGGCACCGCCCAAGCCGCTCCGCCCGGCGGGAACACCCCGGCCGCCGCGGCCGCCGCCACCGCCGGCTGCGGGAAGGCACCCGGGCTGGCGAGCGGCAACCACACGATTTCCAGCGGCGGCCAGAACCGCAGCTACATCCTGCGGGTCCCGAACAACTACGACAACAACCACCCGTACCGGCTCTTCGTCGGGCTGCACTGGCGGGGCGGGACCGCGAACGACGTCGACTCGGGCGGCACCGACGGCTACAACTGGTCCTACTACGGGCTGCGCCGGCTGGCCGACAACGCGGGCAACGGCACGATCTTCGTGGCGCCGCAGGGCAACGGCAACGGCTGGGCCAACCCCGGCGGCCAGGACGTCACCTTCATCGACGACCTGCTCAGCCAGCTCGAATCCGCGCTGTGCGTCGACACCTCGCAGGTCTTCGCAGGCGGCTTCAGCTACGGCGCCGCGATGAGCTACGCCCTCGCGTGCGCCCGGCCCACCGTGTTCCGCGCGGTCGCCGTCTACTCGGGCGCCAACCTCAGCGGCTGCAGCGGCGGCACCCAGCCGGTCGCCTACATCGGTCTCCACGGCCTTCGCGACAACGTGCTGCCCATCGCCTCGGGCCGCGCCCTGCGCGACCAGTTCGTCCGGAACAACGGGTGCACACCGCAGAACCCGCCCGAGCCGGCCAACGGCAGCCTGACGCACATCGTGACGGCCTACTCCGGCTGCAAACCCGGCTACCCGGTGGTCTGGGCCGCCTTCGACGGCGCCGGGCACGACCCCGGCCCGCGGGACGGCTGCACCTGCGACGGCTGGCAGACGTGGACCTCGGGCGAGGTGTGGAAGTTCATCACGCAGTTCGATTCGAACACCCAGCCGCCGGGACCGCCGGTCCAGACCGGCGTCAACTACAAGCTGGTGGCCCAGCACAGCAACAAGCTCGTCGGGATCACCGGTGCCTCGACGGCGGCCGGTGCGCTCATCGAGCAGGAGCCGGCCACCGGCGGGCTCAGCCAGCAGTTCGACTTCGTCGACTCCGGCGACGGCTACTACCGGGTCCGGGCACGCAACAGCGGGCTGGTGCTGCAGGCCGCGAACGCCAACAGCGGTGCCGACATCAGCCAGCAGGCCGACACGAACGCCACCGCCCAGCAGTGGCGGGTCGTCGACCAGGGCGGCGGCGCGGTCAGCCTGGTCAACCGGCTGAGCGGCCTGGCCCTGGACGTCTGGGGCGTCTCGACCGCCGACGGCGCGCGGATCTCCCAGTGGACGTTCACCGGGAACCCCAACCAGCGGTTCCAGCTCCAGCGTGCCTGACGCCGTGTCCGTCGCCGAACAACCGCCGGGGTTCCGTCCCACCCTGGCCGACGTCGCGCGGGCGGCCGGGGTGTCGATCGCCACGGCCTCCCGCGTGCTGAACGGGTTCCCCCGGGTCAGCCCGGAACGCCGCAAGCAGGTCGAGTCCGCGATGCTGGCGCTCGGGTACGCCCGGCAGCGGGCGGCGAAGGCCGGCAGCGCGCGGCAAACCGGCTCGATCGCCCTGGTGGTGTGCGAGGAGGTGCCGCGGCTGTTCACCGACCCGTACTTCCCGCGGATCGCCGCGGGGGTCGGCCGGGAGCTGACCGCGGTGGGCGTGCAGCTGGTACTGCTCACCGTGCCGGCCACCGACGACTACCAGTCGCCGGTGGTGCGGTACCTCGACGGCGGCCACGTCGACGGCGCGCTCGTCGTCGGCATGCACGGCCGCCGCCCGCTCGACCTGGACTGGCTCGGCATCCCCGTCGTGTTCGGCGGGCGGCCGGTCCAGGCGGGGCGGACGGCCCGCCGGCCGTACGTCGACGCCGACAACCAGGGCGGCGCGCGGCTGGCGACCCAGCGGCTGCTCGACGGTGGCCGCCACACCGTGGCGACCGTCGCCGGGCCGCAGGACATGACCGCGGGCGTGGACCGGCTGGCCGGGTACCGGCAGGCGATGACGCGGGCCGGCCGGTACGACGAAACGCTCGTGGTGTGCGGGGACTTCGGCCAGGCGTCCGGCGAGTACGCGACGTCCCGGCTGCTGACCCGCCGCCCGGACGTCGACGGCATCTTCGCGGCGTCGGACATGATGGCGGTCGGCGCCCTGCGCGCGCTGCGCCGCGCGGGCCGGCGGGTGCCGGAGGACGTGGCCCTCGTCGGGTTCGACGACCTGCCGATCAGCTGCTGGACGGACCCACCGCTGACCACCGTGCGCCAGCCGGTCGAGGAGATGGGTGCCCGGATGACCGCGGAACTGCTGGCGATGATCGACGGCGCGTCACCGCGCCGGTGCACGGTGCTCGACACCGAACTGGTGCCGCGCAAGTCGGGGTGAATGTGGGAGGAATAGTGCGGGTATTCGTGATGGTCGCCGCGCTGCTGCTGGCGGCGCTGGCCGGGGCGCCCCCGGCTTCGGCGGCTCCGGCGCCGCTGGTGGGTGCGGCGTCGGGGCGGTGCTTGACCGTCCGGGGCGGCACCGACGCCACCGGAACGGCACTGGAGATCCAGGACTGCGGCGGGCAGGCCGGGCAGGCGTACGAGTTCACCGCGGCGGGGGAGCTGCGGACGGTGAACGGCACCCGGTGCGTCGACGCCTACGGGGGCCGGACAGCGCCGGGGACCGCGGTCATCATCTGGTCCTGCAACGGCCAGGCGAACCAGCAGTGGCGGCAGAACGCCGACGGGACGATCACCGGTGTCCAATCCGGACTGTGCCTGGACGTGACCGGCGCCGGCACGGCCAACGGCACCGCGGTCGAGCTGTGGACCTGCAACGGCCAGAGCAACCAGCGGTGGAGCGCGGGAACGACCCCGCCACCCCCGAGCGGCACGGCGCCGTGCGACATCTACGCGTCCGGGGGCACGCCGTGCGTCGCCGCGCACAGCACGGTCCGGGCGCTCTACGGCAGCTACGCCGGAAACCTGTACCAGGTCCGGCGGTCGTCCGACAACGCGACGAAGGAGGTGGGCGTCCGGGCGGCGGGCGGGACCGCCGACGCGAGCGTCCAGGATTCCTTCTGCGCGGGCACGTCCTGCGTCATCACCGTGGTCTACGACCAGTCCGGACGCGGGAACGACCTGTGGTACCAGGGATCGAGCGCGGTACCGGGGTCCAGCCAGAGCAGCCCGGCGAAGGCGACGTCGGAGTCGCTCACCGTCGGCGGCGCGAAGGCGTACTCGCTGTACATCAACCCCGGCAACAGCTACTGGCGCGACGGGCACCTGACCGGCGTGCCGACCGGCAGCGCACCGGAGGGCATGTACATGGTGACCAGCGGGACGCACGTCAACAGCGGCTGCTGCTTCGACTACGGCAACAGCGAGACGACCCGCAAGGCCGACGCGGCCGGCGCGATGGACGCGATCAACTTCGGCACGGAGTGCTGGTTCGGCGGCTGCACCGGCGGCGGCCCGTGGGTCCAGGCCGACCTCGAGTGGGGCCTGTACCCGGGCGGCAGCCAGCAGTGGAACCCGAACCAGCGGCCCCTGCCGAGCAAGTTCGTCACGGCGGTGTTGAAGAACAACGGCACGTCACGGTTCGCGCTCAAGGGCAGCAATGCGCAGTCGGGCAGCCTGACGACGATGTGGGACGGGGGGCTCCCGAGCGGGTACAGCCCGATGAAGAAGCAGGGTGCGATCGTGCTGGGCAGCGGTGGTGACTGCTGCAAGCCCGGTGGTGGGGCGAATCTGAGTGCCGGGACGTTCTACGAGGGTGCGATGGTGGCCGGTTATCCCTCGGATGCGACGGAGAACGCCGTGCAGGCGAATGTTGTGGCGGCTGGTTACCGCTGAGCCCGGTGGGGTGCGGGAGGGGGCTTTCCTCGCCTTGGTGCGGGGGAAGCCCCTTCCGTTGCTCGTGTGGCTTTGGATCTCGGTGCCGGGGTTTCGGCTTTGGGAAGGTTTCGGCTTTGGTGGAGGGCTCGGCTTTGGTGGACCCTCCACCCCGAAGCTTGATTGTGACTACGGACGGTGGCGCCGGGTCAAGGCGGGAAAGCGTGCCTTGACCCGGCGCCACCGTCCGTGTTTTTGGCTTCGTATCGGGGTGGCGGGGGAGGTCTGGGTGGGGTGCCGGTCGTGCTTTCGGGTGGCGGTCGCGTTGGGGGTAGTGCCTGGACACTTGCGTTGCGGGTCTGCCGGACTTTGCTGGGCCCCGGCCTGCGGCCGGAGCCGGATTGCTGCCGGAGCTGGGCCGCCGCCCGCCGCCCGCGGCCCGCTGGCCGCGGCCCCGGGCGCGGTGAGCCGTGGCCGCGGTAAGCCTGCCGCAGCCGTCGGCTCCCGGTCGCCGCCGCCGAACCGGTTCGCCTCCATTCGGCCGATTGTCGGTGAATTGCCCGCAGGCGTACCGTCTTCGTTAGTCGAACCGGTTCGATGATTGCGTTCGCTCACCGTCGTCCACCGCCAAAGGAGTCGTCTGTGGACCTCTTGCGTCAGCGGCCTCGCGCTCGGCGCGGCCTGGCCGCCCTTCTGCTCGCCGGGGCACTGCTCGGTGCCTCCGCCGTGGCCCTTCCCGCGCCGGCCGGGGCCGCGGACGAATCCGTCTCCGTGGACTTCTCCGTTGTCGGCGGCTCGCCCACCTTCCGGGCGTCCGGGTGGATCTACGGCATGACCGAGAACGCCTCGAACCCGCCCGATCACTTCTACCGGGACGTCAACTTCCAGGCGATGCGGGCCGGCGGGGCGCAGCTGGACAGCCCCGGCGGCTGGGTGTCCGGCCGGTACGACCGGCGGTGGAACGCCACCCGCGCCCAGCTGCTGCGCACCCGGTCGCTCGGCGGGCAGTTCGTCCTGCTCGTGCACGATCTCTGGGGCGCCGACGGTTACCCCATCTCCCGCTTTCCCGGCGACAACGGCGACTGGTCGGACTACGACGCCTTCCTCACCCGGCTGATCAACGATGTGCGGGCGACCGGCGCCCCGGTGGAGTGGGACATCTGGAACGAGCCCAACATCTCGCTGTTCTGGAACCGGCCGCAGAGCCAGTACTTCGCGATGTGGCAGCGCGCGTACCAGCGCATCCGGGCGGCCTTCCCGGCCCAGGCGATCGTCGGTCCGAGCCTGGCCGGGGTGCCGTCCACCTCGGCGAGCTGGTGGACGCAGTACCTCGACTTCGTCCGCGGCTCGAACACGGTGCCGGACATCGTCAGCTGGCACTCGCTGCCGGGTGATCCGGTGGCGAACGTCGCCGCGGCCGATGCGTCGCTCGGCTCGCGCGGCATCGCGCACCCGCGGCCCTACCAGATCAACGAGTACGGCGCTTCGAACGAGCAGAACCCCGGGGACGGCGCCTGGTACATCGCCCGGCTCGAACGGGCCGGCGCCGACGGGCTGCGCGCCAACTGGGCCAGTGCCGGGAACCTGCACAACGACCTCGCCAACCTGCTCGTCCGCAACTCCGCGGGCCGGTACCAGCCCAAGGGCGAATGGTGGGCCTACCGCTTCTACGCCTCGCAAACCGGCCAGCTCGTCGGCACGAAGGCCAGTCCGGCCTACGACCCCTTCGCCACGAAGGCGCCCGGCGTCGCGAAGGTCCTCGTCGGCGGGGGCGGCACGACCGGGAACGTCGCGGTCGCCCTGCAGCGCCTGGACACGACCACCGGCGTCGTCCAGAACAACCAGGTGCGGGTCGTCGTCCAGCAGATCCCGTTCAACGGCGGTGCCGCCGTCCAGAGCCCGGTCACCATCCGGGACTCGGTGGTGGCCGTCTCCGGCAACGCCGTCACCGTGAACCTCCCGCACACCACCGTCGACGACGCGCTCGACATCACGCTGCTGCCGCCGTCGGACGGGAGCTTCCAGTCCGTCGCCGTCGCCCAGCACTCCCAGCAGTGCCTGGACAACACCGACCTCGGCACCGCGGACGGCAACCGGCAGCAGCAGGACGTCTGCGAAGGCGGGGGCCAGCAGCTGTGGAACTTCCGGCCGGTGGCCGGGGCCGCGGGCACGTACACCGTCGTCAACCAGCAGAGCGGCAAGTGCCTCGAGGTGGCCGGCGCTTCCGCCGACGACGGTGCCGCCGTCCAGCAGCGGACGTGCACCGACGGGGCCGCGAACCAGCAGTTCTCGCCGCGCCGGGTGACCTACGGCGGCAACGACGTCCACGACTACCAGCTCGTCGCCCGGCACAGCGGCAAGTGCCTCGACGTCAACGGGGTTTCGACGGCCACGCGTGCCCCGGTCATCCAGTGGACGTGCAAGCCGGTGAACCAGAACAGCCCGCTCAACCAGACCTGGCGGCTGTGGGGGCGGGGACCGGCCTGACCCCGGCTCCCGGCCGGCCCGGCGTGCTCAGGCGCCGGGCCGGTTGCCGGTGGGGATCGTGATGGGCGTGCTCGTCGGGGACGTTCCCTTGTTGAGGAACAACATGGCGAGCGCGCGGATGAACTGGTCGAAGAGGTAGAAGCCGGCCGGGGCGATGGGCAGCAGGCCTTCCCGGAAGGCGATGTACGCGGGCCAGCCGGTGCGGACCAGGGTGGCGGCCGCGTAGTCGCGCGGCAGGCCGAGCCAGTCGCCGACCTCGTTGCTGAGCACGTACCGCACGAACTCGTTCAGGAAGCCGCGGGTGACGCCGAGGTCGACCTGGGCCGTCAGCCCGAGCAGGTCGGCGGCCAGCTCCTTGCCCTCCGGCGTGGGGGCGAGCAGCGGGGTCAGCACCTGCGCCGACTGCGCGTCGGCCGCGGCCCACGTCTGCGGGATGAACTCGTCCCGCACGCCGAGCAGGTGGATCGCGACCTGCCACTGGTGGAGGAAGGCGTCCTCGTCCGCGGCGGACATCGGGACATGCCACTCTTTGAGCTTGCGGTGCACGAAGGTGCCGAGGCTGTGGAAGGTGACCAGGATGTCGCCGTTGCTGATCGGCACCCGCTCGTCGGCCACCGCCCGCCAGTGCGGCGACTGCGGCAGCAGGTGGCGCACCGCGGCGTGCACCAGGCGGGTCTTGTTGGCGGTGACCACGAACTGGCCCGAGGGTTCGAACGCGCCCGCTTCGCCGAGGTCGTAGCCGAAGGTGAACGTCTTGGCCGCGCGGTCCTGCATGGCGGCGCCGCCCGCGGACCAGTAGACCGACCGCGCCTCCCGCGGGATCACCGTGCTCATGATGCCGCTGCCGAGGCCGTAGAGCACGAACAGGTAGGTGTCCTTGCGCCGGTTGAAGTCGGCGGCGCGGCGCAGCTTGGCGGGGTCGGCCCAGGCGGGCAGCCGGTTGACCCGCTGCAGCCAGGCGGTGAGGTCGGCGGGCAGGCCGGACGGCAGCGGGTCGGCGTTGTCCACCCACGACCGCAGCGCGGTGTTGACCGCGGGCACCCGGCCGCTGTCGACGACGCCGGCCATCAGCGGGTCGAGCTCGTCGTCCCAGACCCACCACGGGTCGGCGCCCGCCGGCGTGGCCGTGGTGGACACGGTGGCCGCCCCGGCCGGGACGACGTTCGCCGCGCCCGCCAGGCCCAGCGCGACACCGAGCGAGAGCGCGTTCCTCCTGCTGAGATTGCTCATTTACTTACCTAGCTTCCTTGGTAGGCAGTAGCCGGTTCGACGTGCGTATGAGCGGTGCTTGAGAGGAGATTCCTCATTAACATAGAAGCTCGCTCGCGGGTCGGCAAGACCCCGCGCGCCTGTGGTTGACTGGCAGGCATGGCCCGAACCCCGCGCACCGCGGCCCGGCGGCCGCGGTGACCGCCGAGCCGGCCGCGGCCCTCCGGCCGCGCAACCGCAGGCAGCTCGTCGTCGAGGCGGGCGCCGCGGTGTTCAGCGAGCGCGGCTACCACGCGGCGTCGATGGAAGAGATCGCGGCGCGCGTGGGCATCACCGCGGCCGCGCTGTACCGGCACTTCCCGAACAAGTACGCGCTGTTCGCCGAGTGCGCGAACGTCATGGCGGACCGGCTCGTCGCCGCGCTCGCCGAAGTGCCCTCCGACGCGTCCCTCGCGGCCGTCTTCGCCGCCGTCACCCGGGTCACCGTCGCCCACCGGGAGACCGGCGGCGTGTACCGCTGGGAGGCCCGCTACCTCGAGCGGGCCGACCGCAAGCAGCTCGCGGAGAAGTTCGCGCACGTCGTCGAGCGCGTGGCGGACGCGGTGCACCGCGAGCACCCGGGTCCCGAAGAGCACCTGCGGGCCGTCGCCGCCCTCGGGGCCATCGGGTCGGTCACGATGCACCACAACGCGATCGCCCAGCGCCGGGTCGGGGAACTGCTGCAGGCCGCCGCCCGGCGGGTGGCCGCCACCGAGCCGGCCGCGGCGACGGCGCCCGCGGTCGAGATCCCGGCCCCGCCGGTGCCCCGGACCCGGCGTTCGGAGATCCTCGCGGCCGCCGTCCCGATGTTCGAACGGGACGGGTTCGCCACGGTGACGAACGGCCGGATCGCCGAAGCGGTGGGGCTGGTGCCGTCCGCGCTCTACCGGTACTTCCCCGGCAAGGCCGACATCCTGGCGGCGGCGTGCCTGCAGGCCGCGGCGCTGCTGGCCCAGGCGGTCGAGCACAACCTGCGCGGGAGAACGGATCCGCACGAGGCCCTGAGCGCGTTGACGGCGACGTACGTGGCGTACAGCTTCGAGCACAGCGCCCTCAACAGCGTGGCCAACGCGGAAATCGCCGGGTTGCCCGACGGTTTGCGCCGCCCGCTGGTCGCGGCGCAGCGCGAGCACATCGCCGTCTGGGAGCAGTACCTGCGCCAGGCCCGCCCGGACCTCGACCCGCGCCAGGCCCGCGTGCTGGTGCACGCGGGCTTCGGCGTGGTGGTCGAGGCGGGCCGCCGGCTGCGCTGGGCGGACCGCCCCGAGCACCGGGCGGCGGTGGCCGCCTTGCTGGTGAGTGCGCTCGGGGTGTGAACCCCTCAGGCGCAGGGCAGCGTTCCCGTGCGCAGGGCGTGGCCACCGTCGTTGCCGTCGTCGGACCAGACGACCGCGCGGCGCCCGGCGGAGCAGCGCGGGGTGATCGCGAACCCTTCGTTGTTGTAGTTCGGCATCTTCGACGGCCGTGCGTAGGTCGCGGTGACGGTGAACTTGCCGCCGCTGAGCTTCAGCGTCGCCGTCTTGCCGGAGCAGGTGTCGTCGCAGACCGACCAGAGGCTGCCGCTCGCGGGGTCGAACTCCAGCTCCATCACCTTCGGGAAGCCGGCCGGGAAGGACGCCACCCGGGTGAAGCCGCCGCCGGTCTGGTCGAGGGCGTAGGCGTAGATCCGGCCCGCGTCTTCGAGGCCGAGGAAGTAGAGGCCGGTGCCGTGGCGCGGGTAGGCGGCTGGGTCGTACGGCGCTTTCGCGTGCTCGTCGCGGAAGCCGCCGGCGGTGAGGAAGGAATCGGGGATCCACGCGATGCCCTCGAAGCCGCCGTTGTCGTCGACGGCGGGCAGGTCGCCGGTGAGGTCCCACTCCGCGGCGGCGTCGAGCTCGGTGGCTGCCGCCCGCGGGGCGTACCGCAGCACCTTGAGCAGGCTGCCGTCCCCGTCGTTGTCGCGCTCGGTCGCGGCGAGCACGCCGTCGGGCGTGACCACGACCCCTTCGGCGTCCGGATCGCCGTGGCCGTCGCGGTAGTGCAGCTTCCAGTCGTCGGCGGGGCGCCAGCCGCTGCCGTCGCGGACGAGCCGGTAGAGGGTGCCCGGGCCGTTCTTGACCGCCCAGAGCACATCGGGGCCGTCGAAGGAGAGCCCGCTGACGTTGTCGCCGAGGACACCGGCGGCGTCGGCGACCGCGACGGCCGGATCGCCGGGCCACTTCAGCGGCGTGGCGGCTTGGGCGGTGCCGGTGGGAACGAGGAGAAGGACAGCGGCGAGAGAGAGGAGGGTACGCACGTCGTGCTCCAGGGGCCGGAGGGCGGGGGGCAGCGCGGCGTTGTTCCGGACTGTACCGAGCCGATCACCTCGCGGGCAACTTCGTCTCGCACCGCACCTGCGGCGCGGCCTCGGTCCCGGAAGCCACGCAGTCGACGCCCCGCCCGGGCGCCGGAACGGGGTAGCCGAAGACGACCGGCGCGTCGGAGTCCGCGCCGGCGGCGAACTTGAGCACGGTCGGCTTCCGGGTTCCGGTGCCGTGCAGGGTTTTCGAGTAGAACGTGGTGTGCGGACCGATGGCGGTGCTGATGCCCTCGCCGTCGTCGTCGAGTTCGTGCACGGTGAGCACGTAGTCCCCGGTGGTGTACTTGCCTTCGTCGCCGTGCCCGGCGTCGGCCGGGGTGGCGCCGAGGACTTCGGGGGAAACGGGATCGGCGGCGGTGGCGATCACGGTGGCCCCGACGGCCACCACGGCGGCCCCCGCCACGGCCGCGGCCACGACGATGATGCGCTTCACGGGTCCCCTCCTCCCGGCTTCGGTGCTCAAGCTAGGGGAGCGGAGGGCCGGGCCACCTCGGCCGAAGGGGCGGTTCGGCGGCCGCGGCCTCGTCCTTTCGGCCGAGGTCGCCGGGCGCGGTCAGTCGGTGCAGACGGGCGCGGTGTAGGCCAGCTTCGCTTCGTCGACGTACCCGCTCACGCCGGTCCGGGCGACGGTGCCGAAGTACCGGTGCGGATACCGGTCGTGGGCCAGGCTGCGGACCTGCACGACATCGGCGACGCGCACCTCGCCGACGGGACTGCCGACGGCGTCGAGCACGGCCCCGTCCCGGGTGACCCGGTATTCGCGCGCGGGCACGCACGGTTCGCCGCGCGCACCGAGGAGAGCGACCGCGCCGCCGAGCAGCCCGGCAACGGCGCCGGCGACCAGCGCGGTGACGACGCTGACCCGGCGAGCGCGCAGCCACCCGTCACGACGGGGTGGGGGTTCGCCGAGGGCGGTGGAGACGGTGGGCGATCCGCCGGATGATTCCGGACGGCCGCCGGACACCGCCGGACGCGCGTGTGGGGCGCTGGGCCGTTCCGCGGCACTGGTGGGGGCGACCTGAGGCGCGGGGTGCTGTTGGTCGGGGCCGCCAGGGTGTTCCACTGGGACCGCTTCGAATGCCGGGTGTCCTTCGCCTGGGATGTGGGGGTGGTCGCCGGAGTTGGCTGGGGCTGGTGGTTGTCGGCCGCCAGGGGCGGGTCCGGGTGCCGGGGGCGGTTCGACCTCGGCGGAGGCCGCGATCCAGCGCTCCTTCCACGCCGGACCCGGTTCTCCGCACGCTTCGGCCAGTGCCACCACCAGGTCGCACGCCGGCAGGCGGCCACCCTTCAGGGCGTCGTGCAGCGTGCTGCGGGGGTAGCCGGTTCTCCTGGCCAGCTCGGAGAAACTCGGCATGCCGTTTCTTCGGCGGATCCCGCGCAGATCATTGATCAATTGTTCGGTCGTTCCGGTCGGCATCTTCTCCCCGTTTCCGTCCGGATCCATCCGGATGCGTCCCGAACCCTAGCCGCGGCCGCCAGCCGTTCACTAGGAACCATTCGGTGAGGTCACCGATTACCGAATGAGAGGAGGGAGCGAATGGGGAAACTCCGAATGCCGGCCGGGCTCGTGGCGGCGGTGCTCGCCACATCGGCGCTGCTGACGGCCGGGCCCGCGGCGCACGCCGGGGAAGTGCACCGGATCGTCACGGCGCCGTCGCCGAGCACCGGCGCGCCGATCGACGGTGGCGGCAGCTGGATCGTCAATAAGCCGAGCGGGTACTACCTCGGCCGCGCCATGCCGGGGGACAGCTTCGACGACGAGGTCACGACGAGCGCCAATTGGCACTTCGGCCGGGCGCAGTCGACGGTGAACATGTGCGGCTGGGTGCTCCCCGGCTCGATGGGCGCCGATCTCGGGCCGACCGCGGACAGCTGTTCCACCACCACGCAAGGGACGATTTCCCACCGCCTGACGGTGGGCCGGGACTACAACGCCCCGGCGCACCAGGCGACCGACGGGAGCCCGGTGCCGGCCAACACGGCCTGCACCCTGTCCTTCAACTACTTCTACGGAACCGATTTCACGGCGAACGGCGGCCACTGGGCCACGCCGGCGGGCGCACCGCAGAGCAGCGTCCGCTACCGCTTCACCACGCGCGACGGCCAGGCGGTCGTCGTCCGCGATCCCGTGCTCGGCTGGGGTTTCCTGCCGATCGGCTGCGTCCAGCGGCCGGCCTCGCTCTACAACGACGACGACTGAGGAAGGAACCATCATGCGCAGTGCGAAGACCGTGATCGCCGCCGGTGTCCTGGCGGCCGCGACGCTCGGCCTGACCCCCGCCGTCGCCGGGGCTTCGGTGCAGGAAGTCCGCTGGCAGTGCGGCGCGCCGGACAGCGTCACCGTCCGGTATTCCCCCGGCGGGGCGGCCATCCCCGGCGAGACGATCGGCTACGGCGTCCGCGTCAACGTCGACAACCACAACGACAACGTGTGGTGGCACATCAACTCGCCCTACGGCGGCTACGTCCTGGCCCAGTACTTCTGCTGACCCGGACCGGCCACGGCCCCGGCCCCCCGCCGGGGCCGTGGCGCGGGCGGGGTCACGACCGGGCCCGCCGCCAGACCGCCAGCGCCGCCGCGGCCAGCGCGCCTCCCGCCGCGGCCACGACCCCGTGGTGCCGGCTCGCCCACAGCTGCGCGCTCCTCGGGGTCGCTTTCGCGTCGAACTGGCCGTGCGCCCCGAAATCGCGCGCCTGGTCCGCCGGCGACCACAGGTTCTCCGGCTGGTCCGCCGGCTTCTTCTCCCCGGTCTGCTGGGAGCGGTAGCCGGTCCGGGCCAGGTACCGGTCGAGGACGCCCGGCGCCACGGCGTTCGCGATCAGCGTGCCCGCCGTGCTGCCGCCGACCCAGTACTCGCGGCGGCGGGGGTGGTCGGCCGCGTGCAGCACCGCGCGGGCGGCGACCTCCGGCTGGTAGATCGGGGGTACCGGCTGGGCCTGGTCCGGGAGCTTCGACCGGACCCAGGAGAACTGCGGGGTGTTGACCGCCGGCATCTGGACCATCGTCGTGCGGATGTGGCTGCCGTCGTGCAGCAGCTCGCAGCGCAGGGCCTCGTTGAACCCCTGGATCGCGTGCTTCGCGCCGCAATACGCGCTCTGCAACGGGATCCCGCGGTACGCCAGCGCCGAGCCGACCTGCACGATCGTGCCGCGGTCACGGGACTTCATCCGGCGCAGGGCGGCCATCGTGCCGTGGACGTAGCCGAGGTAGCTGACTTCGGTGACGCGCCGGAACTCGGCCGGCTCGATCTCCCCGAACGGCGCGAACACCGACGTGAACGCCACGTTGACCCACACGTCGATCGGGCCGAGTTCCCGCTCGACCCGGGCCGCCGCCGCGTCGACCTGGTCGAAGTCGGCGACGTCAGTGGGGATGGCCAAGGGCGTTCCGCCCTCGCGGGTGACGTCTTCCGCGGCCGCTTCGAGGCCTTCCTTGCCCCGGGCCAGCAGGGCGACGCTGGCCTGGCGGGCCCCGAACGCCCGCGCGACCGCGCGGCCGATGCCTCCGCTCGCCCCGGTCACGACGACGACCTGGTTCATTTCTGCCTCCGTTCTCCGGTGCGGGCCGCGCGGGCCCAGGCGGCCGCGACCACCGCGTTCGCCAGTGCCGCGGCCCGCCACCGGCGGGACACCGCGGCCAAGCCGAGCATGCTGGCGCTGTGCGCCACGTCGATCGTCCAGCCCCAGCGGGCCACCACCCCGTCCGGCCGCCGCAGGACGGCCGTGGCCTGGGCCAGGTGGCGGACGCCCAGGGCCAGCGCCACTTTCCGCGGGACCGGCAGCACCCGCGAGGCGGCCACGATCCCGCCGCCCCACAGCGCCCGCGCCGTCGCGACCCGGCGCGTCATCGGGCCCACCGCCAGACGGCGATCCCGAGCGCCGCGACGCCGACCGCGGCGGCCATCGCCCTGCGCCGGCGCCGCGGTGGCTCCGCCGGGGTGTCGAGCCCGCGGGCCAGCAACTCGGCCAGGTGGACGCCTTCGCGGCCGCCGCTGTCGAGTTCGTGCAGCTGCGTGCGGCAGCTGAAGCCGTCGGCCAGCACCGCCGTCTCCGGCGAAGCGGCCCGCACGCGGGGCAGCAGGACCCGCTCGGCGCACGCCTTCGAGACGTCCAGGTGGCCCTTCTCGAAGCCGAAGTTGCCGGCCAGGCCGCAACACCCCGAGTCGAGGTGCTCGGCGTCCACACCGGCGGCCTGCAAGAGCTTCCGGTCCGCGTCCCAGCCCATGACCGCGTGCTGGTGGCAGTGGACCTGCGCGATCGCCTCGGCGTCCAGGCGCGGCGGCCGGTAGCCGGGGGAGTGCTCGGTGAGCAGCTCGGCCAGGGTGACCGTCTGCGCGCGCAGCCGCCGGACGTCGTGGTCGCCCGGGAAGAGCTCGGCCGCGTCCGAGCGGAACACCGCCGTGCAGCTGGGTTCCAGGCCCACCACCAGCCCGTCGTCGTGCAGGTGCGCGGCCAGTTCGCGGACCGTGCGCGCCAGGATGTGCTTGGCCACGCCCAGCTGCCCGGTCGAGATCCAGGTCAGCCCGCAGCACAGCGGCGCGGACGGCAGCCTCACCCGCCACCCCGCGTCCTCGATCACCCGGACCGCGGCCCGCCCGACGTGCGGGTGGAACGAGTTGGTGAACGTGTCCGGCCACAGCAGCACCGTCCCGCGGGCGCCGGTGCCGGACGGCCCCCGCCGGGCGAACCACTGCTGCAGCGTTTCCCCGGCGAACATCGGCACTTCGCGGTCCTCGACGCCGGCGATCCGGGTCGCCAGCCGGGCCAGCCCGGGCGCGTACGTCACGGCGTTCACGACACGGCCGGCCCGTAGGCGGCCCACGATCTGGGCGAAGGCGGGCAGCCAGCCCATCGTGAAGTCCGACCGCGGCCGCCGCCACGGCCGGCCCTCGTAGTGGTGGGCGAGGAACTCCGCCTTGTACGTCGCCATGTCCACATTGGCCGGACAGTCGGTCTTGCACCCCTTGCAGGCCAGGCAGAGGTCGAGTGCCTCGCGCACGTCGGTCGAGCGCCAGCCGTCGCCGACCGGGCTGTCGCCGTGGCCGTTGAGCATCTCGAACAGCAGCCGGGCCCGGCCGCGCGTGGAGTGCTCCTCCTCGCCCGTCACCTGGTACGACGGGCACATGACCTGCCCGCCGCTCGTGGTGTGCTGCCGGCACCGGCCGACGCCGACGCAGCGGTTGGCCGCCTCGGCGAACGAGCCGCCGTCGTGCGGGAAGCGGAAGTACAGGTCCTGCGGGTCGGCGGGCGTCCAGCCGCTGCCCAGGCGCAGGTTCTCGTCGAGCCGGTAGGGGGCGACGACCTTGCCGGGGTTCATCCGGTTCCCCGGGTCGAACACCGCCTTCAGCCGGCCGAACGCCGTCACCAGGTCTTCGCCGAACATCTTCGGCAGCAGTTCGCCGCGCGACTGGCCGTCGCCGTGCTCGCCGGAGAACGACCCGCCCAGCTCGGCGACGAGGTCGGCGGCGCGCTCCATGAACCGCCGGTAGGTGGCGACGCCGTCGGCGGTGTAGAGGTCGAACGGGATCCGCGTGTGCACGCAGCCCTGCCCGAAGTGCCCGTACAGGCTCGGGCCCGTTTCGCCCGCGTAGCCGAACTCTTCGTACAGCGCGGTCAGCTTCCGCAGGTACTCGCCGAGCCGCTCCGGCGCGACGGCGGAGTCTTCCCAGCCTTCGAAGGTGTCGGGCCGGCCCGGCAGGTGCGCGGTGGCCCCGAGCCCGGCTTCGCGGACCTGCCACAGCTCGTCTTCGCGGGCCGGGTCGTCGAGGAACTCGGCGTCGGCCTCGTGCTCGGTGCCGTGCAGGGCGTCGAGCATCTTGTGCGCCTGCTGCTCGGCTTCCTCGTGGGTGGCGGCCGCGAACTGAACCATGAGGAACGCGCGCCCGTGCGGCAGCTCGCGGAGGGCGTCCGGGTTCATGTCCTTGAGCTGCTCGTCCCGGATCAGCTTGTGGTCGACGCCTTCCAGCGCGACCGGCTCGTGCGGGAGGACCGCGGGCACGGCATCGGCGGCGGTGGCGATGTCGCGGTAGCCGAGCACCACCAGCGTCCGCTCCGGCAGCACCGGGACGAGCTCCAGCTCGGCCCGCAGCACGGTGACCAAAGTGGACTCGCTGCCGACGAGCAGCCCGGCGACGTCGAAGTGGTGCTCCGGCAGCAGGGAATCGAGGTTGTAGCCCGAAACCCGGCGCGGGATGCCGGGGTAGCGGCGGCGGATCTCCTCGGCGTAGGTGTCGCGCAGCCGGCGCAGCTGCCGGTAGATCGCCGCGCGCGGGTCGCCGCGGCGCTCGATTTCGGCGTACTCCTCGTCGCTGGTTTCCCCGCACCAGAAGCGGGTGCCGTCGGAGGTGACGACTTCCAGACGGGCGATGTTGTCGACGACCTTGCCGGTCCGCTGGGCCGTCGCCCCGCACGAGTTGTTCCCGATCATCCCGCCGAGCGTGCAGTTCATGTGCGTCGCCGGTTCCGGCCCGAACCGCAGCTTCGTGTCGGCCAGTTGCCGGTTGAGCTCGTCGAGCACGATCCCCGGCTGGACAATGCAGGTCCGGGCGTCGGCGTCGACCGACTCGAGCCGGTGGCAGTACTTGGAGAAGTCGAGGACGACGGCGGTGTTCGTGCACTGGCCGGCGAGGCTCGTGCCGCCGCCGCGCGAGAGCACCGGGGCGCCGAACTCCCGCGCGACCGCGAGCGCCGCCACAGCGTCGTCGGGCGTGTGGGGCAGCACGACGCCGAGGGGCACCTGCCGGAAGTTGGATGCGTCGGTCGAGTACGCGGCGCGCGTACCGCGGTCGAAGCGCACTTCGCCGTCGACGCGTTCACGCAGTGCCGCGGCGAGTGCGTCCGTGTCGATGTCTTCGTGGTCCGCGTGGCGCACCACCGGATCGGGGAGCTGGACGGGTCCCATCGCGGATCCTCCTTCAGAGTGCGAATTCGGCCGCCGCGTCGGCGCGGAAGGTCAAGCCGTGCCCGGGGGCGGCCATGGACGGCGTCACGGTGCCGCCGACCGGGTCGAGGCAGCCGTCGAAGAGGCGCTGTTCGATGCGGTCGTGGTCGGCGAACCACTCGATGTGCCGGAAGTTCTGCGTGGCCACGGCGGCGTGCGCGGAGAGGTTCGGCGCGCAGTGGGCCGAGACGTCCCGGTTGGCCGCGGCGGCCAGCGCGGCGGCCCGCCGCCATTCGGTGTAGCCGCCGCAGCGGGTGACGTCGACCTGCAGGCAGTCGACGACCGGCACCATGCGCGCGAAGTACGGCAGGTCGTAGCCGTACTCGCCGGCGGCGATGTCCGGGCCGCCGGGCAAGCGCGTCGCCGCGAGCCCGGGCAGGTCGTCGCTCGAAACGGGCTCCTCGAACCACGTGACGTCCCACTCCGTCAGCCGCTTCGCGACGCGGCGTGCCCGGCCGGGGGAGTAGGCGCCGTTGGCGTCGACGTACAGCGCCGCGTCGTCGCCGATCGCCGTGCGAGCCAGCGCGATCCGGTCGTAATCGCGGTCCGGCGACTCGCCGATCTTGATCTTCACCCGCGGGATGCGCTGCTGCCGGACCCAGTGGTCGAGCTGCGCGGTCAGTTCGTCACCGGACAGCGTGGTGAAGCCGCCGCTGCCGTACACGGCGACCTCGTCGTGCACCCGGCCCAGCAGCCTGCTCAGGGGCAGCCCGAGCGAGCGGGCCGCGGCGTCCCACAAGGCGATGTCGACGGCGGACATCGCGCACGAGACCAGGCCGGGCCGCCCGAGGTTGCGGATGGCGTGCTGCATGGCCGCCCAGCAGGCCGGCACGTCGAGCACCGGGCGGCCGCGGACGGCGCTGGAGAGCACGCCTTCGACCAGCGGCACGCAGGCCGCGTCGGCGTACGTCCAGCCCAGCCCGCGGATCCCGCCGGCCTCGACGTGCACGACGACGATCGTGGTGGCGTCCCAGGCCAGGGTGCCGTCGGCCTCGGGCGCCGGAGCCGGCACCCGGTAGGCCCGGGCGTCGACCCGTTCGACGCTCGTCACCGGTTCTTCCCGGGCAGGAACTCCTGCAGCTTCGTCTTGACGCCCTGGGCGACGAGGTGCAGGGCGTCCGGGTCGCCCTTCAGGACGGCTTGGGCGGCCGACTTCACCTGCTCGAAGGTGGCGTGCGGCGGGATCGGCGGTACGTCCGGGTCGCAGCGGACGTCGAGCACCGCCGGCTTGCCCGCGGTGAGCGCGGTGTCCCAGGCCGAAGCCAGCTGGTCCGGCTTGTCGACGGTGACGGCCGCGAGCCCCAGCGACAGGGCGAAGCCGGCGTAGTCGACGTCCGGCAGGACCTGGGACTCCTCGAACTTCGGGGCGCCGCCCATCGCGCGCAGCTCCCAGGTGACCTGGTTGAGGTCGTTGTTGTGGAAGACGCAGACCACGCAGCGCGGGTCGCTCCAAAGGTGCTGGTAGCGGGCGATGGTGATCAGCTCGGCGAGGCCGTTCATCTGCATGGCGCCGTCGCCGACGAGGGCGATCACCGGCCGGTCCGGGTGGGCGAACTTGGCGCCGATGGCGTACGGCACGCCCGGCCCCATCGTGGCCAGCGTGCCCGACAGCGACCCGCGGATGTCACCGCGGATGCGCAGGTTGCGGGCGTACCAGTTGGTCGACGAGCCGGAGTCCGCGGTGACGATGGCGTTCTCCGGAATCCGCTTGGACAGCTCGGACACGATCGCCATCGGGTTCACCGGGTCGGCGTCGACGGCGGCTTCCTTCTCGACGGTTTCCCACCAGGAGGCCACGTTCTTCTCGATCGTCCCCCGCCACGACCGGTCCGGTTTGGACTGCAGCCGCGGCAGCAGGGCACGCAGGGTGGCCGCGCTGTCGCCGACGAGGTTGACCTCGGTCGGGTAGCGCATCCCGATGAACCGGCCGTCGAGGTCGATCTGCACCGCCCGCGCCTGCCCGAAGTCCGGCAGGAACTGGCTGTACGGGAAGTTCGAGCCGACGATCAGCAGCGTGTCGCAGTCGCGCATCATCTCGTAGCTCGGCCGGGTGCCGAGCAACCCGATCGAGCCGGTCACCCACGGCAGGTCGTCGGGCAGGACGTCCTTGCCCAGCAACGCCTTCGCCACGCCCGCGCCGGTGACCTCGGCGACCTCGCGGACCTCCTCGGCCGCGCCGCGCGCGCCCTGGCCGACCAGGATGGCGACCTTCTCGCCCGCGTTGAGCACCTCGGCCGCCGCCTCGATGTCCGCCTCGGCCGGGACCGGCCGCGACCACGCCGTGCTCGGCGGGCTGGAGGGCACCTGCTTGAAGGCGTGCTGCGGCGGCGTGTACTCCTCTTCCTGCAGGTCGGTGGGGATGATCAGGGCGGTCGGGCAGCGGGACGCCTCGGCCGTCCGGATGGCCCGGTCGAGCGCGTTCGGCAGCTGCTCGGCGACGTTGACCTCGACGAGGTATTCGCTCGCGACGTCCTTGTAGAGCGCCTGGAGGTCGACCTCCTGCTGGTAGCTGCCGCCCATCGCGCTGCGCGCGGTCTGCCCGACGATCGCGACCACCGGGACGTGGTCGAGCTTCGCGTCGTAGAGGCCGTTGAGCAGGTGGATCGCGCCCGGGCCCGAGGTGGCCATGCAGACGCCGACCTTGCCGCTGAACTTCGCGTAGCCGACCGCGGCGAAGGCGGCCATCTCCTCGTGCCGGGCCTGCACGAAACGCGGCTGGTTGTCGGCCTTGCCGAAGGAGGCGACGATCCCGTTGATGCCGTCGCCCGGGTAGGCGAAGACCTGCTCGACGCCCCACTCGCGCAGGCGCTGGAGCAGGTAGTCACCGACTGTCTGGCTCATGAGTACTCCCTTTGGCGTGCGGTGCCGCTTCGGTGAGCGCCTCGTGCACCCGGCGGGCCACCACGGCGGGGTGCGGCTGCACCGGTTCCGGCCACCGGGCCAGTACCGACGGCGTTTCCGCGCCGTCCGGCTCCACGGCCAGGGACCACCCGCTGCGGTCGGTCCACGACAACATCAGGAACCGCCCCGCGCGCCGGGCGGCGAGGGCGATGTAGGCGGTGGACGGACTGCCGTGTTCGCTCCACGATGCGGCCGGCTCGACCCGCAGCAGCTCGGCGACGGTCTCGACGTAGTCGCGCAGGGCCGTGGCTTCGACGTGCCCGGGATCCGGTTTCACCGGCGCGGACGCCTCCTTTCGCTCTCGCCTTCGGCGCTCACGATTCGCTGTACCCGCTTTCGCCGTCTACCATACTTGCGTGACGCAAATTTGGCCGGACGACGACGGCACGGGTGCGGCGCTGGCGGCGTTGCGGGCGATGGTGCTGATCGCCGACTCGACCGTCGAGCGGAACACCGAGCAGCTGACGCTGACCCAGTTCCGCGCGCTGCGGGTGGTGGTCGACCTGACCCCGGTGACCATGGGCCGGGTCGCGCGCGAACTGGCGCTGAACCCGTCCTCGGTCACCCGGGCGTGTGACCGGCTGGTCGCCCTGAAGTTGCTGGAAAAGGCGCCAAACCCGCTGAACCGGCGGGAGACGCTGCTCGCCCCGGCCGCGGCGGGGCGGCAGCTGGTGGACCGCGTCGACCACGACCGCCGCCAGGTGCTGGCCGGCGTCCTCGCCCGGCTCGACCCCGGCACGCGCCAGGCCGCGATCGCCGCGTTCGCGCGGTTTGCCCGGGTCGTCGAAGCGGACGAATCGGATTCGCGATCACCGTTGCGTCGCGCAAATTAAGTCGGACGGAAAGAGGTTTGGCCCGGGACGATCGGGGTATCCGGTGCCAGCTCAGGCACGATCGGAGGTCCCTGCCGTGGGAAAGCGCGACGGAATCGGCCGGCCCTGGGGGACCAGGACGCCGTACGGGCCGGGGGAGACGTGGCCGGTCCGGGTGGACAGCCGCCTCGCCGACGGCCTGGCGGCGGCGGACGTCGACCGGTGGGTCCGCAGCGCCGCGGTGCTGCACTCCAACGGCGACGGGCTCGACATCGCGGTGAAGGACGGCCGGATCGCCGGCGTCCGCGGCCGCGCCGACGACCGCGTCAACCACGGCCGCCTCGACCCGAAAGACCTCTTCGCCTGGCAGGCCAACTCCTCGCCCGACCGGCTGACCACGCCGCTCGTGCGCAAGGACGGCGAGCTCGTCGAAGCGAGCTGGGACGAGGCGATGGACCTGGTCGTCCGGCGCAGCAAGGAGCTTCTCGACGAGCAGGGCCCGGCGCGCTCGGCTTCTACACCAGCGGCCAGCTGTTCGCCGAGGAGTACCACACGCTCGCCGCGATCGCCCGTGGCGGCCTGGGCACCAACCACCTCGACGGCAACACCCGGCTGTGCACGGCGACCGCGGCCGCGGCGCTGAAGGAGTCCTTCGGGTGCGACGGCCAGCCGTCGTCCTACACCGACATCGACCACGCCGACGTCATCGCCCTCTTCGGGCACAACATGGCCGAAACGCAGGTCGTCCTCTGGTCGCGCATCCTCGACCGGCTCGCCGGGCCGAACCCGCCGGCGGTGCTCTGCGTCGACCCGCGCGACACGCCGGTCGCCCGGGCGGCGACGCTGCACCTGGCGCCGCTGCCCGGGACCAACGTCGCCCTGATGAACGGCATCCTGCACGAGCTCATCGAGCACGGCCGGATCGACCGCGAGTACGTCGACCGCTGCACGATCGGCTACGACGACGTCGCCGCGATGGCCGCGCAGTACCCGCCCGAGCGCGCCGCGGAAATCTGCGGCGTCGACGCCGGGGAAATCCGCGAAGCCGCCCGCCTGCTCGGCTCGGCGGAACGGCTGTTGTGCACGGTGCTGCAGGGCTTCTACCAGTCGCACCAGGCGTCGGCGGCCGCGGTGCAGGTCAACAACGTCGTGCTGCTGCGCGGCATGCTGGGCAAGCCCGGTGCCGGCGTCCTGCAGATGAACGGCCAGCCCACCGCGCAGAACACGCGCGAATGCGGCGCCGGCGGCGACCTGA
Source organism: Amycolatopsis sp. lyj-23 (assembly GCF_046549135.1). Classification (NCBI taxonomy): domain Bacteria; kingdom Bacillati; phylum Actinomycetota; class Actinomycetes; order Pseudonocardiales; family Pseudonocardiaceae; genus Amycolatopsis; species Amycolatopsis sp. lyj-23. The sequence continues at coordinate 87,385 of NZ_JAJPWN010000024.1, read as the reverse complement.
CCGGCTTCCGCAACTGGGCGAACGACGCGCACGTGGCCGAGCTCGCGTCGGTTTGGAACGTCGACCTCGAGAAGCTGCCGCACTTCGCGCCGCCGACGCACCTGATGCAGATGCTGCGCTACGCCGAGACCGGCTCCATCCGGTTCCTCTGGGTGTCGGCCACGAACCCCGCCGTCTCGCTGCCCGAACTCAACCGCATCCGGTCCATCCTGGACTCGCCGCGGTTGTTCCTGGTGGTGCAGGACGCGTTCCTCACCGAGACCGCCGAGCTGGCCGACGTCGTGCTGCCGGCGGCGATGTGGGGCGAGAAGACGGGCACGTTCACCAACGTCGACCGCACGGTGCACCTGTCGGAGAAGGCGGTCGAGCCGCCCGGGCAGGCGCGGGCGGACCTCGACATCTTCCTGGACTACGCGCGGCGCATGGACTTCCGCGGCAAGGACGGCGAGCCGTTCCCGCAGTGGCACGACCCGGAGACGGTGTTCGAGGCGTGGAAGCGGGCGTCGGCGGGCCGTCCGTGCGACTACAGCGGCCTGAGCTACGCGAAGCTGCGTGAAGTCAGCGGGGTCCAGTGGCCCTGCACGGCCGAGCACCCGGACGGGACCGAGCGGCTCTACACGGACGGGAAGTTCCCGGCCCGGCCGGACTACTGCGAGAACTACGGCCGGGACCTGATCACCGGAACCCCGCTCGACCCGGTCGAGTACCAGGCGAAGAACCCCGAGGGCAAGGCGATGCTCAAGGCCGCCGAGTACTTCCCGCCGCACGAAACACCCGACGACGACCACCCGTTCCACCTGATCAACGGCCGCACGATCTACCACTTCCACACGCGCACGAAGACCGGCCGAGCGCCGCAGCTGCGCGCGGCGGCGCCGGAGGTGTGGCTCGAGGTGTCCGAACGGGACGCGGCCGCGGCCGGGCTCGCCGAAGGCGACCTCGCGGAGGTGTCGACACCCCGGGGCGCGGTCCGGGCCCGCGTCCGCATCGGCGGCATCCGCGACGGCGTGCTGTTCCTGCCGTTCCACTACGGCTACTGGGACACCGACCACCCGGCGGGCAAGGACGGCGACCGCGCGGCCAACGAGCTGACGTTCACCGACTGGGACCCGGTGTCCAAGCAGCCGCTGTTCAAGACGGCCGCGGCCGCGTTGCGCCGGGTCGGCCCGGTGCCGGCCCCGGCCGTCGAGCCGGTGCCCGCCGACGTCGAGGAGGAGGTCGTCCGATGAAGCTGGACCTCGTCCTGCGGGAACTGCACCGCGCCGAGACGGCGCTGGCCAAGGACCTGCGGAAGGCGTCCGACCGCCACCACGCGGAACACGAGATCCACCACCTCGCGCGTGACCTGGCGGGCTGGTCGGCGGCGCACGTCCGCGACATCGCGCGCGCGGGCCGGGCGCACGGCCTGGACCTCGCCGAGGACGTCCCGGGCCCCGGCCCGCTGGAGCCGCTGCGGACGGCCCTGTCCGAGCTGGGCGGCCGCCGCCCGGAGCCGGGCCTGGTGCTGCTGGCGGACCTGCGCCGCCTGCACCGCCGCGCGGCGGGCGTGTCGCTCGACTGGGAGCTGCTGGCGCAGGCCGCGCAGGCGGCGCGCGACCGCGAGCTCGAGGAGCTGGCGAGCCGCTGCCACCCGCGGACGCTGCGGCAGCTGAAGTGGACGAACGCGATGTTGAAGGTGCTCTCGCCGCAGATCCTGACCAGCTAGGTTAGCGACCACGCGCCCGGGTACAGCGTGATCATGCTGCCCACCGTGCGGGACCTGACCGAGCTGACCCGGCTCTTCGAGGCCGGTCGCGACGAGGAGCTGTACGTCCGGTGGTCTCGGGGCCCGGAGGTCGACCTGGCGGACTCGGGCACGAGCCGGGACGGGCTGACCGGGATCGCGCTGCCGGGTCTGTCGGCGAACTCCCTGCGGCTGGAGCGCTGGTGGCACGACCGGTCGCTGCGGCTGTGGCTGGCGCGCCGGCTGTACGACTACGAGCACCTGCGCGACCTGCGCAGCCCGGGTGTGCGGCCGTGGGTCCTGCGCGGCCGCGAGATCGCCCGCGGCCCGGACAACGAGCCGCTGGTCGTCGACGTGCAGCCGCTGGCCTGGGTGGCGGACGAGGTCCTGCAGGAAGCCCAGCTGCTGGTAAACGAGCAGGGGTCCCGCGAGTGGGGCCCGATGGACCGCCGAGTACCCCGCTGACCCGCCACCCCAGCCCAGCCCCGCAACTCGCGAGTTCCGGCTCCAATCACGCGAATGACGGCTTCAATCACGCGAATGACGGCTTGGATCACGCGAGTTACGGCTTGGATCACGCGAGTGACGGTTTGGGTCACGCGGGTTGCGGACTCCGTCACGTGCGGGTTTCCGGTCCGGCGTCGCCGTCGGTTCGGTGCTGGTCGGCGACCTGCCGGAGGAAGGCCACCGGGTCCTCGTCGAGGCGGGTGAGGCTGCGGTGGCGGAGCACCGCCGTCACCACGGCCATCGCCACCGCCCACCCCGCGACCGCCAGCACCACCGCCGGGGCCGGCAGGACCCGGTCCAGGAACGCCAGGCTCACCGTCGCCGCCAGCGTCGCCACCCGGGCCAGCGCGAAGTACCAGCGGTGCGAGCCCGCCGCGAAGACCCGCGTTCCGGTCAGGTAGATCGCCAGGCCCACCGTCGTGAACCACACCGCCGCCGAGGGCGGGGACTCGTGCAGGGCGAGGTTCACCCCCGCCGCCATCAGCACCAACGCGAACGCCGGCGGCAGGTGCCCGCCCGCGTACAGCGAATACGCCAGCGCCGGGTTGCCGCCCGAAAAGCCGAGCAGGCGCTCGTAGATCTCCACCGCCGAGGAGAAGTACACCCACCACAGCGCGCCCGCCAGGACGAGCCCGCCGGCCAGGGCCAGCCAGTACCCCAGGTCGTCGGCCGGGCGCTCGAGCGCCGCCGTGCCCACCGTGATCACCAGCTCGCCGAGCAGCAGGATCAGGAACAGCCCGAACCGCTCGGCGAGGTGCGCCGAGTCGACCGTCAGGCTCGGGTCGCGCGGCGGCGTCAGCATGGCCCGCCACCGCGTCTCGCGCGTGGGCCGTTCGCCGCGGCGCCGGTCGTGCCGGTCGCCGAGCAGCAGGAAGCCGGCCTCCTGCACCAGCGCCAGCGTCCACAGCAGCCCGTAGTGCGGCAGGATCGCCGAGACGCCGAACAGGACGGCCGAAAACGCGTAGCCCCAGCTGATCCGCCGCTGGTCGGCCCCGCCGCGCGGCCACCGGTGCGCGGCCGCCAGGATCAGCCGGACCGCGGCCATCGCCGCGGCGAAGATCGCCGGGTGCCCCTCGAAGACGTGGTGGGCCTGCGTCGCGGCGATCCCGCAGGGGATCGTGCCGGCGAGCACGAACAGCCGGTCGGCGACGCGGCTGTCGTCGCCGCGCCGGTTGTACAGCACCGCGAAGCCGATCCACGTCCACCAGAGCGTCGCGAACAGGCCCAGCGCCGCGGCGGCGCGCGCCCAGTGCGGGTCCGCGACGATCCCGTGCGCCACCTGACCCACCGCGAACACGAAGACGAGGTCGAAGTACAGCTCGACCCACCCGACCCGCTTGCCGCTCCGTTCGTCTGTTTCGGTCACGGGCAATTAATAACACACCGTCCGAACAATGCCCGAATTCGCCCCGCCGATGGCTGTGGGTAATTCTGCCGCCAGTGTGAAGTTGGTGCTTGGATGCCGTTTGACAGGCCCCGGAGCTGCGCGAATTCGCTTGTACGATGTGCAAGCAGCGACCGCCGGAACACGATGCGTGAACCGCGCAAACAATTCGATCCCCGCGTTCCGAAACGCCGCTCCGCAGGGTTGACAAGGACGCCGGACGTGTTGTCTTCTGCTGATCGGCTCGATCAACGCCACGTCTTCCTGGGGTTCCTCGTCCTGTCCGAGTTCGACGTCAGCCGCCCGCGCGGCTGGGAATCGAGCGGTTCCGCCATGCACGAAAGCAGATCCACGTCCCGCCGCCCGGCGGACGCCGCGTGGTGGCCGGCGCACTGGAGCGTCCGCACGAGGATCAGCGTCGTCCTGCTGCTGCCGGTGCTGGTCGCGGTCGCGCTCGCGGAAGTCCGGATCCAGGGCGAACTCGACCGGGCGACGGCGCTCAGCGCGGCCCGCGACCGGCTGCCGGTGCTGCGCGACACGATCGACCTGACCGGCTCGCTCGGCGAGGAGATGGTCGCCGCGGTCGCGGTGCCGGCGGGCGCGCCGGACACGCTGACCGCGGCCGTCGACGCGAAGGTGGCCGCGATCCAGCGCGACGCCGGCTTCGCGCCCCTGCCCGGTGACACCGGCCGGGCGTTGAACACCGCGCTGGGCAAGCTTTCCGGGATCCGCGCGGCCGGCGCCGGTGGCGGCGACGTCCGCACGAAGGCCGCGGGCTACAACGACGTCATCGCCACCCTCGGCGACCTCGTCCCGGCGTTCGTGCCGTCCGACGCCGGCCCGGAAACCGCGGCCGGTGCCGAAACCGCCCGGCTGCTGGTGCACCTGCGCGGCGAGCTGGCCACCGAAGAGACCTACCGGCGGGCCGCGCAGAACAGCCCGGACGACGCTTCCCTGCGCCCGGCCGTCATCCAGACCGCCGCCGAGCAGGAGGTGCTGGCCGAACAGGCGGAGCACCAGCTGACCGGCGACCAGCTGGCCCGGTTCACCGCGGCCACCGGCGCCGCCGACGGCCGGCTCGACGCCCTGCAGGAGCCGGGCGGCGGCCGCCCGCTCGCGGCGCTGCTGCCCTCGATCACCGCCGAGGCCGCGGGCGTGACCGGCGTGCTGAACGACGTCACCGGGCGGCTGTCGGCGAACCTGGGGACCGCGGCCGACGAAGCCCGGTCGGACTCCCTGCGCGACACCGCGCTGGTCTTGGGCGCGCTGCTCGGCGCGCTCGCGATCGCGCTGCTGGTGGTGCGGTCGCTGGTCACGCCGGTGCGCCGGCTGCGCGCGGCCGCCCTGCACGCGGCCAACGACCAGCTCCCGGAGACCGTCCGGCAGATCCGCGAAGGCCACGAGGTCGACTGGCGCGCGGTGCCCGGTTCCGGCGTCGAGACGGACGAGGAGATCGGCCAGCTGGCGCGGGCGTTCGACGACATGCACCGCCAGGCGGTCCGGCTCGCCGTCGAACAGGCCGAGCTGCGCAAGCAGGTCAGCGAGATGTTCATGACGCTGTCGCGGCGGAGCCAGTCGCTGGTCGAGCAGCAGCTGTCGATCATCGAGGACCTGGAGGCGGGCGAGGAGAACCCGCGGCGGCTCGACGAGCTGTTCCGCATCGACCACATCGCGACCCGGCTGCGCCGCAACGGCGAGAACCTGCACGTCCTGGCGGGCGGCCGCCCGGTCCGCCACGGCCGCGAACCGGTCCCGACGCGCGACCTGCTGCGCGCGGCGACGTCGGAGGTCAAGGACTACCGGCGGGTGGCGCTGGGCAACGCGCCGCGCAGTTCGGTCCAGCCCGAGGCGGCCGCGGACGTGGTGCACATCCTCGCGGAGCTGCTGGAGAACGCGACGCGCTTTTCGCCGCCGGAGCAGAAGGTGGCGCTGACGGCCGACCGCGGCGCCGACGGCGGCCTCCTCATCGAGGTCGTCGACCAGGGACTGGGCATGACGCCGGCCGAGCTGGCCACGGTGAACGACCGCCTGGCGGCGGCGGGAACGGTCGGCCCGGAGACGACCCGCCGCATGGGGCTGTTCGTGGTGGGCAGGCTGGCGGCACTGCACGGGGTGACGGTCCGCCTGCGCGCGACGGGAGCGGCGGGCCGCCACGCGGGGGTGACGGCGAGCGTCCACGTCCCGGGCGCGCTGGTGATCGCGGACCTGGCCCGCCCGATCGGCGCGGGCCGCCTGGTCCCGGCGAACCGCAACGGCCACCCGCGCCCCCCGGTGGTCCCGGCCCAGGCACCGACGCCGATCTTCGAGCAGGTGGTGACGAGCTGGTTCACCGAGCCGGCGGCGAAGCCGGTGGTCCGCCGCAACGGAACGGCGGGACCGCTCGCGTGGCCGTCGGTGGGGGAGCGGCCGCCGCTCGAGCTACCCGCGGCCTCGGTGGCTTCGGAGACCTCGGTCAATTCGGTGGCCTCGGTGCATTCGGTGCCGGAGGAGGAGCCTGCGCAAGAGTCCGCCGCGGCGTACCGCGCGTCGGCGGTCGAGCAATTGGGCCTCGCGGAGGCGGTGGACTCGGGTGCCCTCGATGCAGCGGCGGACCGGGCGAGCGGAGGCGGATCTCTTGCCGCGCCTCGAGCTGCCGAGCTGGTGGATTCGGGTGCTTCGGATGCCGCGGGTTGGTCGAGCGTTGCGGGATCTCCCGCGGTACATCGCACCGCCGAGGCGGTGGACCCGGCTGCTTCCGATGCGGCGGCGGGTTGGTCGAGCGTTGCGGGATCTCCCGCGGTACATCGCACCGCCGAGGCGGTGGACCCGGCTGCTTTCGATGCAGCGGCGGGCCAGTCCAGCCGAGCGGGATCTCCCGCCCTACATCGCGCCGCCGAGGAGGTGGCCTCGCCCGCTCTCGACGCAGCTGCAGGCCGGGTGAGCGAAGCCGGAGCATCCGCCGCGCACCGAGCCGCCGAGCCGGTGGATCCCGCCGAACCGGCGGAGTGGGCCGGAATCACCGGAACCTTCGCAGTACCGGCCGAGCCGAACCGGCCAGGCCGAGCCAAAGCCTCTCCGGCGCACCGAGCCCCGGCCGAGCCCGTGGCCGCGACCGCGGACCAACCGGCGGACGGGCGTGCGCCGGCGGAGCCGAACCAACCCGAACCCGCCGCCACCCCCGCGCACCCGGCCGAAACCCGCGACCAACCCGTCGTCGGCGGGTGGGACACCCCGGCCGACCGGACCCGCCAAGCCGCCGAAAGCGCGCTCGCGCCGGCGGCCGCCCAGCGGCTCACCGATGCCGGGCTGCCGACCCGCCGTCCCGGGGCCCAGCTCGCGCCCGGGGCCGTCGTGCCCCGCGTGCGCGAACAGCCCGGCGGGTCCTTCCGGGACGCCGCCGCCGTGCGCAGCAGTCTGTCCCGCCACTACCAAGGCATGCGCGCCGCCCGGCTCGAAACCGCCGCGCGCGCCGAACGAAAGGACGAAGTGGATCCGCGATGACGGAACTGCACCCCCGGCGCGCCGCCACCGAGGCGGCGGCCCGGTCGCTCAGCGGGACGCTCCCCGCGCCGCCCGAACGGTCCGCGACGCTGAACTGGCTGGTCAACGGGTTCGTCCAGGACGTCTCGGGCGTCGCGCACGCCGTGCTCGTCTCCGCCGACGGCCTGCTCGTGGCCGCCGACGAGGCCCTGCCACGTGAACGCGCCGACCAGCTCGCGGCCATCGCCGCCGGTCTGTCCAGCCTTTCGCTCGGCACCGCCGAGCTGTTCACCGCCGGGCGGGTCGTGCAGTCGGTCATCGAGATGGAGCAGGGGTTCCTGCTGCTGATGAGCGTCGGCGACGGCTCGAACCTCGTCGTGCTCTCCTCGACCGGCTGCGACATCGGGCTGGTCGGCTACGAGATGACGATGCTGGTCGAGCGGGTGGGGCAGAAGGTCGACGTGCCCGCGCGCGAGATACCGGTGGCCCAGGACCACCGGTGATCGACGACCCGCCCGGGGACGAGCCGCGCCGCAGCCCGGCGCTGGCCCGTCCCTACGCGTGGACGGAAGGCCGGACGGCCCCGGCGGTCGAGATCGCCGTCGAAGCGTTGGTCGAGACCACGGCCGAGGGCCGGGCCGAAGCCGGCTACCAGCCGTCGAGCGCGCTGGCGGAGGTCCTCGAGCTGTGCGCCCGGCCGCGGTCGCTGATGGAGATCGCGGCGCTGCTGGCGCTGCCGCTCGGCGTGGTCCGCGTGCTCGTGGCGGACCTGATGCAGGAAACCCTGGTGATCGTCCGCGGCACGCTGTCGGACACCGCCACCTGGGACGAGCGCCACGACCTGATGGAACGCGTGCTGCACGGGCTGCGCGACCTGTAGAGAGGACTCGCCATGGAGCACTTCGCCCTGGGGCACTGGCTGCTGGTGCTGGCGTACCTGACGTCGGTGGTCGGCTGCGCGCTCGGGCTGGCCTGCGCGGTCCAGGCCCGCCACGCGGCCGATCCCCGCCACCGCGTGCGGTGGCTCGTGCTGGCGGCGATTTCGATCGGCGGCGTCGGCATCTGGCTGATGCACTTCGTGGCGATGCTCGGCTTCAGCACCCCCGGCATGCCGGTCCGCTACGACATCTTCCGCACGGTGCTGTCGGCGGTCCTCTCGGTGACGGCGGTGTTCGCGGGCCTGCTGGTGGTGGGCGGCCGCGCGAAGTTCGGCTGGTGGCGCCTCGCCGTCGGCGGGGTGGTCACCGGCCTGGCGGTGAACGTCATGCACTACACCGGGATGTCGGCACTGCGGGTCAAGGGCGACTTCGGCTACGACGGCGGCCTGGTGGTGCTGTCGGTGGTGATCGCGGTGGTGGCGGCGACGGCGGCGCTGTGGTTCGCGGTGTTCCTCGACCGCCTTTCGCTGCGGCTGCTGGCGGGGTTCGTGATGGGCGCGGCGGTGACCGGCATGCACTACACGGGCATGGCGGCGGTCCGGATGCACATGGACATGTCCGCCCCGGACCCGGCCGGCGCCGAGGTGTTCTCCTTCCTGTTCCCGGTGTTCGTGCTGGCGGCGATCGCGATGGCGGTCCCGCTGTGCGCGGTCCTGATGGCGCCGGCGGTCTCGCCGAAGGCCGCCGAGCCCGTCGCGGAAGCCTCCGTCACGGTGTGAGCCGGGCCCACGGGGGGACTCCCGCGGGCCCGGCTGTCTCACCTCCTCACAGGCTGCACAGCAGCGAACAGGCCTTGGCCGACGACCAGTCCGTTGTGGACGGAGGCGTCCCCGGCGGCACGTTCACCGGCACGTAGGTCACCTTCGCCTTGTTGGTGATCGGGAACAGGTTCAGCAGGGCGTAGGTGGCGCAGTACACCTGCTTCGACTGGCCCGCGGCCAGCGCGAACGGGCCCGTCTGGCACGACGGCTCCACGGTGTCCACGACCTGCGCGGACGTGATGCCCACCGGACCCTGGTTCGTCACCGTGATCCGCCAGTACGCCGAGGCCGCGAGCACCCCGAGCAGGCCCACCGGGGCCTGTTTCGCCCACGGACCGGCGCCGCCCGGACCGCAGTCGGCCGGGTGGATCGCCGTGCAGATCTCCTTCTCCACGGTCACCTTCGGGGTGCAGGACGCGCCCGGCGCCACCGGGAGCGTCACCGTGTTGGACGTGAACGAACCCGTCGAGTCCGACCCCGTCGCCGTGTCGGCCACCGAAGTCACCGTGCAGTCCGCCGAGATCGTCGTGCGGAAGCACAGCTGGGGCGCGTCGCCCGCGAAGTCGACCACCAGCGAACCGCTGAAGCCGGCCGCGCTGTGCAGCACCAGTGTCGTCGTCACGGTGATCGACGGGTGCGCCGCCACCGAGACCCCGGTCAGGTCGACCGAGCCGTCCGGGGCGAAGCCCGGGGTCGGCACGACCGCCCCGTCCTGGTCGACCACCGTCACCCGCGACGCCGCGAAGTCGACGTTCGCCGGATCGACGCCGGTCAGCCGCGCGGACGTGTAGCCCTGGACGTGGCTTCCGCCGTCGCAGTAGAAGTCACCCGGACGCAGGGTCACCTGCCCGCCGGAGCGGACGCACGGGCTGGCGCCGGTCGCCGGGTCCATCGAGAACAGCACGCCCGCGTCGCCCAGGCCGATCAGGCAGCCCGACGGCGGGTCGTACGTGTAGCCGTAGTCCCGCGTGGCGCCGCCGTTCACCGACGGGTGGGTGATCCGTGCCGGAAGTCCCGCGCACGCCGTCCCGGTCGTCCAGTCGTGGCAGACCGCGGCACCCGCGATCCCGCCGTTCCAGACCGGGAGGTAGCTGCGCACGTGGCCGCCCGGGTCGGTGACGACCTCCGGGTTGAAGACGTAGGTCCCGTTCGGCAGCGCGGCCGCGCCCGGCGGTGCGGCCAAGGCCGAGCCGTCGAGGGCGAAGCACGTCGTGACGTTGGTACCGCCGGTCGTCGACGAGCACACGCCCACCGGCGCCCCGGCCGTGCTGAACGCCGTGTAGGCGTTGTAGGTGAAGTTGCCCGCCGGTCCCGTCGGCCGCCAGGTCGCCCAGCCGGCGCACGACGTGGCCGTCGCCGGGTCGAAACAGCCGAGCGAGGGCTGCTGCGCGGTGCTGGGGTTCGACGACGACGCGAACACCTTGCCCGCGATGACGTCCAGCGCGCCGTAGACGTAGGCGTTGCCGCTGATGGCCGGCGCGATCGGCGCGTACGGCTGGCCGCCGCAGGCGCTCTGCGTGGCGATGGTCCAGCAGACCACCGCGCCGCTGCTGATCAGGCCGTAGACGTTGCCGCCGGTTTCGACGAGCCCGGTGATGCTGTTCACCGCGGGCGAACCGCCGGTGGCGGCCAGCGGCCAGTACCCGCAGTTGGCCGCGGCGGCCATGTCGAGGCAGCCGACGCCGACGGACGCCGCCGTGACGGCCGGGTAGTAGACCTTCGCCGGCGTGGCGGGATCGCGCACGTACTGCTCGACCATCGTGCTCGCGATGTCGCCCGTCGCCCCGGAGCCGAGCGGCCCGGTCGCGGTGTTGAGCGGCTTCGGCCACGGGCCGCCCGCGCACCGGGTCCCGGTGGCGAGGTCGGTGCAGACCACCTTCGGCGAAGTGGCCCCCAGGTGGTGGTAGATGTTCCAGGCCTGCAGCGCGCCGCCCGGCGTGCGGTACAGGATCGGCGAGAAGCCGTCGCCGCCGGTCGCGGTGGTCACCGCCTGCACGGGCGGGGTGAGGGCGCCGGACAGCTGGGTCGCGTCGGGGCCGGCAGCGGGGTTGGTCGCGCGGACGGCGGTGACCCCGGACGCCGGTTCGGTGCCGGTGAACGTGGTGCCGTCGGTGGACCACGCCGGCGTCCAGCCGGGCGGGGCGTGCAGCGAGCCGGACTGGTAGGCCTGGCCCGCGCCGACGGCGTCGGTGATGGTGGCGGGCCCGGTCGTGGTGGCGTGGTCGTCGTAGCCGATGACCCAGTTCGCGGTGGCGCCGTGGTCGGCGGGGGAACCGGTGCCCTGCACGGACTTCGTCAGCGCCGAGACCGCCGGGGCGGGGTCGGCGGCCGCGGGCAGCGGGACGGCGGCGGCCGCGGCGAGCACCAGGGGCAGGACCGCCCCCAGCATGCGTCTTCGCATGGTTGGTCCTCGATTCTTTGTTTTCCGGGAAACGTTTTCCCGGCCGAGGGAAAATCCTATGTCGAACCGGCAGTCCGGTTGAAGAAGTCTCACCCGGGCGCCGAAAAGGCGATGCCAATAGCGCAGTTTCGGGCCGATTCATCGGCGGACGCACTTGGCCTGACGAAGGAATTTCCGGCACGGGTCACCCGGATGCCGACCGCGTTCACTCGATCGGGTAACGAGGGCACGCTAAAAACCGGTGTTTCCGGAGGCCGGTGAAGAATTATTTACCGGAAGCTAACCGGATTCGGCGTCGAAGCGGAGTTTCGACGTGATGCGGTAGCGGTCGCCGCGGTAGACCGACCGGGTCAGTTCGACGGCCCGGCCCGTCGTGTCGCGGGTCAGCCGTTCGATGTGCAGGATCGGGGCGTACACGGCGGTTTCCAGGAGCTCGGCCTGGCCGGGGTTCGTGACGGCGGGCTCGATCGTCTGCACCGCGTCCTGCACCGCGATCCCGAAGCGTTCCCGCAGCAGCCGGTAGAAGTTGCCGGTTTCGAGGTCCGCCGGCTTCAGCCCGGGGACCAGCCCGGCGGGCAGCGCCAGGTCCTCGATGGCGATCGGTTCGTCGTCGACGTCCCGGACCCGGGTGACGCGCAGCACCGGCGTCCCCGGCTCGAGTTCCAGCTCGGCGGCCAGCGACCGCGCGGCGGGGGAGACGGCGAACGCGACCACCCGGCTGGTCCAGTGCCCTTCCGCCGGTGGCACGGCCAGGCCGGTCGCCAGTTCCTGGGTGACCTTGTGCGGGCTGGTGAAGGTGCCGCGGCCGCGCTGGCGCACCAGCAGCCCGGTGCGGGTGAGCTCGTCGATGGCGGCCCGCACGGTCGGGCGCGAGACGCCCAGCTCCGCGGCCAGGTCGCGTTCGGAGGCGAGTCCGGTGCCGGGACCGGCGTTTTCGATCACCTTGAGCAGGTGCCGCCGGACGCGGTCGCGCTTCACCGTGGGCGGCCGGTCCGCCGGCTCACCAGCCTCTTCGCGGCTCCGGGTGGTGGAGCTCGCGGCCGCGGATGCCGCAGCTTCTTTCCCGGTGGGTCGGGCGGTGGGCCGTCCGGCGTGGGGTGGAGTCGCGGTGGTCGTGGTTTCTTTGCGGGGGTTGCGGGCGGTGGGGCTCGCGGCCTCAGGTGTGGCCGGGGATGCCGGGGCTTCTTTCCCGGTGGGTCGGGCGGCGGGCCGCCCGGCGCGGGGTGAAGTCCCGGTTGTCGCGGTTTCTTCGCGGCGGTTCCGGGCGGTGGAGCGCCCCGCCTGAGGTGTGGTCGCCGGTGCCGCAGCTTCTTCTCCGGCGTTGCGGGTGGTGGAGCGTCCGGCTCGGGATTTCACGGCTTCTTTCCTGCCGCGTCGCCCGGTGGGCGTCCCGGCGTGGAGCGAAGCTCCGGTGGCCGCGGTCTCTTCGCCGGGGTTCCGCGTGGCGGGTCCCTCGGCGCGGGGCGAAGCCCCGGATGTCACAGCGGTCAAGGCACCGTCTTCCCGGGTACTCCGAGCGCGCCGGCGAACCGGACGCGCTCCTTCGGCAGGGCGCCCAGTGCCCGCAGCCGGGGGAGGTGCCCGGTCAGGCGCTGGTGGAAGTCAGCATAACCGCGGCCCGGCGGGGACCACGCCCGTTCGGCCAGCGCGCACAGCCGCGGGAACGCCAGGTGCCGCACGTGATCAGGCGTCGGTGCGTGTTCCGTCCACAGCTGGGCCTGCGTGCCCAGCACCCCGGGCGTCGTCCCGTCGCTCACCGGCAGCCCGCCCGCCAGTGGGTCGAAGCGGTAGACGTCCGCCAGTGTCGTCACCGGCTCGCGCGGTGGCTCGCCGGGGTCCTCGCTCTGCCGGTAGTCGAAGTACGTCGCCGTGTGCGGGGCCATGACCACCTGGTGGCCGCGGGCGACGGCGAGCGCGCCGTGGGCGGCGTCGCGCCAGGCCGTGACGACGAGGTCCGCCGGCAGCCGGCCCGCCGCGTGGCCGGTCTCGTCCCAGCACACCGCCCGGCGGCCCAGGTCCGCGACGATGTCGTGCAGCCGCCCGAGGAACCACGGGTGCAGTTCGGCGGGGCGCACTCCGAGCTGCGCCGCCTTCTCGCGCGCGAACGGGTTCGCCTCCCACTGCGTCGTCGGGCACTCGTCCCCGCCGATGTGCAGGTACGGCGCCGGGAAGACGTCCGCGACCTGGCCGAGCACGTCCCGGCAGAACGCGAACACCCCGTCGTGGACGCCGAGGATGTCCGGGCTGATGCCCCACTCCGTCCACACCGGCAGCGCCACCTCGGGCCGGTTGCCCAGCGCGGGGTAGGCGGCCAGCGCCGCGCGGACGTGCCCGGGCAGGTCGATCTCCGGCACGATCCGCACGCCGCGCGCGGCGGCGAACGCGACCAGCTCGCGCAGCTCCCGCCGCGTGTAGAACCCGCCGTGCGGGACGCCGTCGAAGACGCCGCTGCCCGCGGCCCCGACCATCGATTCGGCCCGCCAGGCGCCGACCTCGGTCAGCCGCGGCCATCCGGCGATTTCGATCCGCCAGCCCTGGTCGTCGGTGAGGTGCAGGTGCAGGACGTTGAACTTGTGCAGGGCCAGCAGCTCGACGAACTCGCGCAGGAACGCCGGCGGCATGAAGTGCCGGGCGACGTCCAGCAGCACCCCGCGCCAGGGCAGGCGCGGCGCGTCGCGGATGCTCAGGCACGGCAGCCGCGGGTGCAGCTGCCGGACCGTCTGCACGCCGGCGAGCAGCCCCGCCTCCGTGGACGCGGTGAGCAGCGCGCGGCCCGGCGTGACCTCGAGGGTGTACTCCTCCGGCCCGAGTCCCGGTTTCCGCGCGAGCCGGATGACGGGCCCGTCGGCGACCAGCGGGAGCCCGGTGTACGCGGCGAGCAGCCGGGCCGCGCCGTGGGTGCCGGGGCCCGCCAGGATGCCGGTGGGCACGCAAGAACCGGCGCGGCGGGTCAGCCGCGCGGGGAACGGGATGAGCATCAGCCCTTCACCGCGCCCGCGGTCATGCCCTCGACCAGGTGACGTTGCACGAGCGCGAAGAAGACGACGACGGGCAGCGCGAACAGCGTCGACGCGGCGATGAGGCCGCCGTAGTCGGTGCCCGTGCTGGTGCTGAACGAGACCAGCCAGACCGGCAGCGTGTAGCCCGAGCTGTCCTTCATGATCACGTAGGCGAACAGGAAGTCGTTCCACGCGGTGATGAAGGCGAACACGCTGGTCGCGATCAGCCCGGGCAGCACCAGGGGCAGCAGGACCGAGCGCAGCACGCGCCCGCGCGTGGCGCCGTCGACCATCGCCGCTTCCTCCAGTTCGACCGGGATGCCGTGCAGGAAGCCGCGCAGGGTCCAGATCGTGAACGGCAGCACGAGCGCCACGTAGGTCAGGATCAGCCCGGGCAGCGTGTCGAGCAGGTGCGCGCTCTTGAGGCCGAGGAACAGCGGGATGACCAGCGCGGGCACCGGCACCATCTGCAACACGAGCACGCCGACCAGGAAACTTCGGCGGCCGAAGAACCGGAACCGCGTCAACGCCGTCGCGGCGAGGAAGGCGACCACGACGGACAGCGCGACGACGACCACGACGACCACGACGCTGTTGAGGAGGTCCTGGGCGAAACCGGGTTTGGCGAGCGCGCCGGCGAAGTTGTCCAGCGTGACGTCGAAGGGCAGGAACTGCGGGGTGGGCTGCAGGATCCGGCCCGCGGGCTTGAACGCCGTGAGCACCATCCAGTAGACCGGGAAGATCCACACGAGGCAGAAGAGGACGGCCGCGGCGTTCCGGCCGAAGCGCCCGATCACAGGTCCTCCCCGGAGCGGACGAGCCGCCGCACGTACACGGCGGTCAGGCCGACGAGCAGCGCGACCGAGACGACGGCGATCGCCGCGCCCTGGCCGAAGTCGTTGCGGCTGAAGGCGCGGGTGAACGTCCAGATGCCCAGTGTCGTCGTGCCGCCGCCCGGGCCGCCCTGGGTGAGGATCCAGATCTGGTTGAACACGGTGAAGTCCCAGATGACCGAGAGGATGGTGACCAGCCCCAGGATCGGCTGCAGGAACGGGACGGTGATCGTGCGGTGCACCCGCCACGGCCCGGCGCCGTCCAGCTCCGCGGCTTCGTAGTAGGACCGCGGGATCTGCGAGAGGCCGGCGTGCAGGGTGAGCGCCACGAACGGGACCGACTGCCACACGACCAGCAGCCAGACCAGGGTGAACGCCGAAGCCGGCGTCGTCGTCCAGTCGTGCTGGGTCAGGTCCCCGAACCCGAGCCGGGTCAGCAGCCAGTTCACCACGCCGTAACCGGGCTGGAAGAGCCACTGCCAGACCAGCGTGGACGCCACGTTCGGCAGCGCCCACGCCGCGATCAGGCACAGCGTGACCGCCGTGCGCATCCGGCGGCCCAGCCGCCGCAGCAGCAGCGCGACGCCGAACCCGATGACGAGCGTGCCCGCCACCAGCGCGGCGCAGAACCCGAGGCTGCGCACGAGGACTCCGACGAGCTGCGGGTCGCCGAGCACGGCGGTGTAGTTGTCCAGGCCGGCGAACCCCGTCCTGCCGGTGAACAGCGACCGCAGGCCGTACTGCTGCAGGGAGATGACGACCAGCCGGACGAGCGGGTAGCCGAGCACGAGCCCGAGCAGCACGGCCGCGGGCAGGAGCAGGCCGTAGGGGAGCAGGGACGGACGTCGCGTTCTTTCCCGGGTGCGCGCCTTTTCGAGCAGCACGGGGACTCCTTCGCGGAAGCAGGGGCGGGGTGGCCCGGTGGGGACGGCGGTCGGCCGGGCCACCCCGCCGGTCAGCGGGCGCCCAGCGCCTCGGTCAGGTGCGCGTCGAACTCCCGGGCGGCGTCGGCGACCGGCCGCCGTCCGGTGGCGATGTCGGCGAAGAAGGTGTTGATGGACTTGTCGCTTTCGATGGTCGCCCAGCCGGGCGCGGCCGGGGTGGCCACACTGGTCTTCGCCGCGGTCGCGAAGGCGGCGTTGAGCGGCGGCAGCGCCGGGGTGATCCGGTCGATCAGCTCGGTCGAGATCGGGGTCCAGCCGTCGATGCCGGCGATGGCGGCCCGCTGCACGGCCGGGTCGGCCGCCGCCTTCAGGTAGGCCAGCGCGAGGTCTGGGTTGCGGCTCTTGGCCGCGACGGCGAGGTCCGAGCCGCCGAGGAACACCGGCTGCGTCTTCCCGGGCGTGGCGCCGGGGAAGGGGAACGTGCCCAGCCGGTCCTTCAGCTCCGGCTTGTTCTTGAGCACGGTGTTGACGCTCGTGTCGAGGATGGCCGCGGCGCCGCCGGAGGAGAAGATCGCGGCCTGGTCCGGGGCTTTGGTGTCGACGTTGCGGGACGCGGGCGAGGAGTAGGCGTTCTGGAAGTCCTTCCACGCCTGCAGGCCCTTCAGCGCTTCGGGGCTTTCGAGAGCGCCGGTCCACTTCCCGTCCTTCTGCGTGGCGAGCTGCCCACCGGCGTCCCAGACGAACTGCAGGGCGCCGAACCAGTACCGGCCGGGGAAGTGGAAGGCCGAGTAGTCCGGCGCGGGGTGCTTCGCCTTGATCTTGCCGAGAGCGGCGGTGAGTTCGGCGAACGTCTTCGGCGGGGCGGTGACCCCGGCGTCGGCCCAGACCTGCTTGTCGTAGATCACCGCGCGGTTGCCGGCGAACAGCGGCGCGGCGTAGAGCTTTCCGTCCACAGTGGCCGGTCCGGCCAGGCCGGGCAGCCAGGTCTGGCCCGCGGCGAGCTCGTCGCGGTGCGGGGTGAGGTCGGTCAGCGCGCCGTTGGCGGCGAACAGCGGGACGTCGGTGTTGCCGATTTCGATGACGTCCGGCGTGTTGTCCTGGGCCAGTGCGGTGCTGATCTTCGTGTTGATGTTGTCCCATTCCTGGATCTGCACGGTGACCTTGGCGCCGGTGGCCTTCTCGAAGGCCGCGCCGATCGCGGCCGTGGCCTTGTCGCTGAGGTCGCCGTTCATCAGCCAGACGGTGAGCGTGCCGCCACCGGCGGCGGGTGCGGGGGTGTCGGTGCCGCAGGCGGTGGCGGTGACGGTGACGGTGACGGTGGCGAGCGCCAGTGCGGCGGCGAGGGTGCGTCTGCGCATGGAGGACTCCCGGGAGATCAGCAGTGGCCGAGGTCGCGCCACTGGGCGGTGAGGCCGGGTTCCGAGCCCTGGGTCCACCAGTTCGCCTGCCACAGGTGGGCGTTGTGCCGCACGCGCTGGCCCTCGAGGTAGACCGTGCCCCAGTCCCATTCCGGCGCCGTCGAACAGTTCGCGGGCTGCGACGGCGTGGTGGGAGTGGTCGGCGTGGTCGGGGTGGTGGGCTGGGTGGTCGGGGTCGTCGGCGGCGGGCTGGCCGGGGTCGTGCAGCCGTTGACGGTGTCCACATGGGACGTTCCGGCCGAGCGGTACTGCCCGGCCTGCGCGACGGCGTCGGCCGGCGAGACGACCTGGTTGCCCGCGTAGTACGTCCAGTCGACCTGTTCGGTGTAGACGCTGTTCCCGCTCGTGTGCCCGGCGGTGTCGATGAACCACATGTTGTAGTTGATGGACATCGGCGTGCGCGGGTAGACCGGGTCGCCCTGGGCGTCGGTGGTGTGGTCGGCGGTGAGCGCGCCGTCGATGTAGTACTTCACGTGCCCGCCCGACACCTGCGTGACGACGTCGTGCCAGCCGGCGAAGCTGCGGTTCTGCGCGGTGGACGTGCGCAGCCCGTCCCACGTCGGGTTGTTCCAGTAGGTGTACCAGCTGGTCTGGTAGTCCGCCTGCGGCCCGCCCCAGCCGCCGTTGGGCAGGTACTCGGAGAAGTCGAGTTCGCTGTAGAGCGGGTCGCGGTCGTACCGCAGCGGGGAAATCGTGAAGTAGGTTTCGTTGACGTGGTCGCCGTCGGAGCCGCTGTCGGGCGCGTCGGTGAAGCGGACGCGGCTGGCGTACGTGCCTTCCAGGAACCGCAACTGGTTCTGGTACAGCTCGGCGTGCGTCGTGCCGGCGGCGCTGCCGTCGGTGGTGGCGGTGAGCTGGGCGACGCGTTCGCCGCCCACGGACGGGAAGCTGATGTTGCTCGTGAGCCAGCGCGCCCCGGGCACGCCGGGGCTGCCGACGTCGTTGCGCGTGGTCCACCCGGCCTGGCCGAAGGCACCGTCGGTCGGCGAGGCGTAGTGGAAGTCGTCGAAGAGCACACCGCAGCCGGCCGCCGCGGCCGCGGGGCTGGCGTCGGCTCCGCCGGAAAGGATCACGGCCGTCGCGGCCGCGGTCGCGAGGCTCGTCAGGGCTGCTGTGGTGGTCCGGGTGCTGCGGGACATGGGTCTCCTCCTGGGGGTGGCCGTACCGCGGGGAGCGCCGATTGGTCTAGACGAATCAGGTGGCCAGTACCTTCCTCTTGACCATTGGTAAAGTCAAGAAGGCGGCAGAACTTACCTTTGGTAATTTCGGTGGTCAGCCGAGCCAGCCGCGGAAGGCGGCCGGGTCGGCGTTGCCGCCGCAGACGATGGTCGCCACGTGCCGGCCGGCGAAGCGGTCGGGGGCTTCGAGGATCGCCGCGATGCCCAGTGCCGCCGAGGGTTCGGCGACGAGGCCGGCGTGGTCGAAGAGCAGCCGCACCCCGGCGGCGATCGACGCCTCCGTGACGAGGACGGCGTCGTCCGCGACGAGCAGGAGGTCGGCCAGCACCTCCGGGATCGGCCGCCGCCCGGCGACGCCGTCGGCGATGGTGTTCGTCGGGCCGGTGGTGATGACGCGCCGGGCGTGCCAGGAGCGGGTCATCGCCGGCGCGCCCGCCGGCTGGACGCAGATGACCTCGGTGGCGGGGGCCAGTGCCCGCAGGACGTGCCCCACCCCGGTGGCCATGGCTCCGCCGCCGAGCGCGATCAACACCGCGTCGAACGCCGTCGCGGCCTCGGCCAGTTCCAGTCCGATGGTCGCCGCGCCCTCGCAGGTTTCGAGGTCCAGGCTGTCTTCGACGAGCCGGATGCCGTCGCGGCGGGCGATGGCCGCCGCGCGTTCGCGCGCGAGTTCGTGGTCGCCGTCCACCAGTTCCAGCCGGGCCCCGAGCGCGCGGATGCGCTCGAGCTTGGCCGCCGTCGCGTGCCGCGAGGCGACGACGGTGACGTCGAGGCCCCGGCGGCGCCCCGACCACGCCAGCGCTTGCCCGAGGTTGCCCGCGCTGGCGCACACCACCGCGCCCGCGAGCCCTTCGGCGACCAGTTCGGTGCCGCGGCCCTTGAAGCTGCGCACCGGGTTCGCGGTCTCGAGCTTGATGCTCACCGCGCACCCGAGAACGGGCTCCAGCGCTTCGCAGCGGTACAGGGGGGTGTCGAGGAAGACCGGGTCGATGACCTGCCGGGCGGCCCGGATCCGGGCGAGGTCGAGACGCGTCTCCGGCACGAGGGGCAGCCTAGTTGTGGTGTCCAGGGGACGACGTCCCCGGACACACAGCTAGAACGCGTACCGGACGCGCAGGTAGGGAGCGTGGACGGCGATCAGGTCGAGGAGCTCGTCGAGGAGCGCCCGCTTCTGGCCGGCGCGGTAGCGGACGTTCACGCCGCCGCCCTCGCTGCGCTTGGTCTCCTGCAGGTCGGGCCGCCACAGGACCTGCTCGGCCTTGGGGTGCCAGCCGAGGTTGACCTCGTGCAGGCCCTGGTTGTGCGTCAGCATGATCACCTCCGCGGCCAGCTGGGCCTTGGTGGCGGCGTTCGTGGCGTCGCCGAGGTCCTGCAGCAGCCGGGTCCAGTCGGCGAGCCACCCGTCGTAGACGACGACCGGGCTGAAGTTGACGTGCACCTCGTACCCCGCCGCCACGAAGTCGTCCAGCGCGCGCAGCCGCTCGGCGATCGGGCTGGTGCGCAGGTCCAGCAGCTTCGCGGGCCGTTCGGGCATCAGCGAGAACCGGACGCGGGTGCGGCCGCGCGGGGCCAGGTCCAGCAACCCGCGGTGGACGTACTTGGTGGCGAAGGACGCCTTCGCCGTCGGCTGCCCGGCGAACAGGCCGATCAGGTCGGCCACGTTGTCGCTGACCAGTGCGTCGACCGAGCAGTCGGAGTTCTCGCCGATGTCGTAGACCCACGCGACGGGGTCGCACTGGTTCGGCTCCGGCTTGGGACCCTGCCGGGCGATGTGCCGGGCCAGGTACCCGGTGATCTGCTCGATGTTGGCGAAGACGGTGATGGGGTTGGAATAGCCCTTGCGGCGCGGGACGTAGCAGTAGGCGCACGCCATCGCGCAGCCGTTGGCCGTCGAGGGGGCGATGAAGTCGGCGGAGCGCCCGTTGGGCCGGGCCGTCAGCGACTTCTTGACCCCCAGCACCAGGGCCTCGCGCTTGATGCGCACCCAGCGGCGGACGTTGGTCTCGTCGCCGTGCAGTTCGGGGATGCGCCAGTGGCTGGCGACTTCGACGACGGTGGCGTCGGGGAAGCGCGCCAGCACCTGACGGCCGCGGGGGAGCTCGGCGGCGGCGGGTTCGACGTAGATGCGCGAGGGCGCCAGCAGCTTCTCCCGCTCGAGGGTCACGTCGGTCACGGAAGTTCACCTGCGCAGTCTCGGGAACCGTCAGTCTACTCGCCGGTACGGACGTCTCCGGAGGCGAAAGCCTCCTTGCCGGTGCTGCGGCGGAACGGTTCCAGCGCGTTGCGTTGCGCGTCGGCCCGGGCGATCAGGGCCGGGAAGTCGATGTCGGGGAACCGTTCCTGCAGGCCCGCGATCTCGCCGAGGGTGTGCCAGAGGGTCTTCTTGCCGTCGATGCCCATGACGAGCACCTCGAGTTCGAAGAACCGGCTCAACGGCGAGAACCCGGTCAGCTTCCCGTTCAGCTTCAGCCGGCCGAGCCGCTCGGCGACGACGGCCGCGGCGACCTTCGCCGGGTTCGCCCGGACCTCCAGCCGCCGCATGATGTCCTCGAAGGTCCGGACGTCCTCGGCGATCGCGTCGGCGACCTCGGCGAGCGTCCGGCCGAGGTCGGTGCCGCGGTTGTGGTCGCGCGCGCGGCGGGCCAGCTCGCGCCAGGTGACGCCGAGGGCCAGCTGGTCCCGCAGGTAGATGGCCAAGTAGCCGCTCATCGGGCGCCCCCCTGCCAGCGGAAGAACCCGGCGCCCTGCGCGTACGCCAGGTGGCCGCCGAGCGCCCCGCCCGCGCTCGTCACGGCGAGCCCGAGCGCACCGAGCACCCGGCCGCGGGCCACCCGGCCGCGCGAGCGGGCGGCGTAGGACGCCCCGAACAGCGCGATGGCGACGGCATTGCCGGCGGCGTGGGCGAGCCCGACCCGCCGTTGCCGTTCGTCGAGGTCGGCGTAGTCGAACAGCCCGAGCAGGACGGCCGCCGGCGCGGCCAGCAGCCCGGTGCCGACGAGCCGGCGGGCCGCGTCCTCCTGGCCGGGCACCAGGTCGAACAGCGCCGAGCACACCCAGGCCCCGATCGGCACGGTGACGGCGAGCGGGTGCAGCGGATGCCCCAGCCACCGCCCGCGCAGCAGCCGCCCGGGCACGCTAGCGGCGGCACCCCGCAGCGGCCGCACGAGAGCGGCAGCGGGAGCATCGAGCACACGAGCACCTTCGACGGCGGTCAACGCACGGTGCGGCGGGGCGGGAGTTTCGTCGGCGGTCGGCATGCTGTCCCGGCTACCCCCGCGGCCGCGGTCCAACCGTGGAAGGTGGAGGCGGTTGGTGGCTGCGTGGACTCGGTCGGATTTGCGCCACCCGCGGGCTTTGAGCTCCGGTCGGCGCGGCCGGGTGCCTCGACGAGTGCGGTCCGCCCGCGAGGAACCCAGCCCCATCGCCCCCGCGGAGGTCCCATCCCACCGCGCGCAAACCCACCTCCGGTCGTGGTGCATACCTCCGCCGCGCGCTACCGTGAGCGTCTTGGGCAACGCTCTGCGTGACAGTGGCCGGCCTGGGGGTGGGGATGAGTGCGACGCGCTCCGCGTTCGCCGTGCCGGGGTTCCGGTTGCTCTGGCTGGCCGGGCTGCTCTCCGTCGCCGGGGATCAGCTCGCTCGGGTCGCCTTGTCGATACTCGTTTTCCAGCGCACCGGCTCCGCCGCGCTGAGCGCCGCCACCTACGCACTCTCCATGCTGCCCGCGCTCGTCTCGGGTGCCCTGCTGTCCTGGCTGGCCGACCGGTACCCGCGGCGGCGGGTGATGGTCGCCTGCGACGGGGTGCGGGCGGGGCTGGTCGCCGTCATGGCCGTGCCCGCCGTTCCCCTGCCGCTGCTGGCCGGGCTGCTCGTGCTCGTCCAGCTGGCCGAAGCGCCGTTCTCGGCCGCCCAGGGCGCCGTCCTCCCCGAACTGCTCGGGGCGCGGTACGAGGCCGGGCAAGCGGTCCAGCAGGTTACCACCCAGCTGTGCCTGGTGCTCGGGTTCGCCGCGGCCGCGTTCGTCGTCACCGGCGTCGGCGCGCACGCGGCACTGGCCGTCGACGCCGCCACCTTTGTCGCCTCCGGCCTGCTCATCCGCGCCGGCCTCGGCCGTCATCCGCCGGACGGTGGCGCCGGACGCGAGACGAGCTGGTGGCGGCGGATCGCCGCGGGTGCCGTCGCCGTCGGGCGGGACCGGACCCTCGGCACGCTGCTGTGGCTGGGCTGGCTGGCGTTGTTCACCGTCGTCCCCGAAGGGCTCGCGGTTCCCTTCGCGCAGCAGGCCGGGGTGGGCGGCGAATGGATCGGGGTGCTCCTGGCCGCGGAACCGGCGGGCGCGGTCGCCGGGGCGTTGCTGCTGCGGCGCGTCGCCCGGACCGTCCGGGTGCGCGCGCTCGGCGTCCTGGCCGTCGGGACGTCGGTGCCGCTCGTGGCGTTCTGGGGCCGGCCGTCCCTGGGCGCCGCGCTGGCGTTGCTCTTCGTGTCCGGACTGTGCTCGGCCTACCAGGTCACGGCGGGCGCGACGTTCGTCCAGCTGTCCCCGCCGCCGGTGCGCGGGCGGACGCTCGGCTTCGCCCGGACCGGCATGATCGCCGGGCAGGGGCTCGGGATCGTGGCCGGCGGCGTGCTGGCCCAGCGGGTCGGGCCGGCGGCGGCGATCGCCTGCGCGGGAACCGCGGGAGCGCTGGTCGCGCTCGCCGCGGCCGCGGCCTGGGCCCGCCGCCGCCCGGACGCCGTTTCGGCCGCGTTGCCGGCCGAGGCCTGAAGTCACCATCCCTTGTCGCTCATCGCGGGCTCCTTCCGGTGGCAGGGGAGGGGAAGAGGGGCTTTTCACCAGCCTTTGTCGGTCATCGGCTCGCCTTTCCGTGCGGTTCGTCCGGTACCGGATACCCGCGAATGGTCGCAGCCGCCCGGTCGGGTCGCGCTGCCGGGAATCACCTGACATCCGGCCGCCACGCGACTACCCTGGGCGATCAGGGGATCACCGGCGCGGGGGAGGCGCTGCGATGGGGGAAGACGCGGGCACCGGCGGCGGCCGGACGCCGTGGGAGCTGTGGTCGTTGCCGGGGCGGGTGCGGGTCCTCGTCGTGGGCGTGAGCCTGGCCGCCGCCGGCCTGCTGGCGTTCGCGGCCCGGGCGGCACCGACGTCGCACGAGTGGGTGACGGCGGGTTGGCTGGCGGCGGCGGCTCTGCCGCATCTGCACGCATCGCACGTCATCGAACGGCGGCGGCGTGACCGCACGGGCGCGCCGTACGTCGACCTGTGCAGCGTGTGGATCTTCGCCGGGGTGGTCGTGCTGCCCCTGGTGCTCGAGCTGGTGCTGGTGGCGGCGATCTACGTCCACCGGTGGGTGCTGGTCAACCGGTTCGACGCGGTCCGCCCGCCGCACCGCACCGTGTTCACCGCCGCCACGCTCGCGCTGGCCGCGGCCGCAGCGGCCGCCGTGCTGCACTCGACGGGCGTCCACGAGCGCCTCGCCGGCGGCGCGCGGCCCGGCTGGGCCGACCTGGCCGCCGTGGTCGCCGCGGCCGCGGTGCAGTGGGTGGTCAACACCGGGCTGATCGGCACGGCCATCGCCTGGACGGTCCCGGTCGAGCACCCGCGCCAGCTGCTCGGCAGCGCCTCGGACAACCTGCTGGAGGTCAGCCAGCTGGCGCTCGGCGTGTTCGTCGCGATGGCCCTGCTGTGGTGGCCGCCCGCCGCGCTGCTGATGATCATCCCGACGTTCGCGCTGCACCAGTGCGTCCAGCTCGACCAGCTGAAGCTCGCCGCCCGCACGGACCAGCGCACCGGCCTGCTCAACGCGATCGCCTGGCACGAGCAGGCGGAGCACGCGCTGGCGCGCACCCGCGGCCGGATCGGGGTGCTGATGATCGACCTCGACTGGTTCAAGCGCATCAACGACACGCACGGCCACCCGGTCGGCGACGACGTGCTCGCCGAGGTGGCCACGGTGCTCACCCGCGCGGTCCGCCGCGGCGACACGGTCGGCCGGTACGGCGGCGAGGAGTTCGCCGTCCTGCTGCCCGACGTCGAGGAAGCGGAGGTCCGCGCGATCGCCGAACGCATCCGCGTGCGCATCCGCACGCTGCGCATCACGGCACCGACGGGCGAGCCGGTCCAGCTGTCGGCGACGATCGGCGCGGCCCTGCCCCCATCGGAACCGGGCGCGGGCCTGGACGAGATGATCCGCGCGGCCGACGAGGCGTTGTACGCGGGGAAGAAGGCGGGCCGCGACCGGGTCGCGGTCGCCGGCTGGTGACGGCGGCGGGTTCCGGCTGAGCCGGGGTGGCCGGGGCCGGGTTGCTTTTGCCGGGCGGCTGGGTGCCCGGGTGGCTGGGCGGCCTCGGTCGGCTGGGCGGCCTGGGGTCGGCTGGGCGCAGCGGCCGGGAGCCGCAGGCCTCAATGGCCGGTTCCGCCGAAGGTCGGCCACGTCGGGCGTCGGTCGAGCGGTGGCTGGCTGGTGACGGCGGCGGGTCCCGGCTGAGCCCGGGGTGGCCGGGGTCGGGTCGCTTTGGCCGGGTGGCTGGGTGGCCCGGTGGCCGGGCGGCCTCGGTCGGCTGGGCGCAGCGGCCGGGAGCCGCAGGCCCCAATGGCCGGTTCCGCCGAAGGTCGGCCACGTCGGGGGAAGGTCGAGCGGGGTGGCCGAGGGCCGAGGGCGGTTCTGCCGGGGTCGCCCAGGCCGCGGTGGCCGAGGCCGCGAGTCAATCCGCGGACGGAATCGGCCGGGCTGCGGTAGCTGAGGGCCGCGGGACACTCTCGGTCGGGCCCGGTGGCCGAGGATCGGCCGGGCCGGGGCGCCGCGAATCAGTTCTGACCTGGATCCGCCGGGCCGCGGTGGTTCTGCAAAGCCAACCCCCGGTCGCGGTCGAACTTCACCGAGACTTCCGCACCCACCAACGGACACAGCCGCAGGGCCTCCCGGGTGACCGTGTCGTACAAGTCGTCGGTCGCGGCGCCCGGCAGGTAGATGTCCACCGCCGCGCTCAGCTCGTAGCCGCCGTCCTGGTGGGACAGCGTGGCCTTGGCCGTCACCACGCTTTCCGCCGGCTCCACGTCCAGCGACGTCGCCGCGATCGTCAGCGACTGGTGCAGGCAGGTCGCCAGCGCGGCGGCGTAGAGCCGCTCGGGGTTGAGTGCGTCGGCCGTGCCGTCGCCGGACGGCTCGCCGACCGGGTACGCGAGGTCGCCGCGGCCGTCCACCCGGACGCTGCCGCGGCTCGACGTCGCTTCCGCCGAATAGATCTCCATCGCGTCCTCCGCTGGGGTCGTTCCGGCGCGATTACCCGGCGGAATCCGCTCCACACGTTTCGCGCACCACCAGCGAGTGCGGCGCGACGATCGACCGCGGCGGTTCCGGATCGGCGGCCTGCCGGACCAGCCGGTCGAGGGCGAGTTCGGCGATGCGGTCCTTGTCCGGTGACACCGTCGTGAGCGCCGGCACGCTGTAGCGGCCGTCTTCGATGTCGTCGAACCCCACCAGGGCCACGGCTTCCGGCACCGCGAGACCGCGGTCGGCCGCCGCGCGGAGTGCGCCCAGTGCCAGTTCGTCGGTGAAGCAGAAGACGGCGTCGGGCGGCCGGGGCAGGTCCAGCAGCCGCAGCATCGCCTGGTGGCCGTCGGCCCGGTGCAGGCGCCGCACCGGCACCTCCAGTTCCGGCTCGGCCGGCAGGCCCGCCTCGGCCAGCGCCTGCCGGTAGCCGGCCAGCCGCTGCCGCGCGGTCGCGTTGAGCGAGCGCGGCTGGATGCCCAGGGCCGCGACGCGGCGGCGGCCCGCGGCGATCAGGTGCCGGGTGGCCTCGCACGCGGCGGCGACGTTGTCGATGGCCACGTGGTCGACGCCGCCGGTGCCGTCGTGCTCGCCGAGCAGCACCAGCGGGACGGTGTCGGTGCGCGCGGCCAGCTCCGCCGGGGCCACCGCCCACGGGCTGAACAGGACGCCGTCGACCAGCTGGCTGCGCCGTCCGTGCAGCAGTTCCTTCTCCCGCTCGGCGTCGCCGTCGGTCTGGTCGATCAGCACGGTCAGGCCGCGGGCGCCGGCGATCCGGACCGTCCGCGCGGCGAGCTCGGCGAAGTACGGCGAATCGATCTCCGGGATCACCAGCGCCACCAGCCCGGTCCGGCCGCGCCGCAGCGTGCGGGCGGCCAGGTTGGGCCGGTAGCCGAGGGCGTCGATGCTCGCCTGCACGCGTTCGCGGGTCGCCGGGGCCACGTACCGGAACCCGTTCACCACGTTGGACACCGTGCGCACCGAGACGCCGGCGTGCTCGGCGACGTCACGCAGTTTCGGGTTCACCGGCGCATCGTACCTCTTGCAACGTGGCATGCCACGTTGCAAACTGGGCTGCCACGCCGTCGTGCTCCCAGGAGGTTTTCCGATGACCGCGCACCAGACCACGCCCGCGCCGCTGCCCGCGGCCGAACTCGCGTCGCTGACCGAGCGGCTCGGCACCGACGGCATCATCGGCCTGCCCGGGGCGTTCTCCCGCGACTGGGTGCGGCAGCTCGGCGAAGACATCGACACGGCGTTCGCCGAGGCCCGCGCCCGGCCGGACGGCGCCGTCGGCCGCGGGCCGAACCGCTTCTACGTCGAGATCCACCCGGAGCAGCTGCGCGGGTTCACCGACCTCGTCACCCACCCGTGGATCACCGCCGTCGCCGAGTCGGTGCTGGGCCCGGAGTACCGGATCGTCGAGGTGGGCTTCGACGTCCCGCTCGCCGGCGCGGTCGACCAGCCGTGGCACCGCGACTTCCCGATGCCGGACGAAACCGCCCGCGAACGCCGGCTGACGTCGCTGGCGGTGAACGTCACCGCGGTCGACACCGAACCCGACATGGGGCCGTTCGAGATCGCGCCCGGCACGCACTGGGACGACGGCAGCGCCTTCGAGCACGGCATGTTCCCGCCGCGCGAGGCCTACCCGCGCTACCACGAACTGGCCGCGCGGAAGTTCCCGCGGATGGGCGACATCTCGATCCGCTCGGCGCTGACGGTCCACCGCGGTACCGCGAACCACTCGGCGAAGGCGCGGCCCGTCCTGGTGCTGGGCCTCGACGCGCCCGGCGCGGGCAACGACGAGCGCCACGACACCGCGGTGACGAAGGACTTCTGGGCGGCGCTGCCGGAATCGGTGCGCGCGCACCTGCACTGCCCGGTCGTCGACGTCCTGACGCCCATCACCCAGAAGCACACGATCGAAGGGCTCGTGATGGGTGCCTAGGTTTGGGGGCTACGGGGCTGGGCACCTTCAGGCCATGGCTGATGCGGGAATCACCGAAATGACGGGCCGGGCCGGCGTCGTCGCGGCGCTGCGCCGGGTGCTGCTGGCCTTCGGGGTCGGCGGTGCGCTGGCGTGCCTCGCCTGGATGGCGTTGTGGCTGGCCATGCACCTCTAGGTCTTCAGGCTCCGGCCACGAGTGCTGCGCCGTGGCCGGAGCCTGGTCTCACTGGCAGGCTTCGCAGTCCGGGTCGTCGATCCGGCAGGCGGCGCCGTCGGTGAGCGGGAAGTCGAAGTCCTCCAGCTCGGGCACGGCGACGGATTCTTCCCCGGTGGTGGTGGCGGACATGGGCCCTCCCTTGTGGACGAACAGTTCTCCTGTGTGTAGCGCCGAAGATCGCCGCGCATTCCGTGACGCGCGCCACAGCCGTCCGGCCAGGTGATCCCGGGCGCCGCCGAGCCGTGACGGTGCGATGTTCGGCCGCGGTCGAGCGTGGGTAGCCCGTTCCCGGACGATCGCGGACCGGCGGAAGGTGGCTCACGTGCCGCAATGGGCAGAGGCGGGGCTCTGGGGCCTCGTCGGCGGGGTGGCGCTCGTGCTCGGGGCCGCCATCGCCTGGTGGGCGCGGGTGCCGCGGCGGGTGGTCGCCGGGATCATGGCCTTCGGGGCCGGGGTGCTGATCTCCGCACTCGCCTTCGACCTCGTCGACGAAGCGCAGCGCTCCGGCGGCCTCGCGCCGACCGCGGCCGGCTTCCTCGGCGGCGCCGTCGTCTACGTCCTGATCAACGTGCTGCTGGCCCGCCGCGGGGCCCGGCACCGCAAGCGTTCCGGCGGGCAGCAACCGTCCGAACAGGACACCGCGGGCAGCGGCGCGGCCATCGCCGTCGGTGCCCTGCTCGACGGCGTACCGGAATCCGTCGTGCTCGGCGTCTCCCTGCTCGGGGGCGGCGGCATCGGCGTCACCGTGCTCGCGGCCGTGTTCATCTCGAACGTCCCGGAAGGCCTCTCCAGCGCCGCCGGGATGAAGACCGCCGGGCGCAGTGCCCGGTACGTCTTCGGCGTCTGGGCCGGCATCGCGGTCATCAGCGGGGTCGCGGCCCTGGTCGGCAACCTCCTGCTCCGGACGGCGTCGCCCGCGACCGTCGCCGCCATCACGGCGGTGGCCGCGGGGGCGATCCTGGCCATGATCGCCGACACGATGATCCCGGAGGCGTTCGAACGCACCGAGCTCTACACCGGCCTGCTCGCCACCCTCGGCTTCCTGACCGCGTTCGTCATCGGGCACGCCGGCTGAGGGCGACCGCGACGACGACGCCCGCGGCGGTGAGCACCGCCGTGGCGACCGGGCTCAGGAACTTCGACAGGCTCGGCGCGGTGCTCGGGCCGGCCAGCCACGCCGTCACCACGGCGGCGTAGCCCGCGGCGAGCGCCGCGGCCCACCAGCGGTGGGTCCGGTGGTGCCGGGACCCGATCAGCGCGACGGCGACGGGCACGCCGGACAGCAGGGCGAACTGGCCGGCCACCAGGACCGGGACGGCCCAGGCCGCGGCGAGCACGGCCGTCGAGGTGCGGGGCGGGGTGGTGACGGTCATCGTTGTCTCCTCGGCGAGGGTCAGCGGGTTTCGGCGGTCGTCTTCAGCGCGGCGAGCCAGGCGTCGAGCCCGGCGGCCAGGTAGCGCAGCGCGGTGGCGGGGTCGGCTTCGATCTGCGCGCCCGTCCAGCTCTCTTCGGTGCGCACGTGGACGCCGCCCGGCACCGGCGTGAACGTCCACACGTGCACGCCGCGGTCGATCCGCAGCCCGTCGCCGATCGCCGGCCCGGTCCAGCGGACACACCGGCCCGGCTGCAGCTCCCCGACGGCCGAGGTGATGACCAGCGTGGTCGCCGGCGTCATGGGTGTCGGTGGCGCCGGAGTCGTCCAGCGGAACCGCGCACCCGGCCGCAGCGGCCCGGTGTCGAGCCGCTGCGCGCTGGTGACGGCCGTCTGCCACGCGGGCCAGTGCGCCACGTCGGTGTGCAGCCGCCAGACCCTGGCGGCGGGGGCGTGGATCAGCGTTTCGGTGCGGTGGTGGAGCCGGGCGGCGGGGTCGATGCCCACGCCCTGGCAGCTCGCGGCCGTGGTGGCGGCGGCCGAGGTGGCGGTGCCCGTGAGCCCCGCGGCGACGGAAAGGGCGAGCAGCAGGCGGGTCCCGAGCATGTATCCTCCGGTTGGTTAGTAGCTGTCTTGTTTGTTAGAAGCTATAACTCCGCCGAAGTGAGTGTCAATAGGAAAAGTGATAATCTCTAACGGTGATGAGCGAGAGCCCGCGAGAGCGCTACCGAGCCCAGGTGCGCGCGGAGATCAAGCGGCACGCGTGGGAGCAGATCGCCGCGGCCGGGGTGCCCGCGCTCTCGCTCAACGCGATCGCCAAGCAGCTGGGCATGAGCGGCCCCGCGTTGTACCGGTACTTCGCGAGCCGCGACGAGCTGCTCACCGCCCTGATCCGCGACGGCTACCGCAGCCTGGCCGACACCGTCCGCGCGGCCCGGGACGCCGGCGCCGGCCTGCTCGGGCTCGCGGAGGCGATCTGCGGCTGGGCGCGCAGTGACCCGCAGCGGTACTTCCTCGTCTACGGCACGCCCGTACCCGGCTACCACGCGCCCGGCGACACGACGGCGATCTCGTCCGAGGTGATGGCCGTGCTGGTCGAAGCGTGCGCCGAGGAGGCCGGCGACGAGCCGCCGACGGCGTTCGACACCCACCTCGAGACCCACCGCGAGTGGGCGGGCGGCCATCCCGCACCACCGGCGGCCCTGCACCGCGCGCTGTCCTTCTGGACCCGCCTGCACGGCGTGCTCTCGCTCGAGCTGGCCGGGCACTTCGCCGGCATGGAGTTCGACCCCGGCCTGCTGATCACCGAGGAACTGGCCGCCCTGCGGCGGCGGTGACTCAGCCGGTCTGTGCGCGGATCCAGTCCGCCACGACGTCCACCCGGGCGATCGTCTCGGGTCCGGGCTGCGGGCACGGCGGCCCGGTGTTGACGATGGCCACCAGCGTCCCGGTGCGGTCGTCGCCGGAGAGGAAGAACGGGCCGCCGGAATCCTCCGGGCACGGGCCGTTTTCGACCGTGCGCGTGCCGACCGGCTGCGCCTCCAGGGTCGCCTGGCCGATGCCCGACACCGTGAACCGCCCGCGCTTGAGGTGGTCGGACGGGCCGAGCACGGTCGCCGAGTGCGAACCCCAGCCGGCGAACTGCAGCTCCTCGCCGAGCGGCGGCCGGGTCGTGGCCAGCGCCACCGGGGCGATGTCGTCGACCGGGCTCGCGAGCTTCGCCACCGCCAGGTCGTTCAAAGGCGACTGCCGGACGTCGACGACCTCGCTCGTGTGCCCGCCGGGGTCGGTGTCCTTCAGCCGCCCGACGGTCACGGTCATCGTGTACGGCGGCCGCCCGCCGATCCGGGCGTCCTTCAGGTCGTGGAAGCAGTGCCCGGCGGTGACGACCCACTGCGGCGCGACCAGCGAGCCGCTGCAGGCGCCGCTGCGCACCCCGCCGCCCGGGACGGGGATGTCGTCGGAAGTCAGCTTCGCGTTGAACGGCAGGACCGGGTTCGGCGCCGGCCGGGCGGACGTCGTCACGGGAGCCGGGGCCGGGGCGGCGGGATCCGGCAGGCTGTGCCCGCCGGATCCCGCGGCCAGGACGGGGCCCGCGAACGGCAGCCCGGCCACGGCGTGGGCGAACGCGAGGCCGGCCCCGGCCAGCACCGCGACCGCCACCGCTCGTGCCCGCAACTGCCGTCGTCGATCCGCAGAGGTCCTCACACCTGTAATGCACGGGTGGGAGCGCCGAATGGTTGCGAGAACCGGGCGGCCGGTGCGTTCCCGCCGGTCAGCCGCCCGGTCCGGTGGGACGTCAGGGCCGCTGACCCACCTCGTCGACGTAGGTCTTCACCGTCACCGCCGTTTCGGGGGTGCCCAGGAACTGGTACGTGGTGGCGTCGAAGACGATCACTTCCGGCTTCGCCGCCGGGCTCGAGCCGGGAGGCACCGGCCAGGTGATCCCGACGCCGGGACGACCGGCGCCGTCGGTGACGTGGTCGAGCGCCGTCAGGCCCGGCACCCTCGCCGCCGCCTCGAACAGCGCCGCGTAGGACGCCGGCGGCAGGACCTGCTCGTAGGCGAGGTCGTAGACGCTCTTGCCCATGGAGTTGACGTTGCCCTTCTGGTCGCCGGCCTGGGCCTCGAGGTAGGCGAGCATCGCGTCGGCGGTCGTCGGCAGGTCCGTCCGGTAGACCGGCCGGGGGGTGCAGTCCTGGAGCGTTCCTTCCTTGCGCGGGTCGTTCGTGCCGTACATCGGCGCCTTGCCGTTGCGGCAGCCGCCGTCCTTGACGCCGGCGATCAGGCTGTCGCGGGTGCCGTCGACCGAAAACCAGACCTCGCGGATGTGGTGTTCCGGCTCCTCCGTCTTCACGTACAGGAACTGGTCGGGCCGCGGCGGCTCGGCCGGCTCCTTCAGTGCGTGGTGCGCCGCCGCGGTCAGCACCTTGACCGGGTCGGCGTGCGCGACGCCGGCCCCGACGCCGACCTGGTCGGCGGGGGTCAGCGCGACGACGGCGGTGATCGCCGCGGCCAGGCCCACCGAGGCGCCGGCCACCCAGAGCCGGCGGCGCGGCCGGTGCCGTCGCGGCCCGCGGGCGGCGGCGAGCAGCCGCTCGCGGGCCGGGGCGAGGCGCTCCGCCGGTGCGAAGCCGACGGTTTCCGCGCGGGTGCGGATCAGGTCCAGTTCATCCATGACCCGAGGTCTCCTTCACGAGGTCGAAGGCGCCGAGCTCGGCGCGGACGCGGCCGCGAGCCCGGTTGAGCCGGGATTTGACGGTGCCGACGGGGATGCCGAGCGCTTCGGCGACTTCCTGGTAGGCCAGGCCTTCCGCGGCGACGAGCAGCAGGACGTCCCGCTCGCGGGGCCGCAGGCCGGCCAGGGCCCGGTCGAGCCGCGTGCCGAGGGCCTGCGCGCTGACCTGGTCGGCGACCCGGTCGGCGTGCCCTTCGTCGGCGGGCGGCGGTCCGACGGCGAGCCGGAGCTTCAGTTCGCGCACCTCCGCCCGCCGCTGCCGCGAGACGAGGTTCGTGGCGATCCCGTACAGCCACGGCCGCGCGTCGCGCCGGGCCGGGTCGAACTTCGCCCGCTTGTCGAACGCGATCAGGAAGGTGTCCGCCAGGACGTCGTCGGCGGCCGCCGGGCCGAGGCGCCGGGCCAGGTAGCGGTGGATGTGGCGCGAGTGGCGGTCGAAGATGACCGCGAACAGGCTCGGCTCGTGCCGCGACCGCGCGATCACGCTCGCGTCGTCGTCGGAATCGGTGTCTTCCGGGGTCATCGCCCGCCTTTCGGTCCAGCCGGTGTCACAGGCTGTTCCCGGGCGGGGCGGCGTGGGTTCCGGAAACGGCGGCGGGAGTGACGCAGCTCACTCACGCGCAGTCGATGGCGTCCCCGGTCGCGAGCATGCGCCGGTTCGCCTCGCCGAGGCCGTCGGCCAGCGCGTGCAGCTGGTCCGGGGTGAGGACGTCGATCAGCAGCTCGCGGACCAGCTCGACGTGTCCGGGCGCCGCCTGTTCCAGCAGGGCCGTGCCTTCGTCGGTCAGCACGGCGTAGACGGCACGCGGATCGCTCTCGCACGCGCGCCGGCGCACCAGGCCGGCCCGCTCCAGCTGGCCGATCTGGTAGGTCAGCCCGCTCTTGGAGTTGGCCACCGCGCAGGCGAGCTCGGTCATCCGCAGTTCGCGGTCCGGGGCGCCGCTGAGCCGGGCCAGGATCACGTACTGGAGGTGGGAAATCCCGGAATCCTGCTTGAGCTGCTGGTCGAGCCGCCGGTTGAGCAGCTCGTAGGTGCCGAGGAACGCGTTCCAGGCGCGCTTCTCCTCGGCGTTCAGCCACCGCGGACGACCCATGTCACCACGGTACCTGTTGTTCAAATTCGAACTCAAGCTGCGCTTCGCCGACGGATACGCCGCCACGGCGGACGTCGTCACCTTCGACGGCTTGGCCGACGGTGCCGGGCCCTGGTGTTCGGCGACCCGGTCCGGCCGCTGGTGCGCCTGCACCCGGAGTGCCTGACCGGCGACGTATTCGGCTCCGCCCCCTGCGGTACCTCGCGGCGAAGGGCCGGCACACCGACCACACGCTCGCCCTGCCCGAACTGGCCGGGTGACGCCCGATCCGCCGTTAGGATCGGGGCGTGACGGAGGCGATCGACCCGGGTGGCCGTGTGCGGCTCTTCCGCCGCTGGCCGTCGCTGCTCGTGCGGCTGCTGGACAACGCCGAAGCCGCCGAGGTCGACGTGCCACCCGTCGACGAGCAGGTGCTGGTCCTGGTCAGCGCCGGGACCAAGACGATCGAGTCGCGCCACGGCGCCCGCTGGCGACGCGCCGAATACGGCCCCGGCTCGATCGGGCTGACGGCGCCGGGCCACGAGGCCCGCATCCGCTGGCGCGGCGACGGCCGCACCCGGACGACGCACGTCCACCTGCCGTCCGCGCTGATCGACCGCACGGCCCTCGACCTCTGGGGCCGCGACGCGAACCGGCTCGGCCGCCCGGACGCCCTGGCGGTCGAGGACCCGGTGCTGGCATCGGTGGCGGGAGCCTTGGGCGCGGCGGCGCTGGCCGGCGCGGACGAGCTGTACGCGGAATCGGCGGCGACGTTCCTGGCGGTGCACCTGCTGACCCACCACACGGCGGCGCCCCCGCCCCGCGAGTTCGGCCGCGACGAAGTGCGCATCCGCCGCGCGGTGAAGTTCATCCGCGACAACCACCCCCTCCCGCTGACGCTGGCCGACATGGCGGCCGCGGCGGACCTGAGCCCGTTCCACTTCCTGCGCGTGTTCAAGACGGCGACCGGGCAGACGCCGTACCGCTACCTGACCCGGGTCCGGGTCGAGCGGGCGTGCCGCCACCTGGAGCGCGGGGACCTGTCGGTGACGGAGATCGGGCAGGCGTGCGGGTTCGCGACCCCGTCGCGGTTCGCCGCGGCGTTCCGCGCCCAGATCGGCCAGTCACCCTCGGCGTACCGGGCCGCGGTGCGCGGCTGAGGCGCAATAAACGGTGTCTCCGGCAGCAATCTCGGGAAAGCGCCGCCCAGTGCGGGCCGGTTAGCGTCGGCGGGTGTCCACTTCGGAAATCAGCGTCGAAGCCACCGTCAACGGCGAACGCGTCCGGTTGGCGGTCGATCCGCGGGAGTCGCTGCTCGACGTGCTGCGCGAGCGGCTCGGGCTGACCGGTACCAAAAAAGGCTGCGACCAGGGCCACTGCGGGGCCTGCACGGTGCACCTCGACGGGCGGCGGGTGGTGTCCTGCCTGACGCCCGCTGTGCAGGTCGCCGGGCAGGACGTCACCACCATCGAAGGCGTGGCCGGCCCGGACGGGGCGCTGCACCCGCTGCAGCAGGCCTTCGTCGACCACGACGCCCTCCAGTGCGGCTACTGCACGCCCGGGCAGATCATGTCCGGCCTCGCCTGCATCGCCGAGGGCCACGCGGGCGACGACGACGAGATCCGCGAGTACCTCAGCGGCAACCTCTGCCGCTGCGGGGCCTACGCGGGCATCGTCGCCGCCGTCCGGCAAGTCGCGGGGGAGTCCTGATGCGCCCCTTCGCCTACTACGCGCCCGACAGCGTCGGCTCGGCCGTCGCCGCCCTCCGGGACGCCGGGCCCGGCGCCAAGGTGCTCGCCGGCGGCACCACGCTCTACGACCTGATGAAGCTCGGCATCGAGACCCCGCCCGCCGTCGTCGACGTGCACCGGCTGCCGGAGCTGGCCGCGATCGAACACGGGGAGCGCGAACTCGTCTTCGGCGCCGGCGCCCGGATGGCCGACGTCGCCGAGCACCCCGCCGTCCGCGCGGAGTACCCGGCACTGGCCGAATCGCTGTGGCGGGCCGCGTCGCAGCAGCTGCGGAACATGGCCACCGTCGGCGGGAACCTGCTGCAGCGCACCCGCTGCGGCTACTTCCGCGGCGGCCCGGAATTCCCGTGCAACAAACGGGAACCCGGCAGCGGCTGCGCCGCGCGCGAAGGCCACGACCGCACCCACGCCCTCCTGGGCACCAGCGCCGCCTGCATCGCGACCTACCCCGGCGACTGGGCGGTCGCGCTGCTGGCCTTCGACGCGGTCGTCGACGTCGCCGGCCCGGACGGCGAACGCACCGTCCCGCTGGCGGAACTGCACGTCGAACCAGGGGACGACCCGGCGCGCGAACACACCCTCGGCGACGGCGAACTCATATTGCGGATCCGCGTCCCGGTGACGGCCGCCGGCCGCGGCTCCACGTACCTGAAGATCCGCGACCGCGAGTCCTACGCCTTCGCCCTGGCCTCGGCGGCGGTCGCGCTGACCGTCGAGGACGGCGTCGTCGGCGACTGCCGGATCGCGCTGGGCGGGGTCGCCACCCGGCCCTGGCGGGCGGGCGAAGCCGAACGCGTCCTGCGCGGGGCCCCGCTGACCGTCGAAAACGCCCGCCGCGCCGGCGAAATCGCCTTCGCCGGGGCGCGTCCCGGTACCCACAACGGATTCCGCGTCGAGCTCGGCATCCGCACGGTCGCCGACGCCGTGCGCACGGCCGGAGAGAGGGCCACCCGATGACACCTCGTGTCGACGCCTACGAGAAGGTCACCGGCCGGGCCGCCTACGGCACCGACCGGGTCCCGGACGGCCTGGCGCACGCCGTCCTCGTGCCGGCGCGCACCGGCCGCGGCCGGGTATCCTATGTGGACACCACGGCGGCGGAGGCCGTGCCCGGTGTCCTGCTCGTCGTGACCCGGTTCGACGCGGCGGAACTGCGCGGCCCGGGCTTCATCATGGGCGGCGGGTTCTCCTTCCAGAGCCTGCAGCCGCTGCTGGACGACCGCATCGCCTACCGCGGCCAGCCGATCGCCCTGGTCGTCGCGGAGACCCTGGTCGCCGCCACCGAGGCCGCCGAACTGGTCACCGCGGAGTACGAGCCCGAACCGGTCGCCGTCGACCTCGACGCCGAGGGCGCGACCACCCTGGTGCAGGAAGAGGCGATCCCGCTGCCGTTCCTCGCCGACATCGACTTCGGCGACGCCGACGCGGTGGTCGACGCCAGCCCGGTCCGGATCGAGCGCACCTACGAGCACGCGGCCCAGCACGCGGTCCCGATGGAGCTCAACGGCGCCGTCGCCGAGTGGCGCGGCGACACCCTGGTCGTGCACGAGGGCACGCAGAACGCGGCCGCGGTCCGGCACGGGCTCGCGCAGCAGCTCGGCCTCGACCCGGCCTGCGTCGAGGTCCGCTCGCCCTACGTCGGCGGCGGCTTCGGCCAGAAGAACTCGCTGCAGCCGCACCTGGCGCCGCTCGCACTGGCCGCCCGGCGCCTGGGCCGGCCGGTCAAGCTCGTGCTGACCCGCGCCCAGACCTTCCACAACGGCAGCTTCCGCCCGGCGACCCGGCACCGCGTGCGCCTCGGCGCGGACGAGACCGGCAAGATCCTCGCCGCCGTGCACGAGGTCGACCAGCAGACCTCGCGCCACGACCTGTTCCCGGCCATGCACACCGAGGTCACGTCCCGGCTGTACGGCTTCCCGGCGTTCCGCGGCCGCCACCGCCTGGTGCAGACCGACGTCCAGACGCCCGGCTACATGCGGGCGCCGTTCGAGAGCTCGGCGATGTTCGCGTTCGAGTCCGCGGTCGACGAACTCGCCTACGCCACGGGCCAGGACCCGGTCGCGCTGCGCCTGGCCAACGACACGATGACCGACCCGGTCACCGGACGGCCGTTCTCCACCCGCTTCCTCGCCGAATGCCTGCGCCGCGGCGCCGGCGGCTTCGGCTGGGCCGCGCGCGACCCGCGGCCCGGCTCGATGCGCGCCGACGACGGCTCGCTGATCGGCTGGGGCGTCGCCGCGGGCACCTACCCGGGCCACGCCGCACCCGCCGTCGCGCACCTGAGCGCCACCGCCGACGGCCGCGTCGCGGTCGGGGTCGACGGCCACGAGATGGGCCAGGGCATCCGCTCGGCGATCGCGCTGCTCGTCGCGAACGACCTGGAGATCGACGTCCGTGCCGTCGAGGTTCGCGTGGGCGACACCCGGTACGCGCCGCAGCACCTCACCGCCGGTTCATGGGGCACCGCGACCGCGTTGCCCGCCGTCCACGCGGGACTGCGGGAGCTGCGCGAGCACCTCGACGCCGCCGGCACCGGCGCGGTCGACGTCGCCGCGGCGGTGGCACGGCTCGGGCACCCGGTCGACGTCGAGGTGGCCACGGTCGCGCCCGGGCAGCCGCCCGAGGCGGTCGGGCAGTCGAAGGCCGGGCACCTGGCCATCTCCGGCCCGGTCTACCCCGAATTCAGCACGTTCAGCTGGGTCGCCCACTTCGTCGAGGTCCGGGTCGAGCCGGCGACGTGCCGGATCCGGGTGCCGCGGGTGGTCAGCGTCGTCGACTGCGGGCGCGTCGCGAGCCCGGTCACCGCGGCGAGCCAGGTCCGCGGCGGCGTGGTGTGGGGCATCGGCGGGGCGCTGCGGGAGGAAAGCCTGCCCGGCGCGCGGACCGGCGGCTTCCTCAACGCCACGCTGGAGGAGTACCCGGTCATGGTGAACGCCGACGTCCACCGCATCGACGTCGGCTTCGTGGACCAGCCCGACCCGCGGTTCAACCCGGTGGGGGTGAAGGGGCTCGGCGAGGTCGCGATGGTCGGGGTCGCGGCGGCGGTGGCCAACGCCGTCCACCACGCGACCGGCAAGCGCCACCACCGGTTGCCGATCCGCATCGATGACGTCCTCTGAGCCGGACGACCGACCGGCGGTCTGCCGTCCGGACGCGCTGAGCCCGGCCGGTGCCCGCCGGGCCCAGCCGCGGCGGGGCCTGCTCGGCCTGGTCTTCGTGTTGCCGGTGGCGGCGCTGCTCGCGGCGGGAGCGGGCGGTCCGGTGCGGACGCTGGAGCTGCTCGGGCCGCCCATCACGTTCGCGCTGCCGATCGTGGCGATGATCGCCTTCTGGTGGGAAGACCGGCCGGGCAGCCTGTTGCGCGGCGGCTGGACGGGCGTGGCCGACACGGCGCTCGTGGCCGCCGGCGGAGTGGTACTGGCGCTGCTCGGCCGGGGGAGCGTTCCACTGGCGGCGGGCATCTTCACGCTGATGCTGCAGCTCACCCTCGTCGGCGAAGGCCGGCCTCTCCGCGGCCGCGGCACGTATTGGCCCGGTGTCGTGGCGCTGGTTTCGTGCTGGATCGCCGGGCTGGCGCTCTACCTGGGCATCGTCGGGACCGGCCTGGTGCCGGCCGAGGACTACGCGGGGGTCTTCGCCGTGCTGGGGGCCTGGCAGCTGGTCTTCTTCGTCGCGCTGCGGGGCCGGCCGTTCGCCCGCATCCGGCGGCGCGCGGTCCGCCTGGCGACGGCCCACGGCGTGGTCATCGCCTGCGCGGCGGCGACCCATCGGGTGCCGGCCCCGGTCGCGGGCGCGGCCATCGCGTCGGTGCTCGTGGTGGCGATGCTGTTCGAGGCCTGGCCGGCGATCCGGCTGCCGCCGCTGCCGGGGCGGAGCCTCGTCCTGGTGCTGGTGGCGCTGCTGACGGCCGCGCTGGCGTTCGGGTTGCCGCAGGTCGCGCGCTGGGCCGGCGTGCCGGAAGGCCTCGTCGGCGCGTGGGTCACCCACACGACGCTGACCGCGCTGAGTCTCGCGGTGATCCTGCACGTCGCCGTGTGGCGGCGCTGGCCCGCCTCAGCGGCGTGAGGCCACCGTCGCCAGCTGTTCGGTGATCTCGGCCAGCAGTTCGGTGGCCGCGTCGCCGAGCGCGGCCAGGTCGGCCAGGGTCGTTTCCTCGGTGGTCACGGGCACAGCTAGGCCTCCACGGCTGCGTGGCGCGCGACGACGGCTTCGGCGAAGGCGGTGTGCACGCGCAGGTACTCGTCGCGGCCGACCGCGGTGTCGGCCCATTCGTGCCAGCGGATGTGCGCTTCGGCGACGTCGACGTTCGCGGCGGCGGCCACCGTGGCGGGCGACGTGCCGGCGAGGATCGCGTGGTGCATCAGGGACGGTGACGAGCGCCGGGCGAGTTCGGCCAGCGCGGCGAGGCGGGCGAGCTCCGCGAGCGTGTCGGACGTGACCGGACGCGGGCGCGGCCGGGGCACCGGACGCGAGTTCCCGATGTTGTCGGTCAGGACGCTGGTCATCAAACGACTCCTGGGGCGGAAAGCAACTGGAGCAACCCGAACGGCGGATGTTTACCCCGGCCACAGTGGGGTAAACCTCGTCGCTCGTGATCTCCGTCTCACCGCATCGGGTGGACCACCCGGACGAGCGGCCCACCCGCGCCTCAGCCGGCCCGGACGGCCCCGCAGTGCCACGGGATCCGCTGCGGCCGCACGCTCTCCAACGTCGGGACGACCGGGGCGATCGTGCCGTCGCGGCGGAACGTCAGCTTGTCGATCGTCGTCTCGCGGTGGGTGCCGTCGCCGCCCGGGATGCCGAAGCGGTGGTAGGCGATGTACCAGTCGTCGGTGCCCGGGACCTGCAGCATCGAGCTGTGCCCGGTGCCGAGGACACCCAGGTGGGCGTCCTTGCTCAGGAGCACGCCGCGGTTGGTGAACGGCCCGGTCGGGCTCGGCGCCGTCGCGTAGCCGACGCGGTAGTCCGGGCTGCGGGTGTCGTCGATGGACCAG
Source organism: Amycolatopsis sp. lyj-23 (assembly GCF_046549135.1). Taxonomy (NCBI): domain Bacteria; kingdom Bacillati; phylum Actinomycetota; class Actinomycetes; order Pseudonocardiales; family Pseudonocardiaceae; genus Amycolatopsis; species Amycolatopsis sp. lyj-23. The sequence continues at coordinate 47,033 of NZ_JAJPWN010000024.1, read as the reverse complement.
CTGAGGTAGTACGTGCCCTTGCGCTCCACCATGAACAGTCCCTCGCGGAAGTCGTCGAGGCCGGTCAGGCGGGTGATCTTCGCGGGGTCGTAGGACACCATGTCGTCGTTCAGCGGGACGACGTAGGCGTTGCCGTTGCCCCAGTAGAGGTAGGGCTGTCCGGTGTGGTCGAGGAACACCGCCGGGTCGATGGCCTGGCCGCCGTCGGGGTTCCGGGCGATCAGCGGCTTGCCGGAGTCGACGAACGGGCCGGTCGGGGAGTCGCTCACCGCCACGCCGATCTTGGCCTCGGCGCAGAAGTAGAAGTAGTACTTCCCGCCGCGCTTCGCGATCGTCGGTGCCCAGGCGTTCTTGTCGGCCCAGCCGACGTCCTTGCCGAGGTCGAGGACGACACCCTCGTCTTTCCAGTCGACGAGGTTCTTCGACGACCAGGCCGAGAACTTCGTCCCGCTCCAGCCGTCGAAGCCGTCGGTGGTCGGGTAGAGGTAGTAGGTGTCGCCGAACGCGACGATGTTCGGGTCGGCGTGGTAACCGGGCAGCACGGGGCTGCGGGTTTCGTGCGCCTCGACCGTCCAGACGCGACGCTCGCCGCCGGCGCCGGTCACCGTGAACTGCCTCGGCGAGCTGAGGTTCACCGGCTTCCCGTTGGCCGGCTTGATGGTCGCCCCCGGCGCCAGGCCGAACTCCGGCGCGAGCCGCCGCAGGTCGGTGCCCGGCTCGACCGGGAGCACGACCGTGCCGGCGCCCGCGTCGACGACGGCCGGCGTCTTGAGCGAATCGAGCCGCACCGAGCGGATCGCGGTGCTGTTGGACGGCAGCGTGGCGACCTCGAGCCCGGGCAGCGCCCGGTTGTAGAGCCGCACGTCCTTCATCTTGCCGGTCAGCGTCTTGTCGCCCGCGTACACCGAGCGGCCGAGGTAGTTGGCGGCCGTGACGCCGCCGCCGAGGTCGGCCGGCTTGGTGGTGGCGTTCGCGTTGCGGCCCACCTCGACGCCGTCCAGGTAGAGCACCTCGACCCCGTTGCCGACCGTGAGCGTCACGTTCTTCCACACCCCGCGCGGTAGCCCGCCGCCGGCGTCGGCGGCCTGTTCGGTGGTCCAGTTGCCGGTCGCGATGGCGCCGCGGAACCCGCCGCTCGCCGTGCCGCCGGTGGTGAAGAGGTAGCCGTTGCCGGTGCCGTCCTCGGCCGTGTTGCCCAGGCCCCACAGGAAGTACGGCGTCTGCTGGTTCGGGTCCACGAGGACGTCGGCCGACACGGTCGCCGCCGAAGCGCCGGTGAGCAGGTTGTCCGGCAGCTGGACGTGGCCGTTCTTGCCGCCGAACGCCAGCGAGCCGCCGGCCCAGGAGACGTCACCGGCGAGGGCGCCGTCGTAGCCGTGGCCGGTCGTGTCGGCCGCGACCGTGCCCGACTTCGCGTCGAGCGGCCAGTGCGCGACGAGCCCGGCCGAGTCGGCCTTCGGCGCCGCCGGTGGCGCGCTCAGCCGGTCCATCTCGGCCTGCGTGACCGGCAGGACGGTGCCGTGGCGCGGGGAGGCGGGCAGGTGCGCGCCGGTGGACATCGTCCACTTGCCGGAGTTCAGGTCGGTGGTCTCGAACGGGACGTAGCCGCGGCCGCCGAACTCGTCGATGAACAGGTACCACTTGTTCTCGGTGTTGGACTTGAAGCCGGTCGGCCCTTCGCCGGCGGACAGGCCCGGGCTGGTCGCGGTGGCCTTGCCGAGGCAGTCGGCGACGAAGCCGTAGTGCGGGTCGAGCAGGTCGGTGGCTTTTTCTTCGGTGATGAACTTGCTGCACGGGGTGGACGAGGTGTTGTTGCGCTCGTCCTTGGTGAACCGGTAGTAGGTGTCCTGGTTCTCGAGCACCGTCGAGTCGATCACCGAGTAGCCCGGGTCGATCCACACCTGCGGCGCGCTGAAGGTGACGAAGTCGCGCGTGGTCGCGTACAGCATCCGGTTGTAGCTGTCGCCCGTGTGGTTCGGGTCGTTTTCCGCGTAGAGCTTCGAGGCCCAGTAGACGACGTACGTCCCGCGCTTGGCGTCCCAGAAGGCCTCCGGGGCCCAGGTGTTGCCCGCGGTCGGCGGGGAGACCTGGACGCTGCGCTGGCGCGACCAGTGCGCCAGGTCGGTGGACTCCCAGACCATGATCGACCGGCTGCCGGTGCGCTGGGCGGCGTCCCAGCCGCGGCCGGCGTAGATCCGCAGGTCGGTGGCGAGCAGGTAGAACTTGTCGCCGTCGGGGGAGCGGAGGACGAACGGGTCGCGCACGCCCAGTTCGCCGAGGCTCGACTTGAGGATCGGCCGGCCGTTGTTGAGCTCGGTCCAGTTCAGCGGGTCGTTGCCCTTGCTGAGGGCCGAGTAGATCTGCTCGCCGTCGGACGTGCCTTCGCCGGTGAAGTAGAAGAAGCTGTAGCCCGCCAGGGGTTGCCGGACGGGCTTGGGCACCACGGTGGCGGTGAACCGCCGCGTGGTGCTCTCGCGCCCGAGGCTGACCTTCGCGGTGAGGACGACCTTCGCGGGCGCGGCGCCGGGTGCCGGCCGGGTCACCTCACCGGTCGGCGTGATCACCGACGGCGCGGACGAAGCCCAGGCGACGCTGGTGCCGTCCGGGCCGCTCGTGGGCAGCGTCAGGTTGCCGCGCACGTCGTCGACGCCGGGGACGGACAGCGTGCCCGCGGCGGCGCGGAGGGCGGACCCGGTGTCGGTGGACGGCGCCGCACCGGCGCCGGCGCCGCCGAGCGGGACGAGCGCGGCCGCGACGGCCAGCACGACGCCGAAACGGCGTGGGGAGAACAACTTCATCGTTGTCGGTTCCTTCGGAGGCACGTCGGGGACCGCTCATGTTAACGTTAACATGATTCGGGGTACGCTGACTGTAGGTCGGCGCAGGCCGGTGGTCAAGGGCCTTCGGGATGGCGGCCCAGCTGCTCGGCGATCGCGTCGCGCGGGTACGGCGTCTTCCGGCTCGCGGTGTGCAGGGCGAAGTAGAAGTCGTTGACGACGGCGGCCAGCGGCGCGTACCGGCGCAGCAACGGGGTCTGGTCCGGGACCTCCCCGGCGGCGCAGGCGCGGACGAAGTCGTTGCGGGTGCGGGCATCCGGCCAGTCGCGCAGGCCGCGGACGTGCCGGTTGAGCAGGTGGGTCAGCACGTAGGCGCGGTCGTGGCCGTCGTGCTCGGCGAGGAACTGCGCTTCGGTGTCCGAGAGGTCGAAGCCCGGCGCCACGGTGAGGCCGAAATCCGTGAGGTAGAGCCGTTCGCCGTCGGTGACGATGTTGGCGAAGTGCGCGTCGAAGTGCTGGACGCCTTCGGTGGCCAGGAAACCGGTGATGTGCTTCAGGTCTTCCTCGAGCGGCAGGTCGTCACCCGGCCACCCGGCGACGCTGTGCGGGAAGTGCTCGAGGAACAGCACGAGGTCGGTGGTCGACCCGGTAAGCGCTTCCAGCCGTCGTCGCACGCCGTCGTCGTGGTGCCAGAACGCGATGTCGGCTTCGATGTCGGTGCGCGGGCGCGGCAGGCCGGGTGCGATCCGCCAGTGGTGCAGCAGCGGGAAGTTCTCGCACTCGCCGCCGAGCGCCCACGCGGTCGTCATCAGGTGCGCTTCCAGTTCGCGCCAGGCTCCGCCGCCGGCGGAACCGACCCCGTAGTGCGACCACGGCGGCAGCCCGTAGAGGTCGGCCGTCGAGCGGGGGTGGGCCAGTTCCACGTCGGTGAGGGGCACCCGTTTGACGAAGACCGGCTCGCCGGCCACCCGCAGCCGCCACGAGGAGCCGCCGATGCCGGTGCCGAGCGGGCGGGCCGCGGCCAGGAGGTCGTCGCCCGCTCCGGCCAGTGCGGCGGCGATCTTCTCGTGGCGAGCGCGCCGGGACGTCATGCGCGCACCAGGGGCAGGTAGACCTCGTCGACGATCTCGACGAGGACCTCGTCGTCCACTGTGGTCAGTCCGCGCGTGAGGTACTCGTTGCGCAGCAGCACCAACGCCGTGGTGGCCACGCGGGGATGCAGTGCGCCCGGCCGGGCCTCGCCGCTGGCCACCGCCTGCCCGGCGATGGCCAGCCAGGGGGCCGTGCCGCCCGCGGCGGCCTGTTCGTGGAGCTGTTCGCGGAGGTCCGGTTCGTCGCCCACGCCGGTGAGGAGGCTGCGCAGGACCCGGGCGGCCGGCGACGTCTGGCCGCAGTTGATCGCCCGCAGCAGCGTCAACGCGTCTTCGCGGAGGTTGCCGGTGTCGGGTGGCTTGAGGGTCTCCTCGGCGAGGTGGCGGTAGGCGGCGACGGCGAGGGCGGCGCGGTGGGGCCAGCGCCGGTAGATCGCGTTCTTGTTGGTGCCCGCGCGGTGGGCGACCCGCTCCATGGTCAGCCCGGGGTAGCCCGCCTCGGTGAGTTCGGCCGCGGCCGCGCGCAGGATCGCGTCCTCCAGTTCGGCGCCCCGGCGCCGGGTGTTCGCCATGGCGCCAGTATAGAGTACGGTACGGACCGTACCTTAACTACCGGAGGAATCATGCGCGCCAAGGGCATCGGCTACGACACGGGATTCGAACTCGGCGGGAGCTTCAACCGCCCGTTCGACCCGGACCTCGTGCGCCGCGAACTGACGATCATCCGCGACGACCTGCACTGCACGGCGGTGCGGCTGATCGGCACCGACCTGGACCGGATCGAGTCCGCCGCCCGCCAGGCGGCCGAGCTCGGGCTGGAGGTGTGGTTCTCGCCGTTCCCGTGGGACCGCGGCCCGGAGGAGGTCCTGGCCCTCTTGGCCGACGGTGCCGGGCGGGCCGAACGCCTCCGCGAGGCCGGCGCCGAGGTCGTGTTCGTCACCGGCGCCGAGCTCAGCCTGTTCTGCCACGGCTTCCTGCCGGGCGAGAGCCTCCCGGAGCGGCTGGAGAACGTCCTGGCCTCGCGGGAACTCCTGGCCGGGCTCCCCGAGCGGATCAACGCGTTCCTCGCCCGCGCGGTGGCGGCGGTCCGCGCCCGGTTCGGCGGCCGCGTCACGTACGCGGCGATCCCGCTGGAACGCGTCGACTGGGCGCCGTTCGACATCGTCTCGGTGGACGCCCACCGCTCGAAGGAGGTCGAGCACCTTTACCGCGACGGCGTCCGGAACCTGGTGGCGGCGGGCAAGCCGGTGGCGATCACGGAGTTCGGCGTGACGCCCTACCGCGGCGCGGCCGACCTCGGCGCGCGCTCCGGCGAAATCCTCGAGTACGAAGACGGCCTCCCGGTCCGGCTGAAGGGCGACCACGTCCGCGACGAGGAAGAGCAGGCCCGCTACCTCCGCGAACTGGTGGAGATCTTCGCGGCCGAAGGCGTCGACGCGGCTTTCGCGTGCACGTTCGTCTGCTACGGCCTGGTCCACCGCGCCGATCCCCGCACCGACCTGGACATGGCGAGCTGCGGCGTGGTGAAGGTGCTGGAGGACGGCGTGGGGGAAACGTACCCGGGTGTCCCGTGGGAGCCGAAGGCGGCGTTCGGCGCGCTGGCCGGGTGCTACGCCTGAGCCAGGAAGTCCGCCATCGCCGCGGTCAGTTCCGGGCTGCTCATCGCCGTGAAGTGGGTGCCCGGCACCCGGGCGAAGCGGCCGTTCGGCAGGGTCGCGGCGAGGGCGTCCGCGGTGGCGTGGCCGTCGTCTTCGGCGCCCACCAGGACCAGCGTGGGCGTGGTGATCCGGTGCAGGCCGGCCGTCGGCACGTGGGTGCCGAGGACGTGCCGCAGCGCCACCGGGTCGCTCCCGGCCTGCCGGATCCAGTACGCCGGCGAGCCGGGCGCCACGGGCCGGCCCTCGATCAGCGTGGTCAAGGCGTCGTGGAGGACCCCGGTCCGGGACGTCGCGCGCCGGACCGCGTCGAGGCCCTGGCCCGCCACGACCGCGCGGCCCGGCCGGGCGCCGCGGGCGAGGAGGCGCACCACCACCCGGCCGCCGAAGGAGTAGCCGCCCAGGTCGTAGTCGTCGGGGCTGTAGTGGTCGGGGCTGTGGTCGTCGAGGACGAGATGGTCCAGCAACGCGAAGCCGTCGTCGGCCAGGACGTCGGGCGGGTACGCCGCGGGATCGCGCGGGGCGGCGCTCGCCCCGTGGCCGCGCAGGTCCGGCAGGATCACGCGGTGCCCGTGGCCGGCGAGCACCTCGGCCGGGGCGAGCCAGTCGCGTCCCGAGCCGCCGAACCCGTGGAACAGCACCAGGGTCCGTCCGCGGCCGAGGGCGCGGTAGGCGAGTTCCCGGCCGTCGCGGGCGCGGAAGTGCTCCATGTGCCCGATCGTACGGCGGGTCGACGGCCGCGAACCCGGGCGTGCCGTCCTGCCCGGTGCCGTTCTGCACGGTGCCTTCGACTCGGTGCGCCGCCGCCGGTTTGTCGCGATGCCCTCGAGCGGGCCCGGGTGCCGCGGCGGCCTCGCAACCACCCGGCGGCCCGCCAGTGGGTGCGCGTTCGCGCCGCCAGGGTGACACTGGCGGCATGAAGGTCGTCGACGGGCAACGGGGTTCGGTCCGCCCGCCGTCGACCGCGCCACCGGTGCTGCGCCGCGGTCCGGTGCTGGTCACGGCCGTTCTCGCGGCCCTCGGCGGCGCGGTGGTCCCGGCGGCCGCACTGCCCGCGCTGTGGCGGGTCTGGCAGCTGTACGCGATGCTGTTCGGCCTGGTGGCCGCCGTCGGGATCGTCGCCGCCGTGGCCGTGCTCGGGTGGCCGACCCGCAGAACGGCGCACTTCGGTGCGTTCGCGGCGGCACTGGCGCTCGTCCTGTGGGTGCTCAGCCGCCCGCTCGGACTGCTGACCCGCTTCGACCCGTGGCAGCCGGCGGACACGGTGGCCGGCTTCACCGACTACGTGGCCGCCGGGCTGCAGGTCGTCGCGCTGTTCGGCTTCCTCGTCGTGGCCCGGCGGCGGGCGCACCCGTGGCCGTCCGCGCTCCGGCGGGTGACGGCGTGGGTCCTGTGGTTCCCGGTGGTGGTGGCGGTGCTCGCGACCGGCGTGGCGGGCGCCGTCGCGGCCGGCGACAGCAGCACCGGGCCCGCCGCGTCGACGTTGCTCGACGCGGGTCCCGGCACGGTCGAATACTGCCGCTCCGACGGGATCCCGCTGACCATGGACATCTACCGGCGCAGCACGGGCGCGCCGCCGGTCCCGGTGGTGCTGTTCCTGCACGGTGGCGGGCTCGTCCTCGGCAACCGCAAGCCCGCCGGGCCGGGAGCGCTGCTCGCCGGTTCGCGGTTCGGGCCGCTGCGGGACGCGCTGACGGCCCGGGGCTTCGCGGTCGCCGTCATCGACTTCCGGCTCGCGCCCGCGGCACCGTGGCCGGCCCCGCTCACCGACGCCCGGTGCGCGGTGCGGTTCCTCAAGGCCAACGCCGCCGCGCTGGCCGTCGACCCGGGCCGGATCGCCGTCGCGGGCACCGGCACGGGCGGCACCCTGGCGTCGCTGCTCGGCGTCGCGCGCGGCCAGGACGCCGGCCCGTACCCGGGCCAGGACAGCACCGTCCGCGCGGTGGCGGCCCTGGCGGCCCCCGCGGACTTCGACCTCGCGGGCCTGGACCCGCTGACCCGCGCGTCGGTGCTCATGGCGCTGGGGCGTTCACCGTCGACCCTGCGCGAGGCGAGCCCGCTGACCCACGCCGGCCCGGGCGCCCCGCCGTTCCTGCTCGGCGACGGCGGCCGGAAGTCGGGCGAGTTCGCCGCCCGCCTGCGTGCGGCCGGGGTGCCGGTGACCGAAGGTCCGGTGTCCGAGCGCCGAGTTGCGGACTTCCTCGCCTCGGCCGACGGGTGAGACTTGCCCTGGAGCGCACTCCAGGTCCTAGCGTGAGGGGCACACCGACCACCTCAGGAGCTGTTTCATGGAACTCGGTTTCCACCTGCCCATCTTCGACATCGACGGTGGGACGCCCGCCATCGCCGGCGAGCTCGCACGCGTGGGCGCCGCGGCGGAGGAGGCGGGCGCGACCTGGCTGTCCTTCATGGACCACTACTTCCAGATCGAGCCCACCGGCCTGCCCGCCGAGTCGAACATGCTGGAGGGCTACACGACGCTCGGCTACCTCGCCGCGCACACGTCCCGCATCGAGCTCGGCCTGCTCGTCACCGGCGTGACCTACCGGCACCCGGGTCTGCTGGCGAAGATCGTCACGACGCTCGACGTCCTCTCCGGCGGCCGGGCCGCCCTCGGCATCGGGGCCGCGTGGTTCGAGCGCGAGCACCAGGGGATGGGCGTGCCGTTCCCGCCGGTGGCCGAGCGGTTCGAGCGGCTGGAGGAAACCTTGCGCATCTGCGCGCAGATGTGGGACCCGGCGGACAACGGCCCGTTCGAGGGCAAGCACTACCGGCTGGCCGAAACGCTGTGCTCGCCGCAGCCGATCCACCGGCCGAAGGTGCTCATCGGCGGCGCCGGCGAGCGCAAGACGCTGCGGCTGGTCGCCCAGTACGGCGACGCGTGCAACCTCTTCGGCAGCTCGCCGGAGGACGTCGAGCACAAGCTGGACGTGCTGCGCCGCCACTGCGACGACGTCGGCCGCGACTACACGGCGATCCGCAAGACGATCGTGGCCAACAACCCGCGCCCGACACCGGAAACCCGCGACGACTTCGTCCGGTCGATGGCCGGCTACGCGAAACTCGGCGTGCAGCAGGTGATCATCACCCCGACGACGGGTTCGCCCGCCGCGTGGATCGAGGAGATGGCCCCGGCGGTGCCGCAGCTGGCGGAACTCTAGGACCCGCGCGGCCGCCGCAGCGGCTCGCGGACATCGTGTCCACAATGGACATAAGTGGTCCGGTGAACCGTTGCGGCGGTTGGGCCGTGTACCTCGGTGAGGTGGCGACCCGAGAGGAGGGGCTGATGCCCCACGCGCGCACGACAGGACGACACCGCAAACCGGCGACGATCGGACTCGCCGCACTGGTGGGCGTGGCCGGCGCAACGGCGGCGGCGATCGCGTTGACCAGCCCGGCGAGCAACGCGGCCACGGAGCAGTGCGGTGGTCTGGACACGGCGCTGCGGAACAACCTGACGTTCATCGCGAGCCAGCGCACCGCCCCGGACGCCCAGTCGGCGGCCCGCATCGCCAACCGCCAGGCGGTGGTCGAGCAGATCGAGCAGAAACGCCAGGCCGCGGGCTGCGCGAGCCAGGTGGCGGCGAACGAGGTGGCCGTCAAGTGCGCGGCGGTCGCCTCGACCGGGCAGGCTGCGGAGGCGAAGGACGAGGCCGGGCGGAACGGCATGGCGGCCGGGAAGGGTGCTGCGGGTAAGAAGAAGGCGGCTGAGTCCGGCGCCGGAAACGGCAAGGCGCAGCAGGACGGCACGGCCGACGAGAACGGGATGGCCGCGAACCAGGGCGCGGCGGCCGAGAACGGTGCCGCCGACGGCAGCAGCATGGGCGCAGCCGACCAGAACGGTATGGGCGCGCAGAAGAGCGCGGCTGCGGGCAAGAACGGCATGGCAGCGAAGAAGCACGCGGCGGCCGAGAAGAGCGCCGCCGACGGGAACGGCATGGCCGGGCAGCAGGACGCCGCTGCCGCCCAGGCCTGCGAGGTAGTCCAGAAGTGCCTCGCCCAGGCCGCCGGCACCGGGGACGCCAACGCCATGGCCAACCAGAACGGCAAGGCCGGTCAGAACAACGCCGCCGGTCAGGACGCCAACGGCATGGCCGCCGACAACGGCATGGCCGCCCAGCAAGGCGCGGCCGACCAGAACGGGATGAGCGCGGACAAGGGCTCTGCCGACCAGAACGGCATGACCGGCGAGAACAGCAGTGGGAACGAAGCCGCCGAGCAGGGCAAAGCCGCCAAGGGCGGTGCTGCCGACCGGAACGGCACGGCCATGGGCAAGGCCGCAGATCAGCAGGATGCCGAGCAGAACGGCATGGCCGCGCAGCAGGACGCGGGCAAGATCGTCCTCAACGCGCAGGACTGCGCCACCATCCTGAACTGCGTCGCCCAGGCCGCCGATCCCGCCGCCGCGCAGCAGCAGGGCATGGCCGCCGAGGAGAGCCAGAACGCCCAGGACCCGAAGGCCGAAAGCCAGAAGGCCCAGGACAAGAACGCCCAGGACCAGCAGAAGAAGGCCAAGAACAAGGCCGCCGACAAGACCGGCGCGGCCGCCGATAAGGCCGCCGACAAGGCCGCCGGCGCGGCCGCAACCCAGTGCGTCGCCACCGCGGTGAGCGCCGCAGGGAAAGTACCGGCAGGACGCTGACCAGCACCGGACCCGGACCGGCGGCACCCGCCGCCCGGTCCGGGCCCGGACGCCGCCCCCACCCGAACAGGTGACCCACGGGAACTTCCGCCCGTCGCCGTTCGTTCTCCACCTGGAGCGCAGTACCCTGGCGCTCGGACCACGACCGACGACAGCTTGAGGCTCCAGTGACCACCGACCCGGCGGCCGGGGATCTGCGCGAGGCGGCCGACGAGCTCGCCGTCGCCGGGCAGCTCCCGCGGTTCCTCCTGATGTACAAGTTCGCCATCGAAGAGCTGATGACGAAGCTGCGGATCCTCAGCGAGGAATTCGACTTCGTCCACCAGCACGACCCGATCGAGCACATCACGAGCCGGGTGAAGCGACCGGAAGCCATCCGGGAAAAGGTCCGCCGCCGCGGTCTGGGCGGCGATTGGGTGTCCGCCGCGCACGTCCTCGACGACATCGCCGGCGTCCGCGTGGTCTGCCCGTTCGTCTCCGACGTCCACGAGGTCGCCCGCATGCTCACCGCGCAGGACGACGTCGAGCTGCTGCGCACCAAGGACTACATCGCCACCCCGAAGGCGAACGGCTACCGCAGCCTGCACCTGATCGTCCGCATCCCGGTGTTCCTGTCCGACCGGGTGGAAAACGTCAAGGTCGAGGTGCAGCTGCGCACCATCGCCATGGACTTCTGGGCCGCCGTGGAGCACAAACTTTCGTACAAGTACCGCGACAGCGTCCCGGCCGACTTCGCCGGCGAGCTCGCGGCCGCGGCCCGCACGGCCGCCGACCTCGACCGGCGGATGGCCGCGCTGCACGAACGGATCCGCTAGGGCGCGTCGAGCGCGTCGAGCAATATCCGCAGCCCGAATTCGAACTCCGCTTCGTGGTCGCACACCGCCAGGTAAGGCGCGGCCGCGGCGACCGCGGGCGCCGAAAGGTCCGCCACGCGCTGGACGCTGCCGCCGAGCGTCGGGGCCGCCTCGACCTCCCGCATCAGCGTGCCGATCAGGAACGCCAGCACCGCCCGCAGCCCGTGCACCGCGCGCTCCGGCGGGAAACCGGCCGCGAGCAGCGGGGCGAGCACCGCCTCCACCGGCGCCAGCGCCGTCAACGACGCGAGCCGGCGGGTGAGCACCAGCGGCGCCGCCCGCGGGTGGCCGAGCATCGCCGCCCGGAAGCCGTGCGCCAGCGCGGACATCGTCTCCCGCAGGTCCGCCTTGGCCGGCGGCACCGGGATCGAGGCCACCAGCACCTCGGCGATCCCGTCCAGCAGCGCGTCCTTGCCGTCGACGTGGTTGTACAGGCTCATCGGGTCGACGCCGAGCCGGCGCGCGAGCTTGCGCATGCTGACCGCGGCCAAGCCGTCTTCGTCGACCAGGGCGAGGCCGGCGAGCAGGATCCGTTCGCGCGTCAGGACGGCCTGGGAGGGACGACCTCGCCGGGACGTCACGGCCTCAGCACCGCCGGCAGGTGCTCGTAGCCGCGCAGGATGCGCGTCGACCGGCGCCGGGCCCCGGGCAGCACGCGCAGGCCGGGGAACCGGTCGAAGATCGTGCGCAGCCCGATTTCGCCCTCCATGCGCGCCAGCGACGCGCCCAGGCAGTGGTGGCGGCCGGCGCCGAAGGACACGTGGTCGCGCGCGCCCTCCCGGGCGACGTCGAACACGGCGGGGCCGTCGAACACGCCGGGGTCGCGGTTGGCGCCCGCCAGCACGGTGGTGACCAGCCCCCCGGCCGGCAGCGGGACGCCGGCGACCTCGGTGGCGCGGGTGGCCACGCGGCCGGTCAGCAGCACCGGCGGGTCGTACCGCAGGACTTCCTCGACGGCGTTGCCCCACAGCTCGGGGCGTTCGCGCAGCACGGCGAGCTGCCCGGGGTCACCGGCGAGCAGGGCGATCCCGCTGCCGAGCAGGTTGACGGTGGTCTCGAAACCGGCGGCCAGCACCAGACCGGCGGTCGACTTGAGCTCGGTTTCGGTGAGGCCGACGCCGTCGTCGCGGGCCGCGACGAGCTTGCTGAACAGGTCCTGGCCCGGGTGCCGGCGCAGGTGCTCGAGGTGCTCGCCGAGCCAGGCGTCGAACTCGGCCAACGCGCTTTCGACGTGGCGGAACGTGCGCCAGCCGAGCCCGAGGTCGAGGCTCGGCGCCGCGGCCGCGCCCAGCGACAGCACCTTGCCCAGGTCCGACGGCGGCACGCCGAGGATCTCGCTGATCACCGTCACCGGCAGCAGCCCGCAGTAGGACTCGACGAGGTCGAGCGGGCGGCTCGGGTCGAGGTCGTCGAGCAGGCCGTCGGCGATCTCCTGGACCCGGCCGCGCAGCTGCTCGACCGCGCGCACGGTGAACACGCCGGTGACCAGCTTGCGGTACCTCGTGTGTTCAGGCGGGTTGACGGCGAGCAGCGACGGCGGCCGCACCGGGTGCAGGTGCTCGCCCGCCGCCCACTCGCCCAGCCTGCCGAGCGCCGAGCCGTCGGACGCCATGACGCCGACGCGGAAGTCCTCGCTGGAGAGCACTTCCCGGACCGCGGCGTGCGTGGTGGTCATCCAGCCGAAGCGGGTGCGCGCGAGCGGGCCGGCGGCGCGGATCTCCTCGAACAGCCCGCTCAGGTCCTGCCCGTCGGCCGCGGCCACCACCATCCGGCCCTGCAGGTCCCCGCGCTTGGCTTCGCGGCGCAGCACGGTCCGGGGGAGCGCGTGGCCGAGGCTCCAGCGGACGACGGGCTTCGCACGGGCCAGGGCTCCTTCGAGCACGGCGTTCCCCCTTCGGTCGGCGTGCCTACAGTGTAGGTTATCGACGGCCGGCGCGGGGTTCACCGCGGTTGTCCGGGCCTTTCCCGGACCGGCGCCAGCAGCACGCCGAGCGCGAGCAGTTCGGTCAGCGCCATCCCGCGTTCCACCAGGCCGAGCGGGATCAACGTCCACCAGCGCCCGCCCGAGACCGCCGCGACCACGACCGCGCCGAGGATCACCGCGAACCAGCCCAGCGACCCGATCGCCAGCACCCGCGCCAGCCACCGTCGCCCGGCCGCGGCCGGGAACGCCGGGCGGGCCGCGACCAGCACCGCCAGTGGCAGCGCCACGAACGCCACCACGCTCGCGATGCGGTGCAGCGTGCCGCCGAAGTCCGCGCGGGAGACCGTCGCCCAGTCGGGCTTGGGGAACGCCACGATGACCAGCAGTCCGAGTGTCCACAGTGTACCGAGGAGGGCCGCGGGCGCGGGGAGCCGCCGCTGGCTGCGCAGGGCGGCCAAGCCGGCCGCCGAGCCGAGGGCGACCAGCACCACCGCGAGGTCGAAGACCCACTTGTGGTCGGACAGGCCGTACTCGCTGATCGTGCGGCGGGTGACGCTGATCCGGTCGGTGGGCGGGATGACCTGGAGCAGCAGCACGAGGCCGGCGCCGATCACCAGGGCCGCGATGCCCGTCAGCGAGACCGCGACCGACACTCGTCGCGCAGGGAGCGTGACCATGGACCGACAGTAGCCGACCGGCGGTTGACTCCCCGTGAAAGCGGGACCTTGTACGACTTACGGCGGTGTCCACGGCCGGATTTCCTCCATTATGGTCCACCGCTACCGGTACGTCCGTGCGTGCCGGCCTGGTGTCGAGGAGGTCTCTTCCTGTGGGGAATTCACCAAGACGGCTGGTGATGCTGGCTTCGGCCGTCGCACTGGCCGGAACGTTCGTCGCGTTGCCCGCCGGTACGGCGGGTGCGGCGCAGAACATCCTGCGCGCGGACAAGTCGGTCACCCGCTCGTGCTTCGAGAAGCTGCTGCCCAAGGGCACCTCGGGCACCGATCGCCGCGAAGTGACGTCCACGGTGGACGGTCTCGTCCAGGCCCGCCTCAAGGCGGTGCCGGGCGCCGAAGGCGACTGGGACGTCGCCGTGTTCGACAAGGCCACCGGGACGGTGGTCGCCGCTTCGGCGGCGTTGCGCAGCCACGAACTCGCCGAGAGCTTCGTGAAGAAGGGGCAGGAGCTCGTCGTCCAGGGGTGCCGGTACGGCGGCCCGGCCGGCCAGGTCCAGCTCGGCGTCGACTTCCTGGCGCTGACGCCGCAGGGGACGCCGACCGGCGCGGCCGCGGCCGCCCAGCGGGCGGAACTCGTGCGCGTCGAGACGCCCACCCGCGCCGACAAGAACAAGCTGACCGCCCTGGGCCTCGACGTCACGGAGAAGGGTGACGCGAGCGGGGTCGAGGTCGTGCTCGCCGGTGACGCCGATCGCCAGACGCTGAAGAACAGCGGCTTCAAGTCGAAGGTCATCGAGGCGGACCTGTCGGCCAAATCGGTCCAGGACGCGCAGACCGACCGCCGGTACGCCGCGACGACGGCCGCGTCGGCGCTGCCGTCCGGGCGCACCAGCTACCGGCACCTCTACGAGTACAACTTCGAGATGAAGGAACTCGCCCGCAAGAACCCGAACCTGGTGTCGGCGTTCACCATGCCGGAGTCGACCTGGGAAGGCCGGGACGTCGTCGGCGTCGAAATCGCCACGGACGTCAAGAACGTGACCGACGGCAAGCCGGTGAACTTCACCATGGGCGTGCACCACGCCCGGGAGTGGCCGGCCGGCGAGCACGTCATGGAGTGGGCGTACGAGCTGGTCAACGGCTACTCGCGCGACGCGTCGATCCGGTCGCTGGTGAGCAAGACGCGCAACATCGTCGTGCCGATCATCAACCCGGACGGCTTCGAGATCTCCCGCGAGGCGGAGCCCAAAGGCGACTTCACCCGCTTCGACTACGAGATGAAGCGCAAGAACTGCAACGTCAACGACTCGCCGCCGCAGTACGCGACCGGCGTGTGCAAGGCCAACCCGGGCGGCCGCCTGCGCGGCACCGACCCGAACCGCAACTACGCGGGCTTCTGGGGCGGCGCCGGCGCCGAGGTGGCCTGGAGCGGCGACACCTTCCGCGGGTCCGCGCCGTTCAGCGAGCCCGAGGTGCGCAACGTGCGCTCGATCGTGTCCTCGCGCCAGGTGACGAACCTGCTGACGATGCACACCGTCGCGGCGCTGGTGCTGCGCCCGCCGGGCGTGGCCGACGTCCGCCCGCCGCTGGAGGAGCCGCAGTACAAGGCCCTCGGCGACAAGCTGGCCTCGCGCAACGGCTACACCAGCGAGCCGAGCTGGGCGCTCTACGACACGACCGGCACCACCGAGGACTGGTCGTACTGGGCCACCGGTGGCTGGGGCTTCACCATCGAGGTGGGCGGCAACGGTTTCCACGGGCCCTACGCCGACAGCGTCGTCGCCGAGTACGAGGGCCTGGCGCCCGCGGCCGGCGCCGGCAAGGGCGGCAACCGCCAGGCGTTCCTGGACATGCTGGGCAACGCGGCCGACCCGCAGCAGCACTCGACGCTGATCGGCTCGGCGCCCAAGGGTTACCAGCTCAAGCTGCACAAGACGTTCCAGACGCCGACGTCGCCGGTGGTCCAGCCCGACGGCTCCACCAAGCCGCCGATCTACGTCACCGACGACCTGAACTCGAAGTTCACCGCCAGCGGCGGGCGCTTCGCCTGGTCGGTCAACCCGTCGACGCGGCCGTACGTGGCCGGCCGGTACGGGCGCGACCCGCAGGGCCCGGCGCAGCAGGGCTTCGCGGTCGCCAACCCGCCCGGCGTGCCGGCGATCAACCAGAACTACCCGGCGGACGCGACGGCGGAGTCGTTCACCTTCCACGTCGACGGCATGCCGAAGGTCGACAACGGGAAGTTCAGCGTCAACATCAACTGGAAGAACACCACGACCGACTGGGACCTGTACGTCTACGACTCGGCGGGCAACCTGGTCACGTCCTCGGCCAACGGCGGCACGACGTCCGAGCACGCCGTGCTGTTCGACCCGCCGGCCGGCGACTACAAGGCCGTGGTGGTCAACTACGACCAGACCGACCCGAACGCGCCCGACGACTGGACCGGTGACGTCTCGTTCTCGTCGCCGATCCCGCCGACCTACGGGACGAAGGAGGCCTACCAGCTGACCTGCTCGTCGCCGAACGGCAAGCTCGTCGGCGTGGCGGACGTCTTCGCCGACCGCGGCCAGACGGTCGACGTCGGCGAGGTCTGCACCCGGTCCGCGCACGCGCAGAAGCAGCGCGCCTCGGGCGGCATCCGGTAGTTTCCGGTTCGATCTCGTGAAGGCCTCCTCGCTCGCGCGGGGAGGCCTTCACGGCGTTGCGGCGAGGGTGAGGCCCAGGACGACGAGAACCGTGCCCACAACGCGGTTGAGGGCCGGTTTCGCGTGGGCGTACCAGCGTTGCGTGGCGGGCGAGGAGAAGAGCAGGGCAACGCTCAGGTGCCACCCGGCCGACGCGGCGACGATCAGCGCCACGGCGGCGGCCTTGACGGCGGTGGGTTCGGTGGGCGGGAGGGCCGCGGTGAGGACGCTGCCGAAGAAGGCGGCGGCCTTGGGATTGGTGAGGTTGCTGAGGACACCACGGCGGAATGCGCTGCCGCGAGCTTCGTCCGGCGCGGTTTCGGGAGCGCGGGCGGTCAGCCAGAGGCGGACGCCGAGCCAGGCCAGGTAGGCACCGCAGACGACGCGGAGAGCGGTGGCCAGCCACGGTTCCCGGGCCAGGAGCGCCCCGAGCCCGAAGACGGCCACGGCGGCGAGCAGGCCCCCGGCGGCGACAACGCCGAGCGCAACGCCGACGGCGGCCCGCCGCGTGCCGGCGGCGGCGGTGTGCGCGATGAGGACGAAGTTGGGGCCGGGGGAGATGGCGGCGGGCAGGTAGGCCAGGAGGACGGTGCCGAGGGTCGCGGCGGGGCTCACGCCGACGGGCCGCCTTCGGTGATCGCGGGGGTGGGCCCGGTGCGGAGGCAGGGAGCGGCGCCAGAGGCGGTGGCGGGAGGTATGCCGACGCCGTTGCGGGGATCGATGCCGGTGCCGGTGGCGATGGCGGCGCTGATGCCCTTGCGCGGGGCGTGGCCGCTGCCGTTGCGGGGATAGGGGGCGGCGCCCACGCCGGAGCTGATGCCGATGCCCTTGCGCGGGTCGATGCAAGTGCCGGATCCGCCGGGGCGCGGCAACATCGGCAAAGCCGCCGCGACGGCGGGGATAACCGTGGTTGCCGAAGCGGCGTCGGTGCCAGGGGCGGTGCCGCTTCCGGCGGCAACAGGCGTGGCGTCGGGAACGGGGTCAGCACCGGGACCGGGTTCGGTGCCGCGTCGCGTGCGGTGCCGGCGATGCGCCGGAACTGTCGGTGCCTTCCGGTAGCGTGGAAATCGGGGGCTGCTCATCCAGGTCCGCACCGCCGGACTCACGCGGCCCGGCCGCCGCCGACCACCTGGTCGCGCAGCGTGCGCAGCGTCTCGTGGTCCACTGTGGACGGATCCGCGGCCAGCCACGCGCCGATCTCGTGCAGGAACTCCTCCGGCGTCATCGGCGCGACCGGCAGGTCCCCGGGGTCGGCCGTGGTCAGGTCGCCGCTGCGGCTGGGGTACAGGATCATCGCGCCCCGCAGCGTCACCCCAGGCAGCAGCTCGCGGAAGGCCGCCAGGCTCTCGGCGAGCCGGCTGCCGCCGCCGCGGAACGGGCGGCCGTTGCGCAGCAGCCTGCCGTCCTCCGCCGTCTCGTAGTGCCCGGGCAGCCACAGCTTCGACTCGATCAGCACCAGCCGCTTCCCGCACAGCACCGCGTGGTCGACGTCGGCGAAGACCGACCCCGGCCAGGCGAGCCCGTGGAAGATGCGGGCGCCCGGCAGCCGGGTCAGGTAGCCCTCGAGCAGGTCGGCGGTGAGGCGCTCGGCCAGCTCGTCGCGCTCGGTGCCGGGCGCGCCGAACACCGTGCGGCCGCCGAACTCCTCGGCGTACGCCTCGCGCGCCTTCGCGGCTCGCAGGTAGCCGCGCGCCAGCCGCTGGACCAGCAGCGCCGTGCCGGCCGTCAGCAGCAGCCAGACGATGAGCACCGGCGTGCTGAAGCCGACGCCGGTGACCAGCGGCAACAGCACCAGCACCATCCCGGCGACCGCGGCCACCACCGGCGTGTGCCCCGGCTCGCGGTGACGGCCGTGTCGCATCCGGGTGTCCTCGCCGGCGAAGTGCCACCAGGTCAGGTCTTCGGCGTCGAGCTCGGGCAGGTCGGGGACGAAGCCGGGCTCGTCGCCGAAGCGCCGCCGGGGGCGGGGCCGGACCGGGACCGGCACGACGGTCGCGCCGGCGGAGTCGTACCGGGCGCGCGCCACGGGGTCGCTGAGGACGTCGTAGGCCTCGCGCAGCAGCCGGAACGTGCCGACCGTGCCGCCGGCGTCCGGGTGCATCGTCTTGGCGAGCCGCCGGTAGGCCGTCTTGACGTCGGCCGCCGTGGCGTCCCGGCGCAGGCCGAGCAGCTCGTAGTAGTCGACGTCGGGCACGCGGGCGGTCACCTCCGATGGCTGCGCGAAGACTTTATGGGGTCGGCTCACCGGGTTCTTCACCGCCTCGCCCGGCGCGCCCGGGTGACGGTCTCCGGTGCAGGTCACGGGGTTTGCGTGCCCCGGTGGGTCGGGATCGTCGGTCCGGGTGACTACGTCCCGCGTGGCGGCGGTGTGTCGGTGGCGGTGGCCGGAAAGCGTCCACTTAGGACTTCGCATCACCCGGAAGTGTTGCCGGGCCGGGGAAATTCGGCGGCTCAGTGACGTTTCGTAGTCGCAACCCACCCGAATGGCTGTGAACATGTGTTCGAACGCTCGGCTATGCTCGACCCATGACCTCGACACCCCTCAGACGTGACGGGCCCACCGCCACCCCACCTCGGCAGCGGGCCCGTCACCCCCGTCAGCGCTCGCGCAGCAGGTACCGCTGCAGCTTGCCGCTGGCGTTGCGCGGCAGTGCGTCGAGGAACCACACCCGGCGCGGGTACTTGTACGGCGCGGCAACGGCTTTGGCGTGCTCCTGCAGGGCGTGCACGACGTCCGGGCCCGGGGCCACGCCGGGCCGGAGCACGACGAAGGCGGTCACGACCGCACCCCGGTCCGGGTCGGGCGTGCCGACGACCGCGCACTCCTCGACGTCCGGGTGCGTCAGGAGCACCTCTTCGACCTCGGGAGCCGCGATGTTGTAACCGGAAGAGACGATCATGTCGTCGCTGCGCGCCACGAACCGGAAATAGCCGTCGGGCTCGCGGACGTAGGCGTCGCCGGTGATGTTCCAGCCGTCGCGGACGTAGTCGGCCTGGCGCGGGTCGCCGAGGTAGCGGCAGCCCGTCGGGCCCTGGACGGCGAGCAGGCCGGGCGTGCCGTCCGGGACGGGCCGGCCGTCGACGTCGAGGACGGCGGCGCGGAAGCCGGGGACGACCTTGCCGGTCCGGCCCGGGCGGGCGTCGTCGCCGGCCGCGGAGATGAAGACGTGCAGCATCTCCGTGCTGCCGATGCCGTCGATCAACGGCGAACCGACGACCTCGCGGTACCGCTCGGCCACGGCGGCGGGCAGTGCTTCCCCGGCGGAGACGGCACGGCGGACCCCGGCCAGCAGGGGCCCGTCACCGGCGGCGAGGATCGCGCGGTAGGCGGTCGGGGCGGTGAACAGCACCGTCACACCGTGTTCGGCGACGGTCGACGCCAGCTCCTTGGGCGTCGCGCGGTCGACCAGGAGCACCGACGCGCCGGCGCGCAGCGGGAACACCAGGAGGCCGCCCAGGCCGAAGGTGAACGCCAGCGGCGGGGTCCCGCAGAACACGTCGTCCGGGGTGGGGCGGACGACGTGCCGGGAGAACGTGTCGGCGATGGCGAGCAGGTCGCGGTGGAAGTGCACGGTGGCCTTCGGCGTCCCGGTGGTGCCGGAGGTGAAGGCGAGCAGCGCGACGTCGTCGTCGGCGGTCGGCACGTCGGTGAAGGTCGCCGGGTGCCGGGCGCAGCGTTCGGCCAGTGCGGAGTGCCTGGAGTCGCCGGACAGCGTGATGTCGGGCGTTGTGGTGCCGGGTGCTGTGGCGTGGGGCCCTTGGTCATGGGGCGCTGTGTCGTAGGGCGCTGTGTCGTAGGCGACCACGGGCAGCCCGGGTGGTAGTTCGCCGAGCAGGCGCTGCTCGCACAGGGCCACCGTCGGCCGGGCGCGGTCGGTGATCTTGTCGAGCTCGCCGCGGCGCAGCATCGGCATGGTCGTCACGGCGACGGCGCCGGCCTTGAGGACGGCCAGCCAGCACGCCGCCAGCCATGGCGTGTTGGTGCCGCGCAGCAGAACGCGGTTGCCGGGCACCACCCCGAGTTCGGCGGTGAGGACGTGCGCGATCCGGTTGGCGCGCGCCACGACCTCTCCGTAGGTCCATGTCTCGTGCGGCGAGCGCAGGCAGGGGCGGTCCGGGCCGAGGCGGGCGGCGGTTTCGTCGAGCAACGCCGTCGCGGCGTTGAGGCGCGCCGGGTAGCGCAGCTCCGGCAGGTCGAACACCAGCCGCGGCCACTGGTCGGCGGGTGGCAGGCGGTCTCGGCAGAACGAGTCGACGTGAGCGCTGGGAGAAAGCTTCATCGCAGCTCCTCGATCTCGGCCTGCACCGTCTCGGCCCGCCCCTCGTGGAACGTAGCACTCGTTGCGATCGTCGAGAAGGCGCAATGTCGTATCGATGACGACGGCAACCGGCAAGCCAGGCGCCAGGTGGCCACGTTGATCCGGCGCTGGCGATCACCCCGTCGTGGGGGCGCGGGAACACCGGGTCGCGCATCGCCGCCCACTAGCTTTTTGATCATGGTCGAGACGCCCGAACCCCCGCCCACCCTGGCCGATCCGCGTGCGCTGCTGCTCGGCTACCTCGACCACAGCGCCGCCGCGGTCCTGCGCAAGCTCGACGGTCTTTCCGAACTCCAGCTGCGCCGCAGCGTCCTGCCCTCGGGGTGGACGCCGCTGGGCATGGTCAAGCACCTCGCGTGCACCGAACGCTTCTGGATCCGGTACCTGTTCGCCGGCGAGGACGTCGACTTCTCCTGGCCCGCCACGACCGAACAGGAGTGGTTCGTCGCGCCGGAGGAACCGTCGGCGGACATCACCGCGTTCTTCCTCGCCGAGCGCGAAAACTGCGCCCGGCTCGCCGCGGTCACACCGCTGGAGGGCCGGGCCGTGCGCACGACCCGCCGCGGCGGCGCCGAAGAGCACCCGACGTTCGCCTGGATCCTGTGCCACCTGGTGCAGAACTTCGCCCGGCACGCCGGGCACGTCGACGTCGGCCGCGAGCTGATCGACGGCGTGACCGGCCGGTAGCGCCCCTCAGGCGGGCGGGGCGACCGTGGCGTCCTGGTTCGCGCGCCGCAGCGCCTCGGCGACGAATCCGGTCGCCTTCAGCTCTTCGACCAGGTCGTGCAGGAAGGCGACTGTCTCCGGGCGGCGGTCCGGGGTGGTGCAGACGGCCTGCCGGATCTCCATGAACCGCCCGGGGAGCACGTGCGTGCCCGGGTGCTGGGCGGCGTAGGCGGTCAGCGGCTGGCGGATCCCGGCGGCGACCTCCAGGTGCTCGTCCTCGAACGCCGTGACGCCGTCCTTGCCGCGGACGATCGTGGCGTGCTGCAGCGTCCGCGTCAGGTAGAGGTCGTAGGCGGAGCCCTGCTTGACCCCGATCCGGACACCGGCGCGGTCGACGTCGTCCGGCGTGGCGAACGGCGAGCCGTCCGGCACGACGTACACGCCTTCGATGACCACGTACGGCGCCGTGAACGTCACCTGGGCCGCGCGGGTGGGTTCGATCGCCAGGAAGGCCAGGTCGGCCGCACTCGAGGTCAGCGCCTCGAACGACTTGCGGGCCGCGTCGAAGCAGGCGAACTCCACGGGGACGTCCAGCCGCGCGGCGACCTCGCGCGCGAGGTCGACCGTGACCCCGCCCGGCTCGGCCGGCGTGCCGTGGGCGAGCACGGGATTGCCGAGGTTGACGGCGGCGCGCAGCGTGCCGGTGGGTGCGAGGTCCCCGGCGACGGCGGATAGGTCTCCCATGGGCGGCGAGGCTAGCGGCGCGACCGGGCACGCGCCCCGCGAATGTCGCTCACGCCACCGGCGGCTCGTCCGCGGTGGTCAGGGCGAACACCGTCTCCTGGTGGTAGACGTCGCCGGGCCGCAGCACCGTGCTGGGGAAGTCCGGGCGGTTGGGGGAGTCGGGGAAGTGCTGCGCCTCCAGCGCGAACCCCGCACCGCGGTGGTAGGCGCGGCCGCCGGTGCCGGTGAGGGCCGCGGTGAGGTAGTTGCCCGAGTAGAACTGCAGGCCCGGCTCGGTGGTCCACATGGTGAGCAGCCGGCCGGACGCCGGGTCCCACACCCGCGCGGCGAACGGCGCGCCTTCGTCGAGGACCCAGTTGTGGTCGTAGCCCTGGCCGATCACCAGCTGGGGGTCGGGCTCGCCGATGCGCGCACCGATCCGCGCGGACCGCCGGAAGTCGAACGGCGTGCCCTCGACCGGTACCGGGTCGCCGGCCGGGATCAGGTCTTCGCCGGTGCGGCAGAACCGGCTCGCGGCGATCTCCACCCGGTGGTCGTGGACGTCGCCCGTTCCTTCGCCGGCCAGGTTCCAGTAGGTGTGGTTGGTCAGGTTGACGACCGTCGGCGCGTCGGTGGTGGCGAGGTAGGTGATCCGCAGCCGGTCGCGCGCGTCGAGCCGGTAGGTGACCTCGGCGGTGAGCCGGCCGGGGTAGCCCTGGTCGCCGTCCGGGCTGACCAGGGTGAGCCGGACGGCGACGCCGTCGCCGTCCCGGACCTCGGTGGCGCGCCAGACCCGCGTGTCGAACCCGGCGGGGCCGCCGTGCAGGCTGTTCTTGCCGTTGTTCAGCGGCACCCGGTGCTGCACGCCGTCGAGGGTGAAGGTGCCGCCGGCGATCCGGTTGGCGAACCGGCCGATCACCGCGCCCAGGAACACGCGGTCCGCACCGGGCCGGTTGTTGGCGACGTACCCGTCGAGGTCCGCGAACCCGAGGACGACGTTGCCGGGCCGGCCGTCGCGGTCCGGCGCCTCCAGGGACTGGAGCACCCCGCCGTAGTCGAGCACGCGCACGACCGGCCCACCGGGCCGCCCCAGCGTGTACCGGTGGACATCGGCGCCGTCGACCCGGCCGAACGGCTCCCGGGTGAGTGCGGGTGCGGTCATCGTGTGCCCTCCCAGCGACTGTTAGCGCTAACAGCCCGTAGCGACTTTAGAATCACGACCGCCCCGGGTCAAGAAGACGGCGGCGAGCGGCTCGGAACCGCCCGGTCGGAAGGGTTCGCGCCCGGCTGCCGGAACCGAAGTCGGGCGCGTAAGTAGGCATGTCCGCGGCAAGGCTGGGGATAACTCGGCTGCCTGCGCCGGGGCTGTGGACAACCACGGTTCGCGGGCCCGGAATTGTCGGTGGCCGCGAGTAACGTTGAAACCGGGGGTCCCCCGAGCGGCGTGGGGCATCGGCCCGCCGTCCGGGCCGAGCGCGTCAGCGCGCGCAGACCTCGCCGCTGGCGGCCGCGGCAGGGCTGGGGATAAGTCGGTGGCCCGCGCAGGGATTGTGGACAACCGCGGTTCGCGGACCCGAAACTGTCGGTGGCCGCGAGTAACGTTGAAACCGGGGGTCCCCCAAGCGGCGCGGGCGGTTTCAGCCGTGGCCGGGTGACTGGGGGCGGGTGCCCAGCAGGTGGTGGGCTCGCAGCGCCATCTGGATCTCCAGGCGCTTCGCCGGGTCGGCCAGCCGGTCGCCGAACAGGTCCGTCAGCTGGCTCACCCGGTAGCGCACCGTCTGGGGGTGGATCCGCAACGCCTGGGCGATCTCCGGGGTGCTGCCGTTGTGCTCCAGCCAGCTCAGCAACGTCTCGGCCAGCCGGGTCTGCTGCTTCACCGTCAGGCCGGCGAACGGGGCCAGGGCCTTCGCCGACAGCTCGTCCAGCAGGAACCGGTCGATCAGCAGCCAGTGCGTCGCCAGGTGGTCGGCCGTGTGGACCACCGGGCCGTCGCCGGCCAGGCCGCGGCGGAGCAGGTCCAGCGTGCGGCGGGCCCACTGCAGGGACGTCGCCGCGTCGGGCGGGCGGACGCGGGGGCCGACCGCCGCGCGCCAGCCCGGGAGGCGGGCTTCGAGGCCGCGCAGGTCGCGGTCCGGGTTCGGCGTCAGCAAGCACGGCTCCGGTCCCTCTAGGTCCAGCAGCACGTCTTCGCCCACGCGCGGGGCCGGCGGCGGGTGCCGGTCGGTGCGCGGGTCGAGCGCGATGACCGTCACCCACTCCGGCATCCGCCACTGCGCCGCCTTCGCCATCGTCGCCAGGGTGGCCGGGGACGACGGCGGGCTGGCCAGCAGCAGCTCGGCCAGCCGGCGGCGCCGCCGTTCGAGCGTGCCCGTCGCCATCGCCTGCGCCAAGGTGTACCCCTCGACCGAATACGACGAAATCTCCTCCACGTACGCGAAAATCGCTTCCGCGCCGACGCAGAGCACGGCCGCCGGGAAGCGGTGAGCCTGCCCGAGTTCGGCGACGTAGCGCCACGCCGCGCGGCCGCCCGCGCGGTAGGCGGCCTGGAGGGAATTGAGGCTGCCGCCGTCGTGGTGGACGCGCTTCCCGACCTCCACGAACAGCTTCGGCCAATTGTCCTGTGTGGACGCCAGCTCCTCGATGCTGTCGATGCAGCTGAGCACCGCCTGCTCGATCGCCAGGACGATCATCTTCCCGAACTCGCCTTCGAGGGGCTTGGCGTACTCGGGAACCGCCCGCTGGACCTCCTCGAGGATGCGCGGGGCCAGCGGGTCGGCGTGCGGGCGGAACCGCCGCGCGAGTTCGGTCGGCAGCGAGCACCACAGCTGCCGCGCGCGGCCGGCGCCCCGCGGCTGCGGGATCGCCGGGACCGCCGCCTGCGTGGTCGTCCGGGTCATGGTCACACCCCTTGCCGCGCGTGGTGGGGAAGTTCGCGCCGTCGTCGGCGCGGACGTCATGTACTCACACGGGATCGGACTTCGCAACCGCCGTCCCTGCACCCGGAGCGGGTTCTGTCACGCCGGGACCAACGGCCGCCGCGGAGTTTGTCACCCGGCGGACAAACTCCGGAACACTAACCGCGGCAAAGGTTTTCCGGATCCGATTTGTGAACCGCGGCGGTATCTTCGCGCCCCGTCCCGTTGTTAGCGTGATCAACCGGTCCGCGGGAGGAGGAACACCGATGACGGCGCTCGTTTCCTGGTGCTTCCGCCGGGCCGGCGTCGTGCTCGTGCTGTGGCTGGTGGCGCTGGGCGGGCTCGGCGCCGCCGCGCTGCACGCCGGTGCGGCCTTCCGCGACACCGTGGACCTGCCCGCCGCGGACAGCACGGCGGTGGCGAACCTGCTGCGCACGAGCGGCGCCGCCGGTGCCGGGGAACGCGTCGTCGCCCGGTCGCCGGACGGCCCGGTCGACCGCGGCCCCGGCCGCGCCCGGCTCGACGCGCTCACCGCCCGGCTGGCGGCGCTGCCGCACGTCGTGGCCGTCGACCCACCGCCGGGCCGGGTGTCGGCGGACCGCGGTGCTCACCGTGCGGTTCGACGCCCCGGCCGCCGACCTCGGGCCGGGCACGGCCGACGCGCTCGCCGCCACCGTCCGCGACGCCGGCGGCCTGACCGCCGGGGCGTCCGGCGAGCTCGCCGCGATGACGGCCGCCGCGCCCGGCCTGGGCAACGCCGGCATCGGCCTGCTCGCCGCGGCCGTGGTGCTGCTGGTGACCTTCGGCTCGGTCAGCGGGGTCGTGCTCCCGGTCCTCACCGCGGCCGTCCCGGTCGGCTGCGCGCTGGCCGCGGTGACGCTGGTGTCGCACGTCATGACCGTGCCGGAGATCAGCACCGAGATCGCCGCGCTGCTCGGGCTCGGCGTCGGCGTCGACTACGCGCTGTTCGTGCTCACCCGCTACCGGCAGAGCCGCCGCGAAGGCGCGGAACCGGCGGCAGCGCTCGCCGTCGCAGCCGCGACTTCCGGCCGCAGCGTGGTCTTCGCCGGTGTCACCGTCTGCGTCTCGCTGGCCGGGATGGTCACCGTCGGCCTGCCGTTCCTGGACGGCATCGCGCTCTCCGCCGCGGTCGCAGTGCTGCTGACCGCGTTCGCCGCGCTGACCCTGCTGCCCGCGCTGCTGCGGCCGGTGGCCTATCGGACGAGCCTTGGCCGGGACGCTCGCGCCGGTCGGTGGGCTCGGCTCGGCGGGTCGGTGACCGCGCGCCCCGGGCTGTACACCTTCGCCGCGCTGCTGCGGCCGGTGGCTCATCGGGCGGGTCCGGGCCGTGATGCCCGTGCCGGTCGGTGGGCTCGGCTCGCCGGGTCGGTGACCGCGCGCCCCGGGTCGTACACCTTCGCCGCGCTGCTGCGGCCGGTGGCTCATCGGGCGGGCCCGGGTCGTGATGCCCGTGCCGGTCGGTGGGCTCGGCTCGCCGGGTCGGTGACCGCGCGCCCCGGGCCGTACACCCTCGCCGCGCTGCTGGTCGTCGCCGTGCTCGCGCTCCCGGTGGGTGGGCTGCGGCTCGGCGTGCCGGACGCCGCCTCCGACCCGCCCGGCAGCGTCACGCGGACCGCCGCCGAACTGCTGGCCGCGGGCTTCGGGCCAGGCGCCGACGCGCCTTTGCTGGTGGTCGGGACCGGCGGCCGCTCGGTGGGCGCGCTGCGGGAAGCGCTGCTCGCGAGCGCCGACGTCGGGCTGCCCGCCGTGCTGCCCGGCGGGGGGTGGCTGCTCACGGTCGTCCCGCGGACTGCGCCCGCCGACCCGGCCACCGGCGAACTGCTCGCGTCGACGCGGGTGCTGGCCACCGTCCTCGGCAGCCCGGACGCGCACGTCGGCGGGGTCGTCGCGGCGCGGGCGGACTTCTCCGCGGCGATCACCGCCCGGCTGCCGCTGTTCTTCGCCGCCGTCGTCGGGATTTCGGTCCTCCTGCTGGCCTGGGTGTTCCGCAGCGTGCTGATCCCGCTCACCGCGGCGGTGATGAACCTGCTGACCGCGGCGGCCACGACCGGCGCGGTGGTGTTCGCCTTCGGCGATCCGATCGAGCCGTACCTGCCGGTGTTCCTGTTCGCCGGGCTGTTCGGCCTGTCGATAGACTACGAGGTCTTCCTCATCGTCCGCATCCAGGAGGCGTGGCGCCGCCACGGCGACACGCGGGCGGCGATCGTCGACGGCGTCGCGGCGACCGGCCGGACCATCACCGCGGCCGCGCTGATCATGGCGCTGGTGTTCGTCTCGTTCGCCTTCGTCGACGCCCGGGTGGTGCGGGAGGCGGGCGTCGGGCTGACCGTCGCCGTGCTCCTGGACGCGGTCGTCGTGCGCTGCGTGCTCGTGCCCGCCGTGATGGCCCGGCTGGGCGCGGCGAACTGGTGGTTCCCGCGCCGGAAGGCCGGCACCCCCGGCGAGCTCGTGGGGAGCCCGTGATGACCCGGCGCACCCTGGCCCTGCTCGCCCTCGGCGCGTTCGTCACGACGCTGGACAACACGATCGTCGCCGCGGGTGCGCCGTCCATCGGCCGCGCCCTCGCCCTGGACGTCGGGGCGCTGTCGTGGCTCGCCCTCGGGTACATGCTGCCGTTCGCCGGGTTGCTGCCGGTGGCGGGCGCGCTGCTCGATCGCCGCGGCCGGCGCCCGGTCCTGACCGGTGCCCTCGTCGCGTTCGGCGCCGGGGCGGCGGCGGGCGGGCTGGCGGACGCGGCGTGGCTGCTGGTCGCCGCCCGCGTGCTGCAGGGGACGGCGGCCGCGTTCCTGGTGCCGGGCCTGCTGAGCCTGCTGCGGACCAACCTCGACGCGCGCGGCCGGACGCTCGGCGCGGCGGTGTGGACGGCCTGCCTGGCGGCCGCGCTGGCGCTGGGCCCCGCGCTCGGCGGGGTGCTGAGCGAATACTGGGGCTGGGCGTGGATCTTCTTCGTCAACCTGCCGTTCGTCGCGGCGATGCTCGTGCTGCTGCCGGGGACCGTGCTGCCCGGCCGCGACGCGGGCACTCGCGCGCCACCGGCGTCGGCCATGGTCCTGGTGACGGCGAGCCTGGTGCTGCTCACCACCGCCTTGGCCGAGCCGCGGCTCCGGCTGCCGCTGCTCGCCGCGGGGACCGTGGCGGGCGTGGCGTTCCTCGTCCGGGAGCGGCGGGCACCGGACCGGCTGATCCCGCCGGCCCTGACCGGGAACCGCGTGTTCGCCGGCTCGCTCGGCCTGCAACTGCTGTGGGGACTCGGGATTTCCGGGATCTTCTTCTTCACGCCGTTGCTGCACCAGCAGTTCCTGGGCCTCGGGCCGGCCGGTGCCGGGCTGCCGCTGGCCGGGGTCGCGGTGGCGGTCGCGGCCGCGACCCCGCTGGTGCCGCCGTCGGTCGCCCGGTATGGTCCACTTCGGACGGTCGCTGCGGGGCTGGTCGCGGTGGGCGTGGGGCTGCTGGCCCTCGCCGCGGTGAACCCCGTGCCGGCGCTGTGGCCGCGCGTGCCGGGCCTGGTCCTGATCGGCGCGGGCTCGGCGCTGACCGTTCCGATGACGTCGCACGCGCTGGACGTGGTGGCCCCGCGCTATTCCGGCACGGCGTCGGGATTGCTCACCGCGGCGCGGGAACTGTCGAGCGCCCTCGGCGTCGCCCTGATCGGTGCGGTGCTGACCGCGGTGCGCTCGGCGCGGCTCGAAGCCGGTGTTCCCGCCGGTCCGGCCCTGGCCGGCGGCTACACCGCGGGCCTGCTCGTCGCCGCCGGGCTGACGTTCGCCGGCGCCGGGCTGGCCGTGCGCGTGGCGGGACCCCGGCCCGCGCGAACCTCGTCGCCGCATGACAAACGTGCGGTGCCCTGACCCGCTTCCCCGTGAGTATCCGAGTCCGAATCGTTGACAACCGCATCGGCGCGGCTATTCACTGCGCCGGTAAACGCTCTCTGCGAGGATGCATGGAAACCATTTCTCAGCCGGTTCCCGTCACCGGTGCCACTGCTGCCGCCGGCGAGTCCTTCGCCACCCTGCTCGGGCACTGGGCGCGCCGGCTCGGCGACCGGACCGCCGTGACCCACCTCGACCACCGCGACGGTGGAGACGGCCGGGCCGTGACGCTGACCTGGCGCGAGCTCGACGAGCGGGTCGAGGCGGTGGCGGCGCGGCTGTCCGAAGTGGCCGGTCCGGGGGAGCGGGCGGCGGTGCTGGCCGCGCAGTCCACCGGGTACGTCGTCGCGTTCCTCGGTGCGCTGCGGGCCGGGCTGGTCGCCGTGCCGCTCTTCGCGCCCGGCCTGCCCGGGCACGCGGGCCGGCTGGCCGCGGCGCTCGCCGACTGCGGCCCGCGGGTCGTGCTGACCACGGCCGGGGAGCTCGACGCGGTCACCCGGTTCCTCGCCGGTTCCCCGGCCGAGCCGGTGGTGGTCGACGTCGACGCCGTGCCGACGGCCGGGGCGCGCGACTGGCCCGAACCCGATCCGGACGCCCCGGCTTACCTGCAGTACACGTCCGGGTCGACGCGCTCGCCGGCCGGGGTCGTGCTGACCCACCGCAACGTGCTCGCCAACGCCCGCCAGGCGTGTGCCGCCTACGGCGCCGAAAGCGGGACGACGTCGACGGTCAGCTGGCTGCCGCTCTTCCACGACATGGGGCTGATCCTCGGCATCGGCGCGCCCATGGCCGGCGGCTTGGAGTCGGTCCTGATGGACCCGCTGGCGTTCCTCGAACGGCCCGCGCGCTGGTTGCGCGCGCTCTCGGCCAGTCCCGGCGCGATCAGCGCGGCCCCCAACTTCGCCTACGGCTACTGCGCTTCCCGCGTCACCGAATCCGACAAGCTCTACCTCGAACTGAGCCGGGTCGTCTCGCTGATCAACGGCAGCGAACCGGTGCTGCCGGCCACCATCGCGAAGTTCCACGACGCCTTCGCCGGGTGCGGGCTGCGGCCGGAGGTGCACCGGTCCTCCTACGGCCTGGCCGAAGCCACCGTGCTCGTTTCCGTGACGGACGCGGGAAAGCCGCCGCGGCAGGTGGCGTTCGACCGCGACCGGCTCGCCGCCGGTGCGGCGAGCCCGGCCACGGACGCCGCGGCCACGACGCTGGTTTCGTGCGGCCGCCCGGTGGGCCAGCGGGTGCGGATCGCCGACCCGGTGACCGGAGCGCCCGCCGGGCCCGGCGAGGTCGGCGAAATCCGGGTCAGCGGCCCGAACGTCGGCCGCGGCTACTGGGGCCGGCCCGCGGCTTCGGCGGCCACCTTCGGCCTGCCCCCGCTCGACCCCGGCACCGGTGCGGGGTGGCTGGCGACCGGCGACCTCGGCGTCGTCTTCGACGGCGAGCTGTTCGTGACCGGCCGCCTGAAGGACCTGGTCGTCGTCGACGGCCGCAACCACTACCCGCAGGACATCGAGCAGACCGTCGAGGCGCACCCCGCCGTCCGGCCGCATTCGGCCGCGGCCTTCGCGATCGGCAGCGACGACGGCGAAGCCGCGGTCGTCGTCGTGGAACGCGCCAAGGACACCGAGGCCGACCTCGCCGCGGCGACGGCGGCGCTGCGGGCGGCGGTGTCGGCCGGGCACGGCCTGCGTCTGCACGACGTCGTCTTCCTGGCGCCGGGCGAGGTGCCCCGGACCTCCAGCGGCAAGATCAGCAGGGCCCGCTGCCGAGAGTCCTACCTGGACGGTGCCTTCGCCGGCCGGCGGCTCGCATGAGCGCGCCCGACGCGGCCGCGATCCGTGCCTGGCTGACCGCGCGGATCGGCGCCGTCGACCCCGACCGGCCGTTGCACGAAACCGGACTGTCCTCACGGGACGCGACGAGCCTGGCGGCCGACCTCGGCGCGTTCGTCGGCCGCCCGCTGGCGCCGACCCTGGTGTGGCAGTACCCGACGATCGCCGCGCTCGCCGACCACCTGTCCACAGTGGATGACGCTCCCGAGTACGTGCCGCTGCCGGAGGACGGCGAGCCGATCGCGGTCATCGGCCTCGGGTGCCGGGTGCCGGGCGGGATCGAGTCCCCGGAGGCGTTCTGGCGGTTCCTCGACTCCGGTGGCGACGCCATTGGTGACGTCCCCGAAGGCCGCTGGGAGACGTTCGCCCCGGCCGAGGACCTCGCCGGTGTGCCCTCGCGCGGCGGGTTCCTCGACGACGTCGCCGGGTTCGACGCGGAGTTCTTCGGCATCACCCCGCGCGAGGCCGCGGCGATGGACCCGCAGCAGCGGATCCTCCTGGAGGTCGCCTGGGCCGCGCTGGAGCACGCCGGGATCCCGCCGTCGTCGCTGCGCGGCAGCCGGACCGGGGTGTTCGTCGGGCTGTCGGCCACCGAGTACGGCTCGCTGACGATGACCGACGTCCCGGGCGTCGACGTCTGGGCCGGGACCGGCGCCGCGGCGAGCATCGCGGCGAACCGGCTGTCCTACCTGCTCGACCTGCGCGGGCCCAGCCTGACCCTCGACAGCGCGTGTTCGTCGTCGCTGGTCGCGGTGCACCAGGCGGTGCAGAGCCTGCGCCGGGGGGAGAGCGAGACCGCGCTCGCCGCCGGGGTCAACGTGCTGCTTTCGCCGGGCATCACCGCGGGGTTCCACCGGGCCGGGGTGCTGGCCGCGGACGGCCGCTGCAAGCCGTTCGACGCCGCTGCCGACGGCATCGCCCGCGGCGAGGGCTGCGGCGTGGTCGTGCTCAAGCCGCTGCGGGCGGCGCGGCGGGCGGGAGACCGGGTGCTGGCCGTGCTCCGCGGCAGCGCGGTGAACTCGGACGGCCGGTCGAACGGCCTGACGGCGCCGAACCCGGACGCGCAGGTGGCGTTGCTGCGGGACGCGTACGCCACGGCCGGGATCGAGGTGTCCACAGTGGACTACGTCGAGGCGCACGGGACCGGGACGCCGCTGGGCGACCCGATGGAGGCGGGCGCGCTGGCGGCGGTGCTCGGCGCGGGCCGGTCGCCGGAGCGGCCGCTGCTGCTGGGGTCGGTGAAGAGCAACCTGGGCCACCTCGAAGGCGCGGCCGGGATCACCGGGCTGCTGAAGGTGGTGCTGGCGATGACCCACCGGCGGCTGCCGCCGAGCCTGCACTTCCGCGAGCCGAACCCGCACATCGACTTCACGGGGTTGCGGGTGGTCGCGTCGCGAACGGACTGGCCGCGCTACTCGGGGACGGCCCGGGCCGGGGTGTCGGCGTTCGGTTTCGGCGGGACGAATGCGCACGTGGTGCTGGAGGAGTGGCCGGCGGCGTCGTTCCCGGTCCGGGTTCAGGAGGACGGTCCGCAGGTGTTCGCGGTGTCGGCCCGGTCGGCGGAGGGACTGCGGGCGCGGGCCGGTTCGCTGGCGGACTGGCTGGCGGAGAGCGAGCTGCCCCTGGCCGCGGTCGCGGCGACGCTGGCGCACCGGCGGGATCACCTGCCGGTGCGCGGTGCGGTGGTGGGGGAGAGCCGGGCCGAGGTGGTCGAGGCCCTGCGAGGTCTGGCTGCCGGTCTCGAGCGCCCCAATGTGGCCTTCGGTGCGTGTGACGCACCCAATGTGGCCTTCGGTGCGTCAGACGCACCCAAGGCGGCCTTCGGTGCGTCAGACGCAACCAAGGCCGCCTTGGGGCGCTCGGGTGAGCCTGGCGTGGTCTTCGTCTTCTCCGGCTACGGCTCGCAGTGGTCCGGCATGGGCCGCCTGCTCCTGCGCTCCGAGCCCGCCTTCCGCGCCGAAATCGAGGCGCTCGATCCCGTCTTCCGCGCCGAAGCCGGGTTTTCCCTGCGCGAGGCGCTCGAGCGCGACCTCCCCGACCTCGCCGCGACGCAGCTCGCCCTCTTCGGGATGCAGCTCGCCCTGGCCGCGCTGTGGCGGGCGCACGACGTCGTCCCGGCCGCCGTGCTGGGGCACTCGATGGGCGAGGTCGCCGCCGCGGTGGTGGCGGGGGCGCTCGACGTCGCCGGTGGCCTCAGGGTCATGGCCGCCCGGGCGCGGCTGCTCGACGCGCTCGACGCGCGGGGTGGCGGGGCGATGGCCGTCGTCGAACTCTCGCCGGCCGAGCTCGCCGCGTTCCCCGACGTCACCATCGCGGTCTACGCCTCGCCCACCCAGTGCACCGTCAGCGGGGCGGCCGACCGCGTCGAGGCCGTCGTCGCGCACGCCGAACACCTCGGCAGGCTCGCGCGGCGGCTGCCCGTCGCGGGTGCCGGGCACTCCGCCGCGGTCGAGCCGCTGCTCGATCCCTTCCGCGCCGCGGTGGCGGGGCTCACTCACGGGACGCCGGAAATCCGGTGCTACAGCAGCGTTCTCGACGATCCGCGCGCCCAGCCCGCGTTCGACGTCGAGTACTGGGCGGCCAACCTGCGGCGGTCGGTGCGGTTCGGCCAGGCGCTGGCCGCGGCGGTGGCCGACGGGCACACCGTCTTCGTCGAAGTCTCGCCGCACCCGGTGGCACTGGCCGCGATCGAGCAGGCGGGCGCGCTCGGGCTGCCCTCGGCGAGCCGCCGGATCGACGAACGGACGGCGTTCCTCACCAGCCTCGCCCGGCTGCACGTGCGCGGCCGGCCCGGCGTGCTGGCCGCCCGGCCGCAGACGCCGCCGGTCGAGCTGCCCGGCCCGGTCTGGCGGCACGAACGGTTCTGGCCGCGCCGGACGGTCCGCACCGGCGGGGCGCATCCCTTGCTCGGCGTGCACGTCGACGACCCCAACGGCGGCCGGCTGTGGCGCGGCGACGTCGGCACCGCCGCGGTGCCGTGGCTGGCCGGCCACACCGTCCGGGACGTCCCGGTGTTCCCGGCCACCGGTTTCCTCGAGCTCGCGCTCGCCGCGGCGGGCCCGGGCGGGCGCGTCCACGACCTCGAACTGCGGGAAGTCCTGCCGCTCGGCGAGCACACCGAAGTGACCACGACGCTGCGCGGGACCGAACTGAGCGTCCACACGCGGTCCGGGTCGTGGGTGCGGCACGCCACCGCGCGGATCGGCACGGGCGGCACGCCGTCGCCGCCGTTCGGGAAGACCGACGGGGAGCCGGTCGACGTCTACCGGGCGCTGGCCGAGCTGGGGCAGTCCTACGGCCCGGCCTTCCGCGGGTTGCGGCGGGTGGTCGCCGCACCCGGCCGCGCGTCGGCGTCGGTCGTGCAGCCGGACACCGACCACCCCGCGTACGTGCTGCACCCCGCGCTCGCCGACGCCTGCCTGCACGCGCTCGCCGCGGCCGTCGGCCGGGCCGATGCCCTCTACCTGCCGCTCAGCGTGGGCGAGGTCGTGGTCGACGGCGATCCGCGCCGCGGCGTGCGCGTGGACGCCGTTCTCCGGGAGTCCGGCGAGGGAGTGCTCGGCAGCATCCAGCTGGTCGACGCCGACGACGTCGTCCTGGTCGAGTTCCGCGACGTCTACTGCCGCCGCTACCGCGACGCGGCCCTGACGCGGTTGCTGTACGGGGCGGCCTGGCAGCCGGTTCCGCTGCCGTCCGCGCCGGCGCGGGCGCACCGCTGGATCGTGCTGTCCGACGACGACCGGGAGTTCGCGGGCGAGGACGTCCGGACCGCCCGGCTCGGCGACCGGGCCGAGCTGGCGAAGCTGCTGCGCGACGGCGAGCCGACCGCGGTCCTCGCGCTGCTCGGCGGGGCGGCCGCGCCCGACCCGGCACGCGGCGCGCGGCTGGTCGAGACGGTGGCCGGTGTGGTCGCCGAACTGGCCGAACTGCCGGTCGCGCCGAGGTTGTGGCTGGCCGGCGACGGCGATCCCGGCCTGGCTGCGCTGCGCGGGCTCGTGCGCGTGCTGGCCTTCGAGCACCCCGAACTGCGGGTGAGCCTGGTCGAGGGCGCTGCGGACCGGCTGCGGGCCGAGGTCCGCGCGGACGGCCCGGACGACGAGGTCGCCTGGCGCGACGGCGTGCGGTACGCGCGGCGCCTGGTCCGCCCGGACCTCGGCGACCCGGTGCGCGAGCCGGTCCGCGACGGCGCGTACATCGTCACCGGCGGCCTCGGCGGCCTCGGCTCGACGGCGGCGAAGTGGCTGGCCGGCCGGGGTGCGACGCGGCTGGTGCTGAACGGCAGGCACGCAGCGGATCCGGGGCTGACCGGCGTGGACGTGCGGGTGGTGCCGGGCGACATCGCCGCGCCGGGCACGGCGGAGGCGCTGGTCGCGGCGGCCGTCGAAGGGGGCGTGCCGCTGCGCGGGGTGCTGCACGCCGCCGGCGTCCTGGCCGACGGCGCCGCGATCGGCCTCGACGCCGAGGCACTGGACGCCGTCTGGCGGCCGAAGGCGCTGGGCGCGTGGCGGCTGCACGAGGCGACGGCGGGCCACGACCTCGACTGGTGGCTGGTGTACTCGTCGGCGGCGGCGCTGTTCGGCTCGCCGGGCCAGGCCGCGTATGCGACGGCGAACGCGTGGGCCGACGCCCTGGTGGCGTGGCGCCGCGACCGCGGCCTCCCGGCGGCGACGATCGCGTGGGGCGCGTGGGGCGAAGTGGGCGCGGCGGCCGGCTCGGCCAACCCGGTGCTCGACCCGCTGGGCACGGAGGAAGCGTTGTCGGCACTGGAGTTCGTGCTGGCGCGCGACAGTGCGGCGACCGGGGTGGCGCGCGTGGACGCGGGGACGGTGCTGGAGCTCTTCCCGCGACTCGGGGAGCGGCCGTTCTTCACGCTCTTCTCGCCTCGGGTCTCTTCGTCCACGTGGGACGGTTTGGCCGCGCTGCGCGAGGCCGCACCGGAAGCGGCCCGCGCGGCGATCGCCTCGCGGTTGGCGGAGACGGTCGGGGACTTGCTGGGGCTGGCGGAGATCGACCGGACGGTGCCGCTCACGCGGCTGGGGCTGGACTCGCTGGCGGCGATGCGGGCCCGGGGTGCGGTCGAGCGGGACTTCGGGGTGCCGCTGCCGATTCCGCTGCTGTTGCGGGGAGCCAGTCTGGCGGAGCTCGCCGAGCACCTTGCGGAGCAGGCGGGGTTCGCCGAGCCGCGGGAGGACGCGGGGCTCGCTTCGCCGGGCGAGGCCCGGGCGGCGGGTCTCGCCGAGGCTGTACCGCCCGCAGGCGGCCGACCGCGCGACTTCTCCGTCCAAGCCGCGCCCCCTGAACCGGTCGTCGCCGGGCCGCGGGACCCCGCCGAGCGGTGGGTGGCCCGGCACTGGCGGGCCGTCCTCGGCGGCCCGGAACCCGTTGTCTACGAGCACTTCCACGGAAGCGCCGCCCAAGCCCGTGAGCTCCACGCGCTGTTCGTCGAGCACCTCTCGGCCGTTCCCGGCGAACGGCGGCTCTTCGCGACCCCCACCGTCGCCGCGATGGCCGATCTGCTGCGGGCCGAACTCGAGGGACACGGCGGCGGTCCCGTGCGCCTGCTGCGGGACGGTGTCGGCGGGGCACCCGTCTTCCTCTTCCACCCGGCCGGCGGCACCGCGAGCGTCTACCGGGAACTCGCCCGCCTGCTCCCGGAAGGCCCGCCCCTCTACGGCTTCGAACGCCTCGACGACGAGGACACCGTCGAAGGCAAGGCCGCCCGCTACGCCGAGCTGGTCCGGGGCATCCAGCCCGACGGCCCCCACCGGCTCGGCGGCTGGTCGTTCGGCGGCTGCCTCGCCTACGAGACCGCCCAGCGCCTGGGCGGCGCCGAACTCGTCTTCCTCATCGACACCATCCTGCCGCTGGGCGCGCCGGGCGAAGACCACCTGCTGGACCGCTTCGACCGGTTCGCCGCCCACATCTCGCGGACCTACGGTGTGCCGTTCGAGGTACCGCGCGAGGAACTGGTGAGCCTCGACGAGGACGCGCAGATCCGCTGGGTGCTGGCCGAACTCGCCGAGCTCGTGCCGGACATGGGGGCGGGCGTCCTGCGGCACCAGTACGAGTCCTATGTGGACGCCCGCGTCGCCGAGCGGTACACGCCCCGGCCCTACGCCGGGCGCGTGCTCCTCCTGCGCGCCCAGGACCCGCACCCGCTCACCACCGCGCTGGACCCGCGGTACCTGCGCACCGACGACGCCCTCGGCTGGGACACCCACTGCGCCGCGCTGGAAGTCGTGCGCGTGCCCGGCGATCACGTCTCGATGATCGATCCGCCGCACGTCGCCGTGCTGGCCGACCGGCTCGGGGCGGTGGTGCGGTGATGGACGAGCTGGCCCCGACCACCGCGTTCCGGATCGCCGACCTCGCCGCCCGGCAGGACGAAGCCGTGCGGATCGCCGAAAAGCGGGCCGTCGACCGGCAGCACGCCAAGGGCAAGCTGACCGCGCGGGAGCGGATCGGGCTGCTGCTGGACGCCGGGTCCTTCGTGGAGCTCGACCAGTTCGCCCGGCACCGGTGCGCCGAGTTCGGGATGGACGCGAACCGGCCGTGGGGCGACGGCGTCGTCACCGGGCACGGCACCGTCGACGGACGGCAGGTCTGCGTCTTCTCCCAGGACTTCAGCGTCTTCGGCGGCAGCCTCGGGGAAGTGTCCGGCGAGAAGGTCCTCAAGCTGATGGACCTGGCCATGACCATCGGCTGCCCGGTCGTCGGCATCAACGACTCCGGCGGCGCCCGGATCCAGGAAGGCGTCGTCTCGCTGGCCTACTACGCCGAACTCGGCCGCCGCAACGCCCACGCCTCCGGCGTCATCCCGCAGATCTCGATGATCATGGGCCCGTGCGCGGGCGGCGCGGTCTACGCGCCCGCGATCACCGACTTCACCGTGATGGTCGAGGACACCTCGCACATGTTCGTCACCGGGCCGGACGTCGTGCACGCCGTCACCGGCGAGCGCGTCACCGCGCAGGAACTCGGCGGCGCGGTCGTGCAGAGCGAGGTCGCCGGCAACGCCCACCACCGCGCGGCCGACGAGCGGGACGCCGTCGACTGGGTGCAGACCTTGCTCGGCTACCTGCCCGCGAACAACCTCGACCCCGGCCCGTCGTACGCCGACGAGACCAGTCCCGGGCTGACCGCCGCCGACCGCGAACTCGACCGGCTGGTGCCCGATTCGCCGCACGAGACCTACGACATGGCCGAGCTGATCGCCCGGCTGGTCGACGACGGCGAGTTCACCGAGGTGCACAGCGCGTTCGCCCCGAACGTGCTCTGCGCCTTCGGCCGGGTGCAGGGGCACACCGTCGGCGTCGTCGCCAACCAGCCGCGGCACCAGGCCGGCGTGCTCGACATCGACGCGTCGGAGAAGGCCGCGCGGTTCGTGCGCTTCTGCGACGCGTTCTCGATCCCGCTGCTCACCCTGGCCGACGTCCCCGGCTACCTGCCGGGCACCGGCCAGGAACGCGGCGGGATCATCCGTCGCGGCGCCAAGCTGATCTACGCCTATTCCGAAGCGACCGTGCCGAAGGTGACCGTGGTCGTCCGCAAGGCCTACGGCGGCGGCTACGCGGTGATGGGGTCCAAGCACCTCGGCGCGGACGTCGTGCTGGCCTGGCCGACGGCGGAGATCGCGGTGATGGGCGCCGAAGGCGCGGTGCGGGTGCTGCACCGGCGGGAGCTGGCCGCGCTGCCGCCCGAGGAGCGGGAGGCGACCCGCCGCCGGCTCACCGAGGAGTACCGCGAGCGCCACGGCGGCCCGTACCTCGCGGCCGAACGCGGGTACGTCGACCAGGTCGTCACGCCGTCGCAGACCCGCCTCCAGGTGGCGCGGGCGCTGCGGGTGCTGCGCACCAAACGCCAGAGCCTGCCGGCCCGCAAACACGGAAACATCCCCCTCTGAGGAGCCCCCATGAAGCGGATCGCCTTGCTGGCGCTGTCCGTCGTGCTGCTGAGCGCCGTCACCGGCGTGGCGCCCGCCCAGGCGAGCCCGGCGGTGGCCGACGACGGCGCGAAGGTCGTCGCGGAAACCTGGCTGGACGCGCGGACGGCCGACCTGCAGATCAGCTCGCCCGCACTGGGCACCACGGGGATGGTGCGGGTGATCGTGCCGTCCGGCTGGGCGGCCCAGCCGACCCGGACCTGGCCGGTGCTGTACCTGCTGCACGGCTGCTGCGAGCCGGTCGACTACCGGTCGTGGGACCAGTTCACCGACGTCAAGGCGTTCACCGCGGCCAAGGACGCGCTCGTCGTGATGCCGACGGACGGGCCGGCCGGGATGTACACGAAGTGGTGGAACTTCGGCCTGAAGAACACGCCCGACTGGGACACCTTCCACACCGCCGAAGTGCGCCAGATCGTCGAACGCGGGTACCGCGGCGGGACGCGCCGGGCGATCGCCGGGCTGTCGATCGGCGGGTACGGCGCCATGGCGTACGCGTTCAAGCACCCCGGGATGTTCGGCGCGGCCGCGTCCTACAGCGGTGTGCCCAACACGCTCTACCCGGGCATTCCGGTGTGGATCATCGGCATCCTGGCCCGTGCGGGCATCTTCAACTACCTGAACCTCTGGGGCGATTCGTTCGGGATGCAGCCGATCTGGTCGGCGAGCAACCCCTACGACCACGTCGAGCAGCTGCGCGGCACCGCGCTCTACGTCTCCTGCGGTGACGGGCGGACCGGTCCGCTCGACCCGCCGGGGCAGTCCGACGTCCTGGAGCCCTCGGCGCTGCTGTCCTCGCGCAGCTTCACCGACCGCCTGCAGGCGGCCGGCATCCCGGCGACCGTCGACTACTACGGGCCCGGCACACACAGCTGGCCGTACTGGCAGCGGGCCCTGCACCAGTCCTGGCCGGTCCTGGCCGGCGCGCTCGGCCTGCCGGCCTGAGCGCAATCCGTTCCCCCGTTGGAGGTTGTGGTGAGCCATGCCCGTTTCCGCGCCGTGCTTTCGGCGCTGCTGACCTGCTGCCTGGTGGCGCTGGGCGTCGCCGCCGCGAGCCCGCCCGCCGGGGCCGCGCCGCTGCTGCCCGGCCCGTTCGACGACTCCTTCTACACCCCGCCGTCGCCGCTGCCGTCCGGGAATCCGGGTGACGTCATCCGCTGGCGGCCGACGGTGCCGCTGCTGAACGCGCTCAACGCCGACGCCTGGCAGGTCATGTACCTCTCGACCAACGCGCTGGGCAACCGGAACGCGGTGACCGGGACGATCCTGGTACCCAAGGGGGTGGACCCGGCCCAGGCGCCGATCGTCGGCTACGCGGTCGGCACGCAGGGCCCGGCGTTCAAGTGCACCGCGTCGAAGGCGATGGAACGCGGCACGCCGTACGACCAGCCCGCCATCAACGACTCGCTCTCCAGCGGCTACGCGGTCGCGGTGACCGACTACGAGGGCTATTCGCCCGCGACCGTGCCGACCTACATCACCGGGCAGTCCATGGGCCCCGCCGTGATCGACTCGGTGCGGGCGGCGCAGGACTTGCCGTCCGCGAAGCTTTCGAAGAGCGCCAAGGTGATCTTCCAGGGCTACTCCCAAGGCGGCGGCGGTTCGATGTGGGCCGGGGAGAAGCAGCCCGCGTACGCGCCGGAGCTGAACGTCGTCGGCGTCGTCGCGGGTGGCGTGCCGGCGGACCTGACCGAGGTCGCCAAGGGCCTCGACGGCTACGTCGGGTTCGGGTTCCTGGCGTTCGCCGCGGTCGGCCTCGACGCCGCTTACCCGGACCTGAAGCTCGATTCGTTCCTCAACGACACCGGCCGCCGGCAGCTGGCGGATGCGAAGAAGAACGCGTGCACTGCGGAACTGCTGCTGAACTATTCGTTCAAGAAGATCAGCGACTACACGACGTCGAACCCGCTGGCGACGCCGCAGTGGCAGGCGCGGCTGGCGCAGAACGAGCTGGGCGCGCACCCGCCGCGGGTACCGGTGTTCCAGTACCACGCGAGCACCGACGAGATCGTCAACACCCCGCAGGCGGAGGCGCTGCACCGGACCTACTGCGCGGCCGGCGTGCGCGAGCAGTGGACCACCTACGCCGGCGAACACGCCAGCGGGATCCTGACCGGCAGCGCCGACGCGCACCGGTGGATCGTGCAGCGGTTCACCGGCGAACCGGCGCCCTCGAACTGCTGAGCCGGACGGCGTGAAGGCCACCTCGATCCCCTCGAGGTGGCCTTCACGGGCGTCAGACCCGGCCGGCGACGAAGGTCGCGGCGTCGCCGGCGTCACTGCCGTAGCTCAAGTGGGCCAGGATGTTCAGGCCGCCCGGCTGGCAGATCGGGTCGCCGAGCGCGCAGTAGTCCTTGGTGCGGCCGGCGTAGGTGCCGGTGACCGACCGGCCGATCGCCCGGATCGGGTTGCCGAACAACAGGATCGCCGCGATCCGGGGAGCCAGGTCGGCGGGGATCGTCGCGACGATCGGGCCGCCGACGACCGCGCCTTCGCTGCTGATGCCGATCGAGTTGTCCACGACGTTGGCGCCCTGGGAGTAGCCGACCAGGACGAACCGCTGGCCCGGGCAGGCCGCGGCCTGCGTCCGCACGTGGTTCACCAGATCGGTGTTGCCCCGCTGGACCGACGCGGGCTCGCCGAGGTCGGCGGGGTAGTCGACGCGGTAGCCGCTCACCGAGCGCGGGCGCAGCCGGTTCTGCACGGCCTGGAAGACCGGGTCGCCGACGATGAGCCCCAGCGTGCCGGGTTCGCCGGTGCCGCGGGCCACCGGGACGTCGATGTCGGTGCACGGCGCGGCCGAAGCCGACGGCGCCGCGGCCACGGTGAGCCCGGCGGTGGCGAAGCCGACGGCGGCCGCGGCGGAAAGCAGTTTCCGGGGAAAGCGAATCATGGCTGATCACACCTCGTTGTGGGAAAAGGGGTCGGCAAGCGCTTTTTCCGTGGGGGCGGAAATGCGTGCTCCGCTTGCGGTGATCGCAGCGTCGCAGTGCTCGCCGAACCCGGCAAGAGGCGGTTTCCCGGCGCGCCGGGAATTGTTCAGCCGGTGACAAACGGTCCGGTGTGGACGCTCAGGTGGCGCACTGCCCGGCGGGGCGCGGGGTGTCGAGGCGCTCCAGGAGCGCGGGGTCCAGCCCGCGCAGCGCGGCCATGACGAACCCGGTCGCCAGCTCGCCGGCGGCGATCGGGTCGACGCCGGGGGAGTGGGAGACGTGCATCGCGGCCCGCCCGACCAGGCCGACCATCATCGCCCCGAGCAGGTCCGCGCCGGCACCGGCCGGGCGGCCGTGCGCGAGCAGGTGCTCGCGCACCCGCCCGATCACGTGGGTGGCGATGGAATCGGCCAGCGCCCGGCGTTCGTTCGACATCTCGTCGACGGCCGAATCGAACAGCAGCCGGAAACTTTCGGGGTGGGCACCGGCGTAGCCGAACATGGCCATCACCGACAACCGGACCCGCTCCTCCAGCGGCCGTCCGTTCGCCGTTTCGTACGCGCTGATCACCCACGCCCGCAACGCGGCGACCTCGCGCCGGACGGTGGTGCGGAAAAGCGCCGCTTTGTCCCCGAAATGCGCGTACAGCGTCGGTTTGGTGGAATCGGCGCGGTCGGCGATCAGGCCCATGGTCGCCTGGGCGTACCCCCGCTCGGCGAACACGGCACGGGCGGCGTCGAGCAGCTCGT
The DNA here is from genome assembly GCF_046549135.1 of Amycolatopsis sp. lyj-23. Taxonomy (NCBI): domain Bacteria; kingdom Bacillati; phylum Actinomycetota; class Actinomycetes; order Pseudonocardiales; family Pseudonocardiaceae; genus Amycolatopsis; species Amycolatopsis sp. lyj-23. The sequence continues at coordinate 4,757 of NZ_JAJPWN010000024.1, read as the reverse complement.
CGTCGGTGGGCCGGGCGGCCGGGCTGCGGCGGCCGCTGGATCGATCAGGGGGACTCTGCCGGCTCATGGAGGTGTACTGTACGGACTCCTTGCTTTACTGTCCGGTAAAGCACGCTCCGTCGCCGTCCCCGGTGGAGGAACCCTGGTGTCCCGCGACAGCGCTCGGCAACCCGGCCCGGCTCCGCGGGACGCCGGTGACGAAGTCGTCCGGCGGCGGGAACTGGCCGCGCTCATGCGTCCGGCCCTGCCCGCGCTGGCCGACTGGATCGTCCGGGAGGTCCTGCGGGCGGTGCCGGTCTACGCCCGGCCCGGCGACGCTTCCTACGGCCGGGTGACCCGGCACGGCGTCCAGTGCGCCGTCGAGCTCTTCGTCGACCTCGTCGAAGATCCGCTGGCTTCGCGCGAACGGCTGTACGAGACGTGCCGTCGGCTCGGCGTCGGCGAGGCCCGCGAAGGCCGGACGCTCGACGACCTGCAGGCGGCCTACCGCGTCGGCACCCGCGTCGGCTGGCGCTGGATCATGCGGCTGGGCCGGCGCCACCGGCTCTCCTCCGCCGTGATGGCGCAGCTGGCCGAGATGCTCTTCGGCTACGCGGACGAGCTCGCCCGGATGTCGAGCCGGGGGCACCGCGAAGCGTCGGCGGAGCTCGAAGGCACCCGGGCCGGCCTGCGGCGGCGGCTGCTGCGGCTGCTCACCGGCCCGGGCGCCGTCCCGGCCGCGGTCCTCGCCGAACTCGCGGCGGCGGCGGGCTGGCCGGTGCCCCGCGAGGTCGCCGCGGTCGCCGCCGAAACGGCCGTGAGCACCGCGTGGGGCTCCGACGTCCTCGCCGACCTCGACCCGCCGCAGCCCCACCTGCTGCTGCCCGCTCCGGTGGACGCGCGGACCCTGACCCGGCTCGGCACGCGCGTCGCGGTCGGGCCGGCGACGGACCTCGCCGCGGCGGCGCATTCGCTGCGCTGGGCGCGCGCCGCGCTGCGGCTGGTGGCCGACGGCGCGCTCCCGGACGTGCCCGTGACGTGGTGCACCGACCACCTGACCGAGCTGTGGCTGCTGTCGGACTCGCCGCTGGCCGAGCAGGTCGCCCGGCGGGAGCTGGCCGCGCTGGCGCAGTTCCCGGACCGGACGCGCCGCCGGCTGGGCGAGACCCTGCTGTCCTGGCTGCAGAACGGCGGCAACTCCGAGAAGATCGCGGTCGACCTCTCGGTGCACCCGCAGACGGTCCGCTACCGGGTGCGCCAGCTCAAACAGGCCTTCGGGGCCCGTCTCGACGATCCCGACGCGCGGTTCGCCATGCAGGCCGCGCTCCGGGCATCCGGGTTCCGCTCGCCCGGCGCCTGAACCCGGCTCGGCCCATCTGCTTGTCCCCAGCAAGAACATGTTCTAGTTTTGGGGCGGAAGGTGGTGTGCCGGTGAAGACCGATCTCGGGTTGACCGGCGCCGTGGTGCTGGTCACCGGCGGCGTCCGGGGGGTGGGCAAGGGGATAACCGCGGTGTTCCTGGCCCAGGGTGCCCACGTCGTGGTGTGCGCGCGGCGGGAGGCGGCGACCGAGGCGGAGTTCGTGCCGTGTGACGTGCGCGAGGAAGAACAGGTTTCCGCTCTGGTCGACGGGATCGTGGCTCGGCACGGGCGGCTCGACGTGGTGGTGAACAACGCCGGCGGGACGCCGTACGCGCCGGCGGCCCAGGCGTCGCCGCGGCTGCACGAAAAAGTCGTCCGGCTGAACCTGCTGGCCCCGCTGCTGGTGGCCCAGCACGCCAACGCGGTGATGCAGCGCCAGGGTGCCGGCGGCTCGATCGTGATGGTCTCCAGCGTGAGCGGGACCCGGCCCTCACCGGGGACCGCGGCTTACGGGGCGGCGAAGGCGGGGCTGGACAACCTCACCGCCAGCCTCGCGGTCGAGTGGGCGCCGAAGGTGCGGGTGAACGCCCTGGACGTCGGGATGGTGCGGACCGAGCGGGCGCACCTGCACTACGGCAGTGACGCGGCGGTCGAAGCGGTCGGCAAGACCGTGCCGCTGGGGCGGCTCGCCGAACCCGAAGAGGTGGGGGCGTGTGCGGCGTTCCTGGCCTCACCGCTGGCTTCCTACGTGTCCGGCGCGACCCTGCGCGTGCACGGCGGAGGTGAGGTCCCGGCGTTCCTCGCCGCGGCCGACGTCGATCATCGGGAGGATTCGTGAGCGGGTTGTGCCGGGACCGCGTGGTCGTGGTGACGGGCGCGGGCCGGGGGATCGGCCGCGCGCACGCGCTGGCGTTCGCCGCCGAAGGCGCGTCGGTGGTGGTGAACGACGTGGACGCCGAGGCGGCCGCGGAGGTCGTCGAGGCGGTCGAGGCGGTCGGTGGCCAGGCGGTGGCGAACAGCTCGGACGTGGCCGACTGGACCGGGGCGAAAGAACTCGTCGACGCGGCCCTGGACACCTTCGGACGGCTGGACGTGCTGGTCAACAACGCCGGGTTCCTCCGCGACCGGATGCTGGTCAACCTGGGCGAAGACGAGTGGGACGCGGTCGTGCGCGTCCACTTGAAGGGCCATTTCGCGCCGTTGCGGCACGCTGCGCAACATTGGCGGGCGCAGGCGAAGGCCGGGCGGCCGCCGCGGGCACGGGTGATCAACACCAGCTCGGGCGCGGGCCTGCTGGGCAGCGTGGGCCAGGGCAACTACTCGGCGGCGAAGGCCGGGATCGCCGGGCTGACCGTGGTGGCCGCGGCCGAACTCGCGCGCTACGGCGTGACGGTGAACGCGATCGCGCCGGCCGCGCGGACCCGGATGACCGAGGGGGTGTTCGCGTCGATGGCGCGGCCGGACACCGGCTTCGACGCGATGGCCCCGGAGAACGTCTCGCCGTTGGTGGTGTGGCTGGGCAGCGAGGAGTCCGCGCACGTCACCGGCCGGGTCTTCGAGGTCGAGGGCGGCAAGGTGGCGCTGGCGCAGGGCTGGCGGCACGGCCCGGCCGTCGACAAGGGCGAGCGCTGGGACCCGGCCGAGCTCGGTCCGGTGGTCAAGGAGCTGCTCGAGCGCGCGCCCGAGCCCGAACCCGTCTACGGGGCGAGCTGATGGGGATCCGGACCGAGCGCGACGGGCACGTCGAGGTCGTGACCGTCGACTTCCCGCCGGTCAACGCGCTGCCCGTAAAGGGCTGGTTCGATCTGGCCGACGCGCTCACGCAGGCGGGCCGGGACCCGGACGTGCACGTGGTGATCCTGCGTGCCGAAGGCCGGGGGTTCAACGCGGGCGTGGACATCAAGGAGATCCAGCGCAGCGCCGGTTACGACGCCCTGGTCGGCGCGAACCGGGGCTGTCACGCGGCTTTCGGCGCGGTCTACGACTGCGCGGTGCCGGTGGTGGCCGCCGTGCACGGGTTCTGCCTCGGCGGCGGCATCGGCCTGGTCGGCAACGCCGACGTGGTCGTGGCGTCCGAAGACGCGACCTTCGGGGTGCCGGAGGTCGAGCGGGGTGCGCTCGGCGCGGCGACCCACCTGGCCCGGCTGGTCCCGCAGCACCTCATGCGCACCTTGTACTTCACCGCGCGCACGATCACCGCGGCGGAGTTGCACGCGCACGGCTCGGTCTACCGGGTCGTGCCCCGCGCCGAGCTCGACGAGGCGGCCTGGGCGGTGGCGCGGGACATCGCGAAGAAGGACCCGCGGGTGATCCGTGCGGCGAAGGAAGCGCTGAACGGCATCGACACCCAGCAGGTGCACCGCAGCTACCGCTTCGAGCAGGGGTTCACCTTCGAGCTGAACCTGCTCGGCGCGTCCGACGAAGCCCGCGAGGAGTTCTTGAATGGCCGATAAGCGCACGACCGCCGACGAGGTGGCGGCCGAGCTGAAGGACGGCATGACGGTCGGCATCGGCGGCTGGGGTTCCCGGCGCAAGCCGATGGCACTGGTCCGGGCGATCCTGCGCACCCCGGTCAAGGACCTGACGGTCGTCTCCTACGGCGGCCCGGACGTGGGCTTGCTGTGCGCGGCGGGCAAGGTCAAGCGGGTCGTGTTCGGGTTCGTCACCCTGGATTCGGTGCCGTACGACCCGTGGTTCGGCCGGGCCCGCGAGACCGGCGCGATCGAGGTGACCGAGTACGACGAGGGCATGTTCGGCACGGCGTTGTCGGCGGCGGCGCAGCGGCTGCCGTTCCTGCCGACGCGGGCGGGCCTGGGCTCGGAGGTGATGCGCGCCAACCCGGACCTGAAGACCGTCCGGTCGCCGTACGACGACGGCGAGGAGCTGGTCGCGGTCCCCGCGCGGCACCTGGACGTGGCGCTGGTGCACCTCAACCGCGCGGACGCCCGCGGCAACGCCCAGTACCTGGGCCCGGACCCGTACTTCGACGAGCTGTTCGCCCTGGCGGCCGACCGGTGCTTCGTGTCGGCGGAGAAGGTCGTCGAGACGGCGGAACTGACGGCGGGCGGGCCGGTGCAGTCGCTGCTGCTGACCCGCGGTGCCGTCGACGGGGTCGTCGAGGCCCCGCGCGGGGCGCACTTCACCACGGCGGTCCCGGACTACGGCCGGGACGAACGCTTCCAGCGGTACTACGCCGCTTGCGCGAAGGACCTCGAGTCGTGGCCGGGTTTCGTGGACCGGTTCCTCTCGGGGGACGAGTGCGGATATCTGTCCGAAGTGGACAAGTTCGGGGCGGAGGCTGCCTAATGTTTTTGTCAAGCGGCCGTGGCGGAGGTGCGGTGGTCGGCTCGGTAGGGCTGGCGGGTGCGCAGCAGTGCGTGCAGGACGTTGATGCGGCGTCGGGCCAGTGCGATGAGG
>NZ_JAJPWN010000023.1:0-215419 GCF_046549135.1 Amycolatopsis sp. lyj-23 | reverse complement strand
CAGATTACCCACGTGTTACTCACCCGTTCGCCACTCATCACCACCGAAATGGATCAGCGTTCGACTTGCATGTGTTAAGCACGCCGCCAGCGTTCGTCCTGAGCCAGGATCAAACTCTCCAACAATGAACAGTTTAATCGAGGCAATTTAATGCTCTCAAAGGAACCTCATACGAGGTTTCAATACATAAGCTCTACTGGCTTAGTTCACTAGCACACTGTTGAGTTCTCAAGCAACACACCCCGAACCCGCCGCGATCAAGCGGCCCGCTCGAAGCGAGTCATTCCTAGCAGTTTTGGTGGGACACCCACTCAATCGCGATCCGCGAGAGCTTGGTTCGTGTCCCCGCCGCTCGGTTTCCCTGGCGACTTGGAGAACTTTACATGCCCCGAAAGGGCCCGAAACAGGGGGGTCCCTTAACAAGATCGGCGCAGGTCAGACCCCGTGACGAAGCCCGTCCAAGGCCCAGTCTGCCCCCAACCGGCCCGGAGCGCCACCGAAAGACGACCGGAAGAACATTGCTCCGACTACATTGCACCGTATTGCTCCGACACAAAGCTCCGCCTAGCGTCGGCGGCATGAACCTCGCTCACGACGACCTCGGGAGCGGCCGCCCGGTCCTGCTGGTCCACGGCCACCCCTTCGACCGCTCGATGTGGCGGCCCCAGGCCGAGCACCTCGCCCGAAGCGGCTACCGGGTCATCACCCCCGACCTCCGCGGCTACGGCGAGTCGCCCACCCAAGACGAGAAGACCGGCCTCGACGTCTTCGCGCAGGACCTCGTCGACCTGGCCGACCGCCTCGAACTGGACACCTTCGTCCTCGGCGGCCTCTCCATGGGCGGCCAGATCGTCATGCAGCTGGTGCAGAAGCACCCCGGTCGCGTCGAAGCCCTCCTCCTCGCGGACACCTTCGCGGGCCTCGACACCACGGAGGCCAAGCAGGCCCGCTACGACACGGCGGACCGCATCACCGCGGAAGGCATGGAGCGCTACGCCGAGGAGCTCCTCCCGAAGATGATCTCGAAGCAGACCCGCGCGACCAGGCCGGACGTCGAGGCCCACGTCCGCCGGATGATGCGCAACGCCCCTGCAGGAGGAGCCGCCGCCGCGCTGAGGGGACGTGCCGAGCGCCCCGACTACACCGGCACCCTGAAGAACGTCGAAGTCCCCACCCTGGTCGTCGTGGGCCGTGAGGACGAGTTCACCCCGGTCAGCGACGCCGAGCTCATCCACCGGGAAGTCGCGGCTTCGACCCTGGTGGTGATCGAAGGTGCGGGCCACCTGCCTAACCTGGAGCGCGAGACGGAGTTCAACGAGGCACTCAGCACCTTCCTGACGACGAGCAAGAGCAGCGGAGCGACCCCATGACCCAGCAGACCGTGTTCGTGACCGGCGCGAGCGCCGGCTTCGGTGACGCCATCGCGCGCCGGTTCGCCGCCGAGGGCGCCCGCGTGATCGCCGTCGCCCGCAGCGAGGACAAGCTCGAGAAGCTCGCCGGCGAGCTCGGCGACGCCGTCCTCCCGGTGAAACTCGACGTCAGCGACGCCGAAGCGGTCAAGACCACCATCGAGAACCTCCCGCCGGAGTGGAACCAGGTCGACGTCCTGGTCAACAACGCCGGCCTGGCCAAGGGCCTCGAGCCCGCGCAGAAGGCCGACCTCGACGACTGGGACGAGATGATCGCGACCAACGTCCGCGGCCTCGCGCACGTCACGCGCGCGCTGCTGCCGGGCATGGTCGAGCGCGGCCGCGGGCACGTCATCAACATCGGCTCGATCGCCGGCACCTACCCCTACCCCGGCGGCAACGTCTACGGCGCGACCAAGGCGTTCGTCCACCAGTTCAGCCTCAACCTCCGCAGCGACCTGCACGGCACCGGCGTCCGGGTCACGAACATCGAGCCCGGCATGGTCGGCGGCACGGACTTCTCGAAGGTCCGCTTCGCGGGCGACGAGGCGAAGGCCGACAAGGTGTACGAAGGCACGACCCCGCTGACGGCCGAGGACGTCGCCGAGTCCGTCCTTTGGGCCGCGAACCAGCCGAAGCACGTGAACATCAACGTCATCGAGCTGATGCCGGTGGTCCAGAGCTTCTCGGCGCTGCAGATCTACCGCGAGAGCTGAAACAGCGAAAGCAGCGCCTGCTGACCCGGCTCCGGCGAGGTCAGCAGGCGCTTGGTCCGCGGCCGCCCGCCGGTGGACGGGTAGCGCAGCACCAGCTCGCCGATGCCCGCCAGCTGGTCCAGCAGCTCCCGCACCGACAGGTTCATCCCCGCGCGGTCGGCCTCGCGCCGCATCAGGTGGGTCACCGTCGCCGCGAGCACCGAGACCAGGCCGTGCGCGGCGATCCGCTGCCGCGTCCACTCCCAGCGCGGGGTCGGGCCGGTGACGGCGGGCCCGGTCAGCCAGCGGAACGTCGATTCGAGGTGGGTGCGGGCCCGGTAGGCGGTCACCACCTCGGCGACCGGCCAGTCCCGGTCGGTGACCAGCACCTGCTTGCCGAAGAACTCTTCGTCCAGCCGGGCCAGCGCGAGCGCGTCGATCCGCCGTTCCACCCGGATCTCCCCGGGACGGTTCCCGCTCAGGACCGCGGTGAGCACGCGCTCGATGCGCCGGCCGCGCGTCACCCGGCCGATCTCGGCGTGCACCTGGGCGCGGTCGCCGCGGTGGGTGCCCGCGGCCAGTGCCTCCGCGAGGCCGTCGAGCTCGCGGGTCGCGGTGGCCAGCTCGTCGGCGAACGCGCGGGACTGCGCCGCGTGCAGCGTCGCCGAGTGGGTCAGGATCACCCGCCGCCGGACGCCGTCCACGACGGCGTGCGTGTCCAGCGCCGTCAGCCCGGCGAACCGCTCGGGGTCGACGCGCCGGCGCGCGGACGCGGGCTGGGTCAGCAGCTCGGGGTGGTCGGTCAGCGGCAGGGACCCGACGAACCCGCTGCGTGAGCCCAGATCGAGCTGGGCCGCCTGGCCGGAGTGGAACACGAGGGTCGCCGGCCCCAGCTCCGCCATGAGCGAGGCGAACGTCGGCGCGGTGCCGTCGTCACGCCGGTAGAGCCGCGACGCCAGCGGGATGGCGCCGTCGCGGGTCACCCGCAGGCCGGCCCCGGCGAGCACGCCCTGGCACGCCGACGGCAGCGTGCAGTCGGCGGGGGCGAACGCGGCGAACTGCGGGACGTCGACGGCGAGCGCCGCGTGGTCGTCGAGCACCGCCAGCACGGCGGCCGCGACCGTCTCCTCGATGCCTTCGATGCGCTCCGGCGTCAACCGTTCCAGGGCCCGCCAAAGACCATCCACAGTGGACAGCCGGGGCCGGATCAGCTCCGCGGCCGCGGAGCCCGCCCACCACGACCCGATCGGGGTTTCCGGAGCGGTCGCGCGGTGCAGCACCGCGACGGCGAGGGTCAGCCCCAGCGACGGCTTCGCGCGCACGACGTCGTCGACGCGGGCGACGAAATCCAGCCGGGAGAGCGTCGCCCACACCGCGGCGACGTCGCCGTACGTCCGGTACGACGCCGACTCGGGCTCGCCGCCCGGGACGGCCCGGGCGATTTCGTCGGCCGTGCCGAGGTAACGCTGGGTGACCACCCGCGGCTTGCCGTCCACCCGGGCGGACTCCGCGAGGTAGTAGTAGGTCCGTCCGCCGATCTTCTTGCCGACCACCGATGCCACCCTTTAGGTAATACACGTCGACGAGCTGATCGACAACCACGGGACCCCGCTCACCTGCGAAGATCGCGGAGAGAACCGATCGGGTGAACCGAGTGCCGAACACACCCTGGCTGGTCTCGCGAGGACAGTCCTAGCGTTGGCGGAATGGGACCCGAACCCGACGCCACCGCCCCGACCGCCTCCGCGATGCGCCGCGCGCTCGCCCGGGCGCGTGACGGGAAGACACTCGACGTAGCCGAAGCGAGCGTCCTGCTGCACGCCCGCGGTGACGACCTCACCAAGCTGTCCGAGTACGCCTCCCGCATCCGGGACGCGGGCCTGGCCGAAGCCGGGCGCGCCGGCGTCATCACCTACAGCCGCAAGGTGTTCATCCCGCTGACCCGCCTGTGCCGCGACCGCTGCGGCTACTGCACGTTCGTCACCGTGCCGGGCCGGCTCGAATCGCCGTTCCTGTCCCCGGACGAGGTCCTCGACATCGCCCGCAAGGGTGCCGAGATGGGCTGCAAGGAGGCCCTCTTCACGCTCGGCGACCGGCCCGAGGACCGCTGGAAGGCCGCCCGCGAGTGGCTGGACGCGCACGGCTACGACGACACGCTCTCCTACGTCCGCGCGATGGCCATCCGCGTCCTGGAGGAGACCGGCCTGCTGCCGCACCTCAACCCGGGCGTGCTGACCTGGCAGGACTTCCAGCGGCTGAAGCCGGTCGCGCCGTCGATGGGCATGATGCTGGAGACGACCGCGACCCGGCTGTGGAGCGAGAAGGGCGGCCCGCACTACGGCTCGCCGGACAAGGATCCGGCGGTCCGGTTGCGGGTGCTCGAAGACGCCGGTCGCAGCAGCGTCCCGTTCACCACCGGTGTCCTGATCGGCATCGGGGAGACGTTCGAGGAGCGCGCGGACGCGCTGTTCGAGATCCGCAAGGTCGCCAAGACCTACGGCGGCATCCAGGAAGTCATCGTGCAGAACTTCCGGGCCAAGCCGGACACGAAGATGCGTGCGACCCCGGACGCCGACCTCGAAGAGCTCGCCGCGAACATCGCCGTCGCGCGGCTGGTGCTCGGCCCGAAGATGCGCATCCAGGCGCCGCCGAACCTGATCGGCAACCAGTACGACCTGATGATCCGCGCCGGCATCGACGACTGGGGCGGCGTCTCACCGCTGACCCCGGACCACGTCAACCCGGAACGCGCGTGGCCGCAGATCGACGAGCTCGCCCGCCGCACCGAGAAGGCCGGGTTCGAGCTCAAGGAGCGGCTGACGATCTACCCCGAGTACGTCAAGGCCGGCGAGCCGTGGCTGGACCCGCGGATCACGCGGCACGTCGCCGCGCTCGTCGACTACGACACGGGCATGGCCCGCGAAGGCGCGATGCCGGTCGGCATCCCGTGGCAGGAACCGGACGGCGGCTGGCAGGAGTCCGGGCGCACCGAGCTGCACACCGAGATCGACACCAGCGGCCGCACCGAGGACCGCCGCAGCGACTTCGACTCCGTGTACGGCGACTGGAAGGAAATCGGCGACCGGATCAAGACCGGGCCGGCCAAGTTCGACACGGACATCCTGGAAGCGTTGCGCAGCGCGGAAACGGACCCCGCCGGGCTGTCCGACGACGCCGCGCTCGCGCTGCTGCACGCCGACGGCCGCGAACTCGACGCGTTCACCCGGATCGCCGACGACCTGCGGCGCGAGACGGTCGGTGACGACGTCACGTTCGTCGTCACCCGGAACATCAACTTCACCAACGTCTGCTACACGGGTTGCCGCTTCTGCGCCTTCGCGCAGCGTCGCACCGACGCCGACGCGTACACGCTCTCGCTGGAGCAGGTCGGCGACCGCGTCGACGAGGCGTGGGCCGCGGGCGCGACCGAGATCTGCATGCAGGGCGGCATCCACCCGGACCTGCCGGGCACCGCGTACTTCGACCTCGCGGCCGAGGTCAAGCGGCGGCAGCCGGAGATCCACCTGCACTCCTACAGCCCGATGGAGGTCGTGAACGGCGCTTCGCGGACGAACCTGTCGCTTCGCGATTGGCTCATCAAGGCGAAAGAGGCCGGTGTGGACTCGCTGCCGGGCACGGCGGCGGAGATCCTCGACGACGACGTCCGCTGGGTGCTCACCAAGGGCAAGCTGCCGACGTCGGAGTGGATCAAGGTCGTCACGACCGCGCACGAGGTCGGCCTGCCGACGACGTCCACGATGATGTACGGCCACGTCGACACGCCGGCGCACTGGGTCGCGCACCTCAAGCTGCTGGCCCGGCTGCAGCGCGAAGGCCTCGAGAAGCACGGGCGACGCGGGTTCACCGAGTTCGTCCTGCTGCCGTTCATCCACCAGAGCGCGCCGATCTACCTGGCCGGCCTCGCCCGCCCGGGCACCACGCTGCGCGAGAACCGCGCGGTGCACGCGCTGGCCCGGCTGCTGCTGCACGGCATGATCGACAACATCCAGAGCTCCTGGGTGAAGCTCGGCGAAGAGGGCAGCCGCGCGGTGCTGCAGGGCGGCGTCAACGACATCGGCGGGACGCTGATGGAGGAGACGATCAGCCGGATGGCCGGTGCGTCCAACGGGTCGTACAAGACGATCAGCGACATGCGGGCGATGGTCGAGCCGCTGGGCCGTCCGCTGGTCCAGCGCACGACCGGTTACGGCAGGCCGTCGGCCGAGCGGCTCGCCGCCGCGGAGGCGTCCGACGGTGTCGCGACGGCCGTCCGCAAGCCGCTGCTGCCGCTGCTGACCCCGTGAGGTGGTGGCGGGCGCCTTCCGGGGCGCCCGCTACCCTTCCGCCGCATGGGGGTTTCGCGCTTCGCACCACTTCTCGTCGTAGCCCTTCTCGCGGGTTGCGGTACTACGCCGCCACCACCCGCTCCGACGCCACCACCGAGCCCGACGTACGCGCCGCCGCCCCCGAGCGGTCTGTCGCTTTCGGTCGGTCCGGTCGAGGCCGGGCTCGGGCACCGCGCCAGCGTGCTGACGCTGACCAACCGGGACACCGTGCCGCGCAAGGTCACCGGCTACCCGGACGTCAAGATCCTGGCCGGCGACGGCACCCCGCTCGACGTCAAGGTGCTCCACCAGACGTCCTACTTCGCGCCCGATCCGGGCCCGCAGGACCTGACGCTCCAGCCGGGTGAGAAGGCGCTGTCGGTGCTCGCCTGGTCGGCCACGGTCACCAGCGGTGACAAGCACACCGGCGCCGCGGTTTCGGTGGTCCCGATCCCCGGCGAGCCCGCGCAGAAGCAGCCGCTGGAGACGGATCTGGGCACCACCGGCACCGTCGAGCTCAGCGCCTGGGCCAGCAGGATCGGCCGTTGACGACCGTGTGTCACCGCTCACAAACCCACGGTTGACCAGCGGGCTTCTGTGCTAACTCTGTTCCTTCACCCGCCGGAAGGGACCTCGACGATGAGCACCTCCGTAGCGCCACTGGAAATGGTCGACACCGACCGCTACCCGCTCACCGATCCGGGCAGCCCGGCCTGGCGCGAGACCGTGGGCCGCACCCGCGCCGAGCTCGCCGACGCCGGCTGCAGCGTCCTCACCGACTTCATCCGTCCCGGACTCCACGACCTCCTCCGCGAGGAATGCGCCGCGCTCGAACCGCACGCGTACACGAAGATCGAGAAGGTCAACGCCTACAACACCGCCCTCGACGAGCCGCTGCCCGAAGACCACCCCGGCCGGACGATCATGGAACGCGGCAACGCTTTCGTCGCCCGCGACCGCATCCCGCCGTCGTCGATCATCAGCCGGCTCTACACCAGCCCGGTGTTCCGCCGGTTCGTCGCGGACTGCTTCGGGCTGCCGGAACTGCACGAACTCGCCGACCCGCTGTCCGGGCTGACGCTCAACGTGATCGCGCCCGGCCGCGCGCACCCGTGGCACTTCGACACGAACACCCACACCGTCAGCATGCTCACCCAGGCTGCCGACGACGGCGGCACCTTCGAGTACTGCCCGGGCATCCGGTCCGCCGCGGACGAGAACTTCCCCGCCGTGCGCTCGGTGCTGGCCGGCGACACCGGGCTCGTCCGGCGCCTCGACCTGCGGCCCGGTGATCTCCAGCTGTTCAAAGGGCGCTTCGCGCTGCACCGGGTCAGCACCGTGGCGGGCGCGATCGCGCGGCATTCCGCGATCTTCGCCTACAGCGAGCGGCCGGGGGTCATCGGCAGCGCGGAGCGCACCCGGCAGCTGTTCGGCCGCGTCCTGCCCGCGCACCTCGCGGAGCGCACCGCCCGCGGCGACGAACTGCTCGACTAGATCACTCGACCAGATCAGGGAGCGTGGCCCATGCCTTTCGACTCCACCGGCAAGATCTCGTTCGACCACATCTACACCGCACCCGACCCGCGGCCGTTCTTCGGCACGTTGAAGCGCGTCGGCTACCACATTCCCCAGCTGGCGAAGCCGTACTTCGCGGAGCTGATCGCGGCGCACCCCGCCGAGCGGCCGACCGTGCTCGACGTCGGCTGCTCGTACGGCGTCAACGCGGCCCTGCAGCGCTGCGAAGCGACGATGGACGACCTCTACGCCCACTACACCGCCCCGGCCGTGCGCGCGCTGGACCACGCGGCGCTGGTCGAGGCGGACCGCAAGCGCGTCCACCCCGGCGGGCCGCGGTTCTACGGCCTGGACAGCTCGGCCCCGGCGCTCGAGTACGCGCTTTCGGCGGGCTTCCTCGACGAGGCCATCCACACCGACCTCGAACGCGACGACCCGGACAGCACCCAGCAGAAGCTCTTGGACGACGTCGACCTCGTCGTCTCGACCGGCTGCGTCGGGTACGTCACCGAGAAGACGCTCACCCGGGTCGCCCGCGGCTCGCGGCCGTGGATGGCGCACTTCGTGCTGCGGATGTTCTCCTACGAACCGATCGCCGAAAGCCTCGCGGAGCTGGGGTACGAGACCACGGGCGTCGGTGGGGTCTTCCGGCAGCGGCAGTTCGCCTCCGCCGAGGAGCAGACGCAGATCGTGGACACGCTGAGCGCGGCCGGCGTCGACCCCACCGGGCTGGAGTCCGACGGGTGGCTCTACGCGCAGCTGTATGTTTCCCGTCCTGAAGGCTCGGCCCCAGTCGCATTCCCCGACGAAGAAGGATGACCGTGAGCAGTCCGGAATGGTCCACCCGCACGTTCGGCAACGAGGACCGGCTCCCCCGAGTCCCGCTTCCCACCCTGGAGGACAGCGGCCGCCGGTTCCTCGAGTGGTGCGCCCCGCTGCTGACGCCGGACGAGCTGGCCGAGACCGAGGCGGCCGTCGCGGAGTTCCTCGCGGGTCCCGGGCCGGAGCTGCAGGCGCGGCTCGAGGAGTACGACCGCTCGCCCGGCGTGCGCAGCTGGCTCGACACGTTCTGGCCGTACCGCTACCTCGGCCGCCGCGACCGGATCGCGCTCAACGCCAACTTCTTCTTCCTGTTCTCCGAGTCCCCGCTCGGTCAGGTGGAGCGCGCGGCCGAGCTGACCGCGGCCGCCGTGGACTACAAGCTGAAGCTCGACGGCGAACTCGTGCCGCCGGTGCTGCTGCGCGGCACGCCGCAGTCGATGGTGCAGCACAAGTTCCTGTTCTCGGCGACGCGCATCCCGGGCGAGGTGCTGGACACCGCGCGCACGCGGTTCCCGTCGCCCGAGCGGCACATCGTGGTGTTCTCGAAGGGGACGCCGTTCCGGCTGGACGTCCTCGCCGCTGACGGCCGCCCGTATCCGCCGGCCCAGCTGGGCGAGGCGCTGCGGGCGATCCTCAAGGACGACCACCGCACCGACGTCCCGGCCGGGCCCTTCACCACGAAGGCCCGCGCCGAGTGGGCGGCTTCGCGGGCCGCGCTGCTCGAAGCCGGGAACGCCGACGCGCTCGAAGCCATCGAAACCGCGTTGTTCTGCCTGTGCCTGGACGACTTCACGCCGTCGAACGCCCTGGAGGCGGGTGACCGGCTGCTGTACGGCGACAACCGCTGGTACGACAAGGCCGTGTCGCTCATCGTGTTCGAGGACGGCACCGCGGGGATCAACGTCGAGCACTGCGAACTCGACGGCACCACGATCCTCGGCTTCACCGACGCCCTGCTGAGCGGCTCGCGCGAGCCGCGGGAGACCACCGACGGCGTGCCGGGCTTCGAGGCGATCGAGTTCACGCTGACCGACGAACTCCGCGAAGACGCTCTCGCCGCCGCAGCGGCGTACCGGGCGTACGCGGAGGCGACCGCGACGCAGACGGTGTCGTTCGACTTCGGCGCGAACCGGGCGAAGGAGCTCGGGATGTCCCCGGACGCCTTCGCGCAGATGGCGTACCAGCTGGCCCACCGGCGCGCGAAGGGCCTGACCGGCGCGACGTACGAGTCGATCGCCACCCGGCAGTTCCGGAACGGCCGGACCGAGGCCATGCGGGTCGTCACGCCCGAGGTCGTGCGGTTCGCCGACGTCCTGACCTCTTCGAGCGCTTCCGCGGACGAGAAGCGCGAAGCGTTCCGCGCGGCCGCGGCGAAGCACGTGGCCCGGGCGAAGGAGTGCCAGGCCGGCGACGCGCCGGAGCAGCACCTGTGGGAGCTGCAGCTGATCGGGAAACGCCGTGGCGACGCGGAAACCCCGGCGCTGTACTCCGCACCGGGCTGGCTGAAGCTGCGCGACGACTACCTCAGCACGAGCTCGGCGCCGTCGGTCAACATCCAGTACTTCGGCTTCGGCTCGACCAGCCCGCAGTGCATCGGCATCGCGTACGTGCTGCTGCCGGACCGCTGGAACATCTACCTGAGCACGCCGAAGCACGTCTCGGCGGAGATGTACCGCTTCGCCGACGAACTCGCTGTCGCCGTGCAGGAGCTGCAGGAGCTGCTGGCCGGGTAGTGCCGCGCGTCCCAGGTGCGCTGACGCTCACCGAGCCGGGCGCGGTGCGGGTCCGAGCCGGGCCGCTGCCAACTAACCGCTACGCCGAACGAGCCGCTCCCTGGTCACGCCGTGGGGTTCGAGACGACGAGCACCAGTGAGCCGTCGAAGGTCGGCTGCTCGCGGAGCCTGCCGTAGCGGCGTTCCCACGTGCCGTCGTCGAGGTCGTGCTGGAGTTCCGCGGCGAAGCGGTGGTGCACGCGGTCGTCGACGAAGCTCCACGCCGAGCACGACAGCCTCGCGCCCGGGTCCAGCAGGCGTTCGGGGCGGGCGTAGTAGGCCTCGTTGAAGCCGTCGGTGCAGTCGATCGGGATCGGCACGCCGATGACTTCGGTGTGGCCGCCGAGCCCGTCGGCGATGTCGTCGACCGACGGGAAGCGGCGGGCCTCGGTTTCGATCACCTCCGGCGCGTAGTCCAGCAGCCAGAAGCGGCGCAGCCGGTCCGGGTCGCACGTGAGGACGGCGATCGGGCCACGGGTGACGCGGCGCAGCTCCTCCAGCCCGGTCCACAGGTCGTTCCACTGGTGGACGCTGAACGTGCTCATCGCGCCCTCGAACGCCCGGTCGCCGAACGGCAGCTTCTCGGCGACCGCGTCGACGGCGGGCGACAGGCCCGCCGGACGTTGCGCCCGCATCGACGCCGACGGCTCGACCGCCGTCACTTCGCGGTCTTCGGGCTCGTACGCGCCGGCGCCCGCGCCGACGTTCAGCACGGTTCGCGCGTCACCCAGTGCGTCGAGGATGTACTGCCCGATGCGGGGATCCGGCTTGCGGTAGTCGGTGTAGACCCCGCCGATCGCGCCGTAGTCGGCGTCCCCGGCGCTGCCGTCCGCGCGTCGCTGGCTCATCCCTGGAAAATATCAGCGCGGGCCACCGGCGACGGCGTTGCTCCGCCGGGCGTAAGCGAACGCCGGGCATCCGGGCCAGTCGTCAATTCCTGTCGCAAACTTGCGTAAGTTCGTCCAAGTATTGCGATTTCCTGTCCGCGATTCGTATGATCCGGATCACAGAGGTCCCCACCTGCTGCGGAAAGGCCAGTGCCGTCCATGTCTCCCAGCTCTGTGTTCAGCGCGCCCAAAATCCGTTACGGCGCCTCAGCGGTCGCCGTCATCGCCGCCGCCGGGCTCACCATCGCCGCCGGCCCGGCCGCGAATTCCGCGGTCGCCGCGAGCCGCGGCGCTTCCGTGCCCTTCCTCGAACAAGAAGCCGAAAACGCCGCGACGAACGGTTCGGTCATCGGCCCGAACCGCGCCGCGGGCACCCTCGCCGGCGAAGCGTCCGGCCGGAAGGCGGTGACGCTGTCCGGCCAAGGCCAGTACGTCGAGTTCACGCTCACCGCGCCGGCGAACTCGATCGACTTCCGGTACAGCGTCCCGGATTCGGTCAACGGGACGATTTCCCTGTACGTCGGCGGTGCGCACAACCGGGACATCGCCCTGACGTCGAAGTGGGCCTGGTACTACGGCTCGTACCCGTTCACCAACAACCCCGGCGACGGGCACGCGCACCACTTCTACGACGAGACCCGCGCCCTGCTCGGCACGTCCTACCCGGCGGGCACGAAGATCAAGCTGCAGGTCGACGCGGGCGACGTCACACCGGTCACCGTCGACCTCGCCGACTTCGAGCAGGTCGGCGCGGCCGCCACGCGACCCGCGAACTCGGTGTCCGTCACCGACTACGGCGCCACCGCGAACGACACGACCGACGACGCGGGCGCGTTCGACGCCGCCGTGGCCGCGGCTCGCAGCCAGGGCAAGGAGGTCTGGATCCCCGCCGGGACGTTCACCCTCGGCCACCACATCACCGTCGACCAGGTGACGATCCGCGGCGCCGGGCCCTGGTACTCGGTGCTGACCGGGCCGCGGGCCGGGATCTTCGGCAAGGGCGAGCCCGCGAGCTGCGGGACGTCGACGTACCCCGGCAACCCGGCCGTGCCCGGCACGAGCAGCGCGGTGAAGCTCTACGACTTCGCGATCATCGGCCAGGTCGACGCCCGCGTCGACTGCGACCAGTCCAACGCCATCGGCGGCGCGCTCGGCGGCGGCTCGGTCGTGCAGAACCTGTGGCTGCAGCACACGAAGGTCGGGCTGTGGCTCGACGGGCCGTTCGACGGGCTCACCGTGTCCGGCAACCGGATCCTCGACCAGACCGCCGACGGGCTGAACCTGCACCAGGGCATCAGCAACGTCACGGTGACGAACAACTTCCTGCGCAACACCGGCGACGACGGCCTGGCCATGTGGTCGGAGCACGACGCCGACCACCACAACACGTTCTCCTTCAACACCGTGCTGCTGCCGATCCTCGCCAACAACATCGCGGTCTACGGCGGGCACGACAACACCGTGTCCGACAACGTCGTGGCCGACAACCAGGACCAGGGCGGCGGCCTGCACATCGCGAACCGGTTCAGCGCGGTGCCGCTGTCGGGCACCACGACGGTGGCGCGCAACACCGCGATCCGGACCGGCGTGCTCGACTCGAACTGGCAGTTCGGCGTCGGCGCCCTCTGGTTCGACGGCCGCGACTCGGCCATCACCGGCCGCATCGACGTCACGGACAACGACCTGGTGGACAACAACTACGAGGCCATCCAGTTCATCGACAGCGCCACCACGGACGTGCACTTCGACGGCGTCCGGATCACCGGCGCGGGCACCTTCGCCTGGCAGATCCAGGCGAAGCCGACGGGGTCGGTGAAGAACGTCGTCGCGACCGGCGTCGGCCGCGCGGGTGTCTACAACTGCATGGGCCCGGACGCGATGACCGGCCTCGCCGACCAGGGCGGCAACTCCGGCTGGACGACGACGTACTGCGGCTCGTGGCCGTCGCCGGTCTACGGCTCCGACAACGGCGGCACGACGACCACCACCCCGCCCCCGCCGACCACCACGACCACGACTCCGCCGTCCGGGAACCTGGCGCTGCACAAGGCGGTCAGCGCGTCCGGCTCGCAGGGTGGTTTCCCGCCGGGCAACGCCGTCGACGGCGACGCGAACTCCTACTGGGAGAGCACGAACAACGCGTTCCCGCAGTCGCTGACCGTGGACTTCGGCAGCACGGTCACCGTCTCGAGGCTGGTGCTGAAGCTGCCGCCGTCCTCGGCGTGGGGCACCCGCACCCAGACGATCTCGGTCGACGGCGTCAAGGCCGCGGCCGGCTACACGTTCAACCCCGCGTCCGGCAACACCGCGACCGTCACCTTCCCTGCGACGTCGGCGCGCACGCTGCGGCTCACCTTCACCGGCAACACCGGCTGGCCCGCCGGGCAGCTGTCCGAACTCGAAGCCTATTCCTCCTGAGAGGTGATGACGATGTCCCGCATCCCGGCTCTGCTCGCCGCCGCGCTCGCGGCGTCCGGCCTGACCGTGCTGGCCGGCGCCGGCCCGGCCGCCGCGGCGACCTGCCCCACGACCGCGTCCGGCGGGGCGAGCGTGCCCTTCCGGACCGTCGAGGCCGAGTGCTCGGCCACCAACGGCTCGGCCGTCGGCCCCGACTACACCCAGGCCTCGATCGCCTCGGAAGCGTCCGGACGCCAGGCCGTGCGGATCACGACCGGCCAGTACGTCGAGTTCACGCTGCCCGCGGCGGCGAACTCGATCAACGTCCACTACAACCTGCCGGACGGCTCGTCGGGCCGGCTTTCGGTGTACGTCAACGGCACCAAGCTCGGCAGCGGGCTCTCGGTGACGTCCCGCTATTCCTATGTGGACACCAGCTGGATCCCGGGCGCGAAGACGCACCACTTCTTCGACGACGCCCGGTTGCTGTTCGGGCAGAACGCTTCGGCGGGCGCGAAGGTGCGGGTGGCCGCCGACTCCGGTGACGTCGGCCAGGCGACCATCGACCTCGCCGACTTCGAGCAGGTCGGCGGCGCGGGCACCAAACCGGCCGCCGACCTGTCGGTGACCGACTACGGCGCCACCCCGAACGACTCCTCCGACGACTCGCAGGCCTTCCGGAACGCGCTTTCGGCGGCGCGCTCGCAGGGCAAGGAACTGTGGGTCCCGGCCGGGCGGTTCGAGATCTCCTCGGCGCTGCAGATCGACCAGACCACGGTCCGCGGCGCGGGTCAGTGGTACACCGTGCTGCACGGCAACAACATCTTCAACAACGGCAGCGCGTCCGGGAACATCAAGCTGTACGACTTCGCGGTGTTCGGCGACGTCACCGAACGCAACGACGGCAGCCCGGACAACGCGTTCCACGGTGTCCTGGGCAACGGTTCCGTGGTCAGCGGCCTGTGGATCCAGGACACGAAGTGCGGCCTGTGGCTGATGAACGGCGCGTCGTCGAACCTCGCCATCGAAAACAACCGCATCCTCGACACCCAGGCCGACGGCGTCAACTTCGACGGCGCCGTCACGAACTCGACCCTGCGCAACAACTACCTGCGCAACAACGGCGACGACGGGCTCGCGCTGTGGTCCAACGGCCAGGCCGACTCCGGCAACTCCCTGCTCAACAACACGGTGGTGCAGCCGAACCTGGCCAACGGCATCGCGCTGTACGGCGGCTCGAACAACACGGTGAGCGGCAACCTCGTCCAGGACACCAACGCACTCGGCGGCGGCTACCTGGTGGCGAACCGGTTCAGCTCGGTACCGCTGTCCGGCACGGTGACGCTGTCGAACAACACCGCGCTGCGGGCCGGGGCGCTCGACCCGAACTGGCAGTTCGGCGTCGGCGCGCTGTGGTTCGACGCGCGTGACCAGGCGATCACCGGCGTGACGATCCGCGTCACCGGGTTCACCGCGATCCAGAGCCCGTACGAGGCCATCCAGTTCATCGACGGCAACGGCGCCGGCAAGCCGATCCAGGGCATCACGATCGACGGCGTCTCGGTGCAGGGCGTCGGCACGTTCGTGGCGCAGGCCCAGACGCAGGGCTCGGTGTCGATCAGCAACCTGACCGCGTCCGGCGTCGGCGTCACCGGGACGTACAACTGCCCCTACCCGACGTCGATCCCCCGGATGGCGTTCAGCGGGTCGGGCAACAGCGGCTGGACCGGCACCTGGAGCGACTGCTCGACCTGGCCGGCGCCGAACTCGGGGCCGCCGCAGCCGCCGCAGTCCGGCACCAACCTCGCGAAGGGCAAGGCGATCAGCGCGTCGGGTTCCCAGGGCGGCTTCCCGCCGTCGAACGCCAACGACGGTGACGCGAACTCCTACTGGGAAAGCACGAACAACGCCTTCCCGCAGACGCTGACGGTGGACCTGGGCGCGGCGGCGTCGATCAACAAGGTGACGCTCAAGCTGCCGCCGTCGTCGGCGTGGGGGGCGCGCACCCAGACGGTCACGATCTCGGGCAGCACCGACGGCGGCTCGTACACGACGCTGGTGGGTTCGCGCGGTTACACGTTCGACCCGGCTTCGGGCAACACGGCGTCGGTCTCCTTCACGGCGACGTCCCAGCGTTTCGTGCGGCTGACGTTCACCGGGAACACCGGCTGGCCGGCCGGGCAGGTGTCCGAGTTCGAAGTGGCGGCTTCGTAAGCTCGGCTCTCGGCGAGCCCGTACCGGTCGTGCCGACCGGTACGGGCTTGTCATGCTTTTGCGCCCAGTTGCTGTAAAGTTTCAGCCATGACGCGTCGTCTTGCCGAAGTCGCCCGCCAGGTCGGGGTCAGCGAAGCCACGGTCAGCCGGGTGCTCAACGGCCGGTCCGGGGTGTCCGCCAGCACCCGCGCCGCCGTGCTCACCGCGCTGGACGTGATGGGCTACGAGCGCCCCACCCAGCTGCGCGGCGAGCGGGCCCGCCTGGTCGGGCTGGTGCTGCCGGAGCTGCAGAACCCGATCTTCCCGGCGCTGGCGGAGATCATGGGCAACGCCCTCGCCCAGCAGGGGTTCACGCCGGTGCTCTGCACGCGGACCGCGGGCGGGGTGTCCGAGGCGGAGTACGTCGAGCTGCTCCTGCAGCAGCAGGTGTCGGGCGTGGTGTTCGCCGGCGGGCTGTACGCGCAGGCGGACGCGGTCCACTCGCACTACCACCACCTGGTCGAGCGCCGCCTCCCGACGGTGCTGATCAACGCGGCGGTCGACCACCTCGGGCTCCCTCAGGTGTCGTGCGACGACGCGGTGGCGGTCGAGCAGGTCGTCGGGCACCTGAGCTCCCTCGGGCACGAGAAGATCGGCCTGGTCCTCGGCCCGTCGGACCACGTGCCGTCGCAGCGGAAGCTGGAGGCGTTCCGCTCGTACGCGGCAAAGCTGGGGTTGCCGGTGCTGGACGAGCTGGTGGAGCACGGGATGTTCTCGATCGAGGGCGGCCACGCGGCGGCGGCCCGCCTGTACCCCCGCGGGGCGACGGCGGTGCTGTGCGCGAGCGACCTGCTGGCCCTGGGCGCGGTCCGGGCGGCGCGCCGGCAGGGGTTGTCGGTACCGGAGGACGTTTCGGTGGTCGGCTACGACGACTCGGCGCTGATGAACTGCACCGACCCGCCGCTGACGACGACCCGCCAGCCGATCGAGGCGATGGGGCGGGCGGTCGTGGAGCTGCTGGTGAAGCGGATCAACGGCGGTGAGGTGGCGGCGGAGGAGCTGCTGTTCGCTCCGGAGCTGGTGGTCCGGGGGTCCACCGCGCGCCGGATGGCTTGAGTCTCTTCTAGCTCGAGCCACCACCCCGAAGCCTGATTGTGACTACGGACGGTGGTGCCGCGTCAAGGCGGGAAAGCGTGCCTTGACCCGGCACCACCGTCCGTGTTTTCGGCTTCGTATCGGGGTGGCGGGGAAGGTCTGGGTGGGGACGCCGGTCGTGCTTTCGCGTGCCGGTTGCGCTGGTCAGGAAGCTCGGACGTAGCGATACGACTCTGCCGGGGCATTGGCCGCCGGTGGGCGCTACGGCCCTGCCTGATGCCTTCGGCCAAGACCGGGGACCACCAGCTCCGCCGCAATTCCACCCGTCAGTCCCCCGGCGACTGCGCCCGGCAAGGGCCAGGGCGCCGCCCCAAAAACACCCCCGCCCTCCCTGGGGGGCGTGCCCTTGTCCAGCCTATCGCCCCCCTCCGACGAAAACCCGCGAAAGACCTTCCCGCCAACCCGCCTGTCCACATCGCAGCCCTCCTGTGGACAGTCCGCGGCCTGTTCGTAACTTGCAACTTCTCGTCGTCTTATTGCGCCGATCCGGTCTACCACTTTAGAGTGACCGCAATCACGTGACAGCCGTCGCGACCCCGAGAAGAGGCTTGAGATGAGCAGTCCCTGGTCCAGAACCGCCACCCGACGGATGTTCTGCCTGCTCGCCGCGGGCGGGCTCGCCCTCACCGCCGCCGCCTGCGGGGATGGTGACTCCGCGGCCCAGAGCGGCGGGAAGGTGAAGATCACCGTCACCGGCCAGCCGCCGACCAGCCAGCCGTTCGAACGCAGCGTCTTCGACGCCGACGTCAAGGAGTTCGAGGCCGCGCACCCGAACATCGACATCGAGCCGCACGAAGGGTTCATGGACCCGAAGACGTTCTCCGCGAAGCTCGCCGGCGGGCAGCTCGAGGACGTCTACTACGTCTACTTCACCGATCCGGCGCAGATCATCGCGCGGCACCAAGCCGCCGACATCACGGAAGCCGCGAAGAGCGTTCCGCACATCAACGACATCAAGCCGGAACTCCTGGACAACTTCCGCGACGCCGGCGGCAAGCTCTACGGCCTCCCGACGATGAACTACACCATGGGCCTGCTCTACAGCCGCCCGCTGTTCCAGAAGGCCGGGCTCGATCCGGACAAGCCGCCGCAGACCTGGGACGAAGTCCGCGAAGCCGCGAAGAAGATCTCCGCGCTGGGCAACGGCGTCGTCGGGTACGCCGACTACAGCAAGAACAACCAGGGCGGCTGGCACCTGACCGGCTGGCTCTACTCGATGGGTGGCGACATCGCCCGCAAGGACGGCGACAAGTGGGTCGCCGACTTCGACAACCAAAAGGGCAAGCAGGCGCTGCAGTACCTGCACGACATGCGCTGGACCGACAACTCCATGGGCGCCAAGCAGCTCCTCGAAGCCCAGGACGTCCAGCGCATGATGGGCGCCGGCCAGCTAGGCATGTACATGGCCGCCCCGGACAACGTGCCCGTGCTCGTCAAGCAGTTCAACGGCAAGTACGAGGACTACGGCATCGCGGGCATGCCCGGCGGCCAGGGCACCCTGCTCGGCGGCGAGGGCTACATGATCAACCCGAAGGCGTCGCCGGAGAAGGTCAAGGCCGGCCTCGAGTGGATCCAGTGGAAGTACCTCAACCCGGACCGCTTCGAGAAGCACATCCAGCAGTACGTCGACGGCAAGCAGCCGGTCGGCCTGCCCGCCGAGCCGACCCCGGACGTCTGGCAGGGCGCCGTGCGCGAGCAGCAGCTGGCCCTGAAGACCAAGTACGCCAACGTTCCCGCGAAGAACTTCCAGTCCTACGTGGACACCACGAGCAAGATCAAGGGCAGCATCGAGCCGCCGAACGCGCAGCAGGTCTACGCCGCGCTCGACAGCGTCATGCAGGCCGTGCTGACCGACCAAAACGCGAACATCGACCAGCAGCTGAGCTCCGCCGCGTCGAAGGTCAACGGTGTCCTCGCCCAGGTCAAGTAGCGTGCTCGCCTGGCCCGCGGCGAAACCGTCGCGGGCCGGGCGCCCGGCCGCCACGCCGGCCAACCGCACGAAACTGCGCCGCAAGCTCAAGGAGAACCTCACCGCGTACGGCCTGCTCTGCGCCGCGCTCGTGGTGTTCGCGCTGTTCTCCTGGTACCCGATCGTGCGCGGCGTGCTGCTGAGCTTCCAGCAGGTCGACTTCGTCAACGCGCCGACGTGGGTCGGCTTCGACAACTTCGCGAAACTGTTCGACGACCCGCTCTTCGGCGTCGCCTGGCGCAACACGCTGCTGTTCACCGGGCTCGCGCTCGTCTTCGGCTTCGCCGTCCCGTTCTTCACCGCGGTGCTGCTGAACGAACTCCGCCACGCCAAGGCGTTCTTCCGGCTCGCCGTCTACCTTCCGGTGATGCTGCCGCCGGTGGTCACGGCCCTGATGTGGAAGTGGTTCTACGACCCGGGTCCCGGGCTGTTCAACTCCGCGCTCGGCGCGGTCGGCCTGCCCGGCGGCCAGTGGCTGGATTCGTCCACGACGGCGATGCTGTCCCTGGTCTTCGTCTCGACGTGGGCCAACATGGGCAGCACCACGCTCATCTACCTCGCCGCGCTCGGCACCATCCCCGGCGAGCTGTACGAAGCCGCGGAACTCGACGGCGCCGGGTTGTGGAAACGGCTGCGGCACGTGACTTTCCCGCAGACCCGGTTCGTCCTGCTCGTGCTCCTGCTGCTGCAGATCGTCGCGACCATGCAGGTGTTCACCGAGCCGTACGTGATGACCGGCGGCGGCCCGGACGACTCGACGGTGACCGTGCTCCTGCTCCTGTACCGCTACGCCTTCGTCTACAACGACTTCGGCGCGGCGAGCGCGATGAGCCTGCTGCTGTTCGTGGCGCTCGGCGTGTTCTCGGCGTGGTACGTCCGGCTGACGCGGAAGGCGGACCAATCATGAGGACCCTCGTCTCGCCCGGCGCGCTGCGCAGCCCGCGCGGCAAGGTCGTCTACGGCGTCGTCTTCGCGGGCACGCTCGCGGTGTTCGTGCTGGCCTTCATGTTCCCGCTCTACTGGGTCGTCACGGGCGCGATGAAGTCGCCGCAGGAACTGGCGCAGACCCCGGCGACGCTCGTCCCGCACGAGTGGCACCCGGAAACGTTCGCCGACGCCTGGAACCAGCTCAGCCTGGGCAAGTACTTCCTCAACACGCTCGTCGTCGCCGGTGGCGCGTGGCTGGCGCAGCTCGCCATCGACGTCCCGGCCGCGTTCGCGCTGTCCAAACTGCGGCCGAAGTTCGGCAACGTCGTGCTCGGGCTGATGCTGGCCACGCTGATGCTGCCGGCCACGGCGTTGCTGGTGCCGACGTACGTGACGGTGACGGACCTGCCGCTGCTGCACCTCAACCTGATCAACTCGCCGACGGCGGTCTGGCTGCCCGCCGCGGCGAACGCGTTCAACATCTACCTGCTGAAGCGGTTCTTCGACCAGATCCCCGACGAGCTCATCGAAGCGGCGCGCCTCGACGGCGCCGGGCCGGTGCGCACGCTCTGGCAGATCATCCTGCCGATTTCGCGGCCGATCCTGGCCGTGGTGTCGATCCTCGCGGTGGTCACCGCGTGGAAGGACTTCATCTGGCCGCTGCTGGTGTTCCCGGACACCGAAAAGCAGACGCTCTCGGTGATGCTGCAGCGGGTGGCGATCGACATGCCGCTCAACGTGCTCGTCGCCGGGATGGTGCTGGCCAGCCTGCCGATGGTGGCGCTGTTCCTCGCCTTCCAGCGGCAGATCCTCGCCGGGCTGACCGCCGGCAGCCTCAAGGGCTGAGGCTTACCACAACGACCAGGAGGGGCACTTTCGTGACCGACAAGACCGGCTGGTGGCGGAGCGCGGCGATCTACCAGGTGTACATCCGCAGCTTCGCGGACGGCAACGGCGACGGCGTCGGCGACCTCGCCGGCGTCCGCGCCCGGCTGGACCACCTGGCCGACCTGGGGGTCGACGCGATCTGGTTCACCCCGTGGTACCCGTCCCCGATGGACGACGGCGGCTACGACGTCGCCGACTTCCGCGACATCGAGCCGCTGTTCGGCACCCTCGCCGAAGCCGAGGAGCTGATCGCCGAAGCCCACGCCCGCGACATCCGCGTGATCATCGACATCGTCCCCAACCACTGCTCCGACGAGCACCGCTGGTTCCAGGCCGCACTGGCGGCGGGCCCGGGTTCGCCGGAGCGGCAGCGGTTCTGGTTCCGGCCCGGCCGCGGCCCGGACGGCAGCGAGCCGCCGAACAACTGGAAGTCGCGCTTCGGCGGGTCCGCGTGGACGCGCGTCCCGGACGGCGAGTGGTACCTGCACCTCTACAGCTCCCGCCAGCCTGACTTCAACTGGGACAACCCGGAGATCCGCACGGAGTTCGAGGACGTGCTGCGCTTCTGGTTCGACCGCGGCGTCGACGGCTTCCGCATCGACGTCGCCGACGGCCTGGTCAAGGACCCCCACCTGCCCGACGTCGACGACGGCGACGAGACGCCGTTTTCCGACCAGGAGGGGCTGCACGAGATCTACCGGTCGTGGCGCAAGATCGCCGACAGCTACGGCGGCGAGCGCGTGCTGGTCGGCGAGATGTGGCTGCCGGACATGTCCCGGGCGGCGCGGTACCTGCGCCGCGACGAGCTGCACTCGGCGTTCAACTTCGACTTCCTGGTGTGCCCGTGGGACAGCGACCGCTTCCGGGACGTCATCACGCGCACGCTGCGCGCGCACGACGAAGTCGGCGCCCCGGCGGCCTGGGTGCTGTCGAACCACGACGTAACCCGCCACGTGACGCGCTACGGCCGCGCGCACGACACGGGTTTCTCGTTCGCGAACCGCCTGCACGAGCTGCCGGTCGACCGGGCAGTCGGCACCCGCCGCGCACGGGCGGCGGCGCTGCTGACGCTGGCCCTGCCCGGCGGGCTGTACGTCTACCAGGGCGAGGAGCTGGGGTTGTGGGAGGTCCTGGACATCCCGGACGAGCTGCGCCAGGACCCGGTGTTCGCCCGCACCCACGGCACCGACCCGGGCCGCGACGGCTGCCGCGTCCCTATCCCGTGGTCCGGCGACGAGCCGCCGTTCGGTTTCGGGTCCGGAGGGGCGTGGTTGCCGCAGCCGCCGGAGTGGAAGGCGTACACGGCCGAGGCGGAGGCGGCGGACCCGGCGTCGATGCTGTCGCTGTACCGAGACGGCCTGCGGCTGCGGCGTGAGCTGCCCGCGGGTCCGTTGGAATGGCTGTCGCTGGGCGACGGGGTGCTGGCGTTCCGGACGGGTTTCACGTTCGCGTTGAACTTCTCGGCCGCGCCGGTGCCGCTCCCGCCGGGCGAGGTCCTGCTGGCGAGCGGCCCGGTGGAGGGTGAGCTGCCGACGGACACGGCGGTCTGGCTGCGGTCTTAGGTCACACCGGAGGCCGCCACGCACCCGGCGGCGGCCTCCGGTGGCCCGGTGGGCCGTGTGTCGCCGGAAATCTTCGCCGCCAGCTCGGCCAGGTGCGGTTTCGCGACGGCGATTGTGGTTGACGCAGCCGCGGTGTATACCGAGAAAGGGTTGAGCGGATCTGGGAGGGGTGCGCGATGGCCCCGTATCCCGTGCACCATGCGCTCTTCACGTTCGACATCGAAGACTTCAGCGCGCGCTACCGGGACGACCGCGCCCGGCTCGCCGTGCGCGCCGCCGTGCACCGCTTGGTGCGTGATTCGTTCACCACGGCCGATGTCGCCTGGGACTCCTGCACCTACCAGGACTGCGGGGACGGTGCCGTGATCGTCGTCCCGGCCGGTGTGTCCACCGTGCTGTTGCTCGATCCGTTGCTGCCCAAGCTGCTCGCCGGACTGGTCGACCACAACCACCGGGCACCCCCGGCCGAGCAGATCAGGTTGCGGGTCGCCGTGCACGCCGGCGAGATCACCCACGACGAGCAGGGGATGACCGGACACGACCTGGTCGTGGTCTGCCGCCTGCTGGACGCCGCCGAGCTCAGGATCGCCCTGGCGCACGCCGAGAGCCCCCTGGCGGTCGGGGTGTCCGACCACGTCTACGAAACGATCGTGCGGCACGGGTACCGGGGCATCGAGCCGTCGACCTACCACCCGGTCACCGTTCAGGTGAAGAAAACCCGGCTGCACGGCTGGATCCACGTACCCGGCTCCCCCGTGCCGCCGCACCTCGGTGCGCACGACGGCGGGACGCCGCCGCGGCAGCTGCCGCCGACTCCACCCGCGTTCGTCGGGCGCGCCGTGGAACACCGGCTGCTCGACAAATTGAGCGCCGAAAGCCGCCTCCTGGTGTTGAGCGGCCCGCCCGGCGTCGGCAAGAGCGCGGTCGCCGTGCAGTGGGCCCACCAGGTTCTCGACCACTACCCCGACGGCCAGCTGTACGCCCACCTCGGCGGCCCGGCCGGCTCGGTGACGGTGGAGCAGGTGCTGGGGCACTTCTTGCGCGTGCTGGGCGTCACCGCCTCCCGCGTACCGCTCGATCTCGTCGAGCAGTCCGCGCTGTTCCGGTCCGTCACCGCGGGCCGGCGGCTGCTGGTGGTGCTCGACGACGTCGGTTCCGCCGACCAGGTACGCGTCCTGCTGCCGGCGTCGGCGGTGGCCACGACCGTGGTGACCTGCCGGTCGAGGCTGAGCGGGCTGGTCGCGAACGGCGGCCGGCTGGTCGAGATCGACCCCCTTCCCGCGGAAGACGGGGTCGAGCTGCTCGCGCGGCTGGTCGGCGACGGCCGGATCGAACGTGAACGGCAGTGTTCGCAGCAGCTGGCCACGCTGTGCGCCGGTCTCCCGCTGGCGTTGTGCGTGGCCGGCGCCCGGCTGGTCTCCCATCCCCGGTGGCCGGTGGAAAAGGTGGTCGCCGAGCTGGTCGACGAAGGGCGTCGGCTGGCCGGCTTGTCTCTTGCCGGTGATCTGTCCGTACAGGTGGTGTTCGATATGTCGTACGAAACGTTGTCCGCTCCCGCCGCCCGGCTGTACCGGCTGCTGGGTCTGCACCCCGGGCCCGACTTCGCCATCGGTCTCGCCGCCGCCGCGGTGGCCGTGCCGGCGGCCGAGGCCGAACGGCTGGTGGACGAGCTGGTGACGGCGAACCTGCTGGCGGACCCCGCCGCCGACCGCTACCGGCTCCACGACCTGATCCGGCTGCACGCCAGGCAGCAGGCGCTGGCGCAGGAGCCCGCCGGGCAACGGGAGCTGGCGCTGCGGCGGATGCTCGACTGGTACCTGCGCACCGCCACCGACGCCGGTGCTGTGGTGACGCCGCACCGCACCGACGTGCGCCGCGATTTCACGGACACCCCCGTCGAGCGCGTGACGTTCACCGGCCATGCGGACGCCCTGGAATGGCTCGACCGCGAACGGGTGAACCTGCTGGCGGCCGCCCGCACGGCGGCGGAAAACGGCTGGAACTCCACCGCATGGCAGCTGGCCGACGCGATGTGGGGCCTGTTCCTGTACCGCACGCACTACTACGACTGGCTGCAGTTCGACCTGCTCGCGGTCCGGGCGACCGAGGAGGACGCCGACCGCGAAGCGGAGGCCGGCGCGAACGACCGGCTGGGCTTGCTCTTCCACGCCTTGGGCCGCAACGACGAGGCGCTGGCGCACATGGCGAAGGCCGCGGAGATCTGGCGGGAACTCGGGGACCGGCACCGGATCGCCGGCTCGATGGAACGGTTCGGCTTCGCGTACCTGGACCAGGGCCGCATCGAGCTCGCGCTCACGCATTCGAGCAAGCGCTCGCCGGCTACCGGGAGCTGCGGCAGCAACGCAGCGTCGGGCTCGCGTTGGTGAGCATCGGGCGCGCCCTGTTCACCGCCGGGCGCCCCGCCGAGGCCGAGCCGCCGTTGATCGAAGCCGTCGCGGTCCTGGACGACCTCGACGTGCCGGATCCGTACAACGCGGCGAGAGCACGGATCGCGCTGGCTCGTGCCGAGGTGCGGGTCGGTGCCCGGCAGCGGGCACTGGAGCGGCTCCGCGCGGCGGCGCTGACGATGCAGGCGGTGAACTCGCCACTGGGCCGCGCGGACGCCGAGTGGGCGTTGGGCGAGCTGTTCGAAGACGCCGGCGAGCCACGGGTCGCGAAGGGGCACTACGAGCGCACCGAGGAGATCTACGCCCGGCTCGGCAACCCCGGGGTGGACCGGGTGCGCGAGCGCATCCGCCGGCTCTGATGGTCAGGCCCGGAACACGCGCCGGTAGGTCGGGGGCACCGGCTCGTCAGCCGGGTGGGTGACCGGTTCGCCGTCCACCTCGATCCAGGCGTGGAACGAATACGGGTCGGCGGTGAACCCGAAACACCAGTCGACCCGGCCGCCGAGGAACGCCGCCGTCAGCACCGCGGTGAGCGAGAGCTCGACGCAGGCGACCCGGCCGGGGTACCACCGGCTCGCCCAGCGGGCGGCACCGAGCGCGGAGAGGGCGTCGGCGGTACTCGCTACCGGCTTCGACCGCTTGAGCTTGGCGACGAGAGCGGCCGAGGTCCGGAAGGGCAGGCGCAGGAGCAGCAACGCGACCAGGAACGCGAACGCGGCCGCGAGCCGCCGGCGCCTGTCCACGGGAGCCTCGTCCGCCGGCACGGCCATCAGCACACCGGCGGGATGGCGGCCACCCGTGTCGGGCAGTTCGACCAGCCCACGTGCCACCAACGCGGACACCAGCTCGTCGACGTCCCGGCGGATCCGGTCCGCCGGGACGGCCGGGTAGCGGGCGACCACGGCGTCGGCCGCCTGGTCGATGTCGGCGACACTCCGCAACTCCTGGTAGAAGACGGCTCCGCTGCGGTTGAGCACGAACCAGTGCCCGGTCGCCGAGTCGAGCAGCACGAGCCGACCCGCATCGTCCGGTACGGCGTGCACACTGGCGGGCACCCTGGCCTCGATCACGGACGGTCACCCTCCTCGCGCTCCCGCAACCACGCCTCCACCGCGAACACGTGGTGGAGTGCGCCCCAGGGCGCAGGCAGGCCCTGGATCGCCTCCTCGAGCACCCCGCGCACCGGCCCGGGCTCGAGGATCCCGAGGTCGGCGGCGACGGATTCGGTCAGCATCCGCCGCAACGCCGGAGCCGCCCGGCGGACACCGAGGTACATGTCGCGGGTGTAGTCACCCTTGGTCGTGCGAGCCAGCACCGCCGTCGGCACGAGCCCGGCCAGCGCCGCGCGCAGCAAGGGCTTGGGCGTCCGCGGATCCGCGCGCCGGCGCGCGGGCAGCGAAAGGCAGGCCCGGACCACCTCGGTGTCCATGAACGGGGCGTGCATGTCGACGCCGAACTCGGCGCCGACCGCCCGGACGGTGCGGAGTGTCAGCGTCTGCTGCCGCACGAGCTCCCGGGTGACCGCGTCGCCGGGGTCGAGCTCGTCGTCCTCGGCCAGGTGGTCCGCGGTGTCCCGGATGTGGGCGGCGAGGGACCGTCTGGCGGACGGGGTGAGCCACTGCGCCGAAGGACGCCGCCAGTGGGCGATCCTGTCCGCCTCCCAGGAGTCCGCACCGATCGGGTGACCGGCGGCCACGTCCTTCGCGAGGTCGCCCAGCGCCCGGCGCCGGGTCGTCCGGCTGAGCGTCAGGGCGCGACCGACCAGTGCGAGCGGCGTCCGGCCGCGCAGCCGTGCCCACGCCACGCAGTCCGACCACAGGCGGACCAGCTCACCGTGGCGCGCCAGGTCCGCGAGGTAGGCGGCGGGGGCTTTCAGCACGACGTCGCCCCCTTCGCCCGTCACGTGGGCTTGCGAGCCGAATTCCACCGCGCGCGTCAACCGCGCTCGCAGGGCCCCCATGGCCAGCGACGATCCGTGCGGCCAGTCGCCGGTGGGACCGAGCACCTGGTACGGCAGGTGCTCGGCACCCGCGGGCACCAGGTGGTGGCGGATGCCGGTCACACTTCGAACGTGCCGGCCGGCGAATTCGACGTCGTCGGTCACCGGGGCGGCGGGGTTGACGGAGGTGAAGGAGTCGAGCTCGCCCAGCTCGCCCGCCGCCAGCACCGTCAAGGACGTCGAATCGAGGCCGCCGGACAGGTCGAACGTCAGCCGATACGGCGACAGGGTGCGGGCCCGTACCGCCGTGGAGAGGGCTGCCCGGAGCCATTCGGCGGATTCCACCACCGTCATTTCCGGATCAGGGCGCAGGACGGAATGCGGGCGTTCGAGTATGCCGGATGGCCCGATCGACAGAACGTGCCCGGGCGGCACCCGGCGAATCCCGCGATACATCGATCGCGTGCGCACCGGTTCTCCCGATTCCGGACAGGCCAGTACCGCCGCCACGGATATTTCGTCCAATGCCGCACCGGTCAGCTGCGCAAGGCGCGCAGAATCGGTGCCGAACCAGACGGCGTCCGCTTTCTCGGCGACGAAGAGCGGAAACTGGCCGACGGGGTCGGCCAGGAGGACCGCCCCGGAACGAGTGACCAACAGGCTGGAGTGGCAGCCCGGCCAGCCGTCCGTCGCGCCGACGTCGTTCGTCCGTGACATGGCGGCACAAGCCTGTGTGAGCTGGGAGTCCGGCACGAAGCTGTGTCCGATGAGGAACAGTGTGCCGTCGGGGGAGCCGGCCTCCCGGAGGGTGGCCGACAGCGTCCGCGAGACGACGTGCGCGAGCCCGGTCGACCTCGTCCAGCAACCGGTGAGGCTCATCGGTTCACCACGACGGCACGTCACCTGTATCCGGCACCGGTTCGGGAACTAGTCTTCCTGGCTGCTTTGGTCCACGGATCCGCTGCCATTCCCGCGGGTGGTCTTGAAGGCGGGCCCGAAATCGAATACCGCCGGTGGCTCGTAGCCACTCTCCGGAGCGAGGAGGACGGTGTCCGGGTCGACGTCAGCGTCGTTCACGAGTGCCCCCTCGATACGCGATGGCGAACCGTCTTCGGCCAGTCACTGTTTGCACATAGTACAGTTGTTCGGGTTGATTGACAAAAAGTCACCCACACAGGAAGTCGACTTGTCGCAACGGTCGGGTTGAACCAAGCTGTGCACGAACCGCCACTCCCGGAGGGCCGGACTCAACAGGTCGGTGGGTCCGCCTTCGCCGACTCGCCGAAGCCTCGTCTGCGCAGTGTACTCTTCAAATCGAAGTCAACCAGCCATCAGGAGGCAGAGTGTCGAGCACGGGAGCCACGACCGTGGATGCCCGGTCCCTGCTGTGGACCCCGTCGGATTCGGTCAAGGACGTCAACCGCCGGAAGGTCATCCGCGCGGCGATGGCGGATCCCGGGATCACCCAGGTGAGCCTGGCCAAGCGCCTTCTGCTGTCGCAGGGAACCGTCTCCGCGGTGGTCTCGGAACTGCAGCAGGAGGGCATCTTCCGCGTGCAGAGCGAGGAGGGTGAGCGCGGCAAACGGGTCCGGCTCGGCGCCGTCCGCGGGGTGGCCGTCGGCGTGGAGGTCAACCACGACCGGATCGCGGTGGCGGCCCGCCGCGTGGACACCTCGGCGGTCGAGTACGAATCGATGTCCTTCCGCGCCGACCAGGGCAGCAGCAGCTGGGTGCGGGAGAGCGCCAACCTCATCAAGGAGCTGACGGTCCAGACCGGGCTCGACATCGACCACATCGTCTCGATCGGCGTGGGCATCCCGGCCGCGGTCGACCCGCGGACCGCCATGGTCACCCAGGTGGCCGCCTCGCTCGACTGGGACATCACCGGCAGCGTCCCGGAACGGTTCCGCGACCACTTCCGCGACGTGCCGATCATCGTGGACAACGAGGCCAACTACGCCGCCTACGGCGAGTACCTGTACGGCGCCGGTCGCGGCGCCGGGACCGTGCTGTTCGTCAAGGCGTCCGTCGGCCTCGGCGCCGGGCTGATCATCGGCGGCCTCATCTACCGGGGACGGCACGGGTACGGCGGGGAGATCGGCCACCTGACCATGGACCCGGACGGCATCCCGTGCCGGTGCGGCAACCGCGGCTGCCTGGAGACCCTGGTCGGCGGGGCCCGCCTCCTCGAACAGGTCCGGCAGGCGTACGCGGGGTACCGCGCCGATCTGCCGACCAGCGTCGAAGGCATGATCGAACGCGCCAAGCGCGGCGACGCCGTGTGCCGGCGGGTGCTCCAGGACGCAGCCCGGACCATCGGCCTCGCGCTCGCCCGCGTGTGCAACCTGATGAACCCCGAGCTCATCGTCCTCGGCGGCGAACTGGGGAGGGCACCGGAGCTGCTGCTCGAACCCATGATGGACGGCCTGCGGCTCTACGCGCTCCGCGGCATGGTCGACTCGAAGGACCCGGTGAAGATCGTCGGCTCGGACCTGGGCCTCGCCGCGGGAGCACGGGGAGCGCTCGGGTTCGCGCTCATGACCGACCGCACCGTCGAAGCGTGAGCGAGCCTCATACCTTCATCACCTTGACTTCAATTTGAAGGCAAGTAGACTTTTGTCAGAGCCTCGCAGTTATCGGTTCCGAAGTTGCGGGACGACGGCCACGCCGTACCGGGCCGCCACAAGTGGCACCGCGCCGCGGTTCCACCGGCTTGCCGGAGGCTGACAAAAGGACGGGTGTACGACTGGGTCGAAGGGCCGAGCACTTCGATTCGATGGTCGGACGTCATGAAAGGTGCCGCGCGATGGACGTCCTCCCACTTCACCTCATGACGACCGGTTCCTCGTCCGGCGGCATCCGCCGCCTCGCGGACCGCTACCTGCCGAAGGCCTCCACCACCCCTCGCCCCCGCCCCGCGCCGAAGCGCGGTCGCAGCTGGATCAAGCCGCCGCCGGCGGCCGCGCCGGTCAGCCCCGACGCGGCCGCCGAGCCGCGGGCCGAGCACTGGAACACGATGGACATCGAGCGCACGGTCCTGGTCGCCGTGCACACCATCACCAGCCTGATCCGGCTGGAGGACATGGTCCTGCACCTCGAGAACGATCCGCGGGTGCAGCTCATCTACACCCAGGTGCCCGACCAGTTCGGCGAAGGTGTGGAGAACCGGCTGCGGGAACTGGAGGTCCGCGTCATCCCGTGGGCGGAGGCGATCAGCCGGAAGTTCGACCTGGTCGTCGCGGCGAGCTTGCACCGCATCGGCGACCTGCCGGCCCGGGCGAGGTTCGCCGCCCCGCACGGTGCCGGGTACAACAAGCTCTGGCCCGCGTGGGCGTGGCCCGGGCTGGACGACGACCGGCCGGTGTACGGCCTGGACCGGGCGTCGCTGCTCGACGACGAGGGCCGGCCGGTCGTCGACGCGTTGCTGCTCCCCCATCCCGCCCACCTGTCCACCCTGTCCCGCCAGTGCCCCGAAGCGGTGCCGTACGCGGTGGTGGCCGGCGACCCGTGTTACGACCGGTTGCTCGTCTGCCGTGCGCATCGGGAGCACTACCGGGAACGGCTCGGCATCCGGGACGCGCAGACCCTCGTGGCCGTGTCGTCGACCTGGGGGTCGCGCTCGCTGCTGGCGGTGAACGGCGATCTCCCCCGGCGGCTGGCGAGCGAGCTCCCGGCCAACCACCGGGTGATCGCCACCGTGCACCCGGCCGTCTGGGCGGGGCACGGCGCCCGGCAGGTCCGGAACTGGTTCGGCGAGGCGCGCGCAGCCGGGCTCGACGTGGTCGACACCTACGAGGATTGGCGAGGTCTCCTGGCCGCCGCCGACTTCCTCGTCGCCGACCACGGCTCACTTTCGGCCTACGCGGCCGGCGCGGAGATCCCGGTGCTGCTGAGCCACTTCGCGGACACCGAGGTCGATCCGGACTCGATCGTGGCCGAACTGGCCAGGCACAGCCCGCTGTTCGATCCGCAAGCGTCGCTGGTCAGCCAGCTCGCCGCCGCGAGGGAAGCGCAGCCCGCCCAGTGGCAGGCCGTCCACGACCGGCTGGCCGCCCGGAAGGGAGTGTCGGCCGAGATCGTCCGGGAGACGCTCTACCGCAAGCTTTCCCTGACCGAGCTGCCGCAACCGGCCCGCTGGCCACTGGTGCCCCCGCCGCGGCTCGTGCAGGACAACCGCCGCAGCCAGTGACGCCCTCGGCGGGAGCCGGGCCCGACCACTACTTCGTGAGCTGCAGGACGTCCACACCGCGGGTGTTGTCGGCGACGTAGACGTACTTCCCGTGCCAGTACGGCGCCCAAGCGCTCGCGTCGCCCGGGCGGTAGTAAGCGATCTGCCGCGGGTTCGTCGGGTCGCTGACATCGAGGAACCGCGTGCCCTGCGCGTAGAACGACTGCACCAGGATCTTCCCCCGGACGTCGAAGTAGTGCGCGGAGCAGTCGTCCGAGGCCGGGTCGCTGCCTTCCTGGCCGTTGACGCCCCAGGTGCCCACGCTCTGCAGGCGGAACGGCTTCTCCGGCGTCGAACGCCAGCCTTCGCCGTGGTAGGAGCCGGCCAGGGACGAGATCGTCAGGACGCCGTCGCCCGCGCAGCCGGCGACGAAGTTCTCCTCCGTCGCGTAGATCAGGTCCTGGCCGCGCCAAGCGCCGTCGCCGATGCGGTGGCCGGTCGGGTGGAAGCTGTTGTGCATGAACCGGGACGGTGCCGCCGTCTCGGCGATGCCGCCGCCCGCGTACGGGACCGGTTCGTGGGCCGTCGCACGGCGGATCTTCCCGGTCAGCGGGTCGCGGTGGATGCCGGAAGTCCAGTAGCCGCGGACGCCGCCGCGGCCCGAGACCCAGGCCACGCCGTCGGCGTCCACCTGGACGTCGTGCACGTAGTCGGTCTTGCCGTCGTTGCGGGCCAGCTCGATGGGCTCCGGGTTCACCTTCGGGTGCTTCGGGTCGCGGACGTCGGTGACCCAGATCGGCCGCCCGCCCCAGTCGGCCGGCTGGTTGTCCGCCTTCGCCGGGCCGCCGGTCCACAGGTAGCGGCAGCCGTCGACGCAGCTGGTCGTGTGGCCGGCCGGGACCTGGACGTAGCTGAGGATCGCCGGGGCCTCGGGCTTCGAGACGTCGACGACGTAGATGCCGGACTCGCCGGTGTGCGTGGTCCCGCCGTACGCCCGCGGGTCGCGCGAGAGGAAGACCAGCTTGCGGTTCCGGTCGACCTCGGTGTCCTCGGTCTCCCACAGCCCCGGCAGGCTGACCTGGCCGACCAGCTTCGGCGCGGCCGGGTTCTTCGTCAGGTCGTAGACCTTGAGCCCGAACTCGCCGGACACGACCATGACGTCCCGGCGGCCGTAGTCGAGGAAGTTGATCGAGATCGCGCCGGCGGCGTCCGGCACGTTGCCGACGGCCTTGACGTTCTTGATCGCCCCCGGGTCGCCCAGCGTCCGGGCGGCCGGGACCGCCGGTTTGTCGTCCTCGCCGCAGGCCGCGGCCGGCCACCCGGTCGCTACCAGCGTGGCGCTGACGGTGACGGCGGCGAAGCACGACCGCAACCAGGTGCGCACGCGAAACCTCCCAGAACCCCGGCGAGCGTGACCTCCCGAACGGTACGACGGAGATCAACCGGACACAACCGTCTTTCGTTGCCTTCCGACTGGTAGGACTGGCACATGCGTCTGCTCGCCCTGTTCGCTGCCCTGGTCCTCGCGCTGACCGGCTGCTCCGGTGCCGATCCCGCGCGGCCCGGCGTCCTGTCCGTCGGCCTCCGCGAACCCGCGACGCTGCTGCCCGCCGACCTCGCCGACCAGGCGGGCCGCCTGGTGACGGGCGCGCTGTGGACGCCGCTGGCCGACTACGACGCGACGTCCGGGAAGGTGACGCCGCGCGCGGCGGCGTCGATCGAAAGCGGCGACCGGGTGCACTGGACGGTCAAGCTGCGGCCCGGGACGTTCCACGACGGCACCCCGGTCACCGCTCAGTCCTATGTGGACACCTGGCGGGCGATCGCCGCGGAGCAGTGGGTGTCCTCCCCGGTGCTGACGAAGCTGCTGCGCGCCCGCGAGATCAAGGCGACGGCGCCGGACACGATCGCGCTGACGCTCGACCGGCCGTCCGGCCAGGTCCCCGCGCTGCTGTCGGCACCGGGCCTGGTCCCGCTCCCGGCGTCGGTGCTCGCCTCCCGCGACTGGGACGGCTTCGCGAAGGCGCCGGTCGGCAACGGCCCGTACCGCCTCGACGGCGGCTGGAAGCCGGGCTCGGGCGGCACCCTCAAGCGCGTCGGCGCCGGGAAGGCCGAGGAGGTCGAGCTGCGGGTCGGCGAGCCGGCCGCCCAGTACGACGCGGTCAAGGCGGGCACCCTGGACCTCGCGACGGAGGTCCCCGGCGACCGGCACGAAGCCGTGCAGGGCGACTTCGCGGACCGGCACGCGTCGTGGGCCCTGCCCGAAGCGGGCTACCTGGCGTTCCCGGTGACGGACCCGCGGTTCGCCGACCCGACGGTCCGCCACGGCTTCGCGCTGGGCGTGGACCGCGCGGCACTGGAGGCCGGGCCGCTGGCCCACCAGGTCGACCCGGCCAAGGCGCTGCTGCCGCCGTCGGACGCCCCGGGCGAGCGGACGGGCACCTGCCGCCCGTGCAGCTTCGACGCGGCGGCGGGCAAGGCCCTGCTGAAGCAGGCGGCCTTCCCCGGCGGCGCCACCGTCTACTTCGGACCGGGCGCGGAGTCGTGGACGCGGACGCTGGTGGTCGGGCTGCACAAGGCGCTGGACGTATCCGTGACCGCGCAGGCGGTGCCGAAGACGGGGCCGCTGGACGGACCGTCCACGTTGGACGTCAAGCTGGCGACGGCCAGCCCGTACGAGCTGCTGTCGTTGCTGGCTTCACAGTCGGGGTACACGGACGAGGTCTTCCGCCAGAACCTGTCCATGGCCGACGCGGCGGCCACACCGGAGGAGGCGGGCGAGCTGTACCGGCTGGCGGAGAACCAGCTGCTGCGGGATCTGCCGGCGGCCCCGCTGTGGTCGGGCCACGGCCACGCGGTGTGGGGCCCCCGGGTCCACGACGTCACGGCGACGCCGTTCACCGGCCCGGTGCTGGCCGGGATCGGTGTCTCGTGAGCTGGGACCCGCACTGCTGGGCCGCCTCCAGTGTCGCGTGTCCCAGGTTCGCTGACGCTCACCGAGCCGGGGGTAGGTAGGGGTCCCGAACGCCCCAAGGCGGCCTTGGTTGCGTCTGACGCACCGAAGGCCGCCTTGGGTGCTCCATCCATGCCCCCGCCGCCACCCTCAACGGATGCCACATTGAGGTGCTTGAGCCGGGTCGCTGTCGACAAACCTCGGACACGTGACGCTAAACCCTCGCGTGCGCCACCAGGGTCTCGATGAACGCCCTGGTCAGCGGATCCGGGTCCGCCCGGGTGTAAGCCACCAGCGTCCGGCGGACCGGCACGCTCGGCCGCAGCACCCGGCCGTCGAAGCGGGCCGGGAGGACGTTCGCCGGGACCAGCGCCGGGCCGAGGCCGGCCGCCGCCAGGATCGGGGCCGCCGCCGTCTGCTCGGTGCGGACCGCCGGGCGGGGGCGGAAGCCCGCCGCCGCGCAGGTGGCGTCGACCAGCTCGGCCAGGCCGTTGCCCGGGGCGTAGTGCACCCACGCGCAATCCGCCAGGGTCGCCAAGTCGACTTCGCCGGTGTCGTCGTCCTCGCGGGCGCCGTCCGCGGGCAGCACCACGACGAACTCCTCCACGCCGAGCTCCCGCACCGGCCCCGCCCAGTCGCCGGGCCGCGGGCCGAGCGCGACGTCGGCCTCCCCCGCCGCCATCGCCTCCCGCAGCTCGTCGGCGTGCCGGAACTCGATCAGCCGGACGTCGACCTCCGGCCGGGCGCGCCGCCACACGCGCAACGCCGGCGGCAAGACGCCCAGGCTCACCGAGTACACCGTGGCGACCTGCAGCTCGCCCGCCGTCGTCCCGGACGCCAGCCGGGCCGCGCAGCGCGCGCGTTCGGCGTCGGCCAGCGCCGCCCGCGCGTGCGGCAGCATCGCCCGGCCCATCGGCGTGAGCCGGACCGCGCGGGGCAGCCGCTCCAGCAGCGGGCCGCCGAGGCTGCGTTCGAGAGCCCGCATCTGGTGCGACAACGCCGGCTGCGTCACGTGCAGC
The DNA here is from genome assembly GCF_046549135.1 of Amycolatopsis sp. lyj-23. Taxonomy (NCBI): domain Bacteria; kingdom Bacillati; phylum Actinomycetota; class Actinomycetes; order Pseudonocardiales; family Pseudonocardiaceae; genus Amycolatopsis; species Amycolatopsis sp. lyj-23. The sequence goes on along the minus strand of NZ_JAJPWN010000023.1, from coordinate 180,416 downwards.
TGCTCGGCGGCGCGGGTGAACGAGCCGGTGTCGACCACCGTGACCAGGTACTCGAGCTGCCGGAGACTTGTCATGAACACAGCTTATCGACTTGGTGACTACCAAGCCTTGGACTTATCGACCGAGCGCGCCCAGGCTGGAGGTCATGGAACGCAAGACAGCAGTGGTCGCCGGGGCCAACGGGATCATCGGCAAGAACCTCGTCGAGCACCTGCGGGCGGCGGGCGGCTGGGACGTCGTCGGCCTCTCCCGCCGCGGCGGCCCGGGCTCGATCCCCGTCGACCTCCTCGACGCGGCGGGCACCCGCGCGAAGCTCGCCCACCTGACCGCGACGACCCACCTCTTCTACGCCGCCTACCAGGACAAACCGACGTGGGCGGAGCTCGTCCCGCCGAACCTGGCGATGCTGGTGAACGTCGTCGACGCCGTGGAAGCGGCGGCGCCCGGCCTCCGGCACGTGAGCCTGATGCAGGGCTACAAGGTCTACGGCGCGCACCTCGGCCCGTTCAAGACGCCGGCGCGCGAGACCGACGCCGGGCACCTGCCGCCGGAGTTCAACGTCGACCAGCAGCAGTTCCTCGAACGGCGGGCGGGTGCCTGGACGTGGTCGGCGCTGCGGCCGTCGGTGGTCGGCGGCACCGCGCTGGGCAATCCGATGAACCTCGCGCTGGTGATCGCGGTCTACGCGTCGATTTCGAAGGAACTCGGGCTGCCGCTGCGGTTCCCCGGCAAGCCCGGCGCGTACGACAGCCTGCTGGAGCTGACCGACGCGGGCCTCCTGGCCTCGGCGACGGTCTGGGCGACCGGGCACCAGGGCGCCTTCAACATCGCCAACGGCGACCTCTTCCGCTGGCGCGAGCTGTGGCCGAAACTGGCGGCGTACTTCGGCCTCGACGTCGCGCCACCGCTGCGGATGTCCCTTGTGGACGTCATGGCGGACAAAGCTCCACTGTGGACCGAGATGGCCACGCGGCACGGCCTTTCCGCGTCCTACGCGGACGTTTCGGCCTCCTGGACGTTCGGCGACTTCGTGTTCGGCTGGGACTACGACGTGTTCGCGGACACGTCGAAGTCCCGCCGGGCCGGGTTCGGCGAGTACGTCGAGACGGAGCAGATGTTCTACCGGCTCTTCGACGAGTTCCGGAAGGCCCGGGTGATCCCCTAGCCGCGGCCGATGAACGGCATGGTCGTCGCGGTGACGGTGAGGAACTGGACGTTCGCGTCCAGCGGCAGCCCGGCCATGTACCGCACCGCGTCGGCCACGTGCCGGACGTCGAAGGTCGGCTCGGCGACGACGCGGCCGTCGGGCTGCGGGATGCCGGCGGCCATCCGCTCGGTCATCTCGGTGGCCGCGTTGCCGATGTCGAGCTGGCCGCAGGCGACGTTCCAGGCGCGGCCGTCCAGCGAGATCGACCGGGTCAGCCCGGTGACCGCGTGCTTGGTCGCGGTGTAGGCGACGCTCGACGGCCGCGGCACGTGCGCGGAGATCGAGCCGTTGTTGACGATCCGGCCGCCCCGCGGGTCCTGGTCCTTCATCAGCCGCACGGCCTGCCGCGCGCAGAGGAACATCCCGGTGAGGTTGACGTCCACGGTCCGCTTCCAGTCCTCGACGGACAGATCGGCGACCGTGCCGCCGACCGAGATCCCGGCGTTGTTGAAGAGCAGGTCGAGCCGTCCCCACCGGGCGCGCACGGTTTCGAAGAGGGCCTCGACCGAGTCTTCGTCGGAAACGTCGGTGGGCACGGCGAGCGCGTTCTCGAAGCCCGCTGCCGTTTCCTCGAGCGCGGAAGCGCGCCGCCCGGCCAGCGCGACGTGGTAGCCGTCGGCCAGGAGGGCCCGGGCCACGGCCCGCCCGATGCCCGATCCCGCTCCGGTGACCACCGCCGTCTTCGCCATCGTTCCTCCTAGACTGCCCGCATGGGACTCCGCGAGCGCTTCCAGGCCGGGCTGGCCCGGCAACTCGGCCACCCTAGCGGCCTGCGCGGCCGGATCGTCGGTGCGATGCTCAACCGCCGGAACCGGGCGGCGGTCGTGCGGGCGGTCGCCGCGCTGAAGACCGGAGGCACCGAAACGGCACTGGACATCGGCTTCGGCGGCGGGCTGGGCCTGGCCCTGCTGCTGCGGGAGGCGGGCGAAGTCCACGGCGTGGACGTCTCCCGGACGATGCTCGAGCGCGCCCGCAGCACGTTCCGCCGGGAGATCGCCGCGGGCCGGCTGGCGGTGCACGAAGGCTCGATGACGGCACTCCCGCTGGCCGCCGCGTCGGTCGACGCGATCGTCTCGACGAACACCATCTACTTCGTCGACGACCTCGACGCCGCCCTCACCGAGGTCGCCCGGGTGCTGCGGCCGGGCGGCCGGTTCGTGCTCGGCATCGGCGATCCGGACGCGATGAACCGCGCCGAGATGCTGACCCGCAACGGTTTCCGGATCCGGCCCCTGGACGACGTCGAGGCCGCGCTGGTTCGCGCCGGGCTCCGGGTGCGGGCCCACGAACGGCTCGCCGGCGGCGGGCTCGGCTTCCACCTCCTGGTCACCGGCCGCCCCTGACGGGCACGGCCCGGCGAGCGCGCTGCTCGCCGGGCCGTCCGGTGCTGGGGACGCTACTTGGGCTGGACCCCCAGCGCGGCCAGGGCCGGGCCGGCCATGATCACGCCGTTGCCGGTCACCGTGTCGAACCCGGGCGCGCCCAGGTCGATCGCCGAGGACACCAGGGCCGAGCGGATCTGGGCCGGGGTCGCCGTCGGCTTGCCCGACAGCAGCAGGGCCGCGATGGCCGCCGCGTGCGGGGCCGCCGCCGACGTGCCGAAGAACGGCTGGAAGCCGGTCACCGAGGTGGCGACGCCGTCGGCCGCGGTGATGTCCGGCTTGTTGCGGACCGTGCCGCCGGTCGAAGACACGTTGCCCGGCGTGATCGCCGAGCCGTCGGCGTTGTAGAACAGGCGGCGCTTGCCGTCGGAGGAGAACCGCTCCCACTTGCTCGACGCGCTGAACTGGCCGGGGTACGGGCCGGCCGGGTTCGCCGGGTCGCCGGTCTCCAGGGGACGGCCGAACGCGGCCGCCGCCGGCGCCGCCGCCACGCTGAAGGCGTTGACCGCGGCCGAGTGGCCGTTGGTGACACCGTTGGTGCTGAACGCCTTGAGCGAGCCCGAAGCGACGAACCGGCCGCGGATCACGTTGAGGGCGATGAACCGGTCGGCGCCGCTGTACTTGACGACCGCGACCTTGTAGCCCGAGCCGGTGGACGGCACGTTCGCGATCTCGTACGGGTTCTGCGAGCCGGACTGCGCGTTCTCGCTGGAGGCCACGACGCTGCCCGAGGAGTTCAGGACGAACAGGTCGTAGTCGTTGGCGGACCGGCCCCAGGGGTCGGACCAGAACAGCGTCACCGGCTTGCCGAGCGAGCCGGCGGACAGGGCGTCGAAGTTCTGCGTGGTGCTGCTCGGGTCGAAGTCGTGCGGGGTGCCGGTGACGCCGCTGATCTTCGAGGAGGAAGCGCGGAAGTCACCCTCGTAGTAGCCGCTGGTGCCGTCGGTCGCGTTGCCCGAGTTGCCGGCCGAGGAGAAGTAGAGGACGCCCGCCGCGGTCACGTCGTTGACCGCCTGCGCGACCTGCGTGTCCTGGAAGGGCGACTCGTCGAAGTAGGAGACGTCGTCGACGATGATCTGGCACTTGCCGGTGCTGCGCAGCGCGCGGATGTTCGCGGCGAAGCTCGCCTCGCTGGTGAACGCGGTCGCGAAGCCGAGGGTCGCGTTCGGCGCGAGGTCGTGAACGATCTCGAGCATCGCGGTGCCCTCGTCGCCGCTGCCCTTCTGACCGGACAGCACGTCGACCGCGGGCAGCTCGCCGGCGGCCTGCGACTTCGCCAGGGAGTCGACGCCGTCGGAGAGCACGCAGACCTTCACGCCGGAGCCGCTGACGCCGTAGGTGGTGCGGGCGGTGTCGGCGCCGTGCGCCTTGTCGCCTTCGGACACCTGCGTCGCGGCGGCCACCGCCGTCCGGAAGTCGCGGTTGCCGGCCTCGCTCCAGGTGGTGGCCTGCGCGGCGGGCTTGACCTCGGTGACGTCGGCGCGGCCGGCGATCGCGTCCAGCGCGGACAGCGGCAGGTCGGCGCGGACGGCGCCGTCCGGCGAGACGGACCGGACCGCGCCGCCCGCCGCCTTGACGGCGTTCGCGACGGCCTGGCCCTGGGCGGCGATGTCGACCGAAACGGTGCCGGCGTTGCTCACGCCGACGCCGGAGCGGTAGTCCGGCAGCTTCGCGGCCAGCGACCGGTCGGCCCGCAACCGCTTCTCGACGACCAGCTGGCTCGATTGCTTGCGTTCCGCGGGGCTCAGGCTCTTCTTGATGCTCTGCAGTGCGCTGATGCCCGCTTCGGTGCGCGCGGCCGCGGCGTCCACGGTGGACGGCTGCGCCACCGAGACCCCCGTCGTCAGCAGCAGCGCGCCCACCGTCAGCGGAACCGCGTGCGCGGCGACCCGGCTGAATCTCACCATTTCGCTGTCTCCCTGTGCTACTCAGCCACTCGACCGAATGACACCCGACTGGGTGTAATGGGGAGAATCTAAGGAGTGACCGGGCGGGATTCCAGCGACCAAAGTCGGGAACGCCCGCTGGTCCACATGCTGGAACAAGCCGGATACCTCAAGGAAACGTGAGAACTATTTTTACCCGGCGTGCCCGCTTTCGATTTCCGGTGCGCGGCGACGGCCTCGGTGTACGAGTAGGCCCGGCGCACGGTGAAGAGCAAATCGCCCTTGGCGTAGAGCGCGGCCGGCTCGGCGAGCCGGGTGGCCGAAAGTCCGGATTTCGAGACGAGCACCCCGGGTTCCGCGGCCCGGTGGTGGTGCACGAGGGTGAGGATCCGGTGCCGATCCCTCACCAGTTCGAGTGAGAGGTCGAGCGCTTCACCGCCGGCGCCGTCGAGCACCACGAGGAGCTCGGCCGAAACTCCGCTTCGGGCGTCCTACATGTTGATCATGTGACCGGCGAGGCCGTGGACGGCTTCCTTCACCGCTTCCCCCAGCGTCGGGTGCGCGTGGACGTTCCGCGCCACCTCGTGCACCGTCAGGTCCCACTGCTGGGCCAGCGTCAGCTCCGGCAGCAGCTCCGTGACGTCCGGGCCGATCAGGTGCCCGCCGATGAGCTCGCCGTACTTCGCGTCGCTGATCAGCTTCACGAAGCCGCCCGCGTCGCCGAGGCCCTGGGCCTTGCCGTTGGCCGTGAAGGGGAACTTCGCCACCTGGACGTCGAAGCCCTTCTCGCGGGCCTGTTCCTCCGTCCAGCCGAAGCTGGCGATCTGGGGCTGGCAGTACGTCGCGCGCGGGATCATCGGGAAGTCGAGCTCCATCGTCTCCGCGCCCGCGATCGTCTCCGCCGCCACCACGCCCATCGACTCCGAGGCGTGCGCCAGCATCAGCTTCGCCGTCACGTCGCCGATCGCGAAGATGTGGTCGACGTTCGTGCGGCCGCGGCCGTCCACCGCGATCGCGCCGCGGTCGGTCAGGGCCACGCCCGTCTTCTCGAGGCCGTAGCCCTCCACGCGCGGCTGGAAGCCGATCGCCTGCATGACCTTGTCCGCGGAAAGGACCTGCTGTCCGTTCTTCTCCGAAGACACCGTCACCTGCACCGAGGAACCCGAGTCGTCGATCGACTCGACGCGGGTCGACGTCAGCACCTTGATGCCGAGCTTGCGGTAGCGGCGCGCGAGTTCGGCCGACACCTCGGCGTCCTCCAGCGGCACCATCCGGTCGAGGAACTCGACGATCGTGACGTCGACGCCGTAGTTGTGCAGCACGTAGGCGAACTCGACGCCGATCGCGCCCGCGCCGGCGATCACGATGCTCGACGGCAGCTCGCTCGACAGGATCTGCTCTTCGTACGTGACGACCCGCGAACTGCGCGAGGTCCCCGGCAGCAGCCGCGTGGTCGCGCCGGTCGCGATGATGCAGTGGCCGAACGTGATCCGCGAGCCGTTCACCTCGAGGGTGTGGTCGTCGACGAACGTGCCGTGCCCGTCGAACTCGGTGATCTTGTTCTTCTTCATGAGGAAGTGCACGCCCTTGACGCGCCCGTCGGCGACCTTCCGGCTCCGCTCGTACGCGGCCGTGTAGTCGACCTTGATCGGGCTGTCGGAGGAGATGCCGAACGCCTTCGCCTCCTGCGTGACGACGTGCGCCAGCTCGGCGTTGCGCAGCAACGCCTTCGACGGGATGCACCCGACGTTCAGGCAGACGCCACCCCAGTACTTCTCCTCGACCACCGCGGCGCTCAGCCCCAGCTGGGACGCGCGGATCGCCGCGACGTAGCCGCCCACCCCGGCCCCCAGCACGACGACATCAAAGTGTTGTGCACTCATACCCCGAAACTACCCTTCCGGGCGCGGCGGGGCGGGGTGACCCGGACCTCATGCGGCCAGCGGGCGACGGTCAGGCGGCGACCGGACGCACCTCGCCGCGGATGCCCTCCAGCAACGCCGTCACCGCGCCCATGATCCGGGCCGTCGCCTCCTCCAGGACCTCGCGGGTGAGCGGCCGGTCGCGCAGGTCCGACAGGTCGACCGGCGGCCCCGCCACCAGGTCGACCGTCTTGCGCGGCAGCACGTGCGGGAACTTCGCCGTCGACGGCAGCAGGTGGTGGGTTCCCCAGTTCGCCACCGGGATCACCGGGGCGCCGGTTTCCAGCGCCGCCCGCACGACGCCGGTCTTGCCGCGCATCGGCCAGCCGTCCGGGTCGTTCGAGAAGGTGCCTTCCGGGAAGATCGCGACGCATTCGCCCGCGCGCACGGACGCCACCAGGTCGCGGTAGGCCTCCGCGGCCGTCGCCGCGCCGCGGTAGACCGGGATGTGCCGCCCGGACCGCATCACGCGGCCGACCACCGGCAGCTTCCAGAGCGACGCCTTCGCCAGGTACCGCGGCACGCGGCCGGCGGCGAGGCAGAACGCCGTCAGCGTCGTCGGGTCGGCGAACGACAGGTGGTTCGACGCCACCAGCACGCCACCGGACTTCGGGATGTTCCGCGCGCCCCGCACGCGGAACCGCGTGGTCTGGACGAGGAACTGCCAGACCACCTCGATGGCGAAGCTGTACCAGGCGCCACGGCCGGCGCGGGCGAAGCGCCGGCCGTAGGCGATCATCTGGCGTCGGGTGAGCAGCTCACCTTCGGTGTCCAGGGCGGTCCAGCGGTCCATGGTTGTCATTCGTAGCCCACGACCGGCCGGATCGGCCCGTGCCCGCGCCGAACGCGGCGCAGATCACAGCGGGAGGTTCAAAGCCGCTCGAGCACCACGACCGGGATCTCACGGTCGGTCTTCTTCGCGTACTCGTTGTAGTCCGGCCAGACGGCGGCGAGCTTCTCCCACAGCTTCGCGCGCTCCTCGCCCGAAGTGGTGCGGGCGCGGGCGCGGAACTTGTCGGCCTTCACCTGCACGCCGACCTCGGGGTGCTCGACGAGGTTGAAGTACCAGCCGGGGTGGTTCGGCGCGCCGCCCTTGGAGGCCACGATCACCGGGTTCCCGTCGACTTCCTGGTAGATCAGGGCGAACTTGCGCTCCTGCCCGGTCTTGCGGCCCGTCGTGGTCAGCACGAGCGTCGGCACGCCCTCCTTCCAGTCGTGGCCGACCTCGCCGTCGGTCTCCTCGTAGCGGCGGACGTGTTCGTCACCGAACAGCATGCGTGGTTCCTTTCGCGATCGGCACCAGTGGCGGTCTCACCACTTGAAGGTTCTCCTTGTTCACAACACACACGCCCCCGGCGATCTTCCCGCGACATTCACTCGTTCGGGGGAGGTCCCCCGAGCAGCGGCTTCTCCGGGCACACCCCCCTCCCAGTAGATTGCACCGACCGAGCACGCCGAGACACTCGAGACCGATCTTGGAGGAGCCAGCCATGAAGGCCCGGCCGCACGTGACACTGGAAGACGTGGCACGCAGCGCGAACGTCTCGCTCGCGACGGCGTCGCGGGTGCTCAACGGCACCGCTTCCGTCCGCGCCGACCTGCGGGAGCGGGTGTCCGCCGCCGCGGCCGAACTGGCTTACGCCCCCAACGCGCACGCACAGGCCCTCGCCGGTGGCACCCACCGCACGGTCGGCGTGATCTGCCACGACGTCAGCGACCCGTACTTCGCCGCGATCGCGGGCGGGGTGATGCGGGTGGCCACCGACAACGGGCTGCTCGTGATGCTCGCCGGCACTTTCCGCGACCCGGACCGCGAAGTCGCCTACGTCTCGACGCTGCGGGCGCAGCGGGCCGCGGCCATCCTGCTGATCGGCTCGGCGTTCGAAGACCGCGCGTGGGAACGCGCGATGGCCGCCGAACTCGAGCCCTACCGGCGCGGCGGCGGCCAGGTCGCGGCGGTCAGCAGGCACCGCGGGCTCAAGATCGACACCGTGCAGCCGGACAACAAGGGCGGCGCCGCGGCGCTGGCGAAGGAACTGGTCGGCCTCGGCCACAAGCGCTTCGCCGTGCTGGCCGGGCCGCGGCGGCTGAGCACCGTGATCGACCGGCTGGCCGGGTTCTCCGGCGAACTGGCCGCGCACGGCATCGACCTGCGCGAAGACGACGTCGTCGAGGCCGCGTTCAGCCGCGACGGCGGTTACGAGGCGACCAAGCGGCTGCTCGCCGGTCGCCGTCGCAAGCTCCCGACCTGCCTGTTCGCCGTCACGGACGTGATGGCGATCGGCGCGCTGACGGCGTTGCGGGAGGAAGGCCTGTCCGTGCCCGGCGACATCTCGGTGGCCGGCTTCGACGACATCCCGGTGGTCCGCGACCTGGCCCCGGCGCTGACGACCGTGCGGCTGCCGCTGGAGGAACTCGGCGAACGCGCGATGGACCTGGCGATCAAGGGCTCCGAAGGCGCCCGGCCGCGGACGGTCCGGCTCTCCGGCGAAGTCGTCCTGCGCGAGAGCACCGGACGACCCAAGCGCTGACCCACCGGGCCTTGCCGCGGGCGCGGCCGAGGCCCTACCGTGGTCGAGAAAGCGCTTTCTGACCCTTTCGGAGGTGCTCGATGCTCGTGCTCCCGGCCCCCGGCGGCGAGCTGCTGGCCTGGACGCCGTCCGGGCCACGGCCCCCCGAACCCCCGGAAACGCCGCCGTCGGCGCGGATCGCCTACGCGGCCGCGCACGTCGTCGCCGACGCGCGGGCCGACGAGCCGTACGCCGTCGACTGGGACACGACGCTGGCCTTCCGCGAGCACCTCTGGTCGTGCGGGCTCGGGGTCGCCGAGGCGATGGACACCGCGCAGCGCGGCATCGGGCTCGACTGGGCGACGACGCGCGAGCTGGTGACCCGCACCGGCGCGATCGCGGCCGGACGGCGCTGGTGCGCCGGGGTCGGCACCGACCAGCTGCCGCCGGGCCCGGCCACCGTGGCGTCCATTGTGGACGCCTGGCGCGAGCAGCTGGACCTGGTGGCCGGCGCCGGCGCGGTCCCGGTCGTCATGGCCAGCCGGGCACTGGCCGCCGCCGCGGAGAGCCCGGCCGACTACCACGCCGCCTACGGGAAGCTGCTGTCCGAGGCGGCCGGGCCCGTCCTGCTGCACTGGCTGGGTGCGCAGTTCGACCCGGCACTGGCCGGCTACTGGGGCCACGACGACGTCCGCGCCGCCGCACGCGAGCTGGCGGCGCTGTGCACCGAGCACGCGGCCGCGATCGCCGGGGTGAAGGTCTCGGTGCTCGACGCCGGCGTCGAGACCGAATTCCGCCGGGCGTTGCCGGCCGGTGTCGCCTGCTACACCGGTGACGACTTCAACTACCCCGGGCTGATCGCCGGGGACGCCGAAGGCCACAGCGAGGCGCTGCTCGGCATCTTCGACCCGATCGCCCCGGTCGCCGCGGCCGCGCTGGCGCGCCTCGACCAGGACGACGAACCCGGCTTCCGCGCCCTGCTCGGCCCCACGGTGGCCCTGTCCCGCGAGATCTTCCGCGCGCCGACCCGGCACTACAAGACCGGCGTCGTCTTCCTCGCCCACCTCAACGGCCACCAGGACCACTTCCGGATGCTCGCCGGCCAGGAGTCCGCCCGCACGATCACCCACCTCGCCACGCTGCTGCGGCTCGCGGACGAAGCAGGCGTGCTGACCGACCCCGAGCTGGCCGAGGCCCGGATGCGGCCGCTGCTGCAGGTGGCGGGCGTGGCGTGATGGACCCCCGGCTGAGCCTCAACCAGATCACCACGAAGTCCTGGTCGCTGCCCGAGGCGGTGGCCGGCTGCGCCGAGGCGGGCGTCGGCTGGATCGGGCTGTGGCGCGACAAGGTCGCCGAGACCGGCGTCGACGAGGCCGCCCGGCTGCTGAAGGCGCACGGTGTGCGGGTTTCGTCGCTGTGCCGCGGTGGGTTCTTCACCGGCGTCACGCCGGACGGGTCCCCTGTGGACGGAGTGGCGCAGACCCGCGCGGCGATCGACGAAGCCGCCGCGCTCGGGACTGGCGTGCTCGTGCTGGTCGTGGGCGGGATCGCCGGCAACGACCTCGCCGCGTCCCGGCAGCGGGTCGCCGACGCGGTCGGCGAGCTGGCGCCGTACGCCGGGGCGCGCGGGGTCCGGCTCGGCCTGGAGCCGCTGCACCCGGTGCAGTGCGCGGAGCGGTCGGTGCTGTCCACTGTGGACCAGGCGCTGGCGATCGCCCGCGAGCACCCGGCCGAGCAGGTCGGGGTGGTCGTGGACGAGTTCCACGTCTGGTGGGACCCGCGGATCGAGGAGTCGATCGCCGCGGCCGCCGGCCGGATCGCCGGGTTCCACGTCTGCGACGTCCTCGTGCCGCTGCCCGACCCGCTGCTGGGCCGCGCCCTGCCCGGCGACGGCCCGATCGACCACCGCCGGCTGCGCGCGGCCGTCGAAGCCGCGGGCTACACCGGGCCGATCGAGGTCGAGGTGTTCAACGCGGACCTGTGGGCCCGGCCGGGCGCCGAGGTGCTCGCCGAGACCGTTGCGGCGTTCGAGCGACACGTGGCCTGATCCGGTCCACCTGGCGGTACACTGAGACCACCAGGCGGACGGGGGTCACGCATGAAGGCGGACGAAGACGGCTCGGTCCGGAGCGTGCTCCGGGCGTTCGACCTGCTCGCTCTCTTCACCGAACACCGCCGGACCTGGGCGGTCAAGGACCTCACGGCGGCCAGCGGCCTGGCGAAGACGACGGTGCTGCGGCTGGTCGCCACCTGCGAGCAGCGCGGCCTGCTCTGGACGCGGCCGGACGGGCGGATCACCGTCGGGCCCGGGATGCTGCGCTGGGCGCAGCTGGCCAACACGGCGTGGCAGCTGCCCGAGCCGGTCCGCCAGGTGCTGCGGGAGCTGGCCCAGGAGTGCCGGGAGACGGTGAACGTCTACGTGCGCAGCACGTCCGTGCTGGTCTGCGTGGCCCAGCAGGAGGGACCGCTGGCCATCCGGCACGTGGGCCGCGTCGGTGACGAGCTGCCGCTCGGGTCCGGGGCCGCCGGGCGCGTCTTGGACAACGCAGGCGGCACCGGCGGCACGGCGGTCAGCCACGGCGAGCCGGAGCCGGGCGCGTCCAGCGTCGCCGCGCCGGTGCTCGACGGCGACGGGCGGCTGCTGGCGGCACTGGCGATCACCGGGCCGAGCAGCCGGTTCGGGCCCGGCGAAGTGGCTGCGTTCACCGAAGCCCTCACCGCGGCCTCGATGCGGATATCGCAGATCGGCCTCGCGACGCGGGCGGAATAGGCCACAGCAGTCCGGGATCCGGCCGTTCGCCGGTTACGCTTCCGGCATGCCGAACCTGCTGGTGGTGGAAGACGACGCGGCGATCGGCAGCGTGCTCGAATCGACCCTGCGGCTGCACGGGCACCAGGTGTGCTGGCGCCGCGACGGGCGGACCGCCCTGCAGGCCGCCGAAAGCGGCGAGTTCGACCTGGTGCTGCTCGACCTCGGCCTGCCCGACCTGGACGGCGTCGAGGTCTGCCGCCGCCTGCGGGCTGCGCTGCCGTCCGCCGTGCTGGTGATCCTCACCGCCCGGCAGGAGGAGATGGACGTCGTCGTCGGCCTGGACGCCGGCGCCGACGACTACCTCACCAAGCCGATCCGGCTGGGCGAGCTGCTGGCCAGGGTGCGGGCGCACCTGCGGCGGGGCGCGCCGGCCGGGGCCCGGCCGCCGGTGACCATCGGCGGGCTGACCGTCGACATCGCCGGCCGCCGCGCCACCCTGGGCGGGCGCGAAGTGGTCCTGCGCGCGAAGGAGTTCGACCTGCTGGCCCGGCTCGCCGAGCAGCCCGGTGTGGCGGTGAGCCGCGAGACGCTGATGTCCGAGGTCTGGGACGCGCACTGGTACGGCTCGACGAAGACCCTGGACGTGCACATCGCGGCGGTGCGCCGCAAGCTTTCGGCGGCCGCCGGGCCCGAGGACGAGGTGCCGCGGATCGCCACCCTGCGCGGGCACGGCTACCGGCTGGAAGACCCCGCCCGAACCGCCGCCGAAGGGTAGCCGTGCGCCGCCGGATCATCGTGCTGACCGTGCTGGCCGCCCTGGTCGCGACGGCCCTCTTCGCGCTGCCGCTGGGCATCGCGGTGATGCAGTACTACCGCGACGACACGAAGGCCGACCTGGAGCGCGCGGCCGACGCCGTCGCGCTCGCCGTGTCGCACGAGCTGAACGCCGGCCTCCCGCCGCAGGTGCGGCCGGGCGACGAAGAGGAGGCCGACGTCGGGGTCTACAGCCCCGACGGGCGGCTGCTGTCCGGGCAGGGGCCCGCCGTCGCCGGCCCGGCCGAGCGGCAGGCCGCGAGCGCCGCTGTCGACGTCGTCATCCAGCAGGAGAGCGAGGAGGTCGTGCTGGCCGTCCCGGTGGTCAGCGGGTCGCGGGTGACCGGCGTGGTCCGCGCCGCGCTGCCGATGTCCCAGCTGCGGGTGCGGGTCGTGCTGACCTGGCTCGGCATGGCCGGGCTGGCGACCGCGGCGATCGGGGTCAGCTGGCTGCTGGCCCGGCGGTTCACGACCCGGCTCGTCCGGCCGCTGGAGGAGCTCGCCGCCACGGCCGGGCGGCTCGGCGACGGCGACTTCACCGCCCGGTCACCGCGCGCGGGCATCCCCGAGATCGACCAGGTCGGCGAGACGCTGGACGCCACCGCGACCCGGATCGGCGAGACCCTCGAGCGCGAGCGCGCGTTCTCCGCGGAGGCGTCGCACCAGCTGCGCACGCCGCTGACCGGGCTGCGCCTGCAGCTCGAAGCCGCGCTGGAGACCCCGGCGGCGGACCCGTACGCGGCCATCCGCGCCGGGATCGCGTCGGCCGACCGGCTGGAACGGACCATCGAGGACCTGCTGGCGCTGGGCCGCGAACGCCGGGCGCCCCGGGCCGAGCTGGACCTCGACGCGCTGCTCGACGAGGTCCGGCAGGCCGGCGAAGCCCTGCTCGGCCCCCAGGGCCGGGCGCTGCGGATCATCCGGGACGACCCGCCCCCGGCGCACGTGGCGGCCGCGGCGGTCCGCCAGGTCCTCGGCGTGCTCCTGGACAACGCGGCGACGCACGGCCGCGGCACGGTCACGGTGCTGGCCCGCGACGCCGGCGACGCGCTCGCCATCGACGTCGCCGACGAAGGCCCGGACCTCGGCGAAACGGACCCGTTCGCCACCGCTCCCACGGGCCACGGCATCGGCCTGCGCCTGGCCCGCGGCCTCGCCGAGGCCGAAGGCGGCCGCCTCCGGCTCAGCCACCCGTCCCCCCCGACGTTCACCGTCCTCCTGCCCGCCGCAGAACCCCCCGGCCCGGCGTGACGAACCAGGCATCACCCGTGATCGGCCGGGCATCACGTGTGATTGGCGGGGCATCTCGCGTGATTTGCGGGGCATCAGGCTGATGCCCCTGGAATCACGCGTGATGCCCCTCGGATCACGGGTGATGCCCCTGGGGCACGGTGGCTACATCGGGAAAGTGGTGCGGAAGGTCTTCGAGATCGGTTCGAGGTCCGAGACCAGGTGGTCGAGCTCGGTTGGGGTCAAGGCCTGGTAGGGAGCCTCCGCGAGGCGGTCGGTCAGGGCTTCGACGCGGTCCTTCGCGGCCCGGCCGTCGGCGGTGAGCCACCCGTCGGGGCCGACGAGACCGCGGGCGCGCAGGCCGTCGACGACCGCGTCCAGCTGCGCGGCCGGCAGGTGCCAGACCCGGCCGAAGTCCTGCGGGCGCATGCCGGTGGACAGGGCGTGGAGCACGTGGGCCTCCGTCCCGCCGACCCCCTCGGCCACCAGGGCGACGGTGTGGCCGTCGCCGCGGTGCTCGCGCAGCAGCGTCGCCGCATGCCACAACCGGGCCACCGGCTCCTGCGGGACCGGCAGCGCGCGCAGGGCGGCGTAGAGCGGGCGGCCCTCCACCGGCGCGCTCGTCGCCGCCTTCAGCAGGAGGTCGCCGGCGCGCGTCACGGCCGGGTCGTCGGCGAGGTCGCCGAGGATCCGCCGCATGCCCGCGACGCACCCCCGCTCGCGGGCCGCCAGCGCCGCCTCGGGCGTGGTCAGGTCCCAGACCTTCGGGAGGTGGCGCGCGACCTCGCCGAGGGCGAAGTTGTAGAAGATCGCGTGGACGACTTCCGCCGGCACCCCGCGGCCCAGCGGCGCGGCCCGTCCGGCGAAGTACGCGTCCCACACGTTGCGCAGGCCGAGCGCCTGCAGGGCCTCGTCCGCCTCGTCGGCGAAGTAGGGCACCAGGCCGATCGGCTCGACCAGGTCGTACATGCGGCGGGCGACGGGCTCCGGGTGCGACATCTCAGTCCCCTTGGCGGTTCCGGCGGCGCCCTCGTGGCGGCCGCTCACCCCCTCCACGAACGGCATCCCCGCGATCCGACATCGTCCGGCCGGCCAAAATCGAACTCGGAACGAATCGCCACGGTTCGACGTCGATGTGCAATGAATCACCTGTGATTCATCTGTACGCGCAACGTTCTCGTGTTTTCCCCTCCGGAAACGACCGTTACCGTCGTCGGCATGACTTTGCGAGCCGCGACGGTGCGGCGGAAACCGGTCGCCGACCTGGTCGCCGAAGGTGATCATGGCACGTTGCGGCGGTCGCTCGGCCTCGGGCAGCTCACCACGCTCAGCATCGGGGCGACGCTGGGCAGCGGCATCTTCGTCGTGCTCGGCGAGGCCGTCCCGGTGGCCGGCCCGGCGGTGGTCCTCTCGTTCGTGCTCGCCGGCGTCACGGCGTTGTTCTCGGCGCTGTCCTACGCCGAGCTGGCCGGGATGATCCCGCTGTCGGGCTCCTCCTACTCCTACACCTACGCCACGCTCGGCGAGCTCGTCGCCTGGGTCTGCGGATGGTGCCTGGTGCTCGAATACGGCGTCTCGGTGGCGTCGGTCGCCGTCGGCTGGGGCCAGTACCTGAACGAACTGCTGCGGCTGGCCTTCGGCTTCGCCATCCCCGACGCGCTCAGCCAGCCGCCGGGCTCGGGCGGGGTGGTCAACGTGCCCGCCATCCTCGTGGTGGTCCTCGCGATGGTGCTGCTGCTGTCCGGGGCGAAGGAGAGCGCGCGGGCCAACGTGGTCATGGTCGTGGTCAAGATCGGCACGCTGGTGCTCTTCTGCGCGATCGCCTTCAGCGCGGTGCAGGCGAAGAACTTCACGCCGTTCCTGCCGCTCGGCCTGGCCGGGCTGAGCGCCGGCGGCGCCAAGCTGTTCTTCTCCTACATCGGCTTCGACGCCGCCTCGACGGCCGGCGAGGAGGCGAAGAACCCGCAGCGCGACCTGCCGCGGGCGATCCTGCTTTCGCTCGGCATCGTCACCGTGCTGTACTGCCTGGTCGCGGTGGCCGCCGTCGGCGCGCTGCCGTGGCAGCAGTTCGACGGCCAGGAAGCGGCCCTCTCGCACGTGCTCGACGTCGTCTCGGACAACCCGTTCTGGGCCGGGCTGCTGGCCGTCGGCGCGATCGTGGCGATCTCCAGCGTCGTGCTGACCGTCCTCTACGGGCAGACGCGCATCCTGTTCGCGATGTCCCGCGACGGGCTCGTCCCGGCCGTCTTGTCCAAAGTGGATGCCAAGACCGGTTCCCCGCGGATCAACACCCTCGTGGTGTCCGCCTTCGTCGCCGCACTGGCCGCGTTCATCCCGCTGGGGAAGCTGGCCGACGCCACCAGCATCGGGACGCTGTTCGCGTTCGGGCTGGTCAACGTGGCCGTCCTGCTGCTGCGCAAGCGCCAGCCCGACCGCCCGCGCTCGTTCCGCGTCCCGCTTTCGCCGGTGACGCCGGTCCTGGGTGTGCTCTGCTGCGCGTACATGATGCTCAGCCTCGACGGCGCCACCTGGCTGGTCTTCGGCGCCTGGATGGTCCTGGGCCTGCTGATCTACTTCGGCTACGGGATCCGGAAGTCGAGGCTGGCGTGAGAGTCGCGATCCACCAGGGCCCGCTCGGCGACCTGTCCCGGGCCGGCGCCGACCTCGTCGTCACCGCGGAGATGAGCACCACCGGCTACCACATCGGCGCGCGCACGCACGAGCTCGCCGAGCCCGCCGACGGGCCCACCGCAGCCCGGATGGCCGCGCTGGCCCGGCAACTGGGCTCCGCGCTGGTGTACGGCTACCCGGAAACCGACGGCGAGCACGTCTACAACAGCGTCCAGCTCGTCGACGCGACCGGGCGGCGGCTGGCCAACTACCGCAAGACGCACCTCTTCGGCGACCTCGACAAGGCCTGGTTCACCCCCGGCGACGAACCCGTGGTGCAGGCCGACCTCGGCGGCGTCCGGGTCGGGCTGCTGATCTGCTACGACGTCGAATTCCCGGAACTGGTCCGCGCGCACGCGCTGGCCGGCACCGAACTGCTGGTCGTGCCGACCGCGCTGATGCACCCGTACGAACTGGTCGCCGACACGCTCGTGCCCGCGCGGGCCTACGAGAGCCAGCTGTTCGTCGCCTACGCCAACCGCTGCGACACCGAGCAGGAGCTGACCTACTGCGGGCGGTCCTGCGTGGTGGCCCCGACCGGCGAGGTGCTCGCCCGCGCCGGTGCCGGGCCCGAGGTGATCGCCGCCGACGTCACGCGGGACGCCCTGACCGCGTCCCGCCTGGAGAACACCCACCTGGCCGACCGACGGCCCGAACTGTACCGGGGAACCACCGCATGACCTCCGCCGTCCCGACCGCGATCCACCACGACGAACCGGCGGGCCGCCCGATCACGATGTTCGGCCCGGACTTCCCGTTCGCCTACGACGACTACCTCGCCCACCCCGCCGGCCTCGGCACGCTGCCGGCCGGGCGGCACGGCACCGAGGTGGCGGTGATCGGCGGCGGCCTGTCCGGCATCGTCACCGCGTACGAGCTGATGAAGCTGGGCCTGCGGCCGGTGGTGTACGAGATCGGCGAACTCGGCGGCCGGCTGCGGACCGTGCGGTTCCCGGGCTGCCCGGACGACGTCGTCGCCGAGATGGGCGCGATGCGCTTCCCGCCCGCGTCGACCGCGTTGTTCCACTACATCGACAAGGTCGGGCTGGAGACCACGCCGTTCCCGAACCCGCTGGCGCCGGGGACGCCGAGCACGGTCGTCGACCTCAAGGGACAGAGCCACTACGCGCGCACCCCCGAGGACCTGCCCGCCGTCTTCCGCGAGGTCGCCGCGGCCTGGGACCGGACGCTGGCCGAGCACGCCTGCTTCGCCGAGATGCAGACGGCGATCCGCGACCGCGACGCGAAAACGGTCAAACGGCTGTGGAACGAGCTCGTCCCGCGGCTGGACAACCAGACGTTCTACGGCTTCCTCTGCGACTCCCCCGCGTTCGCCTCCTTCCGCCACCGGGAGATCTTCGGCCAGGTCGGCTTCGGCACCGGCGGCTGGGACACCGATTTCCCGAACTCCATCCTGGAGATCCTGCGGGTGGTCTACACCGGCGCCGACGACGAGCACCGCAGCATCACCGGCGGCAGCAGGCAGCTGCCGCTGCGGCTGTGGGAGCACGCGCCGGAGGACATCGCGTTCTGGCCGGCGGGCACCAGCCTGAGCACGCTGCACGGCGGACGGCCGCAGCCCGGCGTCGCGCGGCTGCACCGAACAGCACCCGCCAACATCACCGTGACGGACGCGGAAGGCCACATCCGGACGTTCCCGGCCGCGGTGTTCACCGCGCAGAGCTGGATGCTGCTGGCCAACATCGAGTGCGACGAAGCGCTGTTCCCGATCGACCACTGGACGGCGATCGAGCGCACGCACTACATGGCGTCGTCGAAGGTGTTCGTGCCGGTCGACCGGCCGTTCTGGCTGGACCGCGACCCGGGCACCGGCCGCGACGCGATGAGCATGACGCTCACCGACCGGATGCCGCGCGGCACGTACCTGCTCGGCGACGACCCGGCCAAGCCCGCGGTGATCTGCCTGTCCTACACGTGGGCCGACGACTCGCTGAAGTGGCTGCCGCTGTCAGTGGGCGAGCGCGTCGAGGTCATGCTGCAGTCGCTGCGCGAGATCTACCCGGGTGTCGACGTCCGGCGGCACATCATCGGCGACCCGGTGACGGTGTCGTGGGAGGCCGAGCCGCACTTCATGGGCGCGTTCAAGGCGAACCTGCCCGGCCACTACCGCTACCAGCAGCGGCTGTTCACCCACTTCGTGCAGGACGAGCTGGAACCGCGGTACCGCGGCCTGTTCCTGGCCGGCGACGACATCTCGTGGACGGCGGGGTGGGCCGAGGGCGCGGTGCAGACCGCGTTGAACGCCGTGTGGGGCGTGCTGCACCACTTCGGCGGGGCGACCGATCCGGCGAACCCGGGCCCGGGTGACGGCTTCGCGGACATCGCCCCGATCACGCTGCCGGACTGACCGTGCCCCGATCGGGTATTGGCGGCGGACCGCATCCGACATCGTGCTCACTACCCTGCCCGGCGCAACGGCCCGTGCGACGATGAGCGCATGAACACCGAGCCGGCGCCGAGATGGCGAAGACTGGAACCGGACGAACGGAAGGAACAGATCTACGCTTGTGCGGCGCGGCTGTTCGGTGAGCGTCCCTATTCCGCAGTGTCCACTTCGGACATAGCCGCGGCCGCCGGGGTGGCGCGGGGGCTGATCAACCACTACTTCGGCACCAAGCGCGAGCTGTACCTGGAAATCATCCGCCGCGCGCTGACCGTGCCGCGGCTGGCCGTCGAGATCCTCCCCGAAGGGCCGCTCGAACTGCGCGCCGACGTCGCCATCGAGTGGTTCCTCGACATGGTCACCAGCCAGGAACGGATGTGGCTGGCCGCCATCGCGCCCGAGGGCATCGGCCGCGACCTCGAGGTGGAGCGCATCCTCGAAGAAGCCGACCGCGAATCCGCCGACCGCGTGCTGGAAGCCGTCGGGCTGTCGCGGGAGAGCGAGCACGGGCCCGAGCTGAACGCGCTGGTGCGCGCGTTCGGCGGGATGGTCAAGTCGGCGGGCCGGGAGTGGCTCGTGCGAGGGTCACTGACCCGCGACCAGGTGCACCTGCTGCTGTCGAAGTCGCTCGTGACCCTGGTCGGCGAGATCTTCCCGGCCATCCAGGCGGAGCCGCCGGCCCCGCGGCAGGGCGAATAGACCGAAGCCCCCGGCGCCACGAGGGGGAGGAGGGCGCCAGGGGCTCCGGGTCAGTGGGCGAACCACCGACGCACGCTCACGGTACGCCGCGGCACTGTCAAGTCGCTGTCAACCTTCGCTGTCCGATTCGTGCAGTTCGTTCAACCGGTGCGCGAGCCCGTCGAGGCAGCGCCGGACCGCGTAGTCGTAGAGCTGTGCGTAGTAGCCCGAGGCGAGGTCCGGGTCGCCCATCAGGTCGTGCATCGCCGCGCCCAGCTCCGCCATCCCCCGCAGGTCGGCCCGCTCGCGGTAGGTCGCGTACTCCTCGGTGTTGTCGATCCGCAGGGCGAGTGCGCCGTCGCGGTCGTCCTCCATCGCGACGAACTGGCACGCGGTCATCAGCAGCAGGTTGTAGGCCAGCACGCTCTCGCGGCCGAACCCGGCGTCCAGCAGCACGCCGATGCCCGCGT
The DNA here is from genome assembly GCF_046549135.1 of Amycolatopsis sp. lyj-23. NCBI lineage: Bacteria > Bacillati > Actinomycetota > Actinomycetes > Pseudonocardiales > Pseudonocardiaceae > Amycolatopsis > Amycolatopsis sp. lyj-23. The sequence goes on along the minus strand of NZ_JAJPWN010000023.1, from coordinate 160,492 downwards.
CGATGGTGCGCGTGGCCGCCTTGACGGACGGTCCGAACAGCGCCAGCCGCCGCGCGCAGCCCGGGTAGCTCCGCAGCACCGCGCGCAGGCCGGCCAGCAGCTCGGTGAACCACTCCTGCCACGGCAGCCGGTCCACCGGCAGCTCGATCAGCCCGACGACCCGGTCGACGACGGCGTTGACCACCGCGTCCCGGTCGCCGACGTGGTGGTAGACCACCGCCGGGTAGGCCTCGACGGCGCGGGCGAGCTCCCGCAGCGTCCAGTTGTCCAGGCCGCGCTGGGCGGTGAGGGCGGTGGCCGCGCTGACGATCGAGTCGGCGGTCAGCGCCGGCAGCCCGGCGGCGGCCCGCGACCGGGGCGGCTGTCCCGTGCCCGAGGATGAGGTCGGCATGGGGTGTAACCGTATCCGCACCGCCGGGCCGGGTGCCAGCTCCGCACGGGTACGGCAGGATCGGGGCATGGCACGCGCACAGGCCAACGGTCTCGAGCTCGAGTACGACACCTTCGGCGACCCGGCGGCCCCGCCGCTGGTACTGGTGATGGGCCTCGGCGCCCAGATGATCACCTGGGAGGAGGACTTCTGCGAGCTGCTCGCCGGCCGCGGGTTCTACGTCGTGCGCTACGACAACCGGGACGTCGGGCTCTCGACGTGGCTCGACCACCTGCCCCCGCCGGACCTGGCCGCGCTGGCCGCCGACGACCTGTCGAGTGCGCCGTACACGCTGTCGGACATGGCGGACGACGCCGTCGGGCTGTTCGACGCGCTGGGCATCTCCCAGGCGCACGTAGTGGGGGCGTCGATGGGCGGGATGATCGTGCAGCAGCTGGCCATCGACCACCCGGACCGGCTGCTGTCGGTCACGTCGATCATGTCGACCACCGGCGATCCGGCGGTCGGGCAGGCCGAGCCGTGGGCGCTGGCGCTGCTGACGCGCCCACCGGCGTCGACCCGCGAACAGGCGCTCGCCGACAGCGTCGAGGGCTACCGGCGGCTCGGCTCCCCCGGCTACCCGGACGACGAGGCGTTCCTGCTGGCCAAGGCGACGTTGCACTACGACCGCGCCCGCCACCCGGTGGGCACCATGCGCCACGCGGCGGCGGTGGTGGCGTCGGGCGACCGCACCGCTCGTCTGCGCTCGGTGCGCTTGCCTGCGTTGGTCGTCCACGGCGACGCGGACCCGCTGATCAACGTGAGCGGCGGCAAGGCGACGGCGGAGGCGATCCCGGGCGCGGAGCTGGTCGTGATCCCGGGGATGGGGCACAACCTGCCGCGGGCGGTCTGGCCTTCGCTGGTGGACGCGATCGCGGGCATGGCAGGTCAATAGCGCGTAAAGAACCGGGGGTCAGGGCGTAGGGAACGTGTCCTGGCTCACGCCGGTGCCCGCCTTCGGGACTGGACTGTCCCCATGGCAGAGGGCTTCGGGTTCCCGTTCGGAAGCGTGGCGGCGATCGCGGCGGTGACCGCGGCGGACCTGGCCGGCGCGACGGCTCATCCGTGGTACGCGTTGGTCACGCTGGGCGCGGTCGTCCTGGCTTCCGCCTACCGCACCGGCCTTGTTGCCGCGACGGGCGTCGGCGTGGTCGCCTGGGCGTTGCACGTGGGTTTCGTGCTGGGCCGGTTCGGGGAGCTGACGTTCGGCTCCGGCTCCGCCCTCGCCGCCCTGGTCCTGGCCTCGACGTTGGTCACCGGCGCCCTGGCCCGCGCCGCCTCGACCCTCCAGGTACGCAAACCGACCCTCCAGGTACGCAAGCCGACCCTCCAGGTACGCGAGCCGACCCTCCAGGTACGCAAGCCGACCCTCCAGGTACGCGAGCCGACCCTCCAGGTACGCGAGTCGGCCGTCCAGGTACGCGAGTTCGCCGGGCGGGTGCTCCGGGTGCCGTGAGGCGCGCGGCCCCACCCCCGCGAACCGACCCTCCAGGAACGCGAACCGACCGTCCGGGTACACGAGCCGACTCTCCAGGTACGCGAATTCGCCAGCCGGGGTGCTCCGGCGCCGGCGCCCGCGATCCGCAGACCGACCCGCGTGATTGGGAAGTCGACTCGCGTACTCAAACAGTCGGCCTGCGTACGTAGAGGGTCGGCCTGCGTACCTGGAGGGTCGGGCTGCGTACCCGGAGGGTCGGCCGGCGTGATCAGCGGCGGAACTCGCGTGATCGGGCACGGATCTCGCGTGATTGGAGGGGCATCTCGCGTGATTGGCGGGGCATCTCGCGTGATTGGAGGGGCATCTCGCGTGATTCGGGGGGGGGCATCTTGCGGGAGGTGGGTTAGGGGTGGGTGGCGCGGCGGGCGGCGGAGGCCGCGATGATGCGGGGCAGGCCCGCCGGGTGGAGGGGGTCGATGCCGGTCAGGTCGCGGATGCGGCGGAGGCGGTAGTCCACCGTGTTGGGGTGGACGTGGAGCTGGGCCGCCGTGCGGCGGCGGTTCGTGTCCAGGCGCAGGTACGCGTCCAGCGTCTCCACCAGCTCCGGGTGCGCGTCCAGCGGGTCGAGCGCCGCCGCCAGGCGGTCGCGGGCCGCTCCCGGGCGGGTCAGCTGGTACTCCACCAGGACGTCGTCGAGGTGGTACAGGCCCGGCGGCCGGCCGAACCACCGCAGCACGTCCAGCACCTCGCCGGTCTGCGCCGCCACCGCGCGGACCTCCGACGGCGCCGCCGTTTCCGCCGCCGCCAGCACGGTGACGCCGGCCGCGCGCCCGGCCGCGTCGAGCACGGCGTGCCGATCCGGGCCGCGGCCGGCCACCGGCAGCAGCACCAGGCCGCCGGGACCGTCCAGTGACGCCAGCACCCCGTCGCCGCAGCACCGTTCGAACGCCGCGAGGAACCGGCGGAGCTTGCGGCGGACCGCGATGGCCGCGTCCACCTCCGGCGACCCCTCGTCCGCGTGCGGCCCCAATTCGACGCTCAGCACGAGGTACCGCGCGGGCAGGGTGATCCCGGCGCTGCGGGCGACGACGTCGACCGGGCCGCCGTCGACGAGCACCGACAGCAGCGTCCGGCGCGCGGTGTGCTCCTGCCCGACCTTCGTGCGCAGCTCCTCCAGGTAGCCGCGGGTGACCGCGCCGGTGACCGTGCCGACGAACGCCAGCACCCGGTCCGCGACATCGAGGAGATCGGCGACGTCCGCGCGGCCCGACGAAGCGGACCCGACGGCGAAGATCTCCCGCGCGCCGACGTGGTAGGCGGTCAGCACGGCCTCCAGCGGGAACCCCTCCTCCGCCCGCCGGACCGCCGACGCGCCGACCTGCCGCAGTTCGGCCGCGTTCAGCTCGCGGTCCTCGCGCAGGCTGCGCGCGAACGCCCGCACCGCCTGCCGCGTGATGCCCGCGATGTCACCGGCCAGTTCCTCGACCGGGAGCCGCCGGTAGTCGGCGACCTCGGCCTGGATCCGCGCGAGCACGCGGGCGATGAGCTCGGGCTCCTCCCGGGTGAGCCGCTCGTGCACGCGCTGGCCGCCGAGGGTCAGGTCCCCGCCGCTTTTGTGCTCGGTCACAACCGATCCCCTCGTTCTCTGCCCGGATTCCCAGTCAATCCGGCCACGCCCGGTGTCGATGGTGTCACGGAGACCAACAGTCGGCACAGCGTCAAGGAGGACGGCGTGCGAGTGAGGACGACGGCGTTCATCGCGATCATGGTCACCGCGCTCACGACCGGCGCGACAGCGGGCACGGCGGCGGCGGGCACCGACGGCGAGTACGTGGCGCTGGGGGACTCCGCGGCGGCCGGGCCGCTGATCCCGCCGTGGGACCTCTCCTCCCCCGGCTGCCTCCGGTCGCTGCTCGACTACCCGCACGTCGCCGCGAAGGACCTCGGCGTGCCACTGCGGGACGTCACCTGCTCCGGCGCGACGACGGCGGACATGACCTCGCCGCAGCAGACGCCGTCCGGCGCGGTGCCGCCGCAGCTGGACGCGTTGAGCGAGCGGACCCGCACGGTGACCGTGACCATCGGCGGCAACGACATCGGCCTGGTCGGCGCGGCGACGAGCTGCATCAACCTGCTGCCCGGCATCAACCCCGACTGCGTCGACCGGTTCACCGCGGGCGGTCACGACCAGCTGGCCGAGAAGATCGCCGCGTTCGAGCCGGTGTGGGGCGCCCTGCTGGACGCGATCCACGCCAAGGCGCCGAACGCCGCCGTCTTCGTGGCCGGGTACGGCACCTACCTGCCGCACGACGGCTGCTGGCCGATCGCGCCGCTGACCCCGCGTGACGCGAACTACATCCAGGGCAGCATCGACAGGACCAATGCCGCACTGGCCCGCCAGGCCGCCGCGCACGCCGCGCACTACGTCGACGTGCGGACGGCCTCGATCGGCCACGACGTCTGCAAGGTGCCCGGCGTCAAGTGGTTCGAGAGCCTGGTTCCGACGTCGGTCGCCGCGCCGCTGCACCCGAACGCCGACGGCATGGTGGCCATCGGTGGGCTCGTCGCCACGGCGGTCAGCCGGTGAAGTCCCAGCGGCTGGCGCCGTGGGGCGCGGCGGTGGCGATGCCGAAGGCCCGGTGCAGCGTGAGCCGGTACAGGTGCCAGGGCGCCGGGCCGCCGGTCGGTGCCATGAAGGAGGCGGTGAAGCCCTCGTCCAGCACCGTCGCGGGCCAGCCGCCCGAGCGGTAGACGGCGGCCACCTGCTCGAGGGTCTCGGGGTCGGTGCGGCGGCGGGCCTCCCCTTCCATCGTGAGGTCGAGACCGCGCAGCCGCACCGACACGGTGCACGCCGGGTTCGCCGCCAGGTTGCGGGCCCGGCGGGTGCCCGGCCCGCTCACGAAGTACAGGGCGTCGTCGACCCAGATGGCCCCGACGCCGGCGGCGTGCGGGCGCCCGTCGGGGCGGACGGTCCCGACGAAGAACGTCAGGTCCTCCGCGGGGGTCTGGGTGGCGAGGAGGTCGCGCGCCCTGCTCCACGGCAGCGCCGCGGACCCGGATCGGTCGAGGTTCTTGGTTGCGTTGGGTTCGGTCATGCCTACGCGTCGAACGGGCCGGCCGCGGATCGACACGCGGCGAGGGTTTTTCCGCCACCGGGGTCGTCGTCGCCGGTCGCGGGCACGATCGCCAGCTCGTCGAGCCCGGCGGCCGCGTACTCGCCGACCTTCGCGACGATCTCGGCGGAGGTGCCGAAGAGCCCGACCGCGGCGACGGCCTCGGCCGGCACCGCGGCCAGGAGTTCACGCGGGTGCGGCCGGGTGCGCGCGAAGTCGACGAGGTCGCCGAAGCCTTCCGCGCGGAACATGTCGGCGTAACCGGGCGCGGCCAGGTAGCCGACCACGCCCCGGCGGAGCTGTTCGAGCTCGGCCGGTCCCGGGTCGGCCGCGGCCGCCACCCACGCGGCCACCGGCGGCGGGGTGGTCCCGATGCGCTCGGCGGCGGCGCGCAGCCCGCGCACCAGCGTCGCCGCGGCGGCGGGGCTGACGAGGTTGACGACCATCCGGTCGGCGTACCGCGCGGCGACCTCGATCGCCCGCGGCCCGAACGCGGCGATCGTCAACGGAGAACGCGGGGCGGCCAGCCGCAGCCGGTAACCCCGCGAGCCGACGACCCGGCCGTCCACCGCGGACTTTTCGCCGGCCAGCAGCTGCCGGACCGCGACGGCGGACTCCGCCAGCGCCGTGGCCGGACGATCGCGCGAGCGGCCGTGCCAGCCGCGCACGACGACGTCACTCGGCGTCCCGAGCGCGACGCCGGTCGTACGGCCGGTCAGCGCGGCCACCGAGGCAACCCCCACGGCGATCGTCGCCGGGTCGCGCACGGTCACCGCCAACGGCCCGAAGGTGAGGGAAATCCGCGAGGTGGCGGCCCCGATCGCGGTGCCGAGCGCGAAGGCGTCCCACGTCGCCATTTCGCCGATCCACAGCTCCGGGTAGCCGGCGGCCTCGGCTGCCCGGGCCGTGTCCAGCGCCTCCTCCGGCGGCCGGTCCTGCCACAACCCCAGCGACACCGAAAGCCTCACGCACACCCTCCCCATCCGAGCGCGAAAACGTCCCACGTCGCCATCTCACCGATCCACAACTCCCGGTAGCCGGCGGCCTCGGCCGCGCGGGCAGTGTCCAGCGCCTCCTCCGGCGGCCGGTCCTGCCACAACCCCAGCGACACCGAAAGCCTCACGCACACCCTCCCCATCCGAGCGCGGCCGGCCGGTTCGTCGTCCCCGGGAGACGACGAACCGGCGCCCAGCCCAAGGCCGCCCCGGCGAGCGGCTGCCCGCCGTACCCCGGTCGCGGGTGGCACCCCGGTGCCCGGCAGCACCATACGGGGTGACGACCGGGCGACGCCGTCTGCTCGCATCCCTCCGGCGAGCAGAAGACGCGCCCGGGAACCGCTTTCCGGGTGCACCGCGCCCCGGCCTCCCCGACCGGGTGCGGTGTTCGGTGATTCCGATCGACCGGCACGAGCCCTCCGGGTGGGTACCCACCCGCTCCCTTCGAGCCGGCCGATCGTCTCCGCGGCGCACCGTCCCCACGCCCGGGCCGGCCCGGGCGCGACCCTCTCGGCCGGTGCGTTCAGGTGCGGAGGCTGTCCAGCTGGTCCGCCCGGACCCAGGTCGCGTGAAAACCGAGCGGGACGCGCTGGGGAAGCAGGACCCTGGCCACGGGTCCGGCAGCGAGGTCGGCGGCGTCGAAGATGTCCAGTTCCGAGCGCCCCTCGCGCTCGTCCTGCACGAACGTCACCAGGTACCCGTCCGCCGAACCGACGGGTGCTCCTTCGCGGGGTGCGAACGGAGCCTCGCTGCCCCACCGGCCGGGACCGAACCGGTATTCGGTCTTCGTACCGGCAAGATCGTCGCGGCGCACCAGCCCGTCGAACTTCAGCGTCGACTCGGGCGAGATGTGCACCGTGTAGGAGTACCGGTTCCGCCGCCCGACGCCGCGGGCGTCGACGGTCGGGAACTCGGTGTTGTCGTCGTCGAGCGGAGCCTCGTGGCACGCGCCGGTCCGCAGGTCGAAGCGGTAGCGGTGCAGCTGGGCGTCCAGGCGCAGGTAGGAGAGCATCTTCGCGAGCGGCGTGTGCGCGTCGGCCCGCGGGGCCGGCCGGCGCACCCGGCAGACGTCGAGGATGACTTCGTCGCCCTCTTCCCACGCGTTGACGACGTGGTAGATGTAGCACGGGCTCGCTTCGAACCACCGCACCTGGCTACCGTCTCCGTAGCGTGGCAGGACACCGAACCGGCTCGGCAGCGAGCGGTCGAAGTGCAGCTTGTGGCGCCCCTGCTTCGCCGCCACCGGGTCCTGGACCAGCGGCAGGTCCATCAGCACCGCGTAGTGCTCGGTGATGGCCATGTCGTGCGGCAGGCGCGGGCCCGGCAGCTCGACGTCGGTGGTGCGCACGACCCGGCCGTCCGCGCTGATCACGCCGTAGCGCAGGTACGGCGGGCGGGGCCCGTAGTCGAACCAGAACAGCTCGCCGGTGGTCTCGTCGACCTTGGGGTGGGCCATCATGTCGCCGGCCAGCGTGCCGAGGAAGTCTTCGGCGCCGAGTGTCTCCAGCGAGAGCGGGTCGACCGCGTACGGCGAGCCGCACAGGTACCAGGTGGCGAGGATGCGGCCGCGGTGGAAGACGACGTCGGTGTTGGCGTTGTCCTTGAGCCCCAGGCCGTGCGCGTTGCCGAACGGGTTGCCCTTCGGGTTCTCCATGACGCCGGTCCAGAGCGCTTTGCCCGCCGCGGATTCGGCTTCGAACGCCTTCGTGCGGACCCAGCGGTTGCGGTAGCGGGCCTTGCCGTTCTCCAGGTGGACGGCGTGGATCATGCCGTCGCCGTCGAACCAGTGGTACCGGCCTTCCGGGGCGAACCGCGGGTTCGGGCCGTTGCGCAGGTAGACGCCGTTGAGGTCCTTCGGGATTTCGCCGATGACCTGCAGGTCTTCGGCGTCGATCTCGGTGCCGACCGGGGCGTAGACGCCGAGCAGGTAGGGGTTGTCCTCGCCGCTGTCCGCCGCCCGGGCCACCATGAGCGGCTCTTCGGAGGTGCTGGTCATCGGGCCGCTCCCTGGCTGCGTAGGCTGATGAAAAGAGGCTACGATTTGTGTACCCAGCTGTCAATAGGCTTCTTTTGGTGTAGCCAGCTGCTACCCTCAGGAGGCGATGTAACGAGGGGGAAGCTTTGGTGGAGGCGACTGCACAGCGCATCCGGCCGGCGGGCGATCCGCTGCGACGGGCGCTCGAGCTGGTCGGCGACCAGTGGACGCTGCTCATCCTGCAGAGCCTGTTCCTGCGCTTCCGGCGGTACGAAGAGCTGCGCCTGCGGCTGGGGATTTCGCCGACGGCGTTGTCGGGACGCCTGCGGGACATGGTGGACGCGGGCATGCTCACCCGCGTGCCGTACCGGGACGCGCGCCGGACGCGCCACGAGTACCGGCTCACCGAACGCGGCCTCGAGCTGTGGCCCCTGCTGATCTCGATCTGGGCGTGGGAGCGCGAGTGGGTCGAAGGCCGCCGCGAGGTGCTGCCGACGCTGATCCACCTGGACTGTGAGCTGGCTACATCAGCGCCTCTCGGCTGCGCCGCCTGCGGCCGCCGGGTCGACGCCCGTGACGTCCGTGCATCGCGCTTGGACAGCACGGGGGTCGCGGCGGCGACGGCGTCCAAGCGCTTCCGCCGCAAGGACGCGGATTCCCTGGCCGGCGACCCGCTGATGTTCTTCCCGGACACGATGGAACTGCTCGGCGACCGGTGGTCGACCGGCCTGCTGGTGTCGGCGCTGCTCGGCTGCCGGCACTTTTCGGAGTTCGAGCGCGAGCTGGGCATCGGGCCGAGCGTGCTGTCGGCCCGGCTGAGCAAGCTCGTCGAGGTCGGCGTGCTGCGGACGGGCACGGCGGCCACGCGCGCCGACGCGCGCGACTACCGGATGACGGCGAAGGGCCTGGCGTTCTTCCCGGCGCTGGCGTTCATCGCGGAGTGGTCGCGCGGGTTCGAGGTGGCGGGCCAGGAACCGGACATCACGCTGCACCACGTCGAATGCGGCGAGCGCCTGCGCCCGATGCTGCTGTGCGACCACTGCGGCCGTCCGCTGACCCGCAAGTCGGTCCGGTTCGGTGGCGTGCCGTCGCCCAAACGCTGAAGGGTGACGGAAATCGGCTCGCCAACGGGTGGCGGTGGTGCCAGGCTGGAGCGGTCACACGTCGTCGTTTTCGGAGGTATGCATGAGTGAGCCGGACCCGTCGCCCAGCGGCGAGGAGGACGACGTCAAGCGCAAGTTCCGCGAAGCGCTGGAGCGCAAGCAGGCGCACGCGCGCTCGGGAGCGTCGCACGAGAACGGCGGCGGCAAGAACCAGCACGCCCACGGCCCGGCGGCGAACAAGCGGACCTTCCGCCGCAAGAGCGGCTAGCAGGCCGGACCCGGGAACCTCCCCCGCCCTTCCCTGGGGGGCGTCCCCGGGTCCAGTCTATCGCCCCGCGCCGACAAAGCCGCCCGAAAACCCTTCGGGCGGCTTGTTCGTCCACATCACGGCGAGGCTGTGGACAACCCGCTAGGGCGTGAACTCGCCGAGGTGGTCCAGTACCACGAACCCGCTTTCCGGGCTCGCCGCCGCCACCGCCTTGTGCAGCACCTCCAGTCCCCCGTTCGGGTCGTTGGCCTGGCCCAGCGGCAGGTCGAAGTCATCCCAGTGCGTCGCCGCCACCCAGCGGGGGTTTCCCAGCGTTCGCAACACCCGCGGCACGTAGTCCGTCACCTTCGCGCCGCCCGGTGGCAGCAGCAGCACGTCCGGCCGCAGGCCCGCCAGCTCGGACTCGACGTAGTTCGAGCCGCCGAAGTCGAGCACGCTCGCACCGCCGCCGGACACCGCGTACGCCAGCGTGCCGCCCTCCAGCAGGTCCGAGATCACCCGCGGGCGGTCGCGGCGGGACAGCGGCCGCGTGCCCGGGAAGGCCACCTGCGCCCGGGGGCCCGTCGCCGAATGCAGGGACCGCAGCACCCGGATCGAGTAGCCGTCGAAGGTCAGGTTCTCGCCGCCGGTGGCGATGGCCAGCTGGTCCTCGGGTGCGCCCAGCGCCGCCATGAGACTCAAATGGGTCTCGGTGCCCATCACCGTCGCGCCCGTGCGCTGAGCCAGGTACGGGACGTCGGTCAGGTGGTCGTAGTGGCCGTGGGTCACCAGGATGTGGTCCGCGTGCAGGTAGCCGCGGTCCAGGTACCCGTCGATCAGCTCGCGGTTCACCGAAAGCGGCGTGCGCGGGTCCGCGCCCGCCGGGGTGTACGTGCCCGTCTCGAACCTCGTCAGCCACGGGTCGATCAGGACCGTCTTCGCCCCGATGCGGATCTCCCAGCCGTTGTTCCCCCACCAGCGCAACGTCATCCCGGAGGCCGAAGCCCCGCGCGCGACGGCCGGTGCGCCCGCGAGGATCGCCGCGGCCGCCGCGCCCGCGCCGAACAGCCCGCGCCTGCTGATTCCTGTCTCCATGGCCCCACCCGACCACGCGGCACGGAAGCTTGTCCAAGATCGCGACGGCGACATGTCGATAGGCGAACGGCTATCGTCGCAGCGTGGACCACCTCCGTTCGCTGCGGTACTTCCTCGTCGTCGCCGACGAACTGCACTTCGGCCGGGCCGCCGACCGGCTCGGGATCGCGCAGCCGCCGTTGAGCCAGCGCATCAAGCGGCTCGAAGCCGAGTTGGACGCGAAGCTGTTCGACCGCGGCCGCCGCGTCACGCTCACCGAAGCCGGCGAAGTGCTGCGCAACGAAGCTCGCGACCTCCTCTCCCGCTGGGACCGCATGACGGCGCTGGTCGTGAAGGCCGAACGCGGGGAGCTCGACAGCCTGCGCGCGGGCGTGCCGCCGGACCTGCCCGGCCGGGTGCTGGCCGCGATCCTGACGAAGTTCGCCGACGCCTTCCCGGCCGTGCGGCTGGACCTGCAGGAGCTCACCACCGCCGAGCAGGCGCGGCTGCTGGCCGACCGCGAACTCGACGCCGGCCTGCTGCACCTGCCGGTGGACGTGGTCGGCCTCGACCTCGGGCCGGTCGTCGACACCCCGCTCGGCGTGGTACTGCCCCGTGACTCGCCGCTCGCCCGCCGGGCCGCGCTTTCCCTGGCCGACCTGGCCGGGGAAGGCCTGGTCCACACCCCGCGCGCGGCCGCGCCGGGCAGTTACGACGCGCTGCTGCGCACCTGCTGGGAACACGGGTTCCGGCCGGCGTCGGTCCGCCACGCCCGCAACCCCGAATTCGTCCTCGGCCTGGTGCTGGCCGGGCACGGCGTCGCCTTCGAGCCGGACGTCCGCCGGGAACCGCGGGTGGTCTGGCGGCCGCTCGAAGGCGAGGTGCTGCGGACCCGGCTGGCGTTCGCGTGGCCGTCGGTCAGCCCGCACCCGCAGGCGGCCGGGCTCGCCGGGATCGCGGCCGGGATCCTGCAGGACGACGGCGTCTCGCGGCTGGTACCGCCGCCGGCGGAGCCCCGGCCGTGGGACGTCTTCTACGACCGCAGCTGATCGACCGCCGTGCGCGCGGCATCGCCGATCGCGCGGTCGATGTCCGGGCGCCGCAACGTTTCCGCTCCGCCGGCGGTGAACACCGCGACCGCGTAAGCGGCACCGTCCGGATAGGTCGCGACGCCGATTTCGTTGCGGATCCCCGGCATCGTGCCCGTCTTGCCCGCCACGGCCACCTCCGGCGGGAAGCCCGCCGTCAGCCGGTGCCAGCTGACCTGCGCCGACATCCACCCGCGGACCGGCGCGCCGACGTCGCCGGCCCAGATCGCCGCCAGCAGCGTCGTCATGTCGCGGGGCGTGGTCGCGGACGTCCGCAGCGGGTCGAGCGCCCGCAGCGGTACCCCGGCCGACGTGTCCTCGACGATCGTGCGCAGCACGTCCCGCGGCGCACCGATCACCGTCGTGCGCGTCAGGCCGAGCTCGGCCAGCAGCGACCGGACGTTGTCGACGCCGACGCGGTCGAACAGCAGGTCCGCCGCCGTGTTGTCGGACACCGTCAGTGCGAGCAGTGCCGCGTCCCGCAGGCTGTAGGAAACGTCGTCCGCGAACCCCGCCGAACCGGTCCCGCCCAGGCGGTCCGCCGCCGAAGCCCGCACGCGGCCGGCCGGATCCAGCTGCCCGGCCGCCACCTGGCGCGCGAACTCGAACGCCAGCGGCACCTTCACCACGGACGCCAGCACCACCGGCGCATCCGCGGCCCAGCCGAGCTCGTCCGCCGAACCGAGACGGCGGGCGTGCAGGAACCCCTGCACGCCCGCCGCCGCGAAGATCTCTTCGGGAGTCACCCGGTCATGATGGACCGCAGCCGCCCGACCTCCGCCATCCGCCGCTCCGCGAGGCGGTCGGCCGCCGTTGCCGGGGGCACGCCGTCGGCGTCGGCCAGCGCGAACACGGCCTTCGTCGTGTCGTAGATGGCCGTGGTCTTGCGCTTCGCGCGCTCGAAGTCGAAGCCGTGGCGCTCGTCGTCGACCTGGATCACGCCGCCCGCGTTCACCAGGTAGTCCGGGGCGTACAGGACGCCGCGGTCGGCGAGCTGCTTGTCGATGCCCGCGTGCGCGAGCTGGTTGTTCGCCGCGCCGCAGACGATCCGGGCGCCCAGGACCGGCACGGTTTCGTCGTTCAGGACCCCGCCGAGCGCGCACGGCGCGAAGACGTCGAGCTCCGAGCGCAGCAGCGTGTCCACATCGGACGCGATCTGCACGTCCGGGTGGATCGAGCGGGTGCGCTCGATCGCCGGTTCGTGGACGTCGGTGATCGTGACCTGCGCACCCGCCTCCACGAGGTGCCCGACGAGGATGTGGCCGACCTTGCCGACGCCGGCCACGCCGACGCGCTTGCCCGCCAGGTCCGGGGTGCCCCAGACGTGCTCGGCCGAGGCCCGCATGCCCTGGAAGACGCCGAACGCGGTCAGCACGGAGGAGTCGCCGGCGCCGCCGTCCTCGGGCGAGCGCCCGGTGACGTACCGGCACTCGCGGGCCACGACGTCCATGTCCTGCACGTACGTGCCCACGTCGCACGCCGTGATGTAGCGGCCGCCCAGGGACTGCACGAAGCGCCCGTACGCGCGCAGCAGCGCTTCGGACTTGAGCGTCTTCGGGTCGCCGATGATGACGGCCTTGCCACCGCCGAGGTCGAGCCCGGCGAGGGCGTTCTTGTACGCCATGCCCTTGGACAGCGCGAGGACGTCGTCGAGCGCGTCGGCTTCGGTGGCGTAGGGGTGGAAGCGCGTCCCGCCGAGGGCGGGGCCGAGCGCGGTGGAGTAGATGCCGATGATGGCCTTCAGGCCACTGGCCTGGTCGTGGCAGTACACGACCTGTTCGTGCCCGGTGCCCCGGGCGAACACTCCTTCGGTCACGGTGGTGACTCCTTTGTCATCCGCGCCCGGTTTCGTGGCCGGGACGCGCTTCACGGGTGGGCGGGAACCCGGGGCGGAGGTCGTCCGCTCGGGTACCCGGCACCAACCTAGATCGCCGGTGATCTCGAAACCAGTGGAGGTCTCGCGATACGGACCGGTAATCAGCCCGCGATCACCTTGCCGAGGGTGCGCATCGCCGTCTCGAGCTGGGTGTCCGACAGGTACGGCGCGGGCCCGAAGCGCAGGTACGGTCCCCGGCTGTCGGTCCGGACGCCCTCGGCGGCCAGCGCCGCCTGCAGCCCGGCGGCGTCGGCGCAGCGCAGCGAGAGGAACCCGCCGATCCGGTCCAGCGGCGTCTCGCGATCACGCGTCACGACGTGCTCGGGCAACCCGAGCGAGTCGAACACCTCCGCGAGCAGGCCCACCTGGTGCTGCGACACCGCGCGCAGGAACTCCGGCGTGAGCCCGTGCTCGGCGAAGAACCGCTGGACCCGGACGCCGCGGTAGTGGCTGGCCGGGTCGTAGGTGGCGCCGGCGAACCGGTCGCCGCCAATGGCGTACGGGACGGCGCCGGGGTGGCGCTCGTCGGCCAGCGCGCCGAACTCGGCGTACCAGCCGGTGATCACCGGCCGCAGCTCCTGGGCGTGCGCGGGCAGCCGCAGGAAGCAGTTGCCCTCGCCCAGCTGCAGGTACTTGTAGCCGCCGCCGAGCACCCACGCGTTGGTGAGCCCGAGGTCGTGCAGCGGGAACGGCACGACGCCGAGCGCGTGGTAGGCGTCGACGACGAGTTCGATCGAGCGGCCGCGGCAGACGTCGGCGAGGTGCGCCAGGCCGGGTACCAGCCTCGACGTCTCGAAGAGGACCGCGGAGACGAGCACGGCCGCGGTGTCGTCGTTCACCTCGCCGGCGACGCGCTCGGCGAGCGTCGTGACCGGGTCGAGCGGCACCCGGACCACCTCGACGCCCTCCTCTTCGAGGCGGGCGAGCTGACGGCGGAGGGTGTGGAACTCGCCGTCGGTGGTCACCAGCCGCGGCCGGCGCGGCAGCTCCATCGCCGACAGGAAGCGCAGCACGAGGTCGTGCGTGCTCGCGCCGAGCGCGTACTCGCCGTGCGGGTCGCCGAGCAGCACGCGGAAGCCCGCGCGCAGCTCGTCCGCCTTGGCGAAGGCGCGCTCCCACTTGCCGTCGACGTCGCGGGCGGCGTCGGCGAAGGACTCCAGGAGCCCCTCCTCGGCGACGTCCGGCCAGGCCTGGTGCGAGTGCCCGGACAGCAGGAGGCGGTCGGCCACCGCGAACCGGGTGTAGTGCGCGGCGAGGACGTTGTGGTCCGCGCGCAGGTCGTCCAATGTGGTCACAGTCGGCTCCGTACGGCCCAGAGATCCGGGAACATCGGCTGGAAAAGCGTGGTACGCAGGTAGGTCGCGCCGGATGATCCTCCCGTCCCGGTCTTGTCGCCGATGGTGCGTTCGACCATCTTCACGTGCCGGTAGCGCCACTCCTGCATCCCTTCGTCGAGATCGACCAGACACTCCGCGACGACCGAGGGTCCCCCGTCGTCGCTGTACACGTCCAGCAATATCGCCTGCAGGGCCGGGGACGGCTCCACCGAGCGAGTGACGTCTCGGTCACACTCGACGGCGTAGCCAGAAACCTTGAGATAGGTGAGAAAAGAGTCGAACAACGACGGGCGCGCCATCGCTTCGGCAATGCGTTTCCGCTGCTCCCCGCCCTCGGGGTAGTGCGCGAACACGCGCTCGTCACGGCGGCCGAGCACCGCTTCCAGCTCGCGGAACTGGGCCGACTGGAAGCCGCTCGAAGCGTCCAAACGGGCGCGGAAACTGGTGAACTGGCTCGGCGTCATGGTTTCCAGCACGTCGATCTGCGCGACCGCGACCTTGAGGATCGTCAGGATCCGGCGCAACGTCCGGATCGAGTGCGCGGTGCTGCCCTTTTCCAGGTTCCGCTGGAGGAATTCGGCTTCGTGCAGGATCTGCTTGAACCACAGCTCGTACACCTGGTGGATCACGATGAACAGCAGCTCGTCGTGTTCGTCGGAGCGCAGGCGCTGCGCGTTCAGCACGTCGTCCAGCCCGAGGTACGAGGTGTAGCTCAGGGCTTCCTGGGTCGCTTGGCTGGGTTCGGTCATCCTCGGGTCACCTCGTCGAAGTGGCGCTGAGCGGGTTGCGCGAGCGCGGTGTACAAGTCGTGGAACAGCTCGACGGCCGCCGCGCGGCAGTCCGGGGCCGGCACCAGGCCGGCGGGCAGTTCCGGGTCGAGCGACGGGAACATGCGGAAGGTGTGCACCAGCCGGGTGCGCACCTCGAACGCCTCGGCGTCCGGCGGTTCCCGGCCCGCGTACCCGCCGAACTGGCCGACGAACGCGGCGTACCGCGCGGCCAGGTCGTCGAGGTCCCAGGCCCGCCCGGCGAACCGGCGGACGTCCAACGCGGCCGACGGGCGGCCGAGCAGCAGCCCCGCGTGCTCGGTGACGTCGAGCTCGCCGAGCAGGGCGACGACCTCGGCCTCGCGGTCGTGCGGGGCGATCCACGTGCCGTCCTGGTAAGGCCCGAAGCCGAGGAACCGCAGCCGCCGGACCAGGCGTTCCCTGGCTTGGCGGCGGCTCTCGGGGATGCTCTGCCACAGCACCGTCCACTCGCCCGCGGCGCGCTCGCGGCGGCCGAGGGAGAAGATCCGGTGGTCACCATCGGCGAGCAGGGCGGTGGTGCGCCGGGTCAGCGAGTAGTGCACGGTCCGGCCTTCGCGGTGGCGCTGCAGCAGGCCGCGGCGCACCAGGCGGGTGAGCGCGATCCGGGCGGCACCGTCGGAGAAGCCCAGCTCGGCGAGCACCGCGACCAGGCCGCCCGACCACACCCGGCGGGTCTCGCGCGGGTGCACGTAGCTGCCCAGCAACGTCATGACCAGCTCTTGCGGGCTGGCTTCGAAGGCGTCTCCGGGCATGGGCGCAACTCTATACACCTCAGGCCGCTGCGGTGTAGCTTGATTTGCGTGACGTACTTCGCGGACCTCAGCTCGCGGCAGGTGGCCGACCTCGCGGACGGCCCCCGCGTCCCGGTGCTGCTGCTCCCGCTGGGGGCGGTCGAGCCCCACGGTCCGCACGCGCCGCTGGGCACGGACCCGCTGATTTCGCGCGGGATGTGCGAACGCGCGGCTTCCCGCCTGGCCGCCGACGAAGACGTCCACGTCCTGGTCCTGCCCGAGGTGCCCTACGGCGTGACGCGGTTCGCGGCCGGGTTCGCCGGCGGCATCCACGTCGGCGAAGAGACGCTGCACTCGCTGCTCGTCGACATCGGCGCGGCGCTGATCGGCCAGCGCCTGCGCCGGATCCTGCTGGTCAACAACCACTTCGAGCCCGCGCACCTGGTGACGCTGCGGCGGGCGGCCGAGACGCTGAACTTCGCCTACGACGGCCGCGTCGCCCTGCTCGACCTGGTCCGGCGGCGGCACGCGCAGCGGCTGACCGAGGAGTTCCGGTCGGGCGAGTGCCACGCGGGGCGGTACGAGACGTCGCTGGTGCTGGCCGACCGGCCCGAACTGGTGGACCAGACGCTGATGCGGACGCTGCCGCACGTCCCGGTCAGCCTGGCGTCGGCCCCCGCCGACGGCGGTTTCCTCGCGCTGGGGATGACCGACGCGTACTGCGGTGCCCCGGCCGAGGCGACCGCGGCCGAAGGCGAAGAGACGTTCTCGACGTTGACCGACCTGCTGGTGGAAGCGATCCGGGAGCTGGCCCGTGAGTGAGCCGTTCAACCTCGCCACGCACTTCCTCGACCGGCACGTGGCCGAGGGGCGGGGCGACCGGACCGCGCTGTTCGCCGGGGACCGGGCGATCAGCTACGCGTCGCTCGCGGCGCTGGCGAACCGCGTGGGGAACGTGCTGCTCGACGCCGGAGTCCGGAAAGGACAGCGGGTCCTGCTGGCGTTGAGCGACGGCGAGGAGTTCGTCGCGGCCTGGTACGGTGCCCAGAAGATCGGCGCGGTCACCGCCGAGGTCTACCCGTTCCTGCAGCCCAAGGACTACGCGTACTACCTCGGGTACACCGAGGCCGTGGTGGTGCTCGCGGACGCCGTCACCCTGCCCGCGCTGCGCGCCGCGGGCGCGACCGGACTGCTCGTCACCGGGGTGCCCGAAGCCGACCTGCTTCCCGGCGAACGTCCATTCCGGACACTGGTCGACGCCGCACCGGACACCTTGGCCGCCGCACCGACCACTGTGGACGACGTCGGCATCTGGAAGTTCACCACCGGCAGCACGGGGGCGCCCAAGGCGTGCGTGCACCCCCTGCGCAGCCCGCTGGAGAGCTTCGAGCGGTACGCCGCCGGGGTGCTCGGGCTGCGCGAGGACGATCGGGTCCTGGCCGTGCCCAAGCTGTTCTTCGGCTACGCACGGGATCTGGTGGCGCTGTTCCCGTTCGGCGTCGGCGCGGCGGGCATCGCGTTCCCCGAGCGCAGCACGGCGGACCTGGTGTTCGAGCTGATCGCCCGCCACCGGCCGACCGTCCTGGTCAACGTGCCGACGATGATGAGCGCGATGGTCGCCCACCCGGCCGCGGCGGAGCAGGACCTGAGCTGCCTGCGGATGACGACGTCGGCGGGCGAAGCGCTGCCGCCGGAGCTGCACCGCCGGTGGGACGCGGCCTTCGGGGTGCCGGTGGTGGACGGGATCGGCTCGTCCGAGGCGTACCACATCTACCTGTCGAACCGCCCCGGTGCCGCCCGCGTGGGCACACTGGGCACCCCCGTGCCCGGGTACACCGCCGAGGTGGTCGACGAGCTCGGGAACCCGTTGGCCGACGGGGAAATCGGGCCGCTGCGGGTGACCGGGCCGACCATCGCGCTGGAGTACTACGGCGACCCGGAGAAGTCGGCGCGGACGTTCGACGGCGACACGCTGACCTCCGGTGACCTCTTCAGCCGGTCGCCCGACGGGTACTTCCGCCACCACGGCCGCGCCGACGCGCTGCTCAAGGTCGGCGGCGTGTTCGTCGCGCCCGGCGAGATCGAGGACTGCCTGCTCGGCCACGCCGCCGTGGTGGACTGCGCGGTGGTCGGCCACGAGGTCGACGGCCTGGTCGTGCCGCGCGCGTACGTGGTGGTGCGCTCCCCGGTGTCCGCCGAGGAACTCAAGGCGCACGCGAAAGCGCACCTGGCCAAGCACAAGTACCCCCGCGAGGTGGTCTTCATGGCGGAACTCCCCCGCACGGCCAACGGAAAGCTGGACCGCCGAGCCCTGGTGGCCCGCCCGTGAGCCGCCTGGTGGTGGTGACGGGCGGCACCCGCGGCATCGGCGCGGCGATCGCGGACCGGTTCCGGTCCGCCGGCGACACCGTGCTGGCGCCGGGCCGCGCGGAGTGCGACGTGACCGACGAGGCCGCGGTGGCGGCGTATTTCGCTGCGGCGGGCCCGGTGGACGTCCTGGTGAACAACGCCGGGATCTCGTCGAGCGCACCGGTTTCGCGGACTTCGCTGGACGATTGGCATTCCCAGCTCGAGGTGAACGCGACGGGTGCGTTCCTGTGCACGCGCGCGGTGCTGGACGGCATGCGCTCGCGCGACAGCGGCCGGATCGTCACGGTCGCGTCGACGGCCTCCCACGTCGGCTACCGCTACACGGCGGGGTACACCGCGTCGAAGCACGCGGCGGTGGGCTTGGTGCGCGCGGTGGCGGCGGAGCTGGCCGGCACGGGCGTCACGGCGAACGCGGTCTGCCCGGCGTTCGTCCGCACGGACATGACGGCGACCTCGGTGGCGCGGATCGTCTCCCGGTCCGGACGGTCCACATCGGACGCGGAGGCGGCCTTGGCGTCGGCGTCCCCGCTCGGCCGGCTCCTGGAACCGGCCGAGGTGGCGTTCGCGGTGGCTTTCCTGGCGGCCCCGGAGGCCGCCGCGATCAACGGCCAGACCCTCGTACTCGACGGCGGAGGAATCCAGTCATGAGCCCGTTCCGCGCATCCGCCCCGCTGACCCGTGATTGGGAGCACTTCGGCTTCGAGGTGGCCGACGGGGTGGCCACGGTGACGTTCACCCGCCCGGCGAAGCTGAACGCGCTGACCTTCGACGTGTACGCCGACCTGCGTGACCTGGTGATCGAGCTCCCGCAGCACGAGGACGTGCGGGTGCTGGTGATCACGGGCGAGGGCCGCGGGTTCTGTTCGGGCGGCGACGTCGAGGAGATCATCGGCGAGCTGCAGAAGTTCGAGACGGCTCAGCTGCTGGAGTTCACCCGCATGACGGGCGCGGTGGTGAAGGCCCTGCGCGAGTGCCCGCTCCCGGTGATCGCGGCGGTGAACGGCGTGGCGGCGGGCGCGGGTTCGGTGATCGCGCTGGCGAGCGACTTCCGGCTGCTGGCGGAGTCGGCGAAGTTCGCGTTCCTGTTCACGAAGGTGGGCCTGGCGGGCGCGGACATGGGCTCGGCGTACCTGCTGCCGCGCCTGGTGGGCCTGGGCCGGGCGACCGAGCTGCTGATCCTCGGGGACAAGGTTTCGGCTTCGCGTGCCTCGGAGATCGGGTTGGCTTCGCAGGTGGTTCCCGACGCTTCGCTGGCTTCCACGGCTGCGGCCTTGGCGCGGCGGCTGGCGGACGGCCCGGCACTGGCGTACGCGACGACGAAGGTGCTGCTGACCCGCGAGCTGGACATGGACCTGGGCAGCGCGATCGAGCTGGAGGCGATCACGCAGGCCCTGCTGATGACGGCGAAGGACCACAAGGAGTTCTACGCGGCTTGGTCGGCGGGCCGGGAGCCGCGCTGGACGGGCCGCTGACGGGCGCATCGCGGGTCAGGGCACCACTTCCGCCAACCCGATCAGGTTCCCCTCGCTGTCGCGGAACCAGGCGGCCCGCTCGCCGCTGCCCTTGCTCGGGTAGTTGCCGCGGATGTCCATGATCCCGCCGCGCATGCCCTCGTACTCCTCGAACACGACACCGCGCTCGCGCAGCACCGCGACCGTCGATTCGAGGTCGTCCACGTAGAAGCCGGCCTGGGTGAAGGACCCATCGGAGACACCCGAAGAGGCGTACAGGCAGAACACCCCCGACGCTCCTTCGTACCGCAGGCCGCCTTCGCGTTCCTCGACCGCTTCGAGACCGAGCTTCTCCGCGTACCAGCGCCGAGCTCGGGCGAGGTCCTGGGTGGGGATGCGCACTTCGATCCGGACGTTGCTCAGCATCACCCGATGGTAGGCGTCACCGCGATCGCCGACTCCTCCAAAGAGCCGAAATACAGCCGTCCGCGCCACTCGCGGACGCCCACCAGCATGTGGAAGCCGTCGATCTCGCCGCGCAGCTCGCGCACCACTCCGCCGTCCGCCGCGACGCCCAGCACGCCGACCTCGCGGCCCGGGCTCGGCTGCAACGACGTCGGCAGGCGCCGGATGCCCGCCCGCAGGAACCCCGGCAACCGCCGGACGACGTCGAGGGCCGCCACCTTCGGCGACGCCTGCGTGATCCAGATCAGGCCGTCCGTGCCCGTCGAAATGTTGTCCGGAAAGCCCCAGAGGCCGTCGACGAACACGTCGGTGCGGCCGTCGGGAAGCCACACCCGCGACACGCGGCACGCGCCGGTCTCGGCCACCGCCACGAACGACTCGTCCGGGGCCAGTGCGACGCCGTTCGCGAACTGGAGGCCGTCGAGGAGCAGGTCGATCGCGCCGTCCGGGGAGCGGCGCAGCAGCCGGCCGCCCGCCGTCTGCTCGATCAGGTCGTCGCGCCAGTTGTCGATGCCGAAGCGGCGGGAGGAGTCCGTGAAGTAGATCGTCCCGTCCGAAGCGACGGCCGCGTTGTTGCAGAACACGAAGTCCAGGCCCAGCGCGGCGGTCGCCAGCACCGAAGGTGCGCCGCCCGCCAGCGGGACCACCAGCAGCCCGGCCCGCGCGTCGCAGACCAGCAGCTCGTCCTCGCCGAAGAGCTCCAGGCCGAGCGGGCGGCCGCCGGTGTCGGCGATGACGTCGATGTGCTGGCCGTCGGGCGACAGGCGCAGGATCCGGCCGTCGTCGACGCCGGTGTAGATCCGGCCTTCGCCGTCGACGACGACGTCCTCCGGCCCGTGGCCGTTCACCGGGTACAGCGTGACCTCGCCGAACTCCATCGAGCGTCTCCTACCGGTAGGTGAGCAGCGAAGCCGCGTCGGCCTCGAAGTGCGGGTGCTCGTTGAACGACAGCAGCGTGACGCCGCCGCGCCCGGACACCAGCTTGGTGATCCCGCCGTTGACCGTGACGCGGTTGAGCTTGAGCAGGCCCGTCTCGGGCGTGCCCATGAGCAGGCCGCAGATCGTGGCGATCACGCCACCAGAGGTGAACACGACCGCGTGCTCGCCCTTGCCGAGCGACGCGACGACGTCGGCGAGCGCGTCCCGGCAGCGCGCGAGGAACGCCGGCCACGGCTCGGCGCACGGCCCGTCCGCGCCGGCCGAGGTCCACGCGGTCAAAGCCGCGTCGAGCACGCTCTGGTACGCGCGCGAATCCTCCTGCCGCGCCCCGCCGGCGTGGTGGCGGGCGATGTCGACGTGGTCGTACTCGTTCCAGCGCGGGTCTTCGACCACCGGGACGTCGGTGCCGAGCGCCTTCAGCGCCGTCGCCGCGGTGTCACGCTGCCGGGCCAGCGAACCCGAGCGGACCTGGCTGAAGACCACCCCGCGCCGCAGCAGTTCCGCACCGACCACAGTGGACTGCTCGAAGCCGCGCGGGGACAGCGCGTCGTAGTCCGAAGCCCCGAAGGACGCCTGCCCGTGCCGGACCAGGTAGATCGCGCCCACTACACGCTCCCCTTCGCGATGATCTCCCGGCAGCGCCAGTCGAGGTACCCGACGAACTGCCAGAAGTCCTTGAACGCCGGGTTGCGGGTCGCCCCGTCGGAATACCGCCGGTACAGCTGCTGCAGGACCGCGGCGAGCCGGAACAGGCCGTAGACCTCGTAGAACCGCCAGTCGCCGACCGACAGCCCGGTCTTTTCGGCGTAGCGCGCAACGAACTCTTCGCGGGTGAACATGCCGGGCAGGTGGGTCGGCTGGCGGCGGCTCGCCTGCATCACGTCGTCGTCCCCGGCCTCGACCCAGTAGGCGAGCATGCTGCCCAGCTCCATCAGCGGGTCGCCGAGCGTGGCCATCTCCCAGTCGAGGACGCCGGTGATGTTCAGCGTCGACGGGCCGTCCAGTACCAGGTTGTCGAGCCGGTAGTCGTTGTGGATCAAGCAGATCTCGACCTCGGCGGGCTGGTTCGCGGCCAGCCACGCGCGCACCTCGGCGAAGTCGCCGACGTTGTCCGTGCGCGCGGCGACGTACCGCTCCGACCAGCCGCGCAGCTGCCGCTCGACGTACCCGGCGCCCTTGCCGAGGTCGGCGAGCCCCGCCTTCGCCACGTCGACGGCGTGCAGGTCGACCAGCCGGTCGACGACCCGGCCGGACAGCTCGCGCGCCTGCTCCGGCGTCAGTGTCGTGCCGGGCGGCAGGTCGCCGCGCAGGATCAGCCCGTCGAGCTTCTCCATGACGTAGAAGTCGCCGCCGAGCACGGCCGGGTCGTCGCCGAAGGCGACCATGCGCGGCACGTACGGGAACACCGGCTTCAGCGCGTGCTGGACGCGGTATTCGCGCCGCATGTCGTGCGCGGACGCCGCCTTGTGCCCCGCGGGCGGGCGGCGCAGGATCAGCTCGCGGTCCGGGTAGGCGAGCAGGTAGGTCAGGTTGGACGCGCCGCCGGGGAACTGCCGGACGTGCGGCGGTTCGTCGCCGAGGCCCTCGACCTTCCCGCGGAGCCAGGCGTGCACCGCGGCCGCGTCGAAGGCGTCCTCCGCGCGGACCTCGACCGGGGCGTTCACGCGAACTTCCGCAGCAGCCCGGCCGGCACCACGCGCATCACGACGCTCAGCGGCACCCACGGCCACGCCGGGACGTAGGCGCGGCGCGGCTCGGCCTCGATCGCCTTGGCCAGCGCCCGGGCACCGGTCTCGGCCTTGACGAGCAACGGGTTGCGGCCGATCCGGTCGTTCATCTCCGACTCGATGTAGCCGGGCCGGACGTCGGTGACGGCGATGCCCTTGCGCTTCAGCTCCAGCCGGGCGCCGTCGACGAACGCCGAGATGCCGGCCTTCGAAGCGGCGTACGCGGTGAGGTTGCCCGGGAACGGGCGGAGCGCGCTGAAGGAGGAGATGACGGCGAGGTGGCCGGCGCCCTGGGCGCGGAAGATCCCGGCGGCGGCCTCGATCTGGGCGGCCGCCGCGACGAAGTTGACTTCGAGGGTCTGGCGGTTGGCGTCGAAGCGGCCGGTGCCGACCCGCTGCCCCTTCCCGAGCCCGGCGTTCACAATCACCCGGTCGAGGGACCCCAGTTCGGCGCGGAACTCCTCGAAGACGGCGAAGACGCGGTCGTGGTCGGTGACGTCGAGGGTGCGCGTGACGACCGTGATGCCCGGGTGGGCCGCGGTGAGCTCGGCGGCGAGCTTCTCGAGCCGTTCGGTGCGCCGGGCGCACAGCGCGAGGTTGCGCCCCTTAGCCGCGAACTGGCGGGCCATTCCTTCGCCCAACCCGCTGCTGGCGCCGGTGATGAGGATGTTCCTGCGGACGACCATGCTGGGAATTTACAGCGGCGCGAAGCGCCTCCGTTGAGGGTGGTGGCGGGGAGGAAGGCGGAGCTACCCGCTGGTAACAAGACCGGTGGCCCGGCGCTGGGGGCGTCGCCGGGCCACCGGTCATCGCGCGGCCACACCGGCCGGTCGCACAACTCGGCCGGGTGAACCGGAGCCGGAACCGCTCTCGCGGCCGGTCACGCCTGCGCCCGGGTGGGCCGTGAGGGGGAGGCGGTGCCACCGGCGCAGGCAAGTCATGAAAGCGCGTCCGCCCTGGCCGGGGCAATGGTTCACAGTTGCCAGTATTAGCCCGTTCGCCCGAGTGGGCGTCCCGGCGGCACGACGGAAGAGGGGGCGGAGAAGGCGGCGAAAACTGCTAACGTGCTCCGTGTCGGGAATCGTCGGGGGACGGCACGGGGCGGGTCGGGATTTCAGCAATGGCGGGCAGCGCGGCGGGTGACGGCCAGGAGAGCGGGCGCACCGAATTCGCCATCCGGCTGCGCGCGGCCATCGCCACCAGCGGGCTGTCGCTCGACCGGATCCAGGCGCGGCTGCGGGCCCGCGGCGTCGTCGTCAGCGTCACCGCGCTCAGCTACTGGCAGTCGGGCAAGCGGCAGCCGGAGCGGCAGAGCTCGCTCTCGGCCGTCCGCACGCTCGAAGAAATCCTCGACGTCCCGGCCGGGTCCCTGCTCGGGCTGCTGCCCCCGCCCCGGCCCCGCGGCGGCGCCGGGAAGCGCCACGCCGGCGGCGAGCCGATGTCGTTCCCGCGGGAGGTGCTGCAGCCGCTGCTGGAGAAGGTCGGGGCACCGCACGCCCTCGACCGCCAGCAGCCGCTGAAGATGGTGGGGCTGCACGACCTGTGCGAGATCGCCGCGGACGGCGGCCAGCGCGCGGTGACCGCGCGGGCGGTGTTCCAGGCCGTCGCCGACGGCCAGGACCGGTGGCTGCTGGTGTACACCCAGGACGACCCGGCGGCGGGCGTCCCCGAGCTGCACGCCGTGCGCAACTGCCGGGTCGGCCGCGCCGAGATCGACGAGGCGCACGGCCTGCTCGTCACCGAGCTGCTCTTCGACCAGCCGATCAACCGGGGCGAGACGCACCTGATCGAGTACACGCTGACCAACAGCGGGCCGCCGTACCCCGAGTGCCGCAACACGCACTACCGCGAGTTCCGCCGCCCGGTGCGGGAGTACCTGCTGGAGGTCCGGTTCGCGCCGGGCACCGCGCCGGGCCGCTGCTGGCAGTACTCGCGCAACGGCGCGAACGGCACGCTGGCCCGCCGGGCCCTGAAGCTCGACGGCGCCGACGGCGTCCACGCGGTGGCGTTCGACTTCGGCCCGGGCGTCTTCGGCATCGACTGGGACTGACCCGCGTACCTGGACGGTCGGCCCGCGTACCCGGACAGTCGGCTTGCGTACCTGGACGGTCGGCTTGCGTACCCAGGCAGTCGGTTGGCGTACCCCGAGGGTCGGCTCGTCGGCCGACCCTCCAGGTACGCAGGCCGACCCTCGAGGTACGCGGGCCGACCCTCCAGGTACGCAGGCCGACCGTCGGGGTACGTGGGCCGGCTGGTTGGGTACGGGTTCAGCTCAGGTGGGTGGCTGCGAGAGTGGCCAGCTCGGTGCGGTTGGCGATGCCCAGTTTCGCGTAGACGTGGGCCAGGTGCGTCTTCACCGTGCCGCGGCTCATGAAGAGGCGGGTGCCGATCTCCGGGTTCGTGCAGCCCTCGGCCGCCAGCTTCACCACTTCGAGCTCGGTCGGCGTCAGGCTGGCCCAGCCGCTCGACGGACGGCCGCGGGTGCCGCGGGCCCGGCGGACGAACGCGACGACCTCGTCCAGGCCCATCGGCGGCTCGGCCGTCGCCAGCCCGAGCGCGGCCAGCTCCGCCTGCTCGGAGGGACGGCGGGGCACGCCCAGCTCGGCCCGGGCCTGGGACGCCGAGACGAACACCCGGGCCGCGTCGGCTTCCCGGCCGGTGCGCGCGAACAGCGTGGTCAGCGCGTCCAGGCCGGCCAGGACCCCGAGCCGGAGGCCGTGGTCCACGCGGAGGCCCAGCGCCTCGTAGTGCAGTTCGGCCGCCTGCGACGGCTCCGCCAGGTACCCCTGCTGGTCCAGCGCCTCGGCCAGGAGCGACGGCAGGTCCCACCGGCGGGTGAGCTCGACGGCGGTCGCCAGCACCTCCGCGGCCTCCTCGACGCGGCCGAGCGCGCGCAGCAGAGCGCCGCGTTCGGCCAGTCCCTGCGCGGCCAGGTACGTCCCGGGGACCGCTTCGCGCCCGAACCAGCCCAACGCCGTTTCGAACTCGCCGCGCCGCCGGTGCAGCTCGCCCAGCACCCCCGCCATGCCCGGCACGAAGACGTCGCCCGCGGTTTCGAGCAGCCGCAGGAACGGCTCCATCACGCGGAAGCCGGCGTCGACGTCCCCGGCCGCGCAGTGCACTTGCGCCAGGCGGCACAGCGTCGTGTTGACGCGGTGGAAGTCGCCCAGCGGTGCCGCGACGTCGACGGCTTGCTCCGCGAATGCGCGCGCCCGTGGGAGGTCCGCCGCGGCGAGCGCGATGCCGGACCGGACACTGAGGACGGTCGACGCCAGGCCGCGGTCGCCGCGGCGCAGCAGGCCCGCGCTCGCGTCTTCGAGCAGCGGCGCCGCTTCGTCGTGGCGGTCGCGGGCGAAGCGGACGATCCCGCGCAGCATCAACGCGCTGTCCCGCGCGAAGCCGTCTCCGGCGGCTTCGGCGACCTTCTCCGCTTCGACGGCGACGTCCCAGGCGGCGTCCCAGTCCGTGTACAGGTGCCCCAGCGCGGTCAGGGACAGGCACCGCGCGCGCAAGCCCGCTTCGCCGAGTTCAGTGGCCAGGTCCAGGCCCCGGCGGGCGGCTTCGAGGTCGAACGGCGCCGTCGTGTCCGCGACGAGACCCATCCCGGTCAGCAGCCGGGCCTGCAGCGGCGTCCGGTCGTCCGGGCACCGGGCCACCGCGCGCCTGAGGAAGGCCAGGCCCTCGTGGCCGCGGCCGTGCAGGTTCCACAGCCACGCGACGGCGGCGGCGAGCCGGCGGCCCCGGGCGGGATCCTCCTGCGCCAGCCCCCATTCCAGGGCCGCGCGCAAGTTGTCGCGCTCCGGCTCGACCCGCGCCCGCCAGGCGTCCTTGTCGCGGTCGAGCTCGGGCTCCGCGGCTTCGGCCACGGCCAGGTAGTGGTCGAGGTGCCGGTCGCGCGCGGCGGCCGTCTCCCCCGCCTCGGCCAGCCGGGCGGCCGCGTACTCGCGCAGCGTCTCCAGCAGCCGGTAGCGGCCGTCTTCGGCCAGCACCAAGGACTTGTCGACGAGCCGGCCGAGCGCGGGCAGCACGGCCGGGCCGCCCGCCGCGTCCAGCTTGAACCCGCCGGCGAACACCGCCAGCCGCCGGAACACCGCGCGGTCCTCGGCGCCGAGCTGGTCGTGGCTCCACGCGATCGAGCCTTCGAGGGTCCGCTGCCGGGCGGGCACCCCGCGCGGGCCGCGGGTCAGCAGGGCGAACCGGTCGTCGAGGCCGGCGTCGATCTGGTGCGGGGTCAGGGTGCCGAGCCACGCCGCGGCCAGCTCGACGGCCAGCGGGATGCCGTCGAGCCGCGTGCAGATCGACCGGACGGCGGCCGCGCTGGAGGCGTCCAAGGTGAACAGCGGGCGGACCGCGCCGGCGCGCTCGACGAACAGCGCGACGGCGTCCTCGACGGCCAGCGGCGGCACCCGCCACACCGTCTCCCCCGGCACGTCCAGCGGCTCGCGGCTGGTCATCAGCACCGCGACCTCGGGGCACGACCGCAGCAGCTCGACGGCGAGTTCGGCGGCGCCGTCGAGGACGTGCTCGCAGTTGTCGAGGCAGAGCAGCACCCGCCGGTCGCGCAGTTCCGTCGCGACCGAACGCGCCGCCCCGACGTGGGGTTCGACCGGCACTCCGAGCGTCGCGGCGACGCGCTCGGCGACCTCGGTGACGGCGTCGAGCTCCACCCACCAGACGCCGTCGGGCCGGTCGGCACCCGCGGCGACCTGCGCGGCCAGCCGCGTCTTGCCGCTGCCGCCGGGCCCGGCCAGCGTCACCAGGCGCGTCCCGGCGAGCTGCCGCCGGACGTCGCGGACTTCGGCGTCGCGGCCGACGAACCCGGTCAGCTGCACCGGGAGGTTGTTCGGGACGGCGTCGAGGGAGCGCAGCGGGCCGGCTGTCCCGCCGAGTTCGAAGACCCGCTCGGGCGCGGTGAGGTCCGGCAGCCGGTGGACGCCGAGGTCGTGCAGCTCGACGGCGTCGCCGAGGGCGGCCGCGGCCCGGGCGGACACGAGGATCCGGCCGGTTCCGGCCAGTGCGCGCAGCTGTTCGCAGCGGCGGACGGCCGGGCCGGCGGGCGAGCCGTCGTCGCGGACCAGCACGTCCCCGGTGTGCACGGCCGCCGGGCCGCCGGGCAGCGCCGCGAGCGCCTCGCCGGGGGTCGCGAAGACGGCCGGGGCGGCGTCGCCGGCGCAGAGGATCGTGACCGTGCCGGCCGGGAGGAGTTTCGTCGCAGTCATGGCCCGGCCAGTCTGCCAGCGGATCTCGGCCAGGTGGCCGATGTAGCGCACCGGCTCGCCTGCGACCTTCGAACTCGTGGAGACGTTCGAAGTGGTGCTGGCGCACTGGTCCGACGCCGACGCGGCGGGCGACGCCGAAGCACTCGCCCCGCTGCTGGCCGACGACTTCCGCGGCGACGGCCCGGCCGGGCGCGTGCTCGGCAAGGCCGGCTGGCCCGGGCGCATCCCGGCGGGCGCGTTCCGGTGGACGCGCCTGCAGGTGACGCCGTCGGTCGGCGTCGCGACCGGGCGCCGTGACGGGGTCGCCTGCACCGTGGTCGGGGAGTGCCGGGACGGGCGCTGGTGGATCGTCAACGTGCAGCGGGGCTCATGAGAGCTCTTCGGGGGGCCGGGTGGCGGAGCCCCCGGCCCGAGGCGAAGCCTCGGTTGTCACTGGAGCTTGGTGCGCAGCACCTTTCCGGTCGCGTTGCGCGGCAGCTCGTCCAGGAATTCGACGTCCCGCGGCACCTTGTAGCGGGCCAGGTTCGCCTTGACGTAGTCGCGGATCCCGTCGGCGTCCAGGTCGGCGCCTTCGGCCGGGACCACGAACGCCTTGAGCCGCTGCCCGAACTCCGGGTCCTCGACGCCGATCACCGCCGCCTCGATCACGTCCTCGCGCTCGACCAGGAGGTTCTCCACCTCGATCGGGAACACGTTCTCGCCGCCGGAGACGATCATCTCGTCGTCGCGGCCGTCGATGAACAGCAGGCCAACTTCGTCGAAGTGGCCGACGTCGCCGCTGGAGAGCAGGCCGTCGATGATCTCCTTGTGGCGGCCGTCGGTGTAGCCGCCGAAGCTGAGCCCGCTGCCGACGAACACGCGGCCGGTCACGTTCGGCTCGGTGATCTTCCGGCTTTTTTCGTCGTAGAGCGCCACCTTGCAGCCGACCGGCGCGCGGCCGACCGTGCCGGGGGCCTTCGCCCAGTCCTCCGGTGTCGCGACCGTCGCCACGGCGACCTCGGTGGAGCCGTAGAGGTTGTGCACGACCGGGCCGAACGCTTCGTTCGCGCGGTTGCCCAGGTCCGGTGAGAGGGCCGAGCCGGCGACGAAGATGATGCGCAGCGCGGACGTGTCGTACTTCTCGCGGACCGCCTTCGGGAGGTCGACGATGCGCTGCAGCATGGTCGGCACCAGCACGAGCGCGGTGCACCGGTGGTCCGCGACCCCGCGCAGGGCCTCTTCGGGGTGGAACTTGCGCCGCATGACGACCTTCGAGCCGAGCGCGAAGGACAGGATGAACTGCGACAGGCCGGTGCCGTGGAACAGCGGCGCGCCCATGTACGTGGCTTCGTTCGACCGCAGCGGGATCCGGTCGAGGAACTGCGCCGACGCCAGCGCGGAGGTGTGCGGGCGCGGCGCGCCCTTCGGCGTGCCGGTGGTGCCGCTGGTCAGCAGCACGAACCCGCCGGGCTTGGCCGGGGCGGGGAACGGCCGGTCGTCGGTGCCGGCGATGATCTCGTCGAGCACCGGGACGTTCCGGTCGGTCAGGTCCGAGTCCGGGTCCACCCAGGCGAGGTAGCGGTCGACGCCCTCGGGGATCGCGTCGAGCAGGCCGGTGAACTCCTGGTCGTAGACGAGCGCGGTGACGTTCTCGCGCTTGGCCACGTCGGCCAGCTGCGGCTTCGCGAACCCGGTGTTCATCAGCAGCAGGCGGACGCCGAGCTTGCCGGAGGCGGCCATCGTGATGACCAGGCCGCGGTGGTCGCGGCAGAGCGCGGCGACGACCTGGCCGGGCCGGATGCCGCGCTCGGACCAGGCCCTGGCCAGCGCGTTCGACTGGTCGTCGAGCTGCTTGTAGGTGAGCGGGCCGAGCTCGTCGACGATGCCGACGGCGGCCGGGTCGCGGCGGGCGGAGATGTGGTTGGCGCCGGCGAACGGACCGAACTTCCGCAGCGCGACCAGCGAGCGCACGCCTTCGTCCAGCCGGGGGAAGGGGACGAGGCCCGCCCGCCGCATCACGTCGATGCTGCGCACCGTCTCGGTCACCTTGTCCGCCACCGTGGTGGCGAGCGCGACCAGGCTCATCCAGGCACCTCCGTTGCTGCGGGAAGAGAGCTGACGCCGTACCGGCGGTATGGGAGCTACTGGAGAGTAAACCAAGGGTGCGCCGAACGCACCAGCCCGCGTGCGTGCAGAAACTGACAATGACATCCGGGGCTTCGCCCCAGGGCGGGGGCTCCGCCACCCGCACCCCCGAAAAAATGTCGGTGGTGACCGTCATGATGTTCGAGTGCAGGTGATCGCGGGACGGGAGGAGGACGGCAGCTTCACCGTGCACACGCCGACGGACACGGTGTCCGGCCTGGACGAGGCGGCTTTCGCGAGGCTGGCGCGGGAGCTGGAGGGGTCGCTGGCGCCGCGGTGGGTGTTCCCGTCGGTCGAGCGGACGTACCCGGTGCTGATGGCGGCCGGGTTGCGGGTGCGGCGCTGCTACGACCTCGAACTGGCCGAGGGGCTGCTGCTGGCGTACGAGGGCGCGGAAACGCAGTCGCGGAGCCTGCGCGCGGCCTGGGCCAGGGCGAACGGCGAGGAGCCGCCGTCCGAGCAGTCGGCCGTCGAGCTGGCGCAGCCGACGCTGTTCGAGACGCGCGTGCCGACGCTGCCCGAGGGCGTGACGGTCGTCACGGCGGTGCGGCGCGTCTTCGCGGAGCAGGAGCGGCGGGTGGCGGCGACGGAGCACCCGGACCGGATGCGGCTGCTGCTGGCCGCGGAGTCGGCGAGCGCGCTGGCCGCCGCGGAGATGTCGGCGGACGGCCTGCCGTGGCGCGCCGACGTGCACGAGGAGCTGCTGGCGGCGCGGCTGGGGCCGCGGGTGCCCGCCGGGCAGCGGCCGAAGGCGCTGGTGGAGCTGGCGGCGAAGATCAGCGAGGCGTTCGGCGGGCGGCCGGTGAACCCGGACTCGCCGCCGAGTGTGGTCCGGGCGCTGGCGCGCGAGGGCATCGAGGTGCCGGCGGCGCGGAAGTACCTGCTTCGCGGCATCGACCACCCGGCGGTCGGGCCGTTGCTGGAGTACAAGGAGCTGTCGCGGCTGTACACCGCGAACGGCTGGGCGTGGCTGGACGAGTGGGTCGGCGACGGCCGGTTCCGGCCGCACTACGTCGTCGGCGGGGTGGTGTCGGGGCGGTGGGCCAGCCGCGGCGGCGGGGCGCTGCAGATCCCGAAGGTGCTGCGGACGTGCGTGCGCGCGGACCCGGGCTGGAAGCTCGTGGTGGCCGACGCGGCGCAGCTGGAGCCCCGGGTGCTCACGGCACTGTCGGGCGACCGGCGGCTGGCCGACGTCGCGGCGGCGACGGACCTGTACGCGCGCTTGGGCGAGGCGCTGTTCTCCGGCGCCCGCTGGGTACCGGCCGCCGACGACGGCCGCGACGACCGGGCCCGGGCGAAGATCGCGATGCTGTCGGCGATGTACGGCGGCACGTCCGGCGAAGCGGGGCCGCTGCTCGGGTTGCTGCGGCAGCGGTTCCCGGACGCGGTGTCCTATGTGGAGCGTGCGGCGCAGGCGGGCGAGCGCGGCGAGCGGGTCCGGTCCCGGCTGGGCCGGACGTCCCCGGCCCCCTCGGCGGCGTGGCGCGCGTTGACGGGCGGCCTGGCGTCGGACGAAGCAGCGGAGCTGAAGGCCCGCCGGGCGTCCCGCGGCTGGGGCCGCTTCACGCGCAACTTCGTGGTCCAGGCGAGCGCGGCCGACATGACGGCGGTGCTGCTGGCGACCCTGCGCACCCGCCTGCCTCCGCCCGCCCACCTGGTGTTCTTCCAGCACGACGAGGTGATCGTCCACACCCCGGCCGAGCTCGCCGCTCCGGTCGCCACCGCGATCACGGACTCGGTGACGGAAGCGGCCCGCATGCTGTTCGGCCCGGCCTGCCCGGTCCGCTTCCCGATGCAAACGGCATCCGTCGACACCTACGCCGACGCCAAGTAACCCGTGATGCCCGCCAATCACGCGAGATGCCTCGCCAATCACACGAGATCCGCCTTCAATCACGCGAGATCCGCCGCCAATCACGCGAGTTTCGCCCTGGATCACGCGAACCGACTCGCTGGGTACGCGAACCGACCCTCCAGGCACGCGATCCGACCCCCTGGGTACGCGAACCCGAAGGACGAGAGGCGTA
This sequence comes from Amycolatopsis sp. lyj-23, assembly GCF_046549135.1. Taxonomy (NCBI): domain Bacteria; kingdom Bacillati; phylum Actinomycetota; class Actinomycetes; order Pseudonocardiales; family Pseudonocardiaceae; genus Amycolatopsis; species Amycolatopsis sp. lyj-23. The sequence goes on along the minus strand of NZ_JAJPWN010000023.1, from coordinate 127,954 downwards.
GGAATTGACGACACGACTCAAGCCGGTCAGCCGGACCGCAACTTCACCACCGCTCTGATCAGTGACCACATGGACGATCACCGGAGCACCCCTTCGGCGCAATCAGGGTCGCTGCCCGTGAGCCGAATCGCCGGTCGTGTGAAAAACGAATCAGTCGACCAGCGCTTTCGCGCGCCGGAGGGCGCTGACTACGTTCAGCTCACATGGCGAAGAAATCGACCAAGAAGCTTCTGGGGAGCCTGTGGGGATACCTGCTCTTGGCCGCGGTGCTCTGGCTGTGGTTCCTCCCCTCGGTCGGTCCCGGCGTGATCGCCATCCTGTCGGCGCTGGTAGTGCTCTACACCTTGTTCCAAGCACCGATGTGGTGCTGCGCCGAAACCCGCAGCCGTGAACTGTGCCGCAACAACGCGTACGGAATCCTCCTCGGCTGTCACTTGCGCCAGCACAAGTGGCAGAAGGTCAAAATGGCCGTTCGCCAACAGTACTGGGGAAGGCTGGCGCGCCGGGTGTTCAGCAGTGTCGGCGGACAAGCCGCAACCTTCTCCGCCTTTGCCGGAATGGTCTCGGCGTGCGCGGCAACCGTGACCCTGATCGCCAAATAGGCCGTGCGGGTCGACCGGACCGGCCGCTGCCCTGGTTGCAGCGGCCGGCCCGGCTCACCTCGCTACGGGAACTACGGGAACATCGGCAGCGTCTGCGTCCCGACGTCCTGGTTCGGCAACGTCCGGCCCGGGTTGCCGCGGAAGTCGGTCCACGCCGGGTGGAGGCGGAAGTCCGCGCCGACCGCCGCGGCCGTGTAGTCGCCGATGAACACGCCCTGGAGTTCCTTGCCCGTCACCGCGCCCGTCGAGACGAACTGGACCTGCGGGTTCGCCGTCTGGGTCGTGATGCGGCGGAGCGGGGACAAGCGGTCGCCCCAGCCGGTTGCGTAGGCGTAGTCCAGTCCGATGCCGTTCGGGTCGTACGCGCGCGTGTACGTCGTCACCGCGACCCGGCCGGCCAGCGCCGCGACCGCCGGGAACACCTCGTCGGCGTCCGAGCCGATCTTCACCGGCTTCGACCAGCCGTGCCTGCCGTCGGATCCGCTCAAGAACGCGTCACCGTTCGTCTTGACCGACTCGCCGTCGCGGTACGTGCCGTTGCGGTCGTCGGCCCAGGTCACCCACAGGTGGTCGGTCAGCCGGTCGTAGGTCAGCTGCGGGAAGCTGTTGACCCGGAAGTTCTCGCCGGTCAGCGCGTTGTTGGCGACGTCTTCGTTCACCGGGAAGTCGAAGTCGAGACCCACTTCCGCGTGCCGGAACGTCCGGCCGCCGTCGCGGGAGGTCGCCACGACGACCGCGTCGTGGTCGGCCGGCTGGTCGCACGCGGCCGTCGCGCACACCGTCGTCTCGTACGCCACCTGGAGCGTCCCGTCGCGGGTCACCACCGGGTTCGAGCCGCTGCCGAACGGCGTGATCCCGCCGTGGAACCCGGTCAGCGACGGCGAAATCCGGCTCATCGGCGACCACGTCCGGCCGAAGTCGCGAGACTTCGACAGCACGATCGGCGACTCGACGAACGCGCCCTTCGCGTCGTAGGTGAACTGCGTCCAGGTGACGTAGACGTCGCCGGACACCGGGTCGGCGGCGATCCACTCCTTGTCGTTGAAGATGTTCGTCGGCGTCGGCGTGCCCGCCGGGGTCACGCCGTCGAGGTGCAGGACCGCCGGGTCGCCGAAGCTGCGGCCGCCGTCGTGCGACACCGACACCGCGATGCCGCTGGCGAGCTGCTGGTCGTCGGGCACGGCCGCGCGGCTGAACACCAGCGTCGCGTAGTACACGGTGTTGTGCGGCCCGAAGGTGATGGCCGGGTCGCCCGCGGCGTCCATGTAGGACAGTGGCGCGGCCGCCCCGGTCGGGAAGTCGAGGTGCGGCAGCTGGACGTTCGCCCAGGTCCGCCCGCCGTCGAACGAGGTGTAGGCGAACCCGCCGGAGTCGTTGCGGCTCTCCCGCGTGTTGTACAGCCGGTAGTCGTTCGCGCCGGCGACGATGTTGCGCGGGTTCTCCGGGTTGACGGCGATGGTGGTCTCGTTCTGCGCCGTGCTGCAGCCGGTCTGGCTGCCGGTGGGCACGATGGTGTCGCCGTCGATGACGTCGGTGTTCGGGGCGAGCGGCCGGTACGGGTTCGGCTTGCCGATGTAGGTCTGGCAGAGCGCGGACAGCGCGGGGTTGTCGCCGTCCTCCTCTTCCTCCTCGGCGAACTGCTCCTTGAGCAGCGGGTTCGGCACGTCGTGCCGGGCCTCCTCGGCGAGCTTGTGCTTGGCGGCGTGCGGGCTCACCGGCAGCGGCGATCCCCCGTCGGCCGCCTGCGCGGGGTGCGCGAGGGCGAGCGGCAAAAGCAGCGCGGCACAGGCAGCGACTATTCTTCGCTTGGCGGACGAAACACCCAAGGACATCGGAAAGTCCCTTTCCCAGGAAGGTCTCCAGCCGCCCCAGGCTTGACGTCCGCGCGGGCAGGGTCAACCGACGGAAGTCGGAAGCCGGACATTCCGGTTTTTCGGTAGTTTTGCACAATGATCGACTACAGCCATCAGGCGAGCGCGTCGTCGATGGCCTTCGTGATCCGCTTGAGCGAAACCGGGTGCGCCGTCCCGAGCGTCTGAGCGAAGAATGACACCCGCAGCTCTTCGATCATCCAGCGCACCTCGGTCAACGCCGGTGACGACGTCCCCGGCGGCAGCGAGGCCACCGCGTCGGCGTACTCGGCCTGGATCCACGCGATGTCCGCCGTCCGCTGCAGGTCGCGGATCGGCTCCGAAACCAGTTTCTCCAGCCGCCGCAGGATTCCCTGCAGGTAGCGGACGACGTGCCGCAAGCGGGCCGCGCCGGTCGCCGTCACGAAGCCCGGGTAGACCAAGCCGGTCAGCTGGGCGCGGATGTCGGCCAGCGATTCCGCCGGGCCGCGGGCCGACGACAACGCCACCTCGACGTCGTTCGCCGCGCGGAGGATCTTCTCCACGTCGGTCAGCACCGCCAGCACCTCCGGGTGCAGGCCGGCCCGGACCTTCTCCAACAGCACCTTGAAGCCGGTTTCGTCGAACACCGGGCCGCCGCCCGCAGTCATCAGGGCGTCCACCGCGCAGTCGACGCAGTCCTCGAGCAGGGCGGCCACACTGCCGTGCGGGTTGCGGTTCAGCACCAGCTTCGAAGAGTTGGACAGCGACCGGGTGATGAACTTCATCGGCGAGTTCAGGTTCAGCCGCAGCATCCGCCGGGTGCCCGCCCACATCGCGTGCCGCTGCTGGGCCGGCGTGTCGAGCAGCCGCACGGCCACCGACGCACCCTCGTCCACCAGCGCCGGGTACGCCTTGACGTCGTGACCACGCTGCGTCGACTCGAAAACCGGCGGCAGCGACCCGAACGACGGCTTGGTCAAGCCGGCCTTCTCCAGGGTGTTGGCCGCCTTCGAGATCGTGGCCCGCACCTTCGGGGCCAGCCGCCGTTGCAGCTCCTCGACGTCCTTGCCCTCGGCGACCTTCTTGCCGCGTTCGTCCACGACCCGGAAGGTCATCTTCAGGTGCTCCGGCACCGCAGCCGGGTCCCAGTCCGCGTACGGCACGGTGATCCCGCGCAGCGCCCGCAGCTCGCGCCCGAGGACCTCCAGCAGCGGACCGTCCGAAGGCGACACTCGCGAAAGGACTTCCCGCGCGGTGTCCGGCGCCGGGACGAAGTTGCGGCGCAACGCTTTCGGCAGCGACTTGATCAGCTGCGTGACCAGCTCCGCGCGCAAGCCCGGCACCTGCCAGTCGAAGCCGTCGGGGGTCACCTGGTTGAGCACCGGCAGCGGGATGTGCACGGTGACGCCGTCGGCGTCCGCGCCCGGCTCGAACTGGTACGTCAGCTTGAACACCTGCGTGCCCTGGGTCCACGAGTCCGGGTAGTCGCCCTCGCGGACGCTGCCCGCGGACTCGTTGATGAGCATGGACTTCTCGAACGACAGCAGGTCGGGATCGGTGTGCCGCGCCTTCTTCCACCAGCTGTCGAAGTGGCGCACCGAAACGACGTCTTCGGGCACCCGCGCGTCGTAGAATTCGTACAGTGTCTGGTCGTCGACCAGGATGTCGCGCCGCCGCGCCCGGTTTTCGAGGTCCTCGACCTCTTCGAGCAGCGCCCGGTTCTCGGCGAAGAAGTGGTGGCGCGTCTGCCAGTCGCCCTCGACCAGCGCGTGCCGGATGAACATCGCGCGCGACAGCTCCGGGTCGATCCGGCCGAAGTTGACGCGGCGGTCGGCGATCAGCGGGACGCCGTACAGCGTCACCTTCTCGGTCGCGATCACCGCGCCCTGCTTGCGTTCCCAGTGCGGCTCGGAGTACGACCGCTTGACGACGTGCTGGGCCAGCGGCTCGACCCATTCGGGCTCGATGCGCGCGTTGACCCGGGCCCACAGCCGGGACGTCTCGACCAGCTCCGCCGACATCACCCAGCGCGGCTGCTTCTTGAACAGCGCCGAACCCGGGAACACGCCGAAGCGGGCGCCGCGCGCGCCGAGGTAGTCGCCCTTGGCGGGGTCCTTGAGCCCGATGTGCGAGAGCAGCCCGGCGATCAGCGACGTGTGCACGCGCTGCGGGTCCACCGGGGACGCGTTCGTGTTCAGCGAAATGCCGAGCGGCTTGGCCAGCTGGCGCAGCTGGCTGAAGATGTCCTGCCACTCGCGCAGCCGCAGGTAGTTCAGGTACTCGGTGCGGCACATGCGGCGGAACTGGTTGCCGGACAACGCCTTCTGCTGCTCCGAGACGTACTCCCAGAGGTTCAGGTAGGCCAGGAAGTCCGACGTCGGGTCGGCGAACCGCGCGTGCTGGGCGTCCGCCGCCTGCTGCTTCTCGGCCGGCCGCTCGCGCGGGTCCTGGATGGACAGTGCGGCCGCGATGATCATCACTTCGCGCACGCAGCCGTTCTTCGCCGCCTCCAGCACCATCCGGCCCATCCGCGGGTCGACCGGCAGCTGCGCGAGCTTGCGGCCGACGTCGGTCAGGTCGCGGTCGGACCCGGTCGCGGAGAACGCGCCCAGCTCCTGCAGCAGGCCGATGCCGTCGCTGACCTGGCGGCGGTCCGGCGGCTCGACGAACGGGAACGCGGCGATGTCGCCGAGCCCCAGCGACGTCATCTGCAGGATGACCGAGGCGAGGTTGGTCCGCAGGATCTCCGGATCGGTGAACTCGGGCCGGCTCTCGAAGTCCGCTTCGGAATAGAGGCGGATGCAGATGCCGTCCGACGTCCGGCCGCAGCGGCCCTTGCGCTGGTTCGCCGACGCCTGCGACACCGGTTCGATCGGCAGCCGCTGCACCTTCGTCCGGTGGCTGTAGCGGGAGATCCGCGCGGTGCCCGGGTCGACGACGTACTTGATGCCCGGCACGGTCAGCGACGTCTCGGCGACGTTCGTCGCGAGCACCACCCGGCGGCCGGTGTGGGACTGGAAGATGCGCTGCTGCTCGGCCGACGACAGCCGCGCGTACAGCGGCAGGACCTCGGTGTTCCGCAGGTTCGCCCGGTTGAGCACGTCCGCGGTGTCGCGGATCTCGCGCTCGCCGGAGAGGAACACCAGGATGTCGCCGGGGCCCTCGGCGCACAGCTCCTCGACGGCGTCGAGGATGCCCTGGGTCTGGTCGCGCTCGTCAGCGTCTTCGGAAGGATCGTCCGGGTCGACCAGCGGCCGGTAGCGCACCTCCACCGGGTACGTCCGGCCGGAGACCTCGACGATCGGGGCGTCGTCGAAGTGCTTCGAGAACCGCTCCGGGTCGATGGTCGCCGAGGTGATGATGACCTTGAGGTCGGGGCGGCGCGGCAGCAGCTGCTTGAGGTAGCCGAGGATGAAGTCGATGTTGAGGCTGCGCTCGTGGGCCTCGTCGATGATCAGCGTGTCGTACTGGCGCAGCGACCGGTCGGTCTGGATCTCGGCGAGCAGGATGCCGTCGGTCATCAGCTTGACCAGCGTGTCCTGCCCGGACTGGTCGGTGAACCGGACCTTGTAGCCGACGGTCTCGCCGAGCTCGGTCTTCAGCTCGCTCGCGATCCGGTCGGCGACCGTGCGGGCGGCCAGCCGCCGCGGCTGGGTGTGCCCGATCTGGCCGCGGATGCCGCGGCCGAGCTCGAGGCAGATCTTCGGCAGCTGGGTGGTCTTGCCCGAGCCGGTCTCCCCCGCGACGATCACGACCTGGTGCTTGTCGATCGCGGCGGCGATCTCGTCCTTGAGCTTGCTGACCGGCAGCTCTTCGGGGTACTCGATCTTGGGCACGCTCGCGCGCCGCGACTGCACGCGCAGCTCGGCCTTGTCGACGTCGGCGGCGATCTGCGCGAGGGCGGCGTCACGGTTGCGGGCTTTGCGGGCGCCTTCGAGCCGGCGACGCAGCCGCTGCTCGTCGCGCGGCATCAGCTCGGGCAGGCGCGCACGCAGCGCGTGGAAGGGGGATGGCTCGGACATTCTCGGTCCAAGGATAGCCGTGCGTGACGGACACGGCCTCCGAATATCCCCGGGGCGTGACCGGGCGCACGTCCGCCGGCCCCGAGCGCCCCAATGTGGCCTTGGTTGCGTCGAGTCAGCCCTGCGGCGCGAAGCGCCTCCGTCGAGGGTGGCGGTGGGGGCATGGGAGGCGCAACCAAGGCGGCCTTCGGTGCGTCAGACGCACCCAAGGCCGCCTTGGGGCGCTTGGGTCAGCCGGGCTGGCCGGGCTGCTGCGGCGGCTGGACCGGCTGCACCGCGGCCGGCTGCTGCGGCGCGTTCTTGGCCCGGTTCACCGCCACCGAACCGCCGATCAGGGCCAGGCCGACCAGGCCGAGGATGATGCCGAAGAACGGCTGCATGTCGCTGGCCCAGGACAGGATCCGGAACTCGTAGTCGAACTGCTCGAGAACGATCGTGCCGAAGCCGAGCACGGCGAAGAGCACGCCGATCCGCATCATGATCGAAGACATGGGAAACCCCTCGTGAAAGGACTGATGGAACCACCGGTCCGTCCCCGAGCGGCCGTGGTGAGGCAGAACCGTAGCTGCCGCGGTGCCCGCTGTCTCCGGAATTCCCGATTCGTTACCTCACGTCCGCTGCAGCGAGTCCGGGCCCAGGTCGGCGAGGGTGCGGTGGCCGGACAGCCCCATCGTCAGGTCGAAGTCGGCCAGCAGGCTCCGCAGCACGTGCCGGACGCCGGCCTCGCCCGCGTGGGCCAGGCCGTACACCCACGGGCGCCCCACCAGGACCGCGCGCGCGCCCAGCGCCAGCGCCTTGAGCACGTCCGCGCCGGTGCGGATGCCCGAGTCGAACAGCACCTCCAGGCGGTCACCCACCGCCGCGACGATGCCGGGGAGCGCCTCCAGCGCGCCGAGCGCGCCGTCGACCTGACGGCCGCCGTGGTTGGACACGACGATGCCGTCCATGCCCGCCTCGGCCGCGCGGCGCGCGTCGGCGACGTGCTGGATGCCCTTGAGCACGATCGGGCCGTCCCAGTGCTCGCGCAGGAAAGGCAGCTGGTCCCACGTCCGGTCGGTGCCCGTCAGCATGCCGATCCAGCGCAGGATCGCCATGTTGAGGTCCTCCTCCGGCGTCTTCTCCAGCAGGCCGCGGAACACCGGGTCGGTGAACGGGACCGCGCAGCCCTCGCCCTTGAGGAACGGCAGGTACGCCTGGTCCAGATCGGACGGTCGCCAGGCCAGCGTCCACGTGTCGAGGGTGACGACCAGCGCCGTGTAGCCCGCGTTCTTCGCCCGCGTCAGCAGGCTCGCGCAGACGTCGTTGTCGCCGGGCCAGTACAGCTGGAACCACCGCGGGCCGTCGCCGTTGGCCGCGGCGGCGTCCTCGATGCCGGTCGAGGACGCCGTGGAGAGGATGAACGGCAGGCCGACCGAGGCGGCCGCGCGGGCGGTCGCGGACTCGGCGTCCGGGTGGACGATCGACTGGACCCCGACCGGGGCGACGGCCACCGGCGCGGGCAGCCGGGTGCCGAGCACCGTCGTGGCCAGGTCGCGGTCGGTGGCGCCGGTCAGCATCCGCGGGACGACGCGCCAGCGGTCGAACGCTTCGCGGTTGGCGCGGGCGGTCGCGCCGGAGCCGGCCGCGCCGGCGACGTAGGAGAACGGGCCGGGCGCCATGACCTCGCGGGCCGACGCCTCGAGCTTCGTCGCGTCGGTCGAGCACGGCGGCAGCTGACCCCCGAGTCCCTGCAGGTAGATCTCGTTCTGGTAGCTGCCGAAGCGTTCGGTCACGGTGGCCTCCTCGTGGTCGAGGGCGCATCGTACTCGCCGGTAGTTCACCCGGCGCCGGGAACTGACCGGCGGGTAACCTGAGCGCGTCGACGCCTGTGGAGGAGAAGTCATGCGCGCCTACGACGTGGTCCTGTTCGGCGCCACCGGGTTCACCGGCGGCCTGACCGCCGAGTACCTGGCCCGCCACGCGCCGGCGGACCTGCGGTGGGCGCTGGCCGGGCGCAACCGCGGCAAGCTCGAGGCCGTCCGCGCGCTGCTCGCGGAGGTCGACGACCGGTTCGGCGCACTCGACCTGCTCGTCGCCGACTCCGGCGATCCGGCGTCGCTGCGGGCCGTCGCCGACGCCACGAAGGTCGTCATCACGACCGTCGGCCCGTACCTCGAGCACGGCGAGCCGCTGGTCGCGGCGTGCGCCGACGCCGGGACCGACTACGTCGACCTCACCGGCGAACCCGAGTTCGTCGACCGGATGTACCTCGCGCACGACCGGCGGGCCCGCGAGACCGGCGCGCGGCTGGTGCACGCGTGCGGGTTCGACTCCATCCCGCACGACCTCGGCGCGTGGTTCACCGTGCAGCAGCTGCCCGAGGGCGTGCCGCTGCGGGTCGACGGCTACGTCCGGGCCGGCGGCGTGCCCTCGGGCGGCACGGTCCTCAGCGCGCTGACCGTCATGTCCCGGCTGCCGGCCGGGGCGCGGGCGGCGCGCGAGCGGGCGGCGGCCGAGCCGCGGCCGGCCGGGCGGTTCACGCACGCGCCCCTCGGCCGCCCGCACCGGGTCGCCGACGCGGGCTGGTGGGCGGTGCCGCTGCCGACGATCGACGCGCAGGTCGTCCGCCGGTCGGCGGCCGCGTCCGAACGCTACGGTCCCGACTTCACCTACCGGCACTTCGCCGCGGTCGAGCACCTGCCGGTGCTGGCCGGCGGCGTCGCCGGGGCGGGTGCGCTGCTCGCCGCGGCGCAGGTCCCGCCGGCCCGGCGGGCGCTGTCCCGGCTGCTCGCGCCCGGCAGCGGCCCGAGCCCCCAGCGGCGTGCGCGGTCGTGGTTCTCGGTGCGGTTCTACGGCGAGGGCGGCGGCGAGCGGGTCGTCACCGAGGTCTCCGGCGGTGACCCGGGCTACGACGAGACGGCCAAGATGCTCGCGGAATCCGCGCTGTGCCTGGCGACCGACGACCTTCCGGAAACGGCGGGCCAGGTGACCACGGCGACCGCGATGGGCGGGGCGCTCGTCGACCGGCTCACCAAGGCCGGCCTCCGCTTCGCCACGCTCTGACGTTTCACGCTTTCACACCGCCGCAGCGTGAAATTCCGCTGCTGTGATGGAACTTCTGCCGCTCCGGGGCCGCGGTTAACGTCGATCGGGTTCTCCCTTCCCCCATCGCGTTTTCCCAAGGAGCGTCATGAGATTGCCCCAACGGTTCGCCGCGCTCGGCGGGGCGACGGCGGCGGGCATGGTGGTGGTCGGCATCGCCGTCGCCGCCCCCGCCCGGCCCGCCCCCGAGCCCCCGCCGTCGGCCGCGCAGGCCCAGGCCAACGCCACCGGTGCCGCCGCGAGCCTGGTCGGCGCCCGGCCCGCCGCCCTCCACGCCGGCAAGCACGACAAGTTCGTCCAGCGGGACGTCCGGTCGGCGGCCGGGCTGTCCTACGTCGTCTACGACCGGACCTACGACGGCCTGCCGGTGATCGGCGGCGACCTGGTCATCGCCACCGACGCCGCCGGCACGGTGAAGACCACCTCCGTCGCGCAGCAGCAGGCGCTCGGCGACCTCGACGTCCACGGCGCGAAGCTGTCGGCGGCGCAGGCGGATGCCGTGGCGCGCCAGGAGGTCAGCGGGCCGAAGAGCCTGCCGGGCGGCAAGCTCGTCGTGGTCGCCGACGGCGCCGGGCGGCTCGCGTACGAGAGCAACGTCGAAGGCACCGACGCCCACGGCGAGCCGAGCAGCCTGAGCGTCTACGTCGACGCCGTGGACGGGCGCGTGCTGCGGACCGTCCAGCACCTCGCCGCGGGCACCGGCACGGGCAAGTGGAACGGCCCGGCACCGCTGCCGCTGAACACGACGAAGTCCGGCAGCACGTATGCGATGGCCGACCCGAACACGCCGAACCTCGACTGCCGCAACTACAGCAGCGACGCCGTCCTGACCGGACCGGACGACAGCTGGGGCAACGGCACCGGCACGAACATCGAAACCGGCTGCGCGGACGCGCTCTTCGTCGCCCAGACCGAGAAGAAGATGCTCTCGGAATGGGTGGGCCGCAACGGCTTCACCGGCGACGGCGGCGCGTGGAAGATCCGCGTCGGGCTCGACGACGAAAACGCCTACTACTACAACTCGCGCCCGGCGTACGTGAACCTCGGCCACAACCCGAGCGGTGAATGGGTCGGTTCGCTCGACATCCTCGGCCACGAAATGGGCCACGGCGTCGACGACTACTCCGGGTCCGGCGGGTTCTCCGGCGGCGGCACGCAGGAGTTCATCGCGGACACGTTCGGCACGGCGACGGAGTTCTACGCGAACGAGCCGTCCCAGTACGACCCGCCGGACTACGCGATCGGCGAGGAGGTCAACCTGGTCGGCACCGGCGCGATCCGGTACATGTACGACCCGTCGAAGGTCGGCGACCCGAACTGCTACTCCAGCTCGACGCCGAACGCGGAGGTGCACAAGGCGGCCGGGCCCGGCGACCACTGGTTCTACCTGCTCGCCGAAGGCAGCAACCCGACCGACGGGCAGCCGGCCAGCTCGACGTGCAACGGCAGCACGGTGGCCGGCATCGGCATCCGCAAGGCGATCAACATCATGCACGGCGCCGTGCAGCTGAAGACGTCCGGCAGCAGCTACCTGCGCTACCGGACGTGGACGCTGCAGGCCGCGAAGAACCTCTACCCGAACAGCTGCACCGAGTTCGACGCCGTGAAGGCGGCGTGGAACGCGGTCAGCGTCCCGGCGCAGTCCGGCGACCCGACGTGCACGGGGACGCCGACGACCACACCGACCACGCCCACCACCCCGACCACGCCGCCGACGTCCACCACGCCGCCGGGCGGCTGCAGCGGGCAGCTGGTGCAGAACCCGGGCTTCGAGTCCGGCCAGGCGTCCTGGTCCGACCCGAACACCACCATCGGCCAGTGGGGCAGCCAGGCGCCGGCGCGCTCGGGCAGCTACGACTCCTGGCTCGGCGGCTGGGGCTCGGCGCACACGGACACGCTCACGCAGCCGGTCACCATCCCCGCCGGCTGCAAGGCGAGCCTGACGTTCTGGCTGCGCGTGTGGACGGCGGAGACCGAGAACGTGGCCTACGACAAGCTGGTCGTGTCGGCCGGTTCGACGACGCTGGCGACGTACTCGAACCTCGACCGCAACTCGGCCTACGTCCAGAAGACGCTCGACCTGTCCGCCTACGCGGGCCAGACGGTGACGCTGAAGTTCGCCGGGACGGAGGACCAGTCGCTGCAGACGTCCTTCGCCGTCGACGACACCGGGCTCGCGTTGAGCTGACCCGGCGGGGCCTGCCACCTACTTTGGTGGCAGGCCCTCGTTGCGCCGCCCGCGTCCGGTATTCATGCTTACCCGGATGGAGGCGTTTTCCGCGGAGGTCGCCGCGTCGGGCCCGTTCGCCGAGGCCTTCGACCTGGCGATCCGGCAGCGCGGCCTGAGCCTGGAGGCCCTGCAGCGGCGGATGGCGATCCGGGGCGCCCAGGTCAGCCTGGCCACGCTCAGCTACTGGCGCCGGGGCCGCCGTCACCCGGAGGGCCACCGTTCGCTGCACGCGGTCGGCGTCGCCGAAAGCTGCCTCGGCCTGCCGGCGGACGCGCTGACCAGCCTGGTGACGCGGCCTCGGGCGCGCCGCGCGGAGCCGTGGCCGGGCGGGGTCAGCCTGGCGAGCGCGCTCGGCTCCGAGTCCATGGACCTGGCCGCCTGCGAAGGCATCGACCTCGACGGCAACGCCCGGCTGGCGCTGGTGTCGGTGCACCAGCGGGCGATCCTGGGCCCGGACCGCACCGAGCGGTCGGTCCGCACGGAACTGGTGGTGACCAGCCGCGCGGACGGCGTCGACCGCTGGGTGTCGTTCTTCCGCCCCCAGACCGGCGGCGGCCACCAGCCGGCGCTGCGCTCGGCGCACTGCTGCCGCCCGGGCCGGGTCCGCCGGGACGCGGAGTCCGAACTCCTGGCCGCGGAGCTGCGGTTCGACTACCCGCTGCGGGCGGGCGAGACGTACGTGTTCGACTTCGAGTTCGCCTACGACGGGACCCCGCCGGAGACGAGCTACCTGCAGTTCGGCGTGCGGGCGCCGACCCGGCAGATCGTGCTGCAGGCGTGCTTCGACCCGGCGGCGGTGCCGGTGCGGTGCTACCGGTACGCCGGGGAGGCGGCGGCGGGGCCGGAACTGCCGGTGGGGCCGAGCGGCACCAGCCACATCGCGGTGCTGGACGCCCGGCCGGGCGTTTACGGGATGTGCTGGGAGTGGGACTGACCGAGCTCGTAGTCCCGCTCGTCGAACGCACCCACCTGCGACCGCAGCCGTCCCGTCGAGAAGGGCCAGCTGAAGCTGTTGCGCCCGTTGACGTCCTGGTAGTAGCTCGAGCAGCCGCCCGACTGGTACACCGTCCCGGGGAGGGCCGCCTGGACCCGGTCGTTGAACGCCGCCTGGGCCTCCGGGCGGACCGAGAGCGCCGTCCGGTCCCCGTGCAGCGTGCGGGTCACCGCCGCCACCGTGTGCCGCAGCTGGGCCTCCAGGATCATGAACGCCGAGGAGTGCCCGGTGCCCAGGCTCGGGCCCAGCAGCAGGTACAGGTTCGGGAACCCGGCCACCGTCGTCCCGGCGTACGCCCGCGGGCTGCCCTTCCAGTGGTCGTCGAGGCTGCGGCCGTCGGCGTCGAACACCCGCGAAGACACCGGCATGTCGAGGATGTGGAAGCCGGTGCCGAAGATGATCGCGTCGACCTCGGCGCTCGAACCGTCCGCACCGTGGACCCGGTTGCCGGAGACGGAACGCACGGCCGTCGGGTGGACGTCCACATGGGACTGCGTCAGCGCCCGGTAGTACGTGTTGGACATGAGCAGGCGCTTGCAGCCCAGCGTGTAGTCCGGGGTGAGCGCCCGGCGCAGAGCCGGGTCGCGCACCGTGGAACGCAGGTGCAGCAACCCGATCTTCTGCACCTGCCGCAGCAGCCACGGGTGCCGGAAGCCGAACCCGAGCGTCTCCATCGCGCCGTACTCCGCGCTGCGCAAGGCCCGCTGCAGGGCCGGGAAGCGCCGCAGGAGCAACCGCTCGACGGCGGGGACGTGGTGGTCCGGTTTCGGCAGAACCCACTGCGCGGTGCGCTGGAACAGGTGCAGCCGGCCCACGCGGGGCACGATCTCCGGGACGAACTGGACCGCCGACGCACCCGAGCCGATCACCGCGACCCGCTTGCCCGCCAGGTCGTAGCCGTGGTTCCAGCGCGCGGAGTGGAAGACCTCGCCCGGGAAGCCCGCGAGCCCGGGCAGGTCCGGGATCCGCGGCTCGTGCCAGGGGCCGGTGCCCGCGACCAGGACCCGCGCGCTGTAGGGCCCCTGGGTCGTCTCGAGTTCCCAGACGGCTTCACGGGCGTTCCACTGCGCCCGCGTCACCTCGACGCCGTAGCGGATCTTCGCCGTGACGCCGAAGCGCTCGGCCGTGTCGGCCAGGTAGGCGCGGATCTCGGCCTGGCCGGCGAACGCCCGCGTCCACTCCGGATTGGGGGCGAAGGAGTACGAGTACAGCGCGGACGGGACGTCGCAGGCGCAGCCGGGGTAGGTGTTGTCGCGCCAGGTGCCGCCGAGCGCGCCGGCCTTCTCCAGCACGGCGAGGTCGCCGACGCCGGCCTGGGACAGGCGGATGGCGGCGCCCAGCCCCGACGCCCCGGCACCGACGACGAGGACCGCGAAGTGGCGTTGCTCCATTTTCGAAGACTAACAGTATCCGAAAACCAGCGGTACCCCAATTCCGTGGTTCGCTAGAGTGCCCGCATGGCCCGACTCACCCGCGCGGAAAGCCAGGCGCGCACCCGCGAGCAGCTGGTCGAGACGGCCAAGCTGCTCTTCCTGCGCGACGGCTACTCGGTGACGTCGCTGGAGAAGGTCGCCGACGAGGCCGGGTACTCCAAGGGCGCGGTGTACTCGAACTTCCGCAGCAAGGACGAGCTCTGCCTGACCGTCCTGGACCGGATCCACGACGAGCAGGTCGCCCTGGTCGCCGGGGCGCTGGCCGGCGCCGACGGGGTGGAGGGCCTGCTGGCGGCGTTCCAGACCTGGGCCGAGCGCAGCATCGGCGACGAGGCCTGGACGGCGCTGGAGGTCGAGTTCGCCACGAACGCGCGGCGCGACCCGCACGTGCGCGCGGAGCTCGCGGCGCGGGACAAGGCCATCCGCGACACCATCGCCGGCCTGCTCACCGGGTACGCCGAGCGGTTCGGGATCACGCTCCCGATGTCGGCCGACGACGCCGCGACGGCGCTGCTGTCGCTGGGTATCGGGCTCGGCGTCCAGCGCGCGATCGACCCCACGATCCCGGTGAACGTGCTGCCCGACGTCATCCGCCTCTTCGCCGGGGTGCGCTGACCGTCCTTTCCGGACTTCCCGCGGTGGTCTGGACCGTTCACGAACATGAACGAAATCCACCTCTTGTGGAGCGTGCTGACCCTTCGCTACCGTGTCGCTACGCCGCAGCTCCACCCGCACCACCCGTAACCGCCGTGCTCGACGGCGCATCCCGCGGAAAGGGTCTCCTCCCCATGAGCAAGAAGTTGCGGCCGGTTCTCATCGGCACGCTCGGCGCCGCCTCCGTCGCGGCCCTCGTGATCACCACGCCCGCGCTCTCCTCGGCCGCACCCGCGCCGGTCGCCGGCGTCTCGGTGCTCGCCACCGGCGACCTTTCGGCGCCGGCCAAGAAGGAAATCGCGATGAAGCTGGTCTCCAGCGCGGAGAACTCCTCCCTGGACTGGAAGGCGCAGTACAAGTACATCGAAGACATCGGTGACGGCCGCGGCTACACCGCGGGCATCATCGGGTTCTGCTCGGGCACCGGTGACATGCTCGAACTGGTCGAGGCGTACACGAACTCGGTCCCGGACAACCCGCTGGCGAAGTTCCTCCCCGCGCTGCGCAAGGTGAACGGCACGGACTCGCACGCGGGCCTCGGCTCGGCGTTCGAAAGCGCCTGGAAGCAGGCCGCCGCCACGACGGCGTTCCAGACGGCGCAGAACAACGAGCGCGACCGCGTGTACTTCAACCCGGCGGTGAACCAGGGCAAGTCCGACGGCCTGAGCAACCTGGGCCAGTTCGCCTACTACGACGCCATCGTCATGCACGGCCCCGGCGACAGCTCCGACAGCTTCGGCGGCATCCGCAAGGCCGCGATGAAGAAGGCGAAGACCCCGGCCCAGGGCGGCGACGAAGCCACGTACCTCAAGGCGTTCTTCGCGGCCCGCAAGGTCATCATGAAGCAGGAGGAGGCGCACGCCGACACCTCCCGCGTCGACACCGAGCAGCTGAAGTTCCTCAACGACGGCAACTTCGACCTGCACACCCCGCTGAAGTGGAAGGTGTACGGCGACTCGTACACGATCAACTGACGCGGGCTATCGGGTCAGGAGCGCATCCGCGGTACGCGTGTTGAGGATGCGCTCCGGCCCGATTCCCGCCTTCATCGCGCGCTCGCAGCCGTAGCCCAGCCAATCCAGCTGGCCCGGTGCGTGCGCGTCGCTGTCGATCGTGAAGTCGCACCCGATCTCCGCCGCCAGGCGCAGCAGCCGCATCGGCGGGTCCAGCCGCTCCGGGCGCGAGTTGATCTCCACCGCCACCCCGTTGTCCCGGCAGGCCGTGAACACCTTCTCCGCGTCGAACTCCGACTCCGGACGGCCGCGCCCCACCACCAGCCGGCCGGTGCAGTGGCCCAGCACCCGGACGTGCGGGTTGCGCACCGCCGCCACCATCCGGCGGGTCATGTCCCGCGACGGCATCCGCAGCTTCGAGTGCACGCTCGCCACCACGAAGTCCAGCTGCCCCAGCAGCTCCTCCTCCTGGTCGAGCGCACCGTCGTCGAGGATGTCGACCTCGATGCCGTGCAGCAGGCGGAACGGGGCCATCAGCTCGTTGGCCTTCGCCACGATCTGCATCTGCGTGCGCAGCCGGTCCGGGGACAGCCCGTTCGCGACCGTCAGCCGCGGGGAATGGTCCGTCAGCACCATGTACTCGTGGCCGAGGTCGCGGCCCGCGACCGCCATTTCGCCGATCGAGCTGCCGCCGTCCGACCAGTCCGAATGGGTGTGGCAGTCGCCGCGCAAGGCTGACCGCAGCGGCTCGCCGTCCGGCAGCTCCTTCTCGACGATCTTGCCCCGGTACGCCGGGTCACGGCCGGCCAGCGCGTCCTCGATGACCCCGGCGGTGGCCTTGCCGATGCCCGGCAGCGACGTCAGCGTGCCGTTCTCCGCCAGCTGCGCCAGCTTCTCGGCGCCGGTCTTGTCCACCGTCGCCGCCGCGTTCCGGAACGCCCGGACGCGGTACGTCGGCTCGCCCGCGCGTTCGAGCTGGAACGCGATCTCCCGCAACGCCCATGCCGGATCCATGGGACCTGTCTACCCCCTCCGGGGCAGTCGGTGCAGCTCGACGTCCGCCAAGGTGCCGTCGCGCACCGAGGCCGTCTGGTACGTGCAGTACGGCTGGCGGCGGCGGTCGGTCGGCGAACCCGGGTTGAGCAGCCGCAGCCCGGACGGCGCCACCGTGTCCCACGGGATGTGGCTGTGCCCGAAGACCAGCACGTCGGTGTCCGGGAACTGCGCGTCGCACCGCTGCTCGCGGCCCTGCTTGGCGCCGGTCTCGTGGATCACGGCCAGCCGCACGCCGCCGAGGTCGGCCCGCGCGACCTCCGGCAGGCGGGCCCGCAGCGCCGGGCCGTCGTTGTTGCCGTACACGCCGATCAGCCGCTTGCTGCGCTCTTCCAGTTCGTCCAGCAGGGCGACGTCGACCCAGTCGCCCGCGTGCACGACGACGTCGGCGGCCGCGACCTCCGCCCAGACCTGCGCCGGCAGCTCGCGGGCGCGGGCGGGCAGGTGCGTGTCGGAGATCAGCAGGAGCCTCATCCGATGGCCTTCAGCACCCGGTCCAGGAACCCGCCGATGTGGTCGCGCAGCAGCTGCGCGGCCCCTTCGGCGTCACCCTTCTTCGCCGCGGCCAGCACGGCCCGGTGCTCGGTCCACTCCTTCTTCCAGCTGGGGTTGGCCTCCCAGCCGACGACGCTGATCAGCGCCGCGCGGTCCTTGAGGTCGTCGAGGATGCTGACCAGCAGCGGGTTGCCGCAGCCCGAGTAGAGGGCGCGGTGGAAGCGGCGGTTCAGCAGGCTCAGCGCGGCCTGGTCCTTGTCCGCGATCGCCGTCGACGCCTCCTTGAGCGCCTCGGCCGCGTCTTCGAACAGCTCCGGGTCGCGCCGCTCGACGGTCCGCCGGACGGCCTCGGGTTCGAGCACCGTCCGCACGTCGTAGACGGACTTCGCGAGCTCGGCGTCGACCGTGATCACCGACGCGCCCTTGTACGGGCTGAACGTCACCAGGCCGGAGTTCGACAGCACTTTGAGCGCCTCGCGCACGGGCGTCTTCGACACGCCGAGCCGCGCGGCCAGCTCCGCCTCGACGAGCGGCTGGCCGGGCACCAGCTCCCGGGTCAGGATGCCGCGGCGGATCTCCTCCAGGACCACTTCGGTCCGGGAGGCGGGCAGGCTGAACGTCCCGGTCATGGCGCGCTCCTACGGTCGTGTCGGAACCCATTCAACCAGGCCCGCCAGATCATATATCAGATGCCATACTGGACCCATGAAGCAACCCGAGGAGCTCCGCAGCCACCGGTGGTTCGGCGGCGGCGAACTGCGCGACTTCAGCCACCGCGCCCGCAGCCGCCAGCTCGGCTACAACCCGGAAGAGCACCTCGGCAAACCCGTCATCGGCATCCTCAACACGTGGTCGGACATCAACCCCTGCCACATGCACCTGCGCGAACGCGCCGAGCAGGTCAAACGCGGTGTCTGGCAGGCCGGCGGGTTCCCGCTGGAGTTCCCGGTCGCGACGCTGTCCGAGACCTACCAGAAGCCGACCCCCATGCTCTACCGCAACCTGCTGGCCATGGAGACCGAGGAGATCCTCCGGTCCTACCCGATCGACGGCGCCGTCCTGATGGGCGGCTGCGACAAGACCACCCCCGCGCTGCTGATGGGCGCGGCCAGCGCGGGCCTGCCCGCCCTCTTCGTCCCGGCCGGGCCGATGCTGCGCGGGCACTGGCGCAACGAGGTCCTGGGCAGCGGCACCGACATGTGGAAGTACTGGGACGACAAGCGCGCCGGGCTGATCGGCGACGCCGAAATGTCCGAACTGGAACGCGGCCTGGCGCGCTCGCCGGGGCACTGCATGACGATGGGGACGGCGTCCACCATGACGTCGGCCGCCGAGGTGCTCGGCGTGACGCTGCCGGGCGCCGCGTCGATCCCCGCCGTCGACTCGGCGCACCACCGGATGGCCGCGGCCAGCGGCGCCCGGATCGTCGACATGGTGTGGGAGGACCTGACCATCACGCAGGTGCTGGACAAGCGGGCCTACGCCGACGCGATCACCACGGTGCTCGCGCTCGGCGGCTCGACCAACGCCGTGATCCACCTGATCGCGATGGCCGGCCGCAGCGGCATCCCGGTGTCGCTCGCGGACTTCGACGCGCTCGCCCGGCGCGTGCCGGTGCTCGCGAACATCCGGCCCGGCGGCGACTGGCTGATGGAGGACTTCTACTACGCGGGCGGCCTGCCCGGGCTGCTGTCGCGCCTGACCGACCTGCTGCACACCGAACGGCTCACCGTCACCGGCCGCACCCTCGGCGAGAACCTCGCCGAGGCCCGCGTGCACAACGACGACGTGATCCGGCCGCGGGACAACCCGGTCGCCACCGAGGGCGGGGTCGCGGTGCTGCACGGGAACCTGGCGCCGTCGGGCGCGGTCATCAAGCACATCGCGGCGGAGAAGCACCTGCTCACGCACACCGGCCCGGCCGTGGTGTTCGAGAACTACCCCGACCTGAAGAAGCGCATCGACGACCCGTCGATCACCGCGGACTCGGTGCTGGTGCTGCGCGGCTCCGGCCCGCTCGGCGGCCCCGGCATGCCCGAGTACGGGATGCTGCCGATCCCCGCGCACCTGCTCGAACAGGGCGTCCGGGACATGGTCCGGATCTCCGACGCCCGGATGAGCGGCACGAGCTACGGCGCGTGCGTCCTGCACGTGGCACCCGAGTCGCACGTCGGCGGCCCGCTGGCCCTGGTCCGCGACGGCGACCCGATCACCTTGGACGTCCCGGCCCGCACGCTGCGGCTCGAGGTGCCCGACGAGGAACTGGCGCGGCGGCGTGCCGGGTGGACCCCACCGGCGCCCCGCTTCGAACGCGGTTACGGCGCGCTCTACAGCGAGCACATCACCCAGGCCGACGAGGGCTGCGACTTCGACTTCCTGGCCCGGACGGGTCACAACCCGGAACCGGACGCTCGCTGAGCCGACTCCGATTCACCGGTCCGTGACCGTTTCATCCCCCGTTAGGGCGAGTCGTACGGCTTGTCCGGGTGCCCCGTACGCTGGTCCCGTCACCGGCGCGACCCGGCGCCGCGTTGAAGGGGTGGAGAGTTGCCGCACGAACCGCACTGGCCCGACTCACACGGCGAGCTGACCGATGTCCTGCCGGTCGTCCGGCCCGAGCCGGACCCGGCCGCGGCTCCCGCGAAGCGCTCCCTCCGCACGGCCGGGTGGATCGCGGGCGGGGTGTTCGGCCTGCTCGTCGCGGTCTACGGCGTCGACCTGCTGGTCAGCCAGGGCAGCGTGCCGCGCGGGGTGACCGTCGCCGGCGTCGACGTCGGCGGGATGGACCGCGAGGCGGCCGAGCAGGAACTGCGCGGCCAGATCGAGCCGCGGCTGACGCGCCCGCTCGCCGTCACCGCCGGCGAGTTCCACGGCACGCTGTCGCCGACGCTCGCCGGGCTGAAGCTGGACTGGCCGCAGACCCTCGACCAGGCGGGCGAGCAGCCGCTGAACCCCTTCACACGCCTGTCGTCGCTGTTTTCCAGCCGCGAGGTCGGCGTCGTCAGCCACGCCGACGACGCGAAGCTGACCGCCGCGCTCGAGACACTGCGCGGCCAGGTCGACCGCGAGCCGGTCGAAGGCACCGTCAAGTTCGAGGGCGTCGAGCCCGTCGCCGTGCCGCCGAAGGCCGGGCAGAAGCTCGACGTGCCGGCCGCGACCGCCGCCGTCGTCGAGAAGTGGGCGAGCGGGGAACCCGTGGCGCTGCCGGTGACCGGTACCCCGGTGCGCACCACGCCCGAAGGCGTCCGGGCGGCGCTCGACGGGTTCGCGCGCCCCGCCGTCTCCGGGCCGCTGGTGGTCAAGGGCGACGGCAAGAACGCCACGGTGAAGCCGGAGGCGATCGCCGCGGCCATCACGTTCGAACCGGCCGACGGCGGCGGGCTGACGCCGAAGATCGACAACGCGAAGATCGCCGAAGCCGCCGGGCCGCAGCTGAAGTCCACCGAGAAGGAGGGCAAGGACGCGACCGTCGTCTTCGAAGGCGGCAAGCCTGCGGTCGACCCCTCCACCGACGGCCGGACCGTCGACTGGGACCCCAGCCTCAAGCCGCTGCCGGACGTGCTGAAGAAGACCGACGGCCGCGAAGTCCCGGCCGTCTACAAGGACAGCCCGGCGAAGGTCACCACCGAGCAGGCGAACCAGCTCGGCATCAAGGAGGTCGTCGGCGAGTTCACGACCCAGAAGTTCGCGGCCGACTCCGGCGTCAACATCCGGGTCGTCGCGCAGAAGGTGAACGGCGCCATCGTCAAGCCGGGGGAAACGTTCAGCCTCAACGGGTTCACCGGCCCGCGCGGCACCGCGCAGGGTTACGTCGAGGCGGGCGTGATCAAGGACGGCGCGCCCGGGCGCGAGGTCGGCGGCGGCATCTCGCAGTTCGCGACGACGCTGTACAACGCGGCCTACTTCGCGGGCCTGAAGGACGCGGGCCACAAGGAGCACAGCTACTACATCAGCCGCTACCCCGCCGCGCGCGAGGCGACGGTGTTCCAGAACCCCAACGGGTCCAGCGTCATCGACCTCAAGTTCACCAACGACGCGCCGACCGGCATCGCGATCCAGACGATCTGGACGCCGTCGTCGATCACCGTGAAGCTGTGGGGCACCAAGCGCTACACGGTCGAGTCGATCCCGGGCGCGCAGACCAACCAGAGCGACCCGCAGCCCAAGCCGGGCCCGGCGGAGAACTGCCACGCCTCGAACGGCGCGCCGGGCTTCACCACCACCGACACGCGGGTGCTGAAGGACGTCGCCACCGGCCGCGAAGTGAGCCGCTCGACCCGGACCGTCCACTACAACCCGCAGCCGAAAATCGTCTGCGGCGGGGGCCGGTGACCTCCTAACGGCCGTTCACGCTGGGCGTCCGCGACGGTACCCTGAGTGCCCATGAGCAGCCGCGCGGCAGGCTTCCGGGACGTCCTCGCCGTGACCGAGTTCCGGGCGCTGTTCTCCGCCCAGCTCGTCTCGGTCACCGGTGACCAGCTGGCGCGGGTCGCGCTGTCGATCCTGGTGTACGACCGCACGAACTCGCCGGGCTGGGCCGCGCTGACGTACGCGCTGACGTTCCTGCCGGACCTCGTCGGCGGCCCGCTGCTGTCGGGGCTGGCCGACCGGTACCCGCCGCGGACGGTGATGCTCGGCGCGGACGTCCTGCGGGCGCTCGCGGTGGCCGTGATGGCGGTGCCGGGCCTCCCGCTGCCGACCGTGGCGGCGCTGCTGGTCGGCGTCCAGCTGTTCAACCCGGTCTGGAATTCGGCGCGGGCCGCGTTGCTGCCGCAGGTGCTGCCGGGCGAGACGTTCGTTCCCGGGATGGGCCTGCTCATGATGCTGGTGCAGGCGGGCCAGGTGGCCGGGTTCGCGCTCGGCGGCCTGCTGGTGGCGGCCATCGGCACCGGCGGCGCCCTCCTGGCGGACGCGGCGAGCTTCGCGGTGTCGGCGCTGTTCCTGGTGGCCGGGGTGCGACCGCGGCCGCCGCGCGAAACGTCCGGCGTCCGCTGGTGGCGGCACGTCCGGGCGGGCTGGACGGTGGTGGTCGGCGACCCCCGCCGGCTCGCACTGGTGGCGCTGGGCTGCGTGTCCGGGAGCTACATCGCGGGCGAAGCGATCGCCGCCCCGTACGCGGCCGAGCTCGGCGGCGACGCGGTCGTGGTCGGGCTGCTGCTCGGGGCGTACGCGCTGGGGAACGTGATCGGCATGGCGGCGCTGTCCCGGATCCCCCCGGCCCGGCGCAGCCGGTTGCTGGGGCCGCTGGCGGTGCTGGCGTGCGCGGCGTTGCTGGGCTGCGCGCTGCGACCGGACGTGGTGGCCACGTTGACGCTGTTCACGCTGTCCGGAGTGGCCAGTTCGTACAACTTGATCGCGAACACGACGTTCGTCCAGCTCACGCCGGACGCCCAGCGCGCGCAGGCGTTCGGCTTCGCGCTGACCGCACTGCGGGTGTCGCAGGGATTGGGCGTGGTGCTGGCGGGACTGGCGGCGGAGCGGTTTGCCCCGCACGTCGTCGCGGCAGGCGCGGGGGTTGTGGGTGTGGTGGCGGCGCTGGGCGCGGCGCGCCTGTGGCGGCAGGCGCAACCGGAGCCCCGGTGACCGGCAGGGGCCAGCGGTTATGGGGCCTGCTCGCGAACCCCAAGGGTCCGCACAGTGTCGTGGCGGGCGCGGGGACGGTGAGCGTGGGATGCGGCTCAACTGCGGCGGCAAGCGCAGCCCGAGTTCCGGCGACCGCAGAGGTGCGAGCGGCAGCGCCGATGCGCTTGCCGGGCCGCGGAACGCGTGGCCCCGCACGGCGTCGTCGCAGGCGCCGGGGCTGTGGGTGTGGTGGCGGCGCTGGGCGCGGCGCGCCTGTGGCGGCAGGCGCAACCGGAGCCCCGGTGACCGGCCCGACGGCCGGTCACCGGGCACTGGTCAGGACCGCGTCCAGTCGGTCGGGATCCGGCGCGGGGTCCAGTCGGTGGGGCACTCCGCTGGCGAGACGCCGGGGCGGGTCCAATCGGTCGGCAGCTCGCGGACGGTCCAGTCGGTGGGCAGTTCGCGGGCGGTCCAGTCGGTCGGCAGCCGGCGCGGGGTCAAGTCGGTCGGGATCGCGCGGGTCCAGTCGGTGGGGAGCTGCCGGGTCCAGTCGGTCGGCCGCTGCGCGCGCCGGCGGGACGGGACGATGTTGGCGTTGGGCGTGAAGTGCGACATGATTTCTCCTGGGTTGTGAGAAAACTGCACGGTGCGTGACCGAGCGGTAGCCCGACCAGCCTAGTGACACACCGCGTTCATTCGATTACAGTCACAAATTCTGCGAAGAGTTCCATCCTGAGCAGAAGGGCGTTTCGTGGGATTGTCCGGGTCCCCAGGGCGAAAGCCCAGCTCAGAACGTCCACGATCAGGTATCCGAACGTGGGCGATGTGGAAGCTGGCCACTCCCGTGTTCGGCTACGTCCTCATCGTCGACGCCCTGGCGCTGGTCGCGGTCCTCTCGACAGCCACCCTGGTGCCGATCACCGCCCAGTCACTGCTCTGGTGTGGTCTGGTCCTCGCCGGTGAGATCGTGCACCTGGAAGCGGCGCAACGCATCGAGCGCATCCGCGAGCTCGCCGCCGACGGCCGTCCGCACATGCACCTCCAGTCGATCTGGATCTTCGCCGGGCTGCTCCTGCTCCCTCCGCCGTTGGCCACATTGGTCATCGTCGTCAGCTATGCCCATTCCTGGTTCCGCGTCTACAAACGGCGTGGGGTGATTCACCGGAAAGTGTTTTCCGGGGCGACCGTGATCCTCGCCTGCACCGCCGCGGGGGCCGTGCTGTGGGCGGGCACCGGGCACCTGGCGCCGTACGTGCCCTACCTGGACGGGTTCGGCGGGATGACCGCGCTCCTGACGTCCGGGATCGTCTACTTCGGGCTCAACTACGTGCTGGTGATCCTCGCGATCGTGATGAGCAACCCGGGCAAACCGCCGCGGCAGGCGTTCGGCAACCCGTCCGACGTGCTGATCGTGCTGGCCGCGGTCGGCGTCGGGTGCGGCATCGCGCTGGTGATGACCGTCCGGCCGTGGCTGCTGCCGGTGCTCATGGTGACGCCGGTGGCGCTGCACATCGGCCTGCTGCTGCCCCAGTTCCAGGCGGCCGCGCGCACGGATTCCAAGACCGCGCTGCTCGCCCCGGAGTTCTGGGTCCAGCTGGCCCGCAACGAGCTGGCCCGCGCGGCGGAGCTGTCCTCGACCGCGGGCGTGCTGATGATCGACATCGACCACTTCAAGGCCATCGACGACGGCAACGGCCACCTGGCGGGCGACGAGGTCCTGCGCGCGGTGGCGGCGGCGATCCAGGCCTCGGTCCGCGGCGGCGACTACGTGGGCCGCTTCGGCGGCGACGAGTTCGTGGTGCTGCTCCCGGGCACGACGAGCGCCGAGATCGCGTCGGTGGCGGACCGCATCCGCACGGCGATCGCCCGTGTCGAGGTCCCGGTGCCGGTGGTCCGCCCGGGCAAGCCGGAAGTGATCAGCGGCCTGACGGCTTCGATCGGCGCAGCGGTGTACCCGGAGACGGCCACGGAGTACACGATCCTGCTGCAGGCCGCGGACGACGCGGTGTTCGAGGCGAAGGCGGCGGGGCGGGACCGGGTGGTCCTGGCGGAAGCCCGCAGCGAACTCACCCGTCCCGAAATCCCCGACGTGCTTTGACGCCCTACGGCAGCGTCGCCAGCGAAGCTTCGAGCGTGGCGTCCGGCAGGTCGTCGTCCACCATGTTCCCCGCCAGGTAAGCGCCATAAGCCGGCAGATCCAGGTGGGCGTGGCCGCACAGCGCCGTCAAGATCACCTTCTCCTCGCCCGTTTCCTTGCACCGCAACGCTTCCTGGATGCACGCCGCGAGCGCGTGCGTCGGCTCGGGCGCCGGGATGATGCCTTCCGACCGGGCGAACCGAACTCCCGCCGCGAAGCACTCCTGCTGGCCGATCGCCATGGCCTCGATCAGGCCCAGCTCGTAGATGTGCGAAATCAGCGGGGACATCCCGTGGTAGCGCAGGCCGCCCGCGTGGATCGGGTCGGGGATGAACTCGTGGCCGAGCGTGTGCATCTTGAGCAACGGCGTGAGGCCGGCCGTGTCGCCGAAGTCGTAGGCGTACTTGCCCCGCGTCAGCGACGGGCACGCGGCCGGCTCGACCGCGCGGATCACCGGGTTCATCCGCCCGGCCAGCTTTTCGCGCAGGAACGGGAAGGCGAGGCCACCGAAGTTGGAGCCGCCGCCGGTGCAGCCGACCAGGACGTCCGGGGTGTCGCCGGCCAGTTCGAACTGCTTCAGCGCTTCCTCGCCGATCACCGTCTGGTGCAGCAGGACGTGGTTGAGCACGCTGCCGAGGGCGTACCGCGCGTCCGGGTCCTGCGCCGCCTGTTCGACCGCCTCGCTGATCGCGATGCCGAGGCTGCCGGTCGAGTCCGGGTGCTCGGCCAGGATCGCCTTGCCGGACGCGGTCAGCTCGGACGGGCTCGGGTGGACCGTCGCGCCGAACGTCTCCATCATCAGCTTGCGGTAGGGCTTCTGGTCGTAGGACGCCCGGACCTGCCAGACCTCGCACTGCAGCCCGTACTGGGCGCAGGCGAAGGCCAGCGCGCTCCCCCACTGGCCGGCGCCGGTCTCCGTCGTCAGCCGCGTGACACCTTCAGCCGCGTTGTAGAACGCCTGCGGCACCGCGGTGTTCGGCTTGTGCGAGCCGACCGGGCTGACGCCCTCGTACTTGTAGTAGATGCGCGCCGGCGTGCCCAGTGCCTTCTCCAGCCGCCGCGCACGGAAGAGCGGCGACGGCCGCCACAGCCGGTAGACCTCCCGAACTTCCTTCGGGATGTCGACATAGCGATCAGTCGTCACTTCCTGGGCGATGAGCGCCTGCGGGAAGAGCGGCGCGAGGTCCTCCGGGCCGACGGGTTCGCGCGTGCCGGGGTGCAGCGGCGGCGGTGGCGGCTCGGGCAGATCCGGGATGACGTTGTACCACTGGGTCGGGAGATCGGCTTCGTCCAGGACGTATTTGGTCTGTTCAGCCATCACGCCTCCTTGGTCGGCACCCCAACCTAGGACGCTCCCGGCCGCCGAACCAGTACGGTGTTCGGGTGAGGAATCCGGTCCTGATCGACGCGCCGTCCAACCTGGGCCTGCGCCCGCCTGCCGAAGGCGCGGTGCCCGGCTGCTACAAGACCCCGGGCGTGCTGCGCGACCTGGGCATCCTGCGCCGCCTGGGCGCGGCCGACGGCGGCGTGGTGACACCCGGCCGGTACGTCGGCACGTGGCAGCCGGGTGACGGCGTCCGCAACGCGGCGGCGCTGGCCGCCTACACGCGCGCGCTGGCGGAGCGGGTGACCGCGGTCCGCTCGTCGGGCGGCTTCCCCGTGGTCCTCGGCGGCGACTGCTCGATCTCGCTGGGCGCGATGCTGGCGCTGCGCCGCGCGGGCCGGTACGGCATCGCCTACGTCGACGGCCACGACGACTTCCGCCACCTGGGCGTCGCCGAGCACGTCGACGCGGCGGCGGGGGAA
This sequence comes from Amycolatopsis sp. lyj-23, assembly GCF_046549135.1. Lineage (NCBI taxonomy): Bacteria > Bacillati > Actinomycetota > Actinomycetes > Pseudonocardiales > Pseudonocardiaceae > Amycolatopsis > Amycolatopsis sp. lyj-23. Next base: position 101,100 of record NZ_JAJPWN010000023.1, on the reverse strand, counting down.
GACCTGGCGATCATGACCGGCCGCGGTGAGCGCGGCCTGGCCGACATCGACGGCCTGCGCCCGTACGTCCGCGACGAAGACGTCCTGGTGCTCGGCGTGCGGTCCGCCGAATCGGCGGACGTGCGGGCCGCGGGGATCGCCCACGTCACCTCCGAAGCGATCATGGCTTCGGGGCTGACGCTTTCGTCGCCGTTCGAGGGCCTGGACGGCTTCTGGCTCCACCTGGACATCGACGTGCTGGACCCGGCGTACGTGTCTGCAGTGGACAGTCCCGACCCGGGCGGCCTCGACCCGGACACCCTGGTTCCGGTGCTGCGGCAGCTGTTGTCCCTGCCGGGCGCGGCGGGTTTCGAGCTGACGGTGTTCGACCCCGACCTCGACCCGGACGGCCGGCAGGCCGCCCTGGTCGCCGACATCCTGGAAAGGGCGCTGCGATGACCGGCCTCCCGCTGTGGCACCCGCCGTCCGGCCGCGGGCCGGGCCTGGTGCTGATCCAGGAGATCTTCGGCCTGGACGACTACCTGCGCTCGGTGGCGGCGGACCTGGCCGCGGCCGGGTACGTGGTCGCGGTCCCGGAACTGTTCCGGCGGTTCGCCCCGGGCTGGTCGTCGACGCACGACGAAGCGGGCGTCGCGGCTTCGGTGGAGGTGGCGGCGAAGTTCGACCCGGCGCTGGGTCTGTCGGACGTCCTGGACGCGGTGGCCCACCTCCGGTCCCGGCCCGAGGTGACGGGCGGAGTGGGCGTCCTGGGGTTCTGCCTGGGCGGCTCGCTGGCGTTCGCGGCGGCGGCCGAAGGCGATCCCGACGTGGCCGTGTCGTTCTACGGCTCGAGGGTCCCAGAGCAGATCGAAGCGCTCGCCCGGGTCGGCTGCCCGATCCAGTTCCACTTCGGCGGCCAGGACCCGTACATCCCGCGGTCGGACGTGGCGGTGGTCGAGGCCGCGGTGGCGGACCACCCGGGGGCGGAGATCCACGTCCAGGAGGAGGCGGGCCACGCGTTCCACAACAACGTCGCACCGATGTTCCACCACCCCGAAGCGGCGGCCCGCTCGTGGGAGCTGACCACGGAGTTCCTGCGGCGGACCCTGCCGGCGTGAAGGCGGCGCTCGTCCGGGCCGGCGGGGAACTGGTGTTCCTGCTGCTCTGGTTCTGGCTCTTCACCCGGCTGGACGCGGCCGTGGGCAAGGACTTCGCGGCCGCCAACGCCGACGCGCTGGCCCTCCAGGTCATCGAACAGGCGGCCCACCTGGACATCGAGGGGAGCGTCAACAGCCGGCTGGCCGGGCACCCGGTCCTCGGTCACCTCGCGGTGTACGTGTACCGGCTGTACTACGTGGTGGTCGCCGGCGTGCTCGTGTGGGTGTTCGTTCGGCGCACGGTGGTCTACCGCGAGGTCCGCCGCACGATGGTGGCGATGACGGCCCTTGTCCTCTTGGTCTACTGGGCGGTGCCGATGGCCCCGCCGCGCTCCGCCCTGCCGGGCGCGGTGGACGTCGTCGCCCGGTACGACATCCTGGGCGAAGCGGGCCGCGCGAGCTGGACGCACCCCAGCCACTACACGGCGATGCCCAGCATGCACGTGGGCTGGTCGCTGTGGTGCGCCTACGCGGTGTGGACGGCGCTGCGGAGCACACACCCACGCGCGGCGTGGGCGGCGTGGGCGTTTCCGGTGGTCATGGTGGCGGTCGTGCTGGGGACGGGGAACCACTACGTCCTGGACGTCGCGGGCAGCGTGGCGCTGCTGGCGGTGTCGATCGGCGTCGCGTCGGTGTGCGGTCGCCTCCTCGCACGCCGGCGTCGGGCCGGATCGGGGCAACCCGTCCCTAGCTAGCCGTGGCGGTGGCTTCCGGGCGGGTCAGCACGCAGAGGTCTTCGAGGTCGGCCAGCTGGCGCATGATGCGGTTCACGTCGGTGATCCGGTGCTGGGCGCGGCTCAGGGCCAAGGCGCGCACCCACGCCGTGCGCGCCTCGGCGTGCTGTCCCAGCGCGGCGTGGGTACGAGCGAGGTGATCGAGGGTGTCGGCCTCGTAGTACGTCGCACCGAGGTTCCGGCACAGTTCCAGTGATTCCCGGAAGCACACCAGCGCCCGCTCGTGCCGGCCACGGTGGTGCTCGATGTAGCCGAGGCAGTCCAGCGTGACGGCTTGGCCCTGCCGGTTGCCGTGCCGGACGAACAGGTCCAGGGCCTCCTGGCAGGACGTCCCGGCCCGCCGGAAGTCGCCCAGCAGCGCTTGGTACCAGCCCACCATGCTGAGCGCCTCACCCTCCCAGACCGGGTTGGCCAACGTCCGGAACAGCCGGAGCGCCAGCTCGGCGTAGTCCAGGGCCAGGCGGTCGTCCACCTGCCGCCAGACCCAGGACAGGTCGTAGTACGCACGGGCTTCCCCGTGCGTGTCACCGCTCTGCCGGGCCAGGCCGAGCGCGCGGTGCAGGTGGGAGGACGCCTCGGCGCGCAGCCCGGCACGCGCGTAGGCCTGGCCGAGCAGGCGGCGGGCGTGTCCTTCGAGTCCGGGATCCTCCAGCTGCTCCGCGGCGGTGAGCGCGACCCGCCACGTCCTGAGCTGCTCGTGCAGGTGCCCGCGGCGCAGCAGGTAGCCGTGCAACGTCCAGGCGAGCTGCCAGGCGAGGTCCGGCCAGCCGAACCGGACCGCCGCTTGCTGGGCGGCGAGCAGGTTGGCGTGTTCCGCGTCGAACCAGGTGAGGATCGAGGCGTCGTCGGCGAACTCCGGGAGCGGGGACCGGCTGGGCCGTTCGCCGACGTCGATCGGCTTGCGGTGCGGGTACAGCAGTCGCTCGCCCGCGTGGCTCGTGTGGAGGTAGAAGCCGACCAGCCGCCGCAGCGCCGGTGTTCCGCCGGACCGCGGCTCGGCCGCCCGCTCGCCCGCGTAGAGCCGGATGAGGTCGTGCATGCGGTAGCGGGACGCGCCGTGGCGCTGCACCAGGTGCGCGTTCTCCAGCTGCCGGACCAGCGCGGTGACCCGGCCGGCGGGCACCCCGGTCAGTGCGGCGATCGCGGGCAGCCCGATGTCCGGGCCGGGCGCCATGCCGAGCAGCCGGAACACGTGGGCGGCCTCGGTTTCGAGTGCCTCGTAGGACCAGGACAGCGCGGCGCGCAGGTTCGAGGTGAGCTCACCACCGTCGAGCGCGTCCAGCCTGGCCGAGGCCTCACCGAGCTCGGCGGCCAGCAACGCCAGCGGGAGGTCCGCGTAGGTCGCCGCGTACGCCGCGACGATGCCCAGCGCGAGCGGAAGGCCGGCGCAGTAGGTGACGAGCTTGCTCACCGCCACCCGGTCGGTCTCGACCCGGCCGGGTCCGAGCCGCTTCGCGAGCAGTTCCCTGGCTTCCGGCGCGTCCAGCACGTCCAGGGTCAACGACCGGGCGTCGTGCGTGGTGAGCAGCCCGGTCAGCTGGTTGCGGCTGGTGATCAGCACGGTGCAGCTCGGGCTGCCGGGCAGCAGGGCCGCCACCTGGACGCTGTCCCTGGCGTTGTCCAGGACGATCAGCATCCGCCGGTCCGCCACCGCGTCCCGGTACAGCGCCGCCTGCGCCTCGGCGTCGAGCGGGATCGAACCCGGCGGCAGCCGCAACGCCTCGAGGAACCCGCGGATCGCCTCCGGCGGTTCCACCGGCGCGCCCGACGGGTCGAACCCGCGCAGGTTGACGTACAACTGCCCGCCGGGGAACAACTCCGCGTTGTCGTGGGCCCACTGCAGGGCGAGCCACGTCTTCCCGATGCCACCCATGCCGACGATCGCGACGATCGCGCCGGCGTCGTCCGCCGCGGCGGGCAACGACTTCGTGATCTCCGCCAGTTCCCGGGTCCGCCCGGTGAACGACCGGGGCCGGGCCGGCAACCGGGGTACCGGCGCAGCGGTTCGCGCCGGAGCGGGCCGTTCGTCCGCCGGGTAGGGGTGGTCGGGCAGGCAGATCCAGGCCTGGACGTCCGCTTCCTTCACGCGGACATCGGCCTGCCGGTACGTCGTCGCGTCCTCGATCGGGCTGTGCCGGACGACCTCGGTGAAGAACCAGGACGAAACGATGAGCGCCAGCACGCCCGGTGACCCGGCCAGCGCCGCCTTAAGCGGCGGTGCGTCGAGGAGCCGGAACGCGAGGTTGATCGACTTCGCGGTGACCCCGAAGTCGTCGTAGGTGATCTCACCGGCGTGCAACGCCATCCGCAGCCGGATCCGCCCCGGTTCCGGGTGCGTGCTGTTGTGCCGTCGCACAGCGGTCGCCAGGGCTCGCGGCAGCGACTCGACGAACGCGGACTTGGGCACCTCGGCCCCGGCGAGGACGAACACGCCGTCCCCGCGGTCCTCGACGTCACAGCTGTCCCACGGGATGCCGGCCGCCTCGAACGCCGACCGCAGCGCGCGGTAGACCCCGCCGCGGACCGCGACCTGGTCGGGGTTCGTCCGCTGCGGGTTGCCGAACCCCTCGACGTCGACGATGAGGATCGTCCGGTGCACCGCCTGGCGCCGGTCCACCGGCCGGATGGCGGAAACCGGCGAAGCGGCGCCGAAGCCGGCCGCGCGCCGCTGGTCGGGCACCAGACCGGCTTCGACGTCCGGCACCGCCGTGCGGACGACCTCCGGGTAGCCCTCGAACATGAGCGTCCTCCTCCCCAGGAGCGATCGAGCCGTCCACGCGTACGCCGGCACGCCGGGAAAATCGCTGACGCGGGGTGGCGTCCACCAGGATGAGCCAGCGCAACGGTGCCCGGAAGGGTGATTGCAATATTGCACGGGAACAATTGCGCAAGTTGTGCCGTACGATCTCACGAGGACTACCGCGACATTCGGCATGCACTACTCCGAAGGGGGCATAGGCCCATGACGCAGGATGCGCCGTCCGCGCGCGAGCGTCAGCTGGCCGGCGAACTCCGGCTCCTCCGCCAGAGCGCCGGCCTCAACGGGAAGAACGTCGCCGAGCGGCTCGGCTGGTCGACGTCGAAGGTTTCGCGGATCGAAACGGGGAAGATCGGGATCAGCCAGGACGACCTCGAGGCGCTGTTCCGCCTGTACGAGGTCCTCGACGACCGGGCGGAAACCCTGCGCAGGCTGGCCGCCTCGGCCCGGACGCAGGGCTGGTGGGACGCGTACGCCAACAACCTCTCGTCCGGGTACTCCAGCCTGATCAAGCTGGAAGCCGGCTCGGCCGAACTCCGCTGCTACTGCGCTTTGGTGCCCCACGCCCTGCTGCAAACCCCGGAATACTCGCGGAACGTCATCCAGTCGACCCTGCAGGTCCCGGCGCCGGCCGAGGTCGACCGGCGGATCGACATCGCGCGCCGTCGGCAAGCCGTCCTGAAACGCGACAACCCACCCATGCGGCTGTCCGCCGTGATCGACGAAGCCGCGTTCCGGCGGCACATCCGGACGCCCGACGGGCGGATCGACAACGGCGTCACCCGCGCGCAGTTCAAGCACCTGGCCGAACTGGCCACGTGGCCGGACATCACCATCCGGGTGCTGCTCTTCAAGTCCGGGATCCCGCCGGTGACCTCCGGCTCGTTCTCCATTTTGGAGTCTTCGGCGACCCGGCGACCCGACGTCGTCTACCTGGAGAACAAGACCAGGTTCTTCTTCATCGAAACGGAAAGCGAGGTACACCAGTACGTGCAGGAGTTCGAACTGCTCAGCTCGATGGCGTTGGGCACGGAAGAATCGCGCGCTTTCATCGAGCGCGCCGCGAACCGCTGAGGAAAACAATGCACAAACGCGAACTCGGCGGGTCGAAACTGAAGGTTTCCGCTCTCGGACTCGGCTGCATGGGCATGTCGGAGTTCTACGGCCGGGCCGACGAGGCAGCGGGGGTGACCGCGATCCACCGGGCGATCGACCGCGGGATCACCCTCATCGACACGGCACCTTCCTTCGGCGCGCCGCAGCACGGCGAGTCCGCCAACGAACGGCTCGTGGGCCGCGCCCTGCGCGGCCGCCGGGATTCCGTCGTGCTGGCCACCAAGTGCGGGTTCGTCCAAAGTGGAACGGACCGGATCGTCGACAACTCCCCCGGGTACATCCGGCGCTCGATCGACGAGTCGCTGGAACGGCTCCGGACCGACCACGTCGACCTGTACTACCTCCACCGGCGCCATCCGGACGTGCCGATCGAGGACGTGATCGGCACGATGGCGGACCTGGTCGACGCCGGCAAGGTCCGGCACCTCGGCTTGTCCGAAGTCAGTGCCGAGACGTTGCGCCGCGCCCACGCGGTCCACCCGATCACCGCGTTGCAGAGCGAGTATTCACTGCTGAGCAGGCACCTCGAAGACGAGATCCTGCCGACGGCGAAGGGACTCGGCGTCGGCATCGTCGCGTACGCGCCGGTCGGGCGTGGCCTGCTCACCGGCGCGCTGACTTCGCTGGACGGGCTCGAAGCCCACGACCTGCGCCGGCGGCAGCCACGCTTCCAAGGTGACAACCTCGACCGGAACCTGGCGCTCGTCGGACGGGTGCGCGCCGTCGCGAAGGAGGTCGGCTGCACCATGGCGCAGCTGGCCCTGGCCTGGCTGCTCGCGAAGGACGACGGGATCGTGCCGATCCCGAGCACCACCCGGTTCCGGCACGTCGAGGAAAACGCCGCGGCGGTCGACATCGAGCTGTCGGACCGGCAGGTGAAGGAGCTGGACGAAGCCATCCTGCCCGGCGAGGTCATCGGCGACCGGAACACCGCGGCGAGCCTCGCCCTGATGGAGCTGTAAGCCCGGCGGGTGGCGGTTGCGCGGGACCGCCGCCCGCCGGGCGAAACCCGGCGCGGCGGGCACCGTCCTTCTGCGATACTCACCGCCGTGAACAGTGGCAACACCGAGCCGGGGGTGCAGTTCCTGCTCTCGCTGATCGACCCCGGCGACGCCGCCGCCGTGCGGGAGCGGCTCGGAATCGGTGTGCCCGTGCCGGTCGACGACGAGCAGGCCGGATGGCGGCTCGATCGGCTCGGTGCGCCGCGGGCGGTGCTCCTGTGGATGCTCGAACGCGATGATCCGGACACCAACCGGGTCGTCTTCCACCGGGACCGCGTCGACGACGCCCTCAAGCGCGACATCCTGCGCGGCCTGCCGTTCGGGTCCGCGGCCGGGCCGCTGCCCGTGCGGGTGAACTGCGGGCTGCAGTGGTGTTCCCACCGGGAACCGCACATCCCGGCGAGCGGGCGGGGGCTGATCGGCGGGCTGCGGGAGGCGCGGACCATGGGCGCCGCCCGGGTGGCCGCGCGGGCGGTCAGCCGGCCCGACTGGGCCGCGGTCGCCGAGGCGGATCGGGCGGAGCCGTTGCCCGGCTTCGCGCGCTGGGCCCTCGGCGAGCGGATCGACTGCCCGCCCGAGCTGCGCGCGCAGTTCGGCTCGCACCCCAAGTTCGTCAACCGGCTCCGCAACGCGGGCATCGTCGAACCACGGGACTACGTCGAACGGGGCCGGCCGCCGCGGGACGTGCTGGCCGTGCTGCACTTCGGCACCCAGCTGTTCCCGCACCGCGTCGGCGAGGCCGCCGCCGTGCTGGCGCCATCGGTGCGGAGCGAGCTCGGGACGAACCTGGACGCGTGGGCGGTGCTGGCGCGGCTGCTGCGCACGTTCGCCGGAACCGTGCCCGAGCTGGTCGCCACGTGCGGCGCGATCGCGCGGGGTGAGTGACGGGCGGCTGGATTCGAACCAGCGTGACCCTCCTTGCCGAGGAGGTGCGACTGCCTCTGCGCTACGACCCGTCGGCACGGATGCTACCGGGGGAACAGCGGGGTACCGGACCCGGTGGCCGGTCATCGACCTGACCGACCGGCGGGCGCCGGCGGCCTGGCAGCCGGCGCCGCCCGCCGGGATCGGGCTGGACGGCCGCAACTCGCGTGATCAGAGACGTAACTCGCGTGACTGGAGGGGCTTCTCGCGTGATTGGAAGGGCATCTCGCGTGACTGGAGGGGCATTGCTCGCCCAGCGTCCGGGAAGTTCTTCACGGAACAGCCCCGTCAACCCCCGCGGTGGACGCTGCGCACGGCCGCCACGTCGGGCGGCACCGGCGGCCGCGCGGGGATCGCGGCGCTCGCCTGGTCGAGCCGGCGCCGGATGCTCGTGGCGACGCCCTTGCCGAGGACGAACCGGGTGGGCGTGGCCGCCCGCTGGGCGCCGTCGAGCAGGCGGTGCGCCGCGTGGCTGCCGAGCCTGGTGTTGCTCAGGACCAGGTGCTGCAGGCGGTGCGGCCGGTCGGCGAGCGCGCCGGCGATGGCCGTTGTCGCGGCCTCGTCCAGCCGGTTGTCCGCCGCGTCGAGCACCTTCGCGGCCTTCACCCGTCCGAGGTCGCACACCTCCACCCCGGCGCGGGCCGCCGCGATCACCAGCTCGGCCGCCGCTTGCGGACCGATTCCGTTGCTGGCCAGGGAAATCCGGCGCAGGTTCCCCGGCCGCAGCGCGTCGGCGATGGCGTGCGCGCCCTCGTCGCCCAGCCGGGCCGCGGACACGTACAGCTCGGTCACGACGTCGGCGGCCAGGAGCGCCGCCAGGTGGGCCGCCCCGGCCGGGCCCAGCGGATTGCCGCCGACGTAGAGCCGCTCGATGCGCCGGCCGCTCCCGGCCGCGGCGAGCACCGCCGCCACCACCCTCGCCACCCCGGCCGCGTCGAGACCGGTCTGGACCAGGTCGAGGGTCCGCAGCGACCGCGCGGACTCGATGAGCGCGGCCACCGCGTCCCCGTCGCCGACCGGGTTGCGCTTGAGCCAGACGCCGGTCACCCGGCCGGCCTGCGGCGACATCCGCAGGTTGTCCGCGATCCGGCACACCCCGCCCGCGGTGATGCCGTTGCAGCCGAGGTAGAGCGTCTCGACCTCGCTCTCGACGGCCGGCCCGGCCACCTCGGCCGCGGCGTCGCCGAGCCCGTCCGTGCCCAGCAGGAGGTGCTTGACCACGCCCGGCCGCAGCGCCGCCGCCACCTGGGCCGCGCCGTCCGGGCCGAGCGCGGACTTGCACAGATCGAGGCGACCGTCAGGCAAAGCCGTGCCCGTCGGGAAGTCACGCCGTTCGGCAGTGGCCGTGCCGGTACGCAGCCACGCCAACAGCGGCTCGAGCCGGCTCACCACGCCGCCTCCCGGTAGTCCTTGAGGAACACCCCGGCGCTCGGTGCACCCCGCTCGCCCCGCACGATCGGGTCGTACACCCGGGCCGCGCCGTCCACGATGTCCAGCGGCGTGCGGAAGCCGGCTTCGGCGAGGCCGGCCTTCTTCGGCAGCGGGTTCTCGTCGGTGATCCAGCCGGTGTCGACCGAGCACATGTAGACGCCGCGCTGGGCGAGCTCGGGCCCGCTGGTGCGGGTCAGCATGTTGAGCGCCGCCTTGGCCATGTTGGTGTGCGGGTGGCGGGACGTCTTGTTCCGCACGGCGAACCGGCCCTCGACGGCGGTCACGTTGACGACGTACCGGCGCGGGTGCGGCGAGGCCAGCAGCAGCGGCAGCAGCCGGTCGCACAGCAGCGTGGGGGCCAGTGCGTTGATCAGCTGCGTCTCCAGCACCTCCGCCGCGTCGAGCTCCCCCACGCGGACCGACCACGAGTTGGCCGGGGCGGTGTCCGGCAGCAGTCCCGCTTCGTCGAGCTCGGCGAGGGTCAGCGCGCCGCGGCTCGGCCCCAACGCGAGCACGGGGCTGAATCCCGGAGCCAGCAGGACGTTCGACGGCAGCACGCCGGCCTCGCCGTCGATCAGCGCCGCGTACGACTCGGGTGGGCGCCGCACGGTCTGGGCGGCGTTGTTGACCAGGATGTCGAGCGGCCTGCCGTCCGCGCGCAGCGACTCGGCCAGGCCGAGCACCTGGCGCGGGTCACGCAGGTCGACGCCGGCCACCGTCAGCCGGTCCAGCCACCGGTCACTGCCGGGAACCGCCTCGAAGCGGCGCCGGGCGTCGCGCGGGAAGCGGGTGGTGACCAGCAGTTCGGCCCCGTCCCGCAACAGCATCAGCGCGAGCTGGAACCCGATCTTCACGCGTCCGCCGGTGAGCACCGCGCGGCGGCCCGTGAGGTCCGTGCTCGCCCGGCGGCGCTCGGCGTTCTCCTGGGCGCAGGCCGGGCAGAGCCGGTGGTAAAAGGCGTCCGCGAGGCGGTAGGGCTCCTTGCAGACGTAACACCGCCTCGTCCGGGCCAACGGGCGGCCCACCGCGTCCGGGAGCTCCCGCAGCGGCGCGTCTTCACGCCGGGCGCGCGCCCCCGTCGCCGTCGCGGCGTCCACCGCCGCGTCCGCTTCGGCACGTTCGGCGGTCCGGACCTTCTTGCGGCGCTGGCGTCCTTCGCGGGCGAACGACTCGGCCACCCGCTCGGCCTGCAACCGCACCGGGTCGTCCACCGGCAGCTCCCGCAGCCGGGCGACGGTTTCGTGGAACACGGCGAGTTCGGCTTCGGTGATCATGCGGTCCCCCTCCTGCGGGTCCGCGCCGGGACCGGCCTGCCAGGGCGGCCGGATTCGAACCGGCGTGCCCCTCCTGGGCAAGGAGGCGCGCCTGCCTTTGCGCTACGACCTTGGCATTGGGCCGGATCGTATCCTGCGGCGCTACGGCCGCGGCACCGGCGGCCAGGGCGGTTCGACCAGCACGTCCGGGTCCCGCGCACCCGTCCACCAGCCGGCCGCGACGACCACCGGGAGGCAGGCCGCGGCGATGATCACGCCGAGGACGACGGTCGGGGCGTGCTCCTGCGGGTACCCGACCGTCCAGCCCAGCGCGGGCGCGACGAAGGCGAGTCCGGTCAGGACGGCCGCCGCGACGATGGCCGGGGTGCGGGGCCGGCGCAGGCGCGGCTGGGTCACCACGAGCGCCGTTCCGATGGCGACCAGACACGACGTCGTGACCGACCAGAGCGTCGTCGACATCGCGGCGTTCTCGCCGAAGAACGCGACCGCGCCGCTGATCGGGACGGCCAGGAAGAGGAACAGGGCGATGGGCGCCGCGGCGGTGAGGCCGCGGCCGAGCCGGGTGCGGACCCGGGTGGCCGCCACCGTCGTCCCGATCAGGAGCGCGAGCAGGGCCAGCAGCCCGGCCGTGCTCACGGCGTCCCCGATCACCCGGCCGAACCCGGTGAAGGGCACCGGCCGGATGTCCAGCCCGGTCCCGGCGTCCACGACCGGGACGCGGCGCCAGTCGCCGGCGGCCCCGCGGACCGCCAGCCCCTCCACGCCGTTGGCCACGAACACCTCGTGCCCGCCCGGGACGGCGCGGACGAGAACCTCCGTACTGGCCAGTTTGGACAGCCGGAGCACCCCGGCGGGGAACGGGTGCTGCCGCTGGACGAACTCCCACCGGGCGGCGGGCACTTCCCAGGCGGTGCGCCAGGTCCGGCCGCCATCGGTGGTCTCGTCGACGCCGAACAGGCGGCCGCCGCGCCGGTCGCCGGAGTCCGAGACGCCGTCGCCGTGCACCCGGTAGCAGTGCGCGGCGGCTTCCGGTGCGCACGCCTGGACCTGCGGCTGGCGCGACGCCCCGGACGACGCGGGCGCGGCCGAAAGGAACTTCCAGCCGTCGACGCCCGAGGCGGAACCGTAGAGCCGGCCCGCCGCCTCGATCACCACCTGCGAGCCGTCGCCGCGCACGGATTCGACCGCCTGGGTGGTATCCACGGGTGCCGAGGTCGCGGTGATCGCCAGCGCGGCGAAGGGCAGCACGACCACCACCCGCCACCGGGCCGCGAGCCCGTCCGGCACGGGCGGGGCCGCCGCCGCCCGGCGCCAGGCCCACCAGGACAGGCCCAGCGCGGGCAGGGCGACGAGGTCGGTGGGATCGGCCAGGACGACCGAGGGCCCGTTGACCACCGACCACACGGCCGAGACGGCGCCGGCCGCGCCGAGCTTGACCACCGCGAACCCGGCGCCGGTCACCAGCACCGCCGCCACGGCGGCCACCCGGGCAGCGAGGAAGAGGCCCAGCAGCAACCCCAGCAGCGGCGGGGCCACCACCAGCCCGGCGACGTCGCTGAGCTTGCCGGTGACCAGGCCCGGCCACGCCGGTTTGAAGACGTGGTCGTTGAGCAGCAGCAGCGCGGTGCCGCCGGCCGTCAGCGGATGCGCCGCCCAGCGCAGGAATACCCCGGTTCGCACCTGGTACAGCCTGGGGTGCGGTGATCACGGCCGTGACACGGCCCGGACCCGGATCGAGTCAGCTGTGCAGCACGGCCGCGAGGCCCTCCTGCAGGTCCTTGACGAAATACTCCGGCACTTCCAGCGACGGGAAGTGTCCCCCGCTCGCGGGCGCGTTCCACCGGACGATCTTCCGGTACCGGTCCTGCGCCCACGGAAGCGGGGTTTTCTCGATGTCCCGGGGGTACATCGTGATGGCCGCCGGGACGTCGACGCGCAGCTCCGGGTCGAGTGAATTGTGGCTCTCGTAGTAGATGCGGGCCGCCGACGCGCCGGACCGCGTCAGCCAGTACAGGGTGACGTCGTCGAGGATCCGGTCGCGCGAGATCGTCTCGAACGGGCTGTCTTCGGTGTCCGACCATTCGGCGAACTTGTCGAGGATCCACGCGAGCAGCCCGACCGGTGAGTCAACGAGCGAGTAACCGATGGTCTGCGGCCGGGTCGCCTGCTGCTTCGCGTACGCCGCGCGGTGGCGCCAGAAGTGGTGGGTCTCCTCGGCCCACCGGCGCTCGACCGGCGTCAGGCCGTCCACCGGCAACCCCGGCGGCCCCGCTGCGAACGTCGAGTGGATGCCCAGGACGCGCTCCGGGAACCGGCCGCCGAGCACCGTGGTGATGTTGCCGCCCCAGTCACCGCCGTGGGCGGCGAACCGGTCGTACCCGAGCCTTTTCATCAGCTCCACCCAGGCGGCCGCGATCTTTTCGGTGCCCCACCCGGTGGTGGCCGGTTTGTCGCTGTGACCGAAGCCGGGGAGCGACGGGACGACGACGTGGAACGCCGGCGCGTCGCCGTCCGCCGGATCCGCCAGTTCGGCCACCACGTCGACGAATTCGGCGACGCTGCCCGGCCAGCCGTGCGTGAGGACCAGCGGCGTGGCGTCCGCGCGGGAGGACCGGCGGTGCAGGAAGTGGATGCCCAGGCCGTCGACGGTCGTGCGGAACTGGCCGAGCTCGTCGAGCCGGGCTTCGAACGACCGCCAGTCGTACCCGGTGCGCCAGTAGGTCACGAGGTCGGTGAGGTCCGCGAGCGGGACGCCCTGCTCCCAGCGGCGCCGGGCGGTCTCGGCCTCCGGCAGCCGCGCCGCGGCCAGCCGCGCGCGCAGATCCGCCAGGTCGGCGTCGGACGCACGGGCTTCGAACGGGTGCACGTCGCTGGACATGAGACCTCCTGAACTCGACGGAACCGGCTTAGGTGGTTCTAACACGCCGACCGGTGACCCGCAACCGGCTAAGCTGGTTCCATGCCCGCTGAGTTCCCCGACTTCCGCCTCGGCACCGTGCTGGCGACGAGCTTCACGGCGACGCTGACGGAGCGCCGCGGCGACCCGGTGGAGCGGATCCCGACGCCGCAGCGGCTCGCCGACTGGCTGGCGGTGAGCGGCCTCGCCGTGACGTCGTGCACCACCGCCCAGCTGGAGCTCGCCCGCGAACTGCGGGAGTCGATCCACGCCGCCGCGACGGCGGCCGCGAGCGGGGAGGCACTGCCCGAGGCGGCGGTCCGGGTGATCAACGACCGCAGCGGCGCCGGCCGGGCCGCGGCGATCCTGACGCCCGCAGGCGAGCGGCACTGGCGGCTGAACGGCGTGGAAGACGCCCTCGGCGTGATCGCGGCCGACGCGATCGCCATCCTCGCCGGCGAGCGCGACGGGAGGCTGGCCCGGTGCGCGTCCCCGACCTGCCGGGCGGCGTTCTTCGACACCAGCCAAAGCCGCACCCGCAGGTGGTGCGACATGAACACGTGCGGGAACCGGCAGAAGAAGGCGCGGTTCCACGCCAATCAGCGCAGGAGCGGCGGATCGGGATGACGGCCGTGTTCGCACCGGCGGCAGGGCAAGGCGTCTGCGCCGCGGCAGTTCACCGGCGGCGGTGAGACCCGCCGTGAAAGGGGAAGCAGTGCGCGGGTTCCCGCCCTTGCCGGCCGAGGAGGCCGACCTCTGGTCGGCGAAGCCCGGCGCCTCCCGGGCGCTCTACCTCGTCCGCACCGTCGTGGCCGCGGGCCTCATCTGCGCTTGGGGCGACGACGAGGACACCGCGGTGATGGCGGATTCCGAGGGTCGCGTGGTCGTGCCGGTGTGGCCGCACCCGGACTTCGCGATCCGCGAGTTCGGGCCGGTGACCCCGGACGAGAAGCCGATCCCCGCGGACCTCGACCGGTTCCTCGAGGTGTGGCTGCCCGGACTGGCGGAAGACGGGTACGGCGTCGCGGTGTTCCCGGTCGGCGCCCGGATCGCCGTGACGTGGACACCGGCGCAGTTCGCGTCCAAGGTCCGGGCCGAGCGTGCCAAGCTTCGGTGATCGCGCGGAAGGGACGGTCATCCTGTCCGTACCGCCCGGGTCCGCCTTGCGGTCGCGGCCGTGGCGACCGGTGCGGGTACGCCCTGCACGAGCGGCTGCCGCCCGCACCACCGGCCTTCCCGGCCGCCGGGCACCGGCACGTGCGCACGACCCGGAATCCGCCGACGTCCACCGGGAACGAGTGACCGGCGTCGCCACCTCCTATCCGAGCTGGTCCCGCCGCCGGATCAAGTACGCCGTCTCGGCGGTGTTGCCCGCCAGCTCGATCGCCCGGTCGTACGCCGCCCGGGCGTGCTCGCCGCGGCCCAGGCGGCGCAGCAGGTCGGCGCGCGTCACGTGGAACGCGTGGTAGCCCGTCAGCTGGTCCTCGAGGCGGTCGACCGCCGCCAGTGCCACCTCCGGGCCGTCGAGCTCCGCGACCGCGATCGCCCGGTTCATCGCGATCACCGGCGACGGGTCCACGCGGACCAGCTGGTCGTAGAGGGCGACGACCTGGGACCAGTCCGTGTCGCGGATGTCGCGGGCCGACGTGTGCACGGCGTTGATCGCCGCCAGGATCTGGTAGCGGCCCGGGGCGACGCCGGCGGCGAGGCGCTCGCGCACCAGCGCGTGCCCCTCCGCGATCAGCGCCGTGTCCCACGCGCCGCGGTCCTGCTCGTCGAGCGCGACCAGCTCACCCGCCGCCACCCGGGCCGGGCGGCGGGCCTCGATCAGCAGCATCAGCGCCAGCAGCCCGGTCACCTCGCCGTCGGCCGGGAGGAGGGCGCGGACCAGGCGGGTCAGCCGGATCGCCTCGGCGGTCAGCTCGGCCCGGATCGGGTCGGTGCCGGGACCGGTCGCCAGGTAGCCCTCGTTGAACACCAGGTACAGGACCGTGAGCACGCCGGCCACCCGCGCCGGGAGGTCCTCGGCGGACGGCACGCGGTAGGGGATGCGGGCCGCCTTGATCTTGGCCTTCGCGCGGGTGATCCGCTGCTCCAACGCCGTTTCGCGCACCAGGAACGCGCGAGCGATCTCGGGCACCGTCAGCCCGCCGACCAGGCGCAGCGTCAGCGCCACCCGGGCCGGCGTCGCCAGCGCCGGGTGGCAGCACGTGAAGAGCAGCCGGAGCCGGTCGTCGTCGATGGCGCCCGGGGGCTCGGGCGGGTCGTCGTCGTGCACCATCCGGGCCTCCTGGTGCTTGTCGTCGCGCTTGCTCTCGCGCCGGATGCGGTCGATGGCCTTGCGGACGGCGGTGGTGGTCAGCCAGGCGCCGGGGTTCGGGGGCACGCCGTCGGCCCGCCAGCGTTCGACGGCGGTCGCGAACGCCTCGGCGGCCGCCTCCTCCGCGATGTCGAGGTCGCCGAACCGCCTGGTCAGCGCGGCCACCACCCGGGCCCACTCCTCCTGGTGGGCCCGGGTGACCGCGGCTTCGACGTCGCTCACCGGAACGGTCGCACCTCGATCTTGCGGTCACAGACCTTCGACGCTTCGGCGGCGAGCTTCAGCGCGACGTCCAGATCGGGCACCTCCCACACCCAGACGCCGGCCAGGTACTCCTTCGACTCGACGAACGGCCCGTCGCTGAGCACGGCCTGCTCGCCCCGGTTGTCGACGACCGTGGCCGCGTCGGTGTCCGCGAGGCCGCCCGCGAAGACCCAGTAGCCCTCGGCGATCAGCCGTTCGTTGAACTCGCTGATGGCCGGCTGCCGGTCCGTGCGGCCGGGTTCGCTCTTGTCGTCGATGACGGAAACCAGGTACTGCATCGCGGGATCCTCTCCGGTGGGTGGTGTTCACGCCTGGGCGTAGTGCGGGCGGCCGGCCGGCCGCAGGACCTGGATCGTCAAGCCCACGCTGTCGACCCGCGACTCGACCAGGTCGAGCGCGAGGTCGGGGCCGGTTCCCGGGAACAGCCGCGTGCCCTGGCCGACGACCACCGGCACGACCAGCAACGTCAGCTCGTCGACCAGGTCGTTCGCCAGCAGCCACCGGACCAGGGTGCCACTGCCGTGCACCTGCAGCTCGCCCCCGGGCTCGGCCTTCAGGTCCGCGACGGCGGCCGCGAGGTCACCGGGCAGGACGCGGGTGCCGGCCCACCGCGGTTCGGCGAGCGGGAAGGCGTCTGCGCGCTCGTAGATCCCGTTGATGAACGCGTGGGTCTCGGCGTCCCCGCGCCCAGGGCCCACCCGCAGCGTTCGAACCCGTTCCGGCGGTCTTCGTCCGACGCGCCGCCGTTGCCCTGGACGACTCCGTCGAGGGTGATCTGCGTGGTGGTCGTGAGCTTCATGGCCGGGATTCCTTCCGGTTGCGGGTGGCTTCACCCCTGCTACGAACGCCGCCGCACCGATCCGACAACCCCCACGCAAGATTTTCGGGATCGGTCCCGAGGGCCTAGGCTGAGTCCCGTCAGGACAGACACGGAGGATCGCCATGCCCCACACCGTCGCCTTCGACACCGTATCCACGGCCGGCCTCGAGTCGTCACCGGTCGCGGACGCGCTGGCCGGGCTGCGGGCGAACGAGGCCCGGTACTTCAAGAACAAGTACGACCACGACTTCACCGTCGAGCCCGCGAGCGAGGCGAAGGCGGCGATCGACCGGGTGCACCGCATCCTGGAGGAGGAGCGCGGCATCGTGATCGCCTCGCGCCCGCTCGAGGCGACCGAGTTCCAGGTCGAGAACATCCGGTGGACCTACGTCTTCTACGAGAACGGCCTGTCGATCAACGTCCTGTACACGGTGGACGAAGGCGGGAAGCGGGCAGTCGGGTTCAAGCTCTCCGACGGGATGGAGATCCCCGGGGAACTGTCGTCGTTCAAGTTCGCCCGCCAGAAGTCCAAGCTGGCCGGCACCATCCGCGGCTCCTACTTCGTCATCAAGAAGGAGTACTGACACCGCGTCCGAAACCGTGCCAGGCCGTCGCCGGGAATCCGGCGACGGCCTGCCGGCACTACGTGCGGTAGCGGAACAGGATGCGTCCGCGGTTCAGGTCGTACGGGCTCAGCTCCACCAGGACCCGGTCGAACGGCAGGATCTTGATGAAGTTCTTCCGGATCTTCCCGCTGATGTGCGCGAGCACCTTGTGCCCGTTCTCCAGCTCGACCCGGAACGTCGCGTTCCGCAGGCACTCGACGACCGTGCCCTCGATCTCGATCCCGGCCATCAGCGCAGCACCAGCTCGAGGTTGCTGCCGGCCCGGCGGGCTCCGGCGCCTTCGAACAGCGCCATCGCCGCCGTGTTCGCCTCGGTCACTTCGGCCGAGGCCGCGGGGATTCCCTTGCGGTGCAACGCGTCCAGCACGTGCAGCAGCAACGCGCGGCCGATTCCGCGGCGCTGCCGGTCCGCGCGGACCGCGAGCAGCCCGATCCGCGGCTGCCGCGTCACCGCCGCCAGCCGGACCAGGCCCAGGTAGCCGTCCGCGGACTCCGCCACCACGTACTTGGTGACGTCCGGGACGTCCGGGCGGGGCAGGATCTCCGCCGGCATCTCGGCCCAGCCCACCGTCGCCGAGACTTCGGCGCGGATCGCGTCTTCGAGCGAGCGCAGCGCGCGCTCGTCGGACGGCGGCCCGATCGTCACCCCCGCCGGAGCGGGTACCGGGCCCGGTGCCGTGGGGAGCACGTACTCCCACTCACGGCGGCGCGTCGTGAAACCGGCCGATGCCCAGCGGGACCGGAGCTCGGTGTCGGCTTCGTCGACCACTGTGTACAGCGGCCTCGGCAGCGCGGGCAGCATGTCGGCCGCCAGCAGCGCGAAGTCCGCGTCGTCCCACGTGTCGATGCTGAGGAAGAGGCGTCCGTCCGGTCGCCGGGAGACTTCCCCGCGGCCGGCCACGCCCGGCCGTTGGTGCAGATGGTTCATGGTGTCGCCTTTCGGGAGGATGGGCTCCCGGCGACACTGCGTCAGCCGCCCGCCCGTGACGACGAGGGGGAGCACCCACTGCGTACAACGTTCACGGGTCTCACCTCCTCGGGCCGGGTCACGGTCAAGGGCAAGTTACCAGCCCGCCGGCGGCCCGCCCACTCCTTTTCCGGCGGCGGGCGCGGAGACCGGTCAGGAATCGAGAAGCGCCGGTCAGCGGCCCGGACCTAGCGTTGCCGGCATGACGAACATCGACACCATCACCCTCGAAGTCACCGACACCGCCGCCGCCGAGCGCTTCTACGCCGACGCCTTCGGGCTGACCGGCCGGCTGCGGTTCCGGGTCGCCGAAGCGCCGAGCGACGGCTTCCGCGGCTTCACCCTCTCCCTCACCGTGCCCCAGCCCGCCGACGTCGATTCCCTGATCGGGACCGCGCTCGAGGCCGGCGCCACGACGATCAAGCCGGCCACGAAGTCCATGTGGGGCTACGGCGGCACCGTCCGGGCGCCGGACGGCACGATCTGGAAGCTCGCGACCTCGGCCAAGAAGAACACCGGCCCGGCCACCCGCAAGATCGACGCCGTCGTGCTCCTGCTGGGCGTCGCCGACGTGGCCGCCAGCAAGAAGTTCTACGTCGGCCACGGCATGACCGTCGCCAAGAGCTTCGGCAAGGTGTACGTCGAGTTCGACGCCGGCGAAAGCCCCGTCAAGCTGGCGCTGTACCGCCGCAAGGCGCTCGCGAAGGACGCCGGGGTCGCCCCCGAGGGCAGCGGCTCGCACCGGATCGCGGTCGGCGGCGCGGCCGCGGCGTTCACCGACCCGGACGGGTTCGCCTGGGAGACGACCGCCGCCGCGAGCCTGTCCTGAGCGGCCGGGGGCGGTGCTGCTCGCACGGCGTCCCCGACCGGGTTCCGGCAGACTTGCCGGGGTGCCCGAACTCCCCGAAGTGGAACTCGCCCGGCAGGTGCTCGCCGGTGCGCTCGGCCGGAAGATCCGCGAGGTCGACGACCACGACGACTGGGTCTGCCGCCCGCACGCGCCCGGGGACATCGCCACGGCGTTGCGCGGCGGCCGGCTCACCGAGGCGCACCGGCGGGGCAAGACCCTGTGGTGCGGAACGGAAAGCCGCACCGGGCGGCCCGGCCCGAACCTCGGTCTGCACCTCGGGATGGCCGGGCAGCTGCGGTTCGGCGGCCGAAGCGGGCCACCCGGCCCGGGGCGGTTCCGCGACCGGGCGGAGAAGCCGGAGTGGTTCCGCTTCGGGATCACTTTCGCCGACGGCGAACAGCTGCGCCTGTTCGACACGCGGCGGCTCAGCCGGGTCCGGCTGGACCCCGATCTCGACGCGCTCGGGCCCGACGCCGGCGAAATTTCGCGCCGCGAGTTCGGCGAGCGCGTCGGCCGCGGGCGGGCGCCGCTGAAAGCGCGGCTGCTCGACCAGTCGGTGGTGGCCGGGATCGGCAACCTGCTCGCGGACGAAACCCTCTGGCAGGCCGCGCTCGCCCCGGCGCGGCCGGTCGGCGAACTCGACGGCGACGACCTCGCGAACCTGCACAAGGCGCTGCGGAAGGCGCTGCGCGCGGCGATCCGCCACGGCGGCGTGCACACCGGCGAAATCATCGGCCACCGCCGGGCGGGTGACCACTGCCCGCGCTGCGGCGCGGAGATGAGCCACGGGACGGTCGGCGGCCGGTCGACGTGGTGGTGCTCGAAGGAGCAGTCCTAGCGGGTGCGCACCCTCGCGGGCGGTTTTTGTCGGGGGTAGCCGGTACCGTCGCGGACATGGCAACACTGGTCACTTTCCACGCCCACCCGGACGACGAGTGCCTCCGCACCGCGGGCGTCATGCGCAAGGCCGTCGAGGAGGGGCACCGGGTCGTGCTCGTCGTCGCCACCAAGGGCGAAGCCGGCGAGGTTCCCGACGGCTTCCTCGCCGAGGGCGAGAAGCTGGCCGACCGGCGGGTCCAGGAGTCGTACGCGGCGGCGGAGATCCTCGGCGTCGAGCGCGTGGAGTTCCTGGGCTACCGCGACTCGGGCATGATGGGCGAGCCGACGAACGACGACCCGGCGTGCTTCTGGCGCGCGGACGTGGAGAAGGCGGCCGAGCAGCTGGCGGCGATCCTGCGCGAGGAGTCGGCCGACGTCCTGACGGTGTACGACGACAACGGCGACTACGGCCACCCGGACCACATCCAGGTCCACCGCGTCGGCGTCCGCGCGGCCGAACTGGCCGGCACGTCCCGCGTGTTCCAGGCGACGTTCAACCGCGAGTTCATGCAGCGCGGCATGGAAGCGGCGGTGGCGGACGGGACGCTCCCGCCGGAGGCGGCACCGAAGCCCCCGGAGAACGTGGAGTTCGGCAAGCCGGAGGCCGAGATCACGGCGGCGGTCGACGTGTCGGAGTACGCGGCGGTCAAGCGCGCGGCGATGCGCGCGCACCCGAGCCAGATCACCGAGGAGATGTTCATGCTGGCGATGCCGGACGAGGTGTTCAACCAGGCGTTCGGCACGGAGTGGTTCATCCGCGCGGGTGAAGGCCCAGGCATCACGGAAACCGACCTGATGGCCGGCCTCTAACCCCCGGGCCCAGGCCCGGGGCCGGGGCCCGGGCCGGGGCCGGGGCCGGGGCCGGGGCCGGGGCCGGGGGAAAGGATCGTGATGCCCCGCCAATCACGCGAGATGCCCCTCCAGTCACGCGAGATCCGGCCACAATCACGCGAGATCCGGCTCCAATCACGCCGGACTCGGCTCCGGTCACACCGACCCTCCGGTCACACCATCCGACCCTCCGGGTACGCCATCCGACCCTCCAAGTACGCAAACCGACCCCTCAGGTACGCCATCCGACCTCCCGGGTACTCCGCACTCGGGTGACCGAACCCGTGCCTCGCGTGATCAAGGACCGAACTCGCGTGGTCGGCGGCGATGTTCAATGGTTACGTCGCTTCTTCACCCGGACCGGCGGGAGGGCTCGTGCGCAGGACCATCGACTGGGCCGATGGGGCCATCGTCATCGTCGACCAGACCGCACTCCCCCGGGACTACCGGGTGCTCGAGCTGCGGAGCGTCGGTGAGCTCGTCGACGCCGTCAAGCGGCTCGCCGTGCGGGGTGCTCCCGCGCTCGGGGCCGCCGGGGCGCTCGGCGTGGCCCTCTCCGCGCAGCACCGCGGCGATGTCCGGGCCGACGCCGACCTCATCGCGCACGCCCGGCCGACCGCCGTCAACCTCGCCTGGGGTGTCGAACGCGCCCTCTCGAAGCTCGACCAGGGCCCGGACGCCGTCCTCGCGGAGGCGCTCGCCCTGCTCGACGAGGACGAACACCTCAACAAGACCGCCTCGAAGCACGCCGCCGACGTCGTGCTCGCCGAGTGCGCGCGGCGGCCGCTGCGGCTGCTCACCCACTGCAACGCCGGGCGCCTCGCCACCGTCGGCTGGGGCAGTGCCCTCGGGGTCGTCTGGCACCTGCACGAACGCGGGCTCGTCGAAGAAGTCCTCGTCGACGAGACGCGCCCGCTGCTCCAAGGGGCCCGGCTGACGGCGTGGGAACTCGACCAGGCGGAGGTCCCCTACCGCGTCCAGCCCGACGGGGCCGCCGCGGCGGCCATGGCGCGGGGGATGGTCGACTGCGTCCTCGTCGGGGCGGACCGGATCGCCGCGAACGGCGATGTCGCCAACAAGATCGGCACCTACGGCCTCGCCATCGCCGCCCGGCACCACGGTGTGCCGTTCGTCGTGGTCGCGCCTTCGTCCACTGTGGACAGCACGCTCGCGGACGGCGCGGGCATCGCCATCGAGGAACGCGACGCCCGCGAGCTCACCGAGTACGGCGGGGTGCCGATCACGCCGGTCGCCGCGCGCGTCTTCAACCCCGCCTTCGACGTCACCCCGCACGACCTGGTCACGGCCGTGGTCACCGAGCACGGTGTGCTCAGGGACGGTGTGCTCAGGGGCGGGGTCCGATCTCCCGGCCGCCGTCGGTCACCGTGATCGCCATCGCCGGGCACGAGTCCGCCGCGTCGAGCACCGTTTCGTCGGCCGCCACCGTCGGCGTCACCGGGTGCGCCACCGGGCCGTCGAGGACGAACACCTCGGGCATCAGCGCCGCGCACATCCCCGACCCGATGCAGGTGTGTTCGTCGACTTCCACGTGCCAGCTCATCGTCACCATCCGATCGGCATCGACCGCGGTCCGCGGACGAGCATCTGCGTCTTCCACACGATATCGCCGGCCAAGTGCAGCCCCGGCAACTCGGTGACCAACGCGCGCAGCGCCTCCTGCAGCTCCAGCCGGGCCAGCGGCGCACCCAGGCAGTGGTGGACGCCGTGGCCGAAGCCCAGGTGGTGGTTCTCCTCGCGGTCGAAGCGCAGTTCCTCGGCGTCGCCGAACTGGAGCCCGTCCCGGTTGGCCGCGCCGATCGCGACCAGCACCGGCTCCCCCGCGCGCACCAGCACGCCCCCGACCTCGACGTCTTCGGTGGCGTACCGCGCGAAGCCCGCGCCCGCCCCCAGCGGCACGAACCGCAGCAGCTCTTCGACGGCGGCCGGGATCAGGTCCGGGTCGGCGCACAGCCGCTCCCACTGCTCGTGCTGGTCCAGCAGGGCGTAGACGAAGTTCGGGATCTGGCTCGCCGTGGTCTCGTGGCCGGCCACGAGGATGCCGACGCACAGGTCGACCAGCTCGAGCTCGGTCAGCCGGTCGCGGACGTCGCGGGCCTCGATCAGCGCCGTCATCAGGTCGTCCTGCGGCTGCGAGCGGTGTTCGGCGATCAGCCCCCGCATGTAGTCGCGCAGCTCTTCGCGGTTGCGCTCGAACTCCTCGGGCGTCAGCCCGCTGGTGGACAGCGCCGCGTCGCTCCACACGCGGAACTTCGGCCGGTCCGCGACCGGGACGCCGAGCAGCTCGCAGATCACCGCGACCGGGATCGGCAGCGCGTAGGCGTCGACGAGGTCGGCGGGCGGGCCGGCGGCCTTCATGTCCGCGATCAGCCCCGACGCCAGTGCGGCGACGCGCGGCCGGAGCAGCTCGACGCGGCGCATGGTGAACGCCTTCGCGACCAGCGTCCGCAGCCGCGTGTGATCGGGCGGGTCCATCTGCAGGATGCCGCCCTCGCGCTGCACCGGCGAGCGGCGCGGGGCGTCCTTCTCCTTCTCCATCGCCCGCGAGAACCGGCGGTCGCCCAGCACCAGCCGGGCGTCGGCGTAGCGGGTGGCCAGCCACGCCGGCTCCCCGTAGGTCATCTTCACCCGGACCAGGCCGTCGGCTTCCCGCGCGGCCGCGTAGGCCTCGTTCAGGTCGAGCCCGGCCTCCTCGTTGAACGGGTACGCGAGCGGTTCGGTGTGGGTGGCGGTCATGCGGGAACCCCCGTGCTCGAGTTTGTAAGCAGCTGCTTACAACGCTACACAGTTTCTTCCCGCCTGTCACGATCCGCCATTGCTCAGTCACCGAAGCCTAGGTTACGGTGACCTAGGTGTGGATCGAAATCCTCTTGCTGTCCAAGCTGGCCGTCGAGCCGATGCACGGCTACGAACTCCGCAAGGCGGTGGAGGCCTCGACCGGCCACACCCTGTCGAACAACTCGCTCTACCCGACGCTGCGGCGTTTCGTCGACGCGGGCGCGGTGAGCCGCAGCGCGGAGGAGCAGGAGGCCAAACCGCCGCGGCACGTCTACACCATCACCGAGGTCGGGCGGGAACTGCTGCACGACCTGCTCGCGGACTTCCCGGCCGACCTCGCGCTCAACGAGCCGGAGTTCCTGGCCCGCGTCGGGAACTTCGCGTGGCTGCGCCCGCCGGAACGAAAGCGGGTGCTCGACGTCCGCAGGAACGCGCTGACCGCCGAACACGCCCGGCTCACCGAGCTGGCCGCGGGCCAGGCCGACCCGTGGGGCCGGGCCGCGCTGCAGCACGTGCTCGGGAAGTTCGACGCCGAACTCCGCTGGCTCGCCGGCCTCACCACCGATCCGAGGGAAGACGCATGACGACCACCGAAGAGACACCCCGCCTCCCCTTCGCCCGCGCGAACGCACTCGCGATCGCCCCGGACTACCAGGTCCTCCGGCAGCAGGCGCCGGTGAGCCGGGTGCTCACCCCGGCCGGCGACCCGGCCTGGCTGGTGACGTCCTACGAGGAGGCCAAGGAGGTGTTCCGCGACCGCCGCTTCGGCCGGTCGCACCCGGCGCCCGAACAGGCGTCGCGGATCTCCTACGCCGCGCTGCAGGACGGCCCGAGCGGCGACTTCGAGACCGAAGAACACGTGCACAAGCGGATGCGCCGGATGCTGGCGCCCGCGTTCTCCGCGCCCAGGATGCGCGCGCTCGGCGACCGCATCGCGGAGCTGACCGACCGCTGCCTCGACGACATGCAGGCCGCGCGCGAAGCCCGCCCCGGCGAGCCCGTCGACCTGACCGACTTCCTCGCGTTCCCGTTGCCGGTGCTGGTGATCTGCGAGCTGCTCGGCGTCCCGTACGCCGACCGCGAGCACTTCCGCGGGTTGTCCGAGCGGATCGCGGTGATGGACGGCGGCGAAGACGCCCAGGCGGCGATGGCGGAGTTCATGGCCTACATGACGAAGCTCGCCGACGCCAAGCGCGCGGACCCGCAGCCCGACGTCATCTCCGACATGGTCGCGGTCCAGGCCGAAGACCCGACGTTCACCGACGAGGACCTCGCCCGGAGGGCGCAGGCCTGCTGTTCGCCGGCCACGAGACGACGTCGACGCGCATCGCGATGGGCACGCTGTTCCTGCTCACCGACACCGCCCGCCGCGACCGCTTCGCCGCCGACCCCGAGGGCCAGGTGAACCAGACGGTCGAGGAGATCCTGCGGCTGACCGCGACCAGCGGCACCGGCCTGCTGCGGTACGCCCACGAAGACGTCGAGATCGCCGGCGTCCGGATCATGCGCGGCGACGCCGTCCTCATCTCCAGCGACGCGGCCAACCGGGACGCGTCGGTGTTCGCCGACCCGGACGGGTTCGACCCCGACCGGACGCCGAACGTGCACCTCGCCTTCGGCACCGGCGCGCACGTCTGCATCGGCGCCAACCTCGCCCGCACCGAGCTGCGCACGGTGTTCCCGAAGCTGTTCCGCCGCTTCCCGGGCCTGCGCCTGGCCGTCGGGATCGACGAGATCCCGGTGCGCACCAACCGCGTGGCCGGCGGCGTCGAGCGCGTGCCGGTGGAGTGGTGAGCGTGAAGATCAGCGTCGACACGGCAAGCTGCGTCTCGTCCGGCCAGTGCGTGCTGCTGGCTCCGGAGGCGTTCGACCAGAACGAGGACGACGGCACGGTCGTCCTGCTCACACCCGAGCCGCCCGCCGGAGCGGAGGACGCGGTCCGGCAGGCGGAACTGACCTGCCCGGCCGCCGCGATCCGCCTCTCCGGCGCCTGAGGGTCCGTCGCGCCGCGTCCGGTTTGCCGGTTAACCTGCTTCGATGACGGAACAGGCCGGTCGCAGACGGGACGCGGCCGCGACGCGGCAGGCGTTGCTGGACGCCGCGGCGAAGCTGTTCGCCGAGCGCGGGTTCGACCGGACCACCGTGCGGGACATCGCCAAGCTGGCCGGGGCGAACCAGTCGCTGCTGTTCCGCTACTTCGGCAGCAAAGAGGCCCTGTTCGAGGCGGTCATCGCCCGCTCGGGGCGCGAACAGCTCGCCGCGACCCCGGCCGAGCGGCTCTTCAGCACGTCGCTGCGCAGCATGCTCGACCCGGAGGGTCAGCGGAACCGCGCGCTGGAGACGTACCTGCGCTCGTCGGGCAGCGACAACGTCGCCGCGGCGATCCGGCACGAAGTCGGCCGGGAGTACGCTCGCGTGCTCGCCACGCTGACCGACGCCCCGGACGCCGAACTGCGGGCGGACCTGGCGCTCGCCTGGCTGATGGGCATCGCGCTGGTCCGCGAGGTCACCGGCAAGGAACCGCTGGCCAGCGCCGATCCCGACGACATCGTCCGGCTCGTCCTCACCGCGACCAGGACGCTGCTGGAGCGCAGCGAATAGGTCACGGCAGCGCCCGGCGCAGCAGTTCGGCCAGGTGCACCGGGGTCCGGCCCGACTCCTGGGCGATCTGGGTCCGGCAGCTGAAGCCGTCCGACACCACCACCGTTTCCGGTGCGGCCGCGCGGATCGCGGGCAGCATCCGGTCCTCCGCCACCGCCTTCGACACCTCGTAGTGGCCGCGCTCGAAACCGAAGTTGCCCGCGAGGCCGCAACAGCCCGAGTCGAGCGTCGTGTTCCGGACGCCCGCGGCCGCCAGCGCGGACTCGTCGGCGCCGAAGCCGAGGACCGCGTGCTGGTGGCAGTGCACCTGCGTGATCGCGTCGACGTCCAGCGCGGCGAACGGGATCGGCGCACGCTCCAGCAGTTCCGCGAACGTGAACGTCCGCGCGGCCAGCAGTTCCGCGCGGGCGTCGCCCGGCATCAGCGCGGGCAGGTCGCCGCGGAACAGCGCCGTGCAGCTCGGTTCCAGGCCCGCCACCTCGTAACCCTCCTGCAGGTACGGCAGGAGCACGTCCAGGGTCCGGTCCAGGACGCGGCGCGCCACGCCGAGCTGGCCGGTCGACACCCACGTCAGTCCACAGCAGACTCCGCGGTCCGGCAGCACGACGTCGTACCCGGCGGCGGTGAGCACCTCGTGCGCGGCGTCGAGCACCGACGGCGTCAGGTAGTTGTTGAAGGAATCCGGCCACAGCACCACCCGCCGCTGCCCGGACGCCTTCCGCCGCAGGTCCGCGTGCGACGACGTGAACGGGGCGGGGGCGAACGACGGCAGCTCGCGTTCCGGCGCGATCCCGCCGAGCCGTTTCACCAAGCCGGCCAGCCGGGACCGCCCGACGGCGTTGGCCAGCCGCGGGACGCGCGCGCTGAGCCGCAGCCACAGCGGTAGCCAGCCCATCGAGTAGTGCGACGCCGGGCGCAGCCGCCGCCGGTAGTGGTGGTGCAGGAACTCGGCCTTGTACGTCGCCATGTCGACGTCGACCGGGCAGTCCGAGAGACATCCCTTGCAGGACAGGCACAAGTCGAGAGCATCGTGCACTTCGGACGACCGCCAGCCGTCGGTGATGACTTCGCCGTTGATCATCTCGGCGAGCAGGTGGGCACGCCCGCGCGTCGAGTGCTGTTCCTCGCGGGTGGCCCGGTAGCTCGGGCACATCACGCCGCCGCCGCTGGTGTTGCGGCACTTCCCCACCCCGACGCAGCGCCGCATCGCCTGGCCGAAGTTCCCGCGGTCCTCCGGGTAGCCGAGGAAGACACTGTCCTCGAAGGACTGCGAAGTCGAGCGAACACGCAGGTCGGCGTCGATCGGCCGCGGTGCCACCAGGATGCCGGGGTTCATCCGCCCGGCGGGGTCGAAGATCGCCTTGAACCGCGCGAAGACGGCCAGCATCTCCGGGCTGTACATGCGCGACAGCAGCTCCGACCGCGCCTGGCCGTCGCCGTGTTCGCCGGACAGCGAGCCGCCGTGCGCCGCGACGAGGTCCGCGGCCTCCTCGAGGAAGCGCCGGAAGCCCGCGACGCCGGAGGTGGACAGCAGGTCGAAGTCCAGCCGCAGGTGCAGGCAGCCTTCGCCGTAGTGGCCGTAGACGACGCTGCGGCGCCCGTGCGCGCGCATGAGTTCCTTGAACTCGCGCAGGTACGCACCGAGCCGCTCGGGCGGGACGGCCGCGTCTTCCCAGCCCGGCCAGGCCTCCGAGCCGTCGGCGAGCCGGGTCGCGAGGCCGGCGCCTTCCTCGCGGATGCGCCACAGCCCGCGTTGCGCCGCCGGGTCGTCGACGATCGCGAACCCGGTGAGGTCGAGCGACGCGGCCAGCTCCCGGGCGCGCGCGGCCGGGTCGTCGCCGGCCAGCTCGACGAACAGCCACGCGCCGCCCGGCGGCAGGTCGCGGACCCGCCCGGGGAGCATGGCGACGAGCTCGGCGTCCACGCCTTCGACGGTCAGCGGCGACCACGGGAGGATCGACGGCACCGCGTCGGCCGCCGCGATGTCGGACGGGAAGCCCAGGACGGCGAGCACCTTGCGGTCCGGCAGGCGGGCGAGCGAGACCGTCGCCTCCAGGACGGTCACGCAGGTGCCTTCCGAGCCGACGAGCGCCTTGGCGACGTCGAAGCCGTTCTCCGGCAGCAGGTGTTCGAGCCCGTAGCCCGACACGCGCCGCGGCCACGTCGAGAGTTCCTTGCGCAGCAGAGCGAGGTTGCCGCGCACCAGCGCGCGCAGCTCGTCGAAGATCCGGCCTTCGGTGGGTTCCTCCGGGCCGACCCGCAGCCGCGTGCCGTCGTAGAGCAGGACCTCCAGCGAGTGGACGACGTCGACCGTGCGCCCCCACGCCACCGAGTGCGAACCGCACGCGTTGTTGCCGATCATCCCGCCGAGCGTGCAGCGGCTGTGCGTCGACGGGTCCGGGCCGAACCGCAGGCCGTGCGGCGCCGCGACGGCCTGCAGGTCGTCGAGGACCGTGCCGGGCAGCACCCGCGCGAGCCGCGTGTCCGGGTCCAGCGAGAGCACCCCGCCGAGGTGGCGCGAGGTGTCGATCACCAGCCCCGGGCCGCACGCGTTCCCGGCGACGCTCGTGCCGCCGCCGCGGGCGATCACCGGCAGGTCGCGGGCGCGGGCTTCGGCGACGGCCGCGACGACGTCGTCGACGGTCCGCGGCAGCACCACGCCGCGGGGCACGTGGCGGTAGTTGGACGCGTCGGTGGTGTACAGCGCGAGCGTGGCGGCGTCGGTGAGGATCTCCACGCCCCCATTCAAGTCGACGGGGCACCGCCGCGGCGAACCCGTGCGACGATCCGCGGCATGACGATCGACCTGCACGCGCACAGCACGGCCTCGGACGGGACGACGCCGCCCGCCGAACTCCCGCGGCTGGCCGCCGAGGCGGGGCTGACGGCGGTCGCGCTCACCGACCACGACACGTTCGCGGGCCTGGCCGCGGCCACCGCCGCCGCCGCGGACGTCGAGGTGGTCCCCGGGGTCGAGATCTCGTGCCGGCTCGACGACGCCGAGGTGCACCTGCTGGGGCTGTTCGCCGACCCCGGGCACGAGGCACTGGCCGCCGAGCTGGCGCTGATCCGCACCGACCGGGACCGCCGCGGGGTGCGGATGGTCGAACGCTGCCGCGAGCTGGGCGCCCCGATCACCCTGGCCCAGGTCCGGACGATCGCCGGAGGCGCCCCGCTCGGCCGCCCGCACATCGCGGCGGCCCTGGCCGCGGCGGGCATCACCGACGCTTTCACCCCGGACTGGATCGCCGACGGCGGCCGGGCCGACGTGCCGAAGCACGTCCTGGCCACGGCGGACGCGATCGCACTGGTCCGCGCGGCGGGCGGCGTGGCGGTGCTGGCCCACCCGCGCTCGGTCAAGCGGCGTGCTTCGGTGTCGGACACGCAGCTGGCGGCCCTCCGCGACGCCGGGCTCGCGGGGATCGAGGCGGACCACCCGGAGCAGCCACCCGAGGTCCGCGACCGGCTCCGGGAAGTGGCCGCGGACCTGGGGTTGCTGGTCACCGGCTCGAGCGACTTCCACGGTGACCGGAAGGCGGTCCGACTTGGCGAGTGCACTACCGCGCCTGAGGTGTTCGCGGCCCTCCGGGAGGCCGCTGGAGGGCGGTGAAGGGTTCGGTCACGGCGTCGGGCGGGAGGCTAATCGTCACTGCCTGCGGCGAGGCGAGCCGACGCTCGGTCACCGCGGCCGTTTGCCCCAGCGAGGCGACTCACGAAGGCCCCGCACCAGCCGCAAGCCGACGCTCGGCCAGCGCGGCCGCCTCCTGCAGCGGGGTGGTCGCGTTGGCCTCGGCCGCGGCGAGGAGCGCGCGCACCGTGTCCTCGATCGTCTCCACGCGGGCGAGCGCGGCCTCGTGGCCGAGGCCCTCGGCCTCCCTCGAAAGCGTGTAGAGGATGCCGCCCGCGCTCGCCACGTAGTCCGGGATCCAGCGGATGCCGCGGGCGGCGAGCTGCTCCGCGACGGTGTCGTCGGTCAGCTGGTTGTTCGCCGGGCCCACCACGAGCGGCGTGTCGAGCCGGGCCGCCGTCTCGGGGTCGAGCACTCCGCCGACCGCCGCCGGGATCACCACGTCGGCGGTCAGGGTGAGCGCCTTCTCCGGCTCCGCCCAGGTCAGGCCCTGCTTTTCGGCGCCCGCCCGCTTGCCGGGGTCGATGTCGGAGACCACCACACCCGCGCCCGCGGCCTGCAGGCTCGCCGCGAGGTGCGCGCCCACTGAGCCGTAGCCGCTGATCACCACCCGGCGGCCCGTCATGTCCGCCGAGCCGGCCGCCGCCCGGAGCGCCGCGAGCACGCCGACCGCCGTCGGGCCGCTGGAGGAACCGGTTCCGCCCGCGGACTCCGGCGTGCAGAACGCGTACGGCGAGGCTTCGCGGAGCACGAGCATGTCCGCCGGTCCGGTGCCCACGTCCGGGCCCGCCTGGTAGCGGCCGCCGAAGCCGGCGATCAGGTCGGCGTGGTCGAGCAGGACGGCCCGACGCTCCTCGGGCGAAAGCACCCTGCCGGGTTCGGTCGCGATGACGCTCTTGCCGCCGCCGAACGCCAGTCCGGCGACCGCGCACTTCGCCGTCATCGCGGCCGAGAGGCGGAGGACGTCGCCGATGGCTTCTTCGAGCGTGCTGTAGGGCTTGAAGCGGCAGCCGCCGACGGCGGGGCCGAGCGCGGTCGAGTGGATCGCGACCATCGTGGTGATGCCGGATCGACGGCCCCGGCGGACTACGAGCTGCTCATGTGCGGTCATGAGCGCCGAAGTTAGAGTGAATACCGGCAGTTCGAACCAGCTGCCGAACGAAATTCGGGTCCGACAGGGAGAGCCCGGTGCTGGACGAACTTGATTCGGCGATCGTGCGGCTGCTGCAGGAAGACGCCCGCCAGACCAACCGGGACATCGCCCGGAAGGTCGGCATCGCGCCCTCGACGTGCCTCGAACGCATCCGGCTGCTGCGCGAGCGCGGCGTCATCCGCGGCTACCACGCCGACGTCGACCTGGCGAGCCTCAACCGCGGCGTCCGGGCGCTCGTGACGGCGCAGGTGCGGCCGCTCAGCCGGGCGGTGATCGATTCCTTCCAGCGGTCGATCGCCGAACTGCCGGAGGTCCTTTCGGTGTACGTCACGGCGGGAAACGACGATTTCCTGATCGAAGTCACCACCCCGGACATCGACGCGCTGCACGCATTCCTGACCGACCGGCTGGCGTTGCGCCGCGAGATCGTCGGGTTCCGGACCTCGATCGTTTTCCGGCACCTGCGGAAGACGACGCTTGAGCCGCTCCCGTAGGGGTACCCCACACAGGACGCGACACGCCACCCCTACGTGGAACCCCGAAATACCCGGGTTCGCACGCTCGGAGGCGGAAACTGTCGGTGGCGGGGCGTCTAATGAGCCCGAAGGGAAGGAGGCACCGCCATGATCACCGCATTGAACCATCGTGAGCGGGCCACGTTGAGAGCCGTGGCCGAGGGCCACGCCGAGATCAGCTGCAGCTGCGAGCCCGACCTGTTCATCGACGGCCTGAGCTGCTGCGACCAGTCCACCGTGCACCGGCTCGCGCGGCTCGGCCTGATCGCACCCGCGCACCCCGGCAGGTGCGGCGAGCGCGTGCCCGCCATGCTCACCGAGGCCGGCTCGCGGGCGCTGGGCGAGGTCCTCGCCGCCGCCGCGTAAACGCATTGCCACACTCTGGGGTTACTGCCAGCATCACCCGATGCACGTATTCCTCGAAACCGAGCGGCTGATCTTCCGCCGGTTCACCGAGAACGACGCCGACGCGCTCTTCGAGCTCTACGACGATCCGGCCGTCATGAAGTACCTCAATGGGGGACAGCCGGCGGACCGCACCGAGATCGTCACACTGGATCTCCCCGCGTTCCTCGGTTACTACGAGCGTTTCCCCGGTTACGGGTTCTGGGCGGCGATCGAAAAGAGCACCGGCGACTTCCTGGGGTGGTTCCATTTCCGCCCGCGTCCCGCCGATCCACCCGACGAACCCGAACTGGGGTACCGGTTGCACCGGAAGGCGTGGGGCAAGGGTTACGGGACGGAAGGGTCCGCGGCCCTGCTCGCGAAGGGGTTCACCGAACTGGGGGTCACGCGGGTCACGGCGTTCACCATGACGGTGAACAAGGCCTCGCGCCGCGTGATGGAGAAGCTGGGGATGCGGTTCGTCCGCACGTACTTCGAGGAATTCCCGGAACACGAGCGCGCCGAGGGCAGCGAACACGGCGAAGTCGAGTACGCGATCACCCGCGAGGAGTGGCTCGCGAGCGCCGGGCGAGGCGCTCACGAGCCACCGGATCAGCGGTAGACCTCGAACTCGTAGATGCGCGCCGCGCCGTTCCCGTCGTTGGCCGGCGTGGTCAGGTTGAGCTTCACGTACCGCGCCGAGCGCGTCGTGATCGGGTGGTACGTGCGGCTCGCCCGCGACCCGGTCACCGACGCCACCGTCGTCCACGTCGAACCGTCGGTCGACGTCTGGATGGTGAAGGCGCCGGTGTTCCAGCTCGTGGTCTCGCCGCCGAGACCGGCGTGCTTGACCACGAACGACGACACGTTCTGCGCCGCCCCCAGGTCGACCTGCAGGTACTTGGTCGCGGCGGTGGTGCAGAACTTGCTGTTGTTCGCGAGGCTGCCGTCGACGGCCTTGTCCGCGGTCTCGGCCGAGTTGCACGACGCCGAACCCGTGGCCGCCTTGCCCTGGGCCAGGTTCGTGCCGAGTTCCGGCGCCGCGGCCGGCGGCGTGAACCCGTCGTTGTACGACGGCGGGACGTCGGACACCGCGGTGCCCCAGGCGCTCGGCGACGAGCCCATCGCGTAGCTCAGCGTCGACGCGCCCGCGATGTCGCCGTAGCGGATCCACGACTTCGTCGTCGAGACGCCGTTGACGCTCACGCTCTGCACGTACTGGGCGCCCTGGCCCGCGCCGCTGCCGGTGATCCGGATCGTCCCCGAAGGCCGGATGATCGACGCCGACGGGAACAGCGGGCCGTGCAGGGCCAGCACGTCCGCGCCCGGCGTCGCCGGGTACATGCCCAGCGCGGCGAAGACGTACCACGCCGAGGTGGCGCCGAGGTCGTCGTTGCCGGGCAGGCCGCCGGCGCCGGTGGTGAACGATTCGTTCATCACCCGCCGCACCGCGGAACTGGTGCCCTGCGGGTGGGCGGCGTAGTTGTAGGCCCACGGCACGCCGTGCTCGGGCTCGTTGCCGATGTAGAAGTACGGCTGGGTGAGCCCGCCGTTGAGCTGCGTGAAGTGGTGGTCCAGCCGCTGGACGGCGGTCTGGCGGCCGCCCATCAGGTTGATCACCCCCTGGTAGTTGTACGGCACCATCCACGTGTACTGCGACGGGTTGCCCTCGGTGTAGCCGCTGTTGCTCGACGGCACGACCGGCCACGCCCAGGTGCCGTCGCTCCCCCGCGGCTGGACGTAGCCCGAGTCGGGGCCGAACACGTTCTGCCACCACTGGGCGCGCTGCATGTAGGTGTTGTACTTCGTGGTGTCGCCGACCGCCTTCGCGAACTGCGCAATCGCGAAGTCCGACGCCGAGTACTCGAGCGAGTCCGACGGGTCTTCGTAGACGTAGTGCCGGCTGAGGTAGCCGCTTTCCCGGCCGCGGATCGCCTGGCCCTGGGTGGTGCCGCCGTTCGCGCTCTTGTCCATCAGCGTCAGCGCCGCCGCGGTGTCGAACCCGCGGACCCCGAAGGCGTACATGCTGCCGACGATGATCGGCCCGGGGTCGCCGGTCATCACGAAGTGCTCGTTGCTGTTGTGCGACCACTTGGGCAGCAACCCGCCCTGCTGGCCGTCGAGCACCATCGACTTCGCGATGTCGCTCGCTTCGTTCGGCGCGACGAGCCCGATGAGCGCGGACCACGACCGGTAGATGTCCCAGCCGGAGTAGTTCTGGTAGACGGTGTGCGACGCGGTGTGGACGGCCTGGTCGAACCCGCGGTACTGGCCGTTCGTGTCACTGGCGGTGTTCGGGTTCTGGAAGACGTGGTACAGCGCCGTGTAGAACTTCTGGAGGTCGGCGGCGGCGCCGCCGGTCACCTGGACGCGGTTGAGGACGTTGTTCCAGCTCGTGTCGGCCGCGCCGCGGATCCCGGCGAAGTCGAAGCCGGGGTTCTCGGCGGCGAGGTTCGCCTGCGCGTTGGCCAGGCTGACGAACGAGATGCCGACCTTCGCCTGCACGGTCGCGTTGCTCGAGGTGTCGAAGGTGACGTAACCGCCGGAGTTCGTGCCGCTGGTGCTCGAGCTCCCGGCGCTGACCGTGCCGCCGAGCCAGGTACCGAACCCGCTGGGCGCGCGGTCGAACTGGATGACGTAGTAGATCTGGTACGTCTTCGACGAACCGCAGAAGCCACCGCCGGTCACCGAACCGGTGAGCTGGCTGCCGCTGATGCTGATGCTGCCGTTCCGGCTGCCGGTGGCGCTGCGGCTGGTGTTGACGAGCAGCCGTGCGGACGTCGTGTTCGGGTAGGTCAGCTTCATGAAGCCGGTCCGCTGGGTGGCGGACAGCTCGACGGTCGTGTTGTAGGTGTCGAGCTTGTTCTTGTAGTACCCGGGCGCGGCGGACTCGTTCGCCTTGGTGTAGCTGCCCGCGTACCCGGTCCAGCCGGTGCCCGGCGAGGTGCCGAGCGCGCCGGTGATCGGCAGCAGGCCGAGGTCTTCGTTGTTGGCGCAGCCGGCGCCGTTGAAGTGGGTGAGGCTGAACTCTTCGATGCTGGTGTCGCTGTAGCGGTACCCGGACGGGGATGCGGTCGGCGTGTCCGGGCTGAACTGCACCATCCCGAACGGCACCACCGCGCCGGGGTACGTGCTGCCGCCGGCGCCGCCGGGAACGGGGTTGGGCGAGTTGCTGTTGTCGGTGCCGATGAAGGGATTCACGTACTGCGTGAGGGCGAGCGTCGCGGCGCCGGCCGGGGTGGCCGGCAGTGCGGTGAGCCCCGCCCCCGCGACAGCCGCGGCGAGCAAAGCACCGCGCAGCCGTCTGTTCAGCCTCGAGAGTGGTCCGGACATGAGCCCTTCCTCTCTTGTCGCACGCTTTCCGCCGGGCGACAACGTTGTCGGACAAGCAGAATGGTGGTGACAACGTTGTCAGCACCGCATGCGCCGCGCTGGCAACGTTCAGGGGATCGAAGTGGTACCGGAACTCGGTGGCACGACATGGTGCCACGAAAGGGACCGTCCGCGAAAGCACCGAAAGTTCGTTGCGCGGCAAGCGAATCCTGGACCGGACCACTTAGGGCCGGTGGACCACCCAGTGGTCACCGAGCGCGGTCGGCCAAGCCGTCCGTTACGTGACTGAACCCGGATCTCGCGTGACCCAGGCCGGAACTCGCGTGATTGAAGGCGGAACTCGCGACTTCCGGGTCCAATCACGCGAGTCACGGGTCCAATCACGCGAGATACGGCTTCCGTCACGCGAGTCACGGATTCGGACGCGCGAGCCACCGGCCGGGTCAGCGGCGGTGGATCACCCAGTGGTCACCGAGCGCGGTCGTCGTCGCCTCGCCGTTCGTCAGGTCGGCCAGCCAGCCGTGGAAAGCGCCGGCCTCCGCCGGCGCAAGACCGACCTCGAAGCGGGCCAGTTCGTCGAAGCGGGTCGCGTGGAGCGAGTACGGGGACGCGCGCAGGTCGTTCTCCAGCCGGCCCGCGCGGTCGTAGCCGACCGCCACCTCCACCAGGCTGAGACGCCGGTGTTCTAGTACACCAACAACTTCCAGAGCGTCCGAAACGGACTGACCGTACGCGCGGATCAATCCGCCCGCGCCCAGCAGCACTCCCCCGAAGTACCGCGTCACCACCGCGACCGTGTCGGTCAGCTCACGGCGGCGCAGCACTTCCAGCATCGGGGTGCCCGCGGTGCCGGCCGGTTCGCCGTCGTCGCTGGAGCGCCGGGTTCGCCCGTCCGGCCCCAAAACGAAGGCGTGGCAGTGGTGTCGCGCACCCGGATCGGCGCTGCGGCGGGCCGCGATGAACTCGCGCGCCGCCTCTTCCGACGCCACGGGAGCGAGCGCGCAGAGGAACCGCGAGCGCTTGATCTCGATCTCGTGGACGCCTTCCCGAGCCACGGAGAGATAACGATCAGCCATCGGAGCAGTCCGCCATGCCCCCAGCTTCCCACCCCCGCGGCAGGGTACGACAGCGGCCCTGGACCACTTCGGACGGACATTTACGCAGGTCAACGACACAGCAGCCCGCTCTGCGGGAGTTCCAGCCCGGCATATGGGACTACCCACCGCCGCGTCAACGCCAGCGTGGCATTTCCCACCCGGAGGCAACGACGTATGTCGATAACAGCGAATTCACACTATCGTCATAAGACCCGGCGAACCCGGGAGTAACACCGCGCGCTCCGGACGACCCCCACCACAGTGGCCGTCCTGTGCGCGCCCGCAGCACCCGACATGTTCGGCTGCCCAGTGTTGTGCGGCCTCCCAGATGCCTTCGCGGCCGGTTTCCGAGCATCGGCGCTCGGCCGGTCCTTCGCGGCATCTTGCACTGCGACACACCCACGCAGACACCACCCACGCCGACAACAGCAGCAACTGTTCTCGACTGACCATCGCGGTACCGGACCACTTCGTTAACCGGTTCAGCTCGAACCACTCGATGGAGTGAGTACCGGTCGCGCCAACGCCTTGGGAGGCGGCCAGCCGTGACCCACCGTGCCAGTTCCCTGCCCCCGTTCGGGGAGCAGCTCAGCAACGCCGAGGCCCAGGGCCTCTACCGGAGCGACTACGAACACGACGCCTGCGGTGTCGCCTTCGTCGCCGACCTGACCGGGCGCCGAGATCATGCGATCGTCGCCAAGGCCCTGGTCGCGTTGCGCAACCTGGAACACCGCGGTGCTCGTGGCGCCGAACCGGACACCGGCGACGGCGCCGGGCTGCTGATCCAGATCCCGGACGAGTTCTACCGCGAGGTCGTGGACTTCGAGCTCCCCGAGCCGGGCACCTACGCCGTCGGCACGGCTTTCCTGCCGCAGGACGAAAAGCGCCGCCGCCGGGCCATGACGACCATCGAGCGGATCGCCGCCGAGGAGGACATGCGCGTCCTCGGCTGGCGCGAGCTGCCGGTGCACACCGAGCACTGCGGGCCGACCGCGGCCGAGACCATGCCGCACTTCACGCAGCTGTTCCTCGCCGCGCGCCGCCCGAAGCCGGAGCATTCGGACCCGCTGCACATCGAGCGCAGCGCGTTCTGCGTCCGCAAGCGCGCGGAGCACGAACTCGTCGAGGACGACGTCTACTTCCCGTCGCTGTCCTCGCGGACGATCGTCTACAAAGGAATGCTCACCGAGCCCCAGGTCGAGCGGTTCTTCGCCGACCTGACCGACGAGCGCGTCACGAGCGCCATCGGCCTGGTGCACTCCCGCTTCTCCACCAACACGTTCCCGTCGTGGCCGCTGGCCCACCCGTACCGGTACGTGGCGCACAACGGCGAGATCAACACCCTGCGCGGCAACCGCAACTGGATGGACGCGCGCGAGGCCCTCCTCGAAACCGACCTGATCCCGGGCGACCTCAAGCGCGTCTACCCGGTGATCACCCGCGGCGCCAGCGACTCGGCGAGCTTCGACGAGGTCCTGGAGCTGCTGCACCTCGGCGGCCGTTCGCTGCCCCACGCCGTCCTGATGATGATCCCGGAGGCCTGGGAGAACCACCAGGAGATGGACCCCGCGCGGCGCGCGTTCTACGAGTTCCACTCGACGCTGATGGAGCCGTGGGACGGCCCGGCGCTGGTCGCCTTCACCGACGGCAGCCAGATCGGCGCGGTGCTCGACCGCAACGGCCTGCGCCCCGGCCGCTACTGGGTGACCGACGACGGCCTCGTCGTGCTCGCCTCCGAGGTCGGCGTGCTCGACATCGACCCGGCGACGATCGTCCGGAAGGGACGCCTCGAACCCGGCCGGATGTTCCTCGTGGACACCGTCGAAGGCCGGATCATCGAGGACGAAGAGGTCAAGACCGAACTCGCCACCGCCCACCCGTACGACGAGTGGGTCGACGCCGGGCTCGTCCACCTCGAAGACCTGCCCGAGCGCGACCGCGAGGTCCCGCTGCACGCCACGCTCGTCCGCCGCCAGCAGTCGTTCGGCTACACCGAGGAAGAGCTCGAAGCGATCCTCGAACCGATGGCCCGCACCGGCGCGGAGCCGATCGGCTCGATGGGCAACGACTCGCCGATCGCGACGCTGTCCAGCCGGCCGCGGCTGATCTTCGACTACTTCATCCAGCTCTTCGCCCAGGTGACGAATCCGCCGCTGGACGCCATCCGCGAGGAGCTCGTCACCGCGCTCGGCACCCAGATCGGCGCCGAGCCGAACCTCCTGGACGGCAATGCGGCCAGCTGCCGCCGGATCGTGCTGCCGTTCCCGGTGCTCGACAACGACCAGCTCGCCAAGCTGGTGCACGTCAACGACGACGGCGACCTGCCGGAGTTCCAGGCCGTCACCGTGCTCGGCCGGTACAACGTGCACGGCGGCGGCGAGGCGCTGATCAAGCGGCTCGACGAGATCCGCGCCGAGGTGTCCGAGGCGATCGAGGACGGCGCTCGGCTGATCGTGCTGTCCGACCGCGGCGTCGACGAGAACCACGCGCCCATCCCGTCGCTGCTGCTGACCGGCGCGGTGCACCACCACCTCGTCCGGGAGAAGACGCGCACGCAGGTCGGCCTCATCGTCGAGGCCGGCGACGCGCGCGAGGTGCACCACATCGCGCTGCTGATCGGCTACGGCGTGGCCGCGGTCAACCCGTACCTGGCGATGGCGACCGTCGAGGAGATGGCCCACCGGGGCCTGATCCCCGGCGTGACGCCGAAGCAGGCGACGCAGAACCTGATCAAGGCGCTCGGCAAGGGCGTCCGCAAGACGATGTCCAAGATGGGCGTTTCGACGGTCGCGTCCTACACCGGCGCGCAGATCTTCGAGGCGATCGGCCTCGGCGAAGAGGTCATCGAGAACTGCTTCACCGGCACGACGTCCCGCCTC
Organism: Amycolatopsis sp. lyj-23; assembly: GCF_046549135.1. Classification (NCBI taxonomy): domain Bacteria; kingdom Bacillati; phylum Actinomycetota; class Actinomycetes; order Pseudonocardiales; family Pseudonocardiaceae; genus Amycolatopsis; species Amycolatopsis sp. lyj-23. The sequence continues at coordinate 61,888 of NZ_JAJPWN010000023.1, read as the reverse complement.
GGCGGCGTCGGTTTCGAGACCCTCGCCGACGAGGTCGCGAAGCGGCACAAGTACGCGTTCCCGGCCGACGGCGTCCGGGCCGCGCACCGCGAGCTCGAAACCGGCGCGGACTACCAGTGGCGGCGCGAAGGCGAGCCGCACCTGTTCAACCCGCAGACGGTGTTCAAGCTCCAGCACTCCACGCGGTCGGGCAAGTACGAGGTCTTCAAGGAGTACACGAAGGCCGTCGACGACCAGGCCGAGAAGCTGCTGACGCTGCGCGGGCTGTTCGACTTCAAGTACGGCAAGCGCGCGCCGGTGCCGATCGAGGAGGTCGAGCCGGTCTCGGAGATCGTCAAGCGGTTCGCCACCGGCGCGATCTCGTACGGCTCGATTTCGATGGAGATGCACCAGACCCTGGCCATCGCGATGAACCGCCTCGGCGGGAAGTCGAACACCGGTGAGGGCGGCGAGGACCCGGAACGGCTGTACGACCCCGAGCGGCGCAGCGCCGTGAAGCAGGTCGCGTCCGGCCGGTTCGGCGTCACGAGCGAGTACCTCGTCAACGCCGACGACATCCAGATCAAGATGGCGCAGGGCGCGAAGCCCGGCGAAGGCGGGCAACTGCCCGGCGCGAAGGTGTACCCGTGGATCGCGAAGACGCGGTTCTCGACGCCGGGTGTCGGCCTGATTTCGCCGCCGCCGCACCACGACATCTACTCGATCGAAGACCTGGCGCAGCTGATCCACGACCTCAAGAACGCCAACCCGAACGCGCGCATCCACGTGAAGCTCGTGTCCGAGGTCGGCGTCGGCACGGTCGCGGCGGGTGTCTCGAAGGCGCACGCCGACGTCGTGCTCATCTCCGGCCACGACGGCGGGACGGGCGCGTCGCCGCTGTCGTCGATCAAGCACGCGGGTGGCCCGTGGGAGCTCGGCCTGGCCGAGACGCAGCAGACGCTGCTGGCCAACCGGCTGCGCGACCGGATCGTGGTGCAGACCGACGGCCAGCTCAAGACGGGCCGGGACGTCGTCGTCGCGGCGCTGCTCGGCGCCGAGGAGTTCGGCTTCGCGACCGCGCCGCTGGTGGTGTCGGGCTGCATCATGATGCGCGTCTGCCACCTCGACACGTGTCCGGTCGGCGTCGCGACGCAGAACCCGAAGCTGCGCGAGAAGTTCAGCGGCAAGGCCGAGTACGTCGTCAACTTCTTCGAGTTCATCGCCCAGGAAGTGCGCGAGTACCTGGCGGAGCTCGGGTTCCGGTCGATCGCCGAGGCCGTCGGGCACGCCGAGTTCCTCGACAAGCGCAAGGCGATCGAGCACTGGAAGGCGGCCGGGCTCGACCTGTCGCCGATCTTCCACGTGCCCGAGATGGCCCCCGCCGGGCTGCGGCTGCAGCAGACGCTGCAGGACCACGGTCTGGAGAAGGCGCTGGACAACACGCTGATCCAGCTGGCCGAGGGCGCGTTGAACTCGGGCGACAAGGTCCGCTTGGAGCTGCCCGTCCGCAACGTGAACCGGACCGTCGGCACCATGCTCGGGTCCGAGCTGACCAAGCGGTGGGGCGGCGAAGGCCTGCCGGACGACACCATCGACGTCACCTTCACCGGGACCGCGGGCCAGTCGTTCGGTGCCTTCGTGCCGAAGGGCATCACGCTGCGGCTCTACGGCGACGGCAACGACTACGTCGGCAAGGGCCTCTCCGGTGGCCGGCTGATCGTGCGCCCGTCGAAGGACGCGGTGATCCCCGCCGAGGACCACATCATCGCCGGCAACGTCATCGCCTACGGCGCCACGAGCGGGGAGATCTTCATCCGCGGCAAGGTCGGCGAGCGGTTCTGCGTGCGCAACTCGGGCGCGCTGGCCGTCGTCGAGGGCGTCGGCGACCACGGCGGCGAGTACATGACCGGCGGCCGGATGGTCGTGCTCGGGCCGATCGGCCGCAACTTCGCGGCCGGCATGTCCGGCGGCATCGCCTACGTGCTGGACCTGCCCGCGCACCGCGTCAACCCGGAGATGGTCGACATCGACCCGCTCGATTCCGAGGACGCGGACTTCCTGCGCGAGACGCTGGAAGAGCACTACGACGAAACGGAATCCGCCGTCGCGCGGGAACTGCTGGCCGACTGGGACGCGGGCGTCGACCGCTTCGGGAAGGTCATGCCGAAGGACTACAAGCGCGTGCTCGCGGCCCAGGTCCAGGCGGAACGGGACGGGCGCGACGTGAACGAGGCGATCATGGAGGCCGCACATGGCTGACCCCAAGGGCTTTCTGACCACCACCCGCGAAGAGCCGAAGCGGCGTCCGGTCGACCTGCGGCTGATGGACTGGCGAGAGGTCTACGAAGACTTCGCCACGACGAAGCTGCAGAAGCAGGCCGGCCGGTGCATGGACTGCGGGATCCCGTTCTGCCACCAGGGCTGCCCGCTCGGGAACCTCATCCCCGAGTGGAACACGCTGACCTGGCGCGAGGACTGGCAGCAGGCCATCGAACGGCTGCACGCGACGAACAACTTCCCGGAGTTCACCGGAACGCTGTGCCCCGCCCCGTGCGAAACCGCGTGCGTGCTCGGGATCAACGACGACCCGGTGACGATCAAGCGCGTCGAGATCTCGATCATCGACCGGGCCTTCGACGAGGGCTGGGTGACGCCGCAGGTGCCGGTCGCCCTCACGGGCAAGAAGGTCGCCGTCGTCGGATCCGGCCCGTCGGGTCTGGCCGCGGCGCAGCAGCTCACGCGCGCGGGCCACAGCGTCGTGGTCCTCGAGCGGGCCGACAAGATCGGCGGGCTGCTGCGCTACGGCATCCCCGAGTTCAAGATGGAGAAGTCCCGGCTGGACCGGCGGCTCGACCAGATGCGCGCCGAGGGGACGGAGTTCCGGACGTCGGTGAACGTCGGCGTGGACGTCTCTGCTTCCGAGCTGACTTCGTCCTACGACGCCGTGGTGCTGGCCGGTGGCGCGACCGACTGGCGCGACCTGCCGATCCCCGGCCGGGAACTCGACGGCATCCACCAGGCGATGGAGTTCCTGCCGCCGGCCAACCGGGTCGCTTCCGGCGAGCTGGAGAAGTCGCCGTTCGACGCGTCCGGGCTGGACGTCGTGGTCATCGGCGGCGGCGACACCGGCGCGGACTGCGTCGGCACGTCCCACCGCCAGGGCGCGCGTTCGGTGACGCAGCTGGAGATCATGCCGAAGCCGCCGGAGGCGCGTTCGGACGCCCACCCGTGGCCGACGTACCCGATGATCTACCGGGTTTCCTCGGCGCACGAAGAGGGCGGCGAACGCCTGTACGCGGTGAACACGCAGGAGTTCCTCGGCGACGCCGACGGCCGCGTCCGGGCCCTGAAGCTGGTCGAGGTCCGCAACGAGGGCGGCAAGTTCGTCCCCGTGGACGGCTCCGAGCGCGAGCTGCCCGCGCAGCTCGTCCTGCTGGCGATGGGCTTCCTCGGGCCGCAAAAGCAGGGCCTGCTCGAGGACCTGGGCGTCGAGCTGGACGCGCGCGGCAACGTGGCGCGCGACAAGGCGTTCAAGACGAGCCTGGACAACGTGTTCGTGGCCGGCGACATGGGCCGCGGGCAGTCCCTGATCGTCTGGGCGATCGCCGAAGGCCGCAGCGCCGCGGCCGGCGTCGACAATTACCTGACCGGCCGCGAGGTCCTGCCCCGCCCGATCGCGCCGACGGACCGGCCGATCGCGTAAGGCCCCAGCGCCGGCGGAGGTGTCACCGTCGCCACCTCCGCCGGCGCTGTCCCACCGCTCAGCCGTAGTAACCCTTCTCGAGGTCGTCCAGCAGCCCGGGCTGCGTGGGCCGCCAGCCGAGCAGCTCCTGCGTCAGCTCGCTGGAGGCCGGCTGGTCGATGGCCAGGAGGCCGCCCAGGAACCCGAGCTCCTCCGCGGTGACGGACGTGGCCGGCAGGCCGAGCCGGCGACCGGCCACCTCGGCGATGTCGCGGATGCGCACGCCTTCGTCGCCGACGGCGTGCAGCACCGCACCGGCCGGGGCCTGCTCCAGCGCCAGGCGGAACAGGTGGGCCGCGTCGACGACGTGCACCGCGGGCCAGCGCTGCGTCCCGTCGCCGACGTACGCCGCGATGCCCTTCTCGCGCCCGAGCGCGACCAGGCGCGTGACGAGCCCGTGGGCGTCCCCTTCGCCGTGCACGGAACGCGGCAGCCGGACCAGCGACGCGCGGACCCCGCGGTCCGCCGTCGCCAGGACGGACCGGGCGATGTCGCCCCGGCCGGCGACCGGGCCGGGGAAGACGGAGTCGTCCCGCTCCGTCGCCGGGCGCCCGGACACCACCGGCGTCCCCGAGGCCGCCACGAAGGTCTTGCCGTCCAGCACCGCGCTCATGGCGCCGACGGCGGCCGCGTCGACGCGGATCGCCTCGTCCATCCGGCCGAAGTCGTGCCCGAAGGCGAGGTGGACGACGCCGTCGGCGCCTTCCGCGCCGGCTTTCAGGACGTCGAGGTCGGTGAGGTCGCCGCGGAGGACGGCCGCCCCCGTGGCGGTGACGGCGGCCGCCGACTCCGCCGACCTCGCCAGCCCGACGACCTCGTGGCCGGCGTCGAGGAGTTCGGGCACGAGGGCCCGGCCGATCCAGCCGGACGCGCCGGTGACGAACACACGCATGAGCTTCTCCCTTTGTGATGACACCTGGTGTCATCACCATAGCACCGCAATGACACCCGGTGTCATCGCCTAGGCTGGGGGCATGAGCCGCTGGGAGCCGAACACGCGCGTGCGCCTGCTCGACGCCGCGCTCGACCTGTTCGGCGAGCGCGGGTACGACAGCGTCACGGTCGCCGAGATCGCGGAGCGGGCCGGGCTGACGAAGCGCACCTTCTTCCGCCACTTCGCCGACAAGCGCGAAGTGCTCTTCGCGGGCCAGGAGGTGCTGAGCCGCCTCTTCGCGGACGCGATCACGAACGCCCCGGCGTCGGCGACCCCGATGGAGGCGGTCGCGGCGGCGCTCACGGCGGCCACGGCACCCATAGCCGAGCGACGGGAGCGGTCGCGCCAGGTCCAGTCGGTCGTCGCCGGCCACACCGACCTGCGCGAACGCGAACTCCTCAAGCTGGCGACGCTGCGAGCCGCGATGGCCGGCGCCCTGCGCGACCGCGGCGTCGCGGACCCGACGGCGACCCTCGCCGCGGAAATCGGCGGCCTCGCCTTCTCGACCGGCTTCGCGCGCTGGGTCGCACCCGGCAGCGAACGGCAGTTCGCCGAGCTGGTCCGCGAGGCCCTGGACGAGCTGGTGGCGGCGACCGCAACCCTCGGCTGACTCCTTATTCCCGGCGATTTGTTTCCGGCCTGAAACTGTTTCGCGCTCAACTTAATCTTTCGTGTGAAACCGGAAAACGGGTGGCACCACCCACCTTCGGCACGGCACTCTGTATTCAGGGGACCCGGTCGGCCGAGGGGGGATTCAGGCCGGCCGGGTGCCCGCCGAGAGGCGGGCGTTTTTTTCCACGGGAGGGGAGCCCGAAATGAGTGTCGACCTGTCCACCACGCTGTCCTGGACCACGGCCACCGGCGATGCCGCGACGATGCTCGGCGAACTGCAGCCGAACATCCTCAAGGCCCACGTCCGCGACCACCTGTCCGCCCTGTTCCTCGCCTTCCGGGACGCGGCGGAGGCCCGCGCCTTCCTCGTCTCGGTCACCGGGAAGATGAAGTCCGCCAAGGCCCACCTCGACGAAGTGAGCGCCTTCAAGGCCGGCGCCGGCCCCGGAACGCCGTACGTCGGCGTCGGGCTCACCGCGGCCGGCTACCGCGCTCTCGGCGTCGACGGGAACATGCCGCAGGACGAGGCGTTCCTGCGCGGGATGACGGCGCCGGACACGCGGCGGAAGCTGAACGACCCGCCGCGCTCGACGTTCGATCCCGGCTACCACGGGGAAGTCCACGCCGTCGTCCTCGTCGGCGACGCCACGGACAAGGCGATGACCGCGCGGCGCAACGAAATCCTCGGCCTGCTGCCGGATTCGGCCACGGTGCTCGCGGAGGAAACCGGCCTCGGCCGGGTCAACGCGCGCGGCGAGGGCATCGAGCACTTCGGGTACGTCGACGGCCGCAGCCAGCCGCTCTTCCTCACCGAAGACGTCGACGCGGAAAAGAACAACACCGACGGGATCAACGTGTGGAACCCGGCCGCGCCGCTCGGGCAGGTTCTCGTTCCCGACCCCGCGGCGCCGGATCCCGGCGTGCATTTCGGCAGCTATTTCGTTTTCCGCAAACTGGAACAGAACGTCCGGCGGTTCAAGCAGGCGGAAGCGGATCTCGCCGACACGCTCGGCCTCGCCGGCGAAGACCGCGAGCGGGCCGGGGCGATGATCATCGGCCGCTTCGAGGACGGCACGCCGCTGACCACCCAGCGCGAAGACGGCGCGGAAAGCCCGGTGTCGAACAACTTCACCTACGACAGCGACCGCGCCGCGCTGAAGTGCCCGTTCCAGGCGCACATCCGCAAGACGAACCCGCGCGGCTCCGGCGGCGCCGAAGACCCGGCCGACGAGCGCCGCCACCTGATGGCCCGCCGCGGCGTGACGTACGGGGAACGCCCGGACGACCCGAACGCCGACGTGCCGCCCGCGGCGCGGCCGAGCGGCGGGGTCGGCCTGCTGTTCATGGCCTTCAACTCGGTGCTGGACAACCAGTTCGAGTTCACGCAGGCGCTCTGGGCGGACAACCCGGGCTTCCCGATCGTCGACGGCGTCACACCGGGGCTGGACCCGGTGATCGGCCAGGGCGAGCGTCCGGCGTCGGACTACACGGTGGACTGGGGCGGCGCCACGCAGCGCAGCGCCGGCCCGGTGCCGCAGGCGGTGACCCTGCGCGGCGGCGAGTACTTCTTCATGCCGTCGCTGGCGTTCCTGCGGTCACTCTGAGCTGGGGGGACGAAGGCCACCACCGGGAGCTTCCGGTGGTGGCCTTCGGCGTCAGGCTTTCAGCAGGTCGAAGGCCAGCAGGCCGGCACCGAGCCGCCCGGCTTCGTCACCCAGCTCGGCGATCCGCAGCTCCGGCATCCGCTGGAACGTCAGGTGCGCGGCCAGCCACTCCCGCACCGGCTCCAGCACGTAGTCGGCCGCCGTGAACAGCCCGCCGCCCAGGACGATCACCTCCGGGCCGAGCAGCGTCAACAGCGTCCGGATGCCGTGGCCGAGCCCGTCGAGCGCGTCCTGGACCACCGCGACCGCCACCTCGTCACCCCCGCGGGCCAGCTCGACGACCTCGCGGGCGCCGTCGGCCGGGCGACCGGTGCGTTCGGTGTAGCGGCGCGCGATCGCGGCGGCCGACGAGATGGCCTCCAGGCAGCCCGTCGCGCCGCAGCCGCACTTGCCGGCGTGGCCGACGTCGATGTGCCCGACCTCGCCGGCCTGCCCGTGCGCGCGGTGGATCCGGCCGTCGAGCAGCAGCGCGGCCGCGATCCCGGTGCCGACGGGGATGAACGCCGCGTTCGTCGCACCCCGCCCGGCGCCGACGCGGAACTCGGCGATGCCGCCCGCGGTGACGTCGTGCCCGAACGCCACCGGGAGCCCCAGCCGGTCCTCCAGCAGCTCGCCGAACGGGACTTCGCGCCAGTCGAGGTTGGCGGAGAAGTGGCAGACGCGGGTCTGTTCGTCGACGATCCCCGGCACCACCACACCGACCGCCGCCGGCTGCCCGGTGCCGGCCTGCTCGGCCAGCGCGGCCACGATGTCCGCCGTCTGCGCGGCCAGGGCCGTGCCGTCCGCGCTGCGGGCGGTCTCCGCGCGCAGGGCCGCCTTGGGCTGGAGCTGCTCGTCGAGCAGCGCTGCCTTGATCGTCGTCCCGCCCACGTCGAGGGCGGCCACCATTCGAGTCACCGCGGCATTGTCACATTTGAGGCTTGTTCTGGTTAGGCCGCCGCGCCCCCGCGCAGGTCGCGGGGCATCACGGCTGCCATGCGGCGGCCGACGGCTGAACAAGCCTCATTGACGGGCCCCGAAAGGGGGACCTACGCTCAACCGGCCAGACGAGGAGATTCCGGAACGCGGTGCAAGTCCGCGCGGTCGCGCCACTGTGACCCCCGCCAGGGGGAAGCCAGACCCGGACCCTCGTGACCGACCCCGATGAGGCCGCGAAAGCCCGAGGAGGCCACGCTCATGACCCAGACGGCAGCTCCCGCCGTTCCGCTCCCGATCCGCATCCCGATCCGGGAGATCGTGCCGTGGGCGGTGTTCGTGGTGCTCCTGGCCCTGATCGCGCTGTACTTCGTGAGCGCCGAGCAGGGCGCGACGGCGGTGTTCGCGAACATGTACGTCCACGAGTTCGTGCACGACGGCCGGCACCTGCTGGCCTTCCCCTGCCACTGATCGGCGGGCACGCACTCCCATGATGAAGACCTTGCTGGTCCGCGGCATGCTGGCGGGCCTGATCGCCGGCGTGCTCGCGTTCGGGTTCGCCTACGCCTTCGGCGAGCCATCGGTGAACACCGCCATCGGCCTCGAGGAGCCCGGCGGCCACGCGCACTCGCACGACGCATCGGCGCCGGCCCCTGCCGAAGAACACGAAGAAGAGCTCGTCCCCCGGGACATCCAGAGCACCCTCGGCCTGCTGACGGGCGTGCTGGTGTACGGCGTCGCGATCGGCGGCCTGCTCTCGCTGGCCTTCGCGTTCGCCCAGGGCCGCCTCGGCAACCTCCGCCCGAGGGTGACGGCACTGCTGCTCACGGCGGGCGCGTTCGCCGTGGTGTTCCTGGTGCCGTTCCTGAAGTACCCGGCCAACCCACCGGCGGTGGGCCAGCCGGGCACGATCGGCTCCCGCACGGAGCTGTACTTCGGTTTCGTCGCGGTCTCACTGCTGGCGGGCATCCTCGCCACGGTGTTCGGCCGCAAGCTGGCGGACCGCTTCGGAGCCTGGAACGGCTTCCTGCTGGCGGCCGCGGGCTACCTCGTCGTGATCGGCGTGGTGGCCTGGCTCCTGCCATCGATCGACGAAGTCCCGGCAACGTTCCCGGCGTCCACGTTGTGGAGCTTCAGGACGGCCTCGGTCGGCACGCAGGTGACGCTGTGGCTGGCGCTGGGGTTGACTTTCGGCGCGTTGGCGGAGAAGGCGCTGAAGCAGCGGACCGCGGTGGCCGCCTGAGGCCTGCTCTGGTGAGCCGCGGTGGCTGGCGGACCGAGCTCGGCGAGCCGCGATGGCCGCCTGAGTCTCGCTCCGGCGAGCCGCGGTGGCTGGCTGGCCGAGCTCGACGAGCGGCAGTGGCTGCTTGATCGGGCTCGGCGGGCCGCGATGGCCGCCCGACCGAGCTCGACCAGCCGCGTTAGCTGTCTGGCTGAGCCCGGCAAGCCACGCTAGCCACCTGACCGGCCCCGCGAGCCGCAGTAGCCAGCCACCGAGCCAGGCAAGCAGCGTGGCTGGGGACCGATCGCGGCAAGGCGCGGTGGCTGACGGACCGAGCCCGGCCAGCGGGGCGCGTGTTCGATCGCCGGAGTAGCGCCGTCGCCGTCTCACTCCCGTTCCGGCTACGGCGCTCCCGGCGGCGCGAACGGCAGGTCCACCGGGGCGCCCTGGTCCAGCAGCGTCTCCAGCAGCGCCGTGTCCAGGTGTTCGTCGACGGCGTCCGCGAGCTTGTCCAGCATTTCCTCGCGCAGCTCGCCGAACCCGGGGGCGCCGGGTGCGGGCGTCCAGGTGGCTCCGGCCTGCGTCGCGGCTTCGGTGAGCCATGCGCGGCGGAAGGCGTCGTTCTCGAACGCGCCGTGCCACATCGTGCCCCAGACCCCGCCCGCGCGCAGACCGTCCAGAAAGGACTCCGCCGGCGCCGTCGTGGTCACCGAACCGTGGTGGATCTCGTAGGCGTCCACCGGATGACCGCGCCACGTTCCCGCGGGCCGGGCGAGCACCTTCTCCGCGGCGAACGTCACCCGCCCGGGCAGCAGACCGAGGCCGGCGACCTCGCCCGCGCCGGATTCGACGTCGTCCACGATGGATTCGGTGAGCATCTGGTAGCCACCGCAGATGCCGAGCACCGGACGGCCCGCGGCGGCCCGGGCCGTCACCGCCGTGTCGAGCCCGCGGTCCCGCAGCCAGGCCAGGTCGGCCACGGTGGCCCGCGACCCGGGCAGCACCACGACGTCCGCCGCCGCGACGACGTCGGGATCGGCGGTGAGCGTGACCGTGACCCCGGGTTCGGCGGCCAGCGCGTCGACGTCGGTGGCGTTGGAAGCGCGCGGGAACCGCACGACCGCCACACCGAGCCCCCCACCGGGCGCTTCCCGGCGCCAGCCCGCGGCGGCGAGGGCGTCCTCCGAGTCGATCCACACCCGGTCGAGCCACGGCAGCACGCCCAGCACCGGCCGTCCGGTGACCTTCTCGAGGCTGTCCAGGCCCGGCCGCAGCAGCCCGACGTCGCCGCGGAACTTGTTGACCACCCAGCCCGCGACCAGGGCCTGATCTTCGGCGGAAAGCAGCGCGAGGGTGCCGAACATGGCCGCGAGCACCCCACCGCGGTCGATGTCGCCGACGACCAGCACGGGCAGCCCGAACCGCCGCGCGAGCCCCATGTTGACGTAGTCGCCGCCCCGCAGGTTGATCTCGGCCGGACTCCCGGCGCCTTCGCAGACGACGACGTCATAACGGGCGCTGAGGTCCTCGAACGCCCCGAAGGCGATCTCGGCCAGCCCGGCCCGCCCGGTGGCGTACTCCCCGGCTTCGAGGGTCCCGAACGGCTTCCCGAGCGCGACGACGTGACTGCGCCGATCACTGCCGGGCTTCAGCAGCACCGGGTTCATCGCCGCCTCGGGTTCCGCCCCGGCGGCCCGCGCCTGCACCCACTGGGCGCGCCCGATCTCGGCCCCGTCGGCGCAGACCATGGAGTTGTTGGACATGTTCTGCGCCTTGAACGGAGCCACCCGCAGCCCTTGGCGCGCCAGCCACCGGCAGATCCCGGCGGTGACGAGGCTCTTCCCGGCATCGGAAGTCGTCCCGGCGACGAGCAGGCCCCTCATCGCAGGTTGTCCACAGCTAGGCCGCCCGCGGCGAAGTTGTCCACAGATCGCCGAGCGGCGGTTCTCCCCCTGCGGGAGGCGATAAACTGGACAGGGGCCGCCCCCCAGGGAGTGGTGGGGGCTGCGAGGGCGGCGATGGCCGCTGCGGCCGTTCCCACTCGCCGGGACAAGCGGACCGCGCGCCGGAGGTCTGCAGGGTCCGGGGTGCGGCCTTCGCCGAGGCGGGCGCGGGTTTCCGGCTCGCCGTCGTAGCTGTTCGTTCCGCCGAGGCGGATGTCCAGTGCTCCCGCGAATGCCGCTTCCACCTGGCCGGCGTTGGGGCTCGGGTGGCGTCCGCCGTCGCGGCGCCAGACGCGCCAGGATTCGCGCGCCCGGCCGCCCGCGCACAGCGCCGTGAGCGCCGCGCCGATCCGCGACGGCAGCAGGTTAACGACGTCGTCGGCCCGCGCCGCCGCCCAGCCGAAGCGGCGGTAGCGGGGTGAGCGGTAGCCGACCATCGCGTCGAGCGTGTTGAGCGCGCGGTAGCCGAGGAGGCCCGGCATCCCGGCGACCGCACCCCAGAACAGCGGCGCGACCACGGCGTCCGAAGTGTTCTCGGCGATCGACTCGGTGGCCGCGCGGGTCAGCTCGGCGGAGTCGAGGGTCGTCGCGTCGCGCGCGCAGAGGTGCGCGAGCCGCTGACGCGCTTGAGGCACGTCCTCCGCTTCGAGCAAGCGGGCCATCTCGGCGCCTTCGGCCGCGAGACCGCGTCCGCCGAGCACAACCCACGTCGACGCGGCGGTGAGGGCGAAGCGCGCGAAGGGACGCCGCCGCGTCGCCGCCTGGAGCGCGACGCCCAGGCCTACGGCGGCGGAGGTGCACAGCGCCGCGTACACGGCTCCGCGCGGCTTCGAGTCGGCCCACAGACGGTGTTCGACGCGGGCGGCGGCCGTACCGAACAAGGCGACCGGGTGGCCCGTTCGGGGGTCACCGAACAGGGCGTCGGCTACGTATCCGGTTACGAGTCCGGCTGCGGTTGTCCCTAGACGGAGTGGCACGTGGCGCACGGTAGCGCGTGCACCAGAATGCCGGTATGACTGTGTCCGATGCCTCCTCCGCGGGAAAGCGTCCGTCGGCGGGGCTGCGCCACCGGGTCGCCGGGTATCTCGAAAGCCTGGCTCGCGCCCTCCGCCGGTCCGGGCGCGACGAAGGCAAGGTGCTGGTCCTCGGCGGCGTCCGCTCGGGGAAGTCGCGGCACGCCGAGCGGCTCGTCGCCCGCCACCCGCACCTCGTCTACGTCGCACCCGGCCTCCCCGCGGGCGAAGACGACCCCGAATGGGCCGCGCGGGTGGCCGCGCACCAGGCCCGGCGGCCCGCGCACTGGAAGACCGTCGAGACCACCGACCTGGCCGGCATCCTGCGCACGGCGACCGAGCCGCTGCTGATCGACTGCCTCGGCACGTGGCTGTCCCGCGTGCTGGACGACGTCGGCGCGTGGCGGCAGAAGCCGGGCTGGGAGCACCGCCTGGACGACCGGCTCGAGGACTTCCTGGCCGCATGGGCCGCGGCGCGGGTGCCGGTGGTCGCGGTGAGCAACGAGGTCGGCAGTGGTGTGGTGCCCGCAACGTCGTCCGGGCGGCTGTTCCGTGATGTGCTGGGCGCACTCAACAACCGGGTGTCCGCCGACGCCGACCGGGTCGTGCTGGTCGTCGCGGGCCGGGCGCTCGACCTGTAGCCAGGAGGCGCCCGTGTTCGACGTACCCGTGCCCGACCCCGCCGCCCGCACCGCCGCGCAGGAGCGGCTCGACGGCCTGGTCAAGCCACTCGGCGCGCTCGGCAGGCTGGAGGAGATCGCCGCCTGGCTGGCCGCGGCGCACGGCACCGTGCCGCCGCGCCCGCTGGACGACGTCCGTGTGGTCGTCTTCGCGGGCGACCACGGCGTGTCGGCGCTCTCGGCGTACCCGCGCGAGGTGACCGCAGCGATGGTGCGCGTGTTCCTGGCCGGCAAGAGCGGCGTGAACGTGCTGGCCGCCCAGGTCGGAGCGCGCGTGCGGGTCGCGGACATCGCCGTCGACTGGGACGCCGCGGACGTGCCGCCCGAGGTCACGGCGCACAAGATCCGCCGCGGCTCGGGTTCGATCGACGTCGAGGACGCGCTGCTCCCGGGCGAGGCGCAAGCGGCCTTCGAAGCGGGCCGGGCGATCGCCCTGGAGGAGCGCGACGCGGATGTACTGATCCCGGGCGACATGGGCATCGGCAACACGGCGATGTGCGCGGCACTGGTGGCGGCCTCCGTCGGTCTGCCGGCGGCCGAGGTGGTCGGCACCGGAACGGGTGTGGACGCGGCCGGCCTGGACCGCAAGACGGCGGCGGTCACGGCCGCCTTGGCCCGGGCAGCGGGCCGCACGGAGGACCCGTTCGAGCGGTTGACGGCGCTGGGCAGCGCCTGCGTCGCCGCGACGGCGGGCTTCCTGGTCCAGGCGTCGGTGCTGGGCATCCCGGTGCTGCTGGACGGCGTCTTCTCCGGCGCGGCGGCGCTGGTGGCGCGCGACATCGCCCCCGGTGCGGAGCAGTGGTGGCTGGCCGGCCACCGCTCGACGGAACCGTCACAGGCGTTCGCGCTGAAGGCGCTCGGCCTGGAGCCGATCCTGGACTTCGGCCTCCGGCTCGGCGAAGGCAGCGGAGCGGTGCAGGCCGTGCCGGCCCTCCGCGCGGCGCGCGCGATCCTGGCGGACATGGGTCTGCTGGCCGACTTGACGTGAGCCGCTGGACGGACTCCGCGCGGATGGCCGTCGGGACGTTGACCACCGTGCCCGTCCCGGCGCCCCGCGTCATCGACCGCCGCGTCGCCGGCGGCGCCATGCTGCTCGCTCCCCTGGCCGCCCTTCCGCTGGCCGTGGCCGCCGGGCTCGTCGTCGCCGCCGGACACGCCGTTCACCTCCCTTCTTTCGCTGTTGCCGCCCTCGCGCTCGGAGCCGTCGCACTCGGCAGCCGGGGGCTGCACCTCGACGGGCTCGCCGACACCGCCGACGGCCTCGGCGCCTCCTACGACCGCGCCAAAGCCCTCGACGTCATGCGCCGCGGCGACTCCGGGCCCACCGGGGTCGCCACCCTCCTCCTCGTCCTCCTCGTCCAGGTCGGTGCCCTGACTGCCGCCGGCCCGGTCACCGCGGCCGCCGGCGTCCTCATCGGCCGGTGCACGCTCTCACTGGCCTGCGCCCGCGGAGTCCCCTCGGCCCGGCCGGAGGGACTCGGCGCGACTGTCGCCGGCTCGGTTCCCCGCACCGCGGCGCTCGCCGTGGGCGTCGCCGCCGCCGGGCTCGCCGCACTGCTGCCCGGGCTGCCGTGGTGGCGCGGACCCCTTTCCGTCGTCCTCGCCTACGCCGTCACCGGAGCGCTCCTGTGGCGGTGCACCAAGCGCCTCGGCGGCGTGACCGGCGACGTCCTCGGTGCGGGCGTCGAGGTCGCTGTCGCGGCGGCCCTGCTGGCGCTCGCCTGAAACTGTCGTACCCCCTTCCTAGAGTGCAGCGCGTGAACCGAACCGATCGTCTCTACGCCATCGTCGAAGAACTGCGTGCCGTCGCGCCGCGGCCCCGCAGCGCGCGGTGGCTCGCGGATCGGTTCGAGGTCAGCGTCCGGACCGTCGAACGCGACATCAGCGCCCTGCAGCAGTCCGGCACGCCGATCTACGCCGAGCCCGGCCGCACCGGCGGCTACTGCCTCGACAAGGCGCACACGATGCCGCCGGTCAACCTGACTCCCGGCGAGGCCGTCGCCATGGCCCTCGCCCTGAGGCACCTCGACGCCACCCCCTTCCGGGCCGAAGGCCGCTCGGCGCTGCGCAAGCTCGTCGCGGCGATGCGGGAGGAGGACACGCAGGAGGCACGGGAGCTCGCCACCCGGGTCCACCTGCTCGGCGAGGGACCGGTCCCGCCGAAGCCGCACGTGCTCGGCATCCGCCGCGTCCTGCGCATCCAGTACACCGACCGCCAGGGCACCGCCACCCGTCGGGAGATCGAGCCGCTCGGCTACGTCGGCAAGCCCGAGCACTGGTACCTCGTGGCCTGGTGCCGGCTGCGCCGGGAGATCCGGGCGTTCCGCACCGACCGCATCACCTCCTTTTCCGTGCTGGCCGAGGTGCCGCCGCCGCGGAAGCTGCGCCCCGAAGACCTCGACATCCCCTACGGCGACGTCGAGCAGCTCAATTTGGCGGGGTGAACACCGAGAAGTGGTTGCCTGCCGGGTCGAGCACGTGCGCGAACTTCACGCCGACCGGGTTGACGCTCGGCGGCCGTTGCACGCGCCCGCCGGCCTGCTCGACCTGGCGGCAGGTGGCCTCGACGTCCTCGACCAGCACGGTGAAGACCGCATAGTTCTCCTGGCCCGTGAACAGGCCGCCGCGCGAGCCACCGGTGTCGATGACGCGGTAGGCGGCGTCGGTGCTCGCCGCGTTGTCCTGCGCGACGGTCCAGCCGAAGACCTCGCCGTAGAACCGTTCCGCGGTCGCCGGATCGTCGGTGCCGATCTCGAACCAGGCCACGTCGTTGAAGCGGGGCATGTCGTTCCTTTCGCTGCCATGCCGGGCGTTTCCCGGCTCCGCCCACTTTCGACGGTGGTAGCGACAACCCCCTGTCGGTGTTTACAGGATTTTCCGCAACGCCCTCAAAAACGCCTCCGTCGTCACCCGATCGCGCACGGCCAGCCGCAGGTGATCCGGCCCCAGCCCGGGGAACGTGTCCCCCCGCCGCACGGCGTAGCCCGCGTCGCGCAGGCGAGCGCGCACCGAAGCACCATCGGGCACGCGCACCAGCACGAACGGGCCGCGCGGGTCACCCAGCACGTCGACTCCCTGCGAAGCCAGGCCCGACACCAGGTACTCCCGATCCGACTCCGCCGCCGTCGCCAGCTTTTCCGCCTCCTCCAGGGCGGACGGGCGACAGCACGCCACCGTCGCCACGCCGGCCAGCGTGGACACCGACCACGGCACCTGCACCGCCCGCAGCCGCTCGATGACGTCCGCCGAAGCGAGCACGTAACCCGCCCGCAGCCCGGCGAGCCCCCACGTCTTCGTCAGGCTGCGCAGCACGACGACACCCGGGACACCGGACGCCAGGCTCTCGGCCTCGCCGGGGATCGCGTCCAGGAACGCCTCGTCGACCACGAGCAGCCGACCGGGCCGGACCAGGGAACGCAATACCGCCGCCGGGTGCAGCACGGAGGTCGGATTCGTCGGGTTCCCGACGAACACCAGGTCGGCGCCGGCCGGGACGAGCGCGGGATCGAGGACGAACCCGTCCGATTCGGCCAGTACCACCCGCGAAACCGCATGTCCGGCCGCCCGCAGGGCCGCTTCGGGCTCGGTGAACTGCGGGTGCACGACCACCGCGTGCCGTGGCCGGAACGCCGAGGCCAGCAGCGTGAACGCCTCCGCCGCACCCGCCGTGACCAGCACTTCCGAGGGAGGACGACCGTGCCGCGCGGCGACCGCCCGCACGGCGTCCTCAGTGGACGGATAAGCCGCGAGGGAGTCCAAAGCGGACGCCAGCTCGTCCCGCAGCCACGCCGGCGGCCGCGGCAACCGGACGTTCACCGCGAAATCGACCAGCCCCGGCCCGACCTCGCGATCACCGTGGTGGTGCAGGTCGTAGTCACCCACGGGCGCGGACCCGCGCCGCGAACCGCTGCGCCAGCTCGGGGTACCCGGCCCAGTGGACGTGCAGGTAGGAGGCGTGCAGGGTCGGCGACGCGAAGCCGTCCAGCTGCCTGTCCCAGCCCCACGCCGCCGCAGCGCCGTGCGACGGCGTCACTTCGGTGCGGTGGAATTCGTGCCCGGTGACGCGCTGACCGGCCGTCGCGAGCAGGTTGTCCTCGACGGCGACCGCGCGCCGGTAGCCGAGCTTGCCGCGGGCCGTCATCTTGGCGTCCGCCGGCACCGCGCCGACCATGGGCACGCCGTCCAGCGACTGGCACAGGTACAGCAGCCCCGCGCATTCCGCGCTCACCGGCATCCCGCTCTCGATGGCCGAAGCCACTTCGGACCGCAACGCCGTGTTCGCCGACAGTTCCGCCGCGTGCACCTCGGGGAACCCGCCGCCGAAGTACAACCCCGCGCACCCGTCGGGTAAGGCCTGGTCCCGCAGCGGGTCGATGTCGACGACCTCGACCCCGCAAGCGGCGAGCAGCTCGACGTTTTCGGTGTAGCGGAAGGTGAACGCCGGACCTCCGGCGGCCGCGACCGTCACCCGCGGACCGTCCACACCGGACGGTTCCCACGGTGGCACGGAGAGCCGCGGCGCAGCGGAAGCGATCCGGACGATCGCCTCGAGGTCGACGCCCTCCCGCACCCAAGCGGCGAGGGCGGGCAGCACGTGCTGTGCTTCGGCGGCCCGTTCCGCCGCCGGGACGAGCCCGAGGTGACGGCTGGGCGCGTGGATCTCTTCGTTGCGGTACAACGCTCCCAGCAGCGGCACGCCGGTGGCTTCGAGCGCGGACGCGATCTCGTCGCGATGCCGCTGCGAGCCGAGCTTGTTCAGGATGACGCCGGCCAGCCGCACGCGGTTGTCGTAGTGGGCGAACCCGAGCACCGTCGCACCGACACTGCGAGACGCGGCCGAAGCGTCGACGACCAGCACGACCGGCGCGTCCAGCACCCTGGCCACGTGGGCCGTCGAGGCGTACCCCTCGGTGCCCAGTGCCCCGTCGAACAGGCCCATCACGCCTTCGATCACGGCGATGTCGGCGCCCGCGGAACCGTGCCGCAGCAATGGAACCAGCCGCTCTTCGCCCTGCAGGAACGGGTCCAGGTTGCGCGCGGGACGTCCGGTCGCCAGCGCGTGGTAGCTCGGGTCGATGAAGTCCGGGCCGACCTTGTGCCCCGAAACCCGGTGCCCGGCCGCGCGCAGCGCCGCCATCAGCCCGGCGGCGATCGTGGTCTTGCCGTGCCCGGAACCGGGCGCGGCGACGACCACGCGCGCTACCATTCGATCC
Source organism: Amycolatopsis sp. lyj-23 (assembly GCF_046549135.1). NCBI lineage: Bacteria > Bacillati > Actinomycetota > Actinomycetes > Pseudonocardiales > Pseudonocardiaceae > Amycolatopsis > Amycolatopsis sp. lyj-23. The sequence continues at coordinate 43,971 of NZ_JAJPWN010000023.1, read as the reverse complement.
CCCGCTGGCCCTTCTGCCCGGCGTCCATCGGGTGCTTGACCTTGGTCATCTCGGCGACCAGGTCGGCGGCCTCGACGAGCTCCGGCGGCGCGTACCGGCCGGTGATGACGACGTGCTGGTGCCCGGGCCGCGAGACCAAAGTGGACACGACGTCGTCCACTTCGAGCCAGCCCCACTTGAGCAGGTAGGAAAACTCGTCGAGGACGTAGAAGTCGTGCGCCTCGGCGGCGAGCCGTCGCTTGATCTCCGCCCAGCCTTCGCGCGCGTTCTCCGCGTGGTCGTCCTCGGAGCCGGACTTGCGCGCCCAGCTCCAGCCTTCGCCCATCTTGTGCCATTCGACCGGCCCACCTTGGCCGGTGTCGTCGTGCAGCTTCCCGAGCGCCTTGAACGCCGCTTCCTCGCCGACGCGCCACTTCGCCGACTTGACGAACTGGAACACGCCGATCGACCAGCCCTGGTTCCAGGCGCGCAGCGCCATCCCGAACGCGGCCGTCGACTTGCCCTTCATCTCGCCGGTGTGCACGGCGAGCAGCGGCCGGTTGCGGCGCTGGCGCGTGGTCAGGCCGTCGTTCGGGACGACGTCGGGCTTTCCCTGCGGCATCAGGCGGCCCTTCCGGTCCGGGCGCGGACGGCGTCCGCGAGCGAGTCGGCGGCGACGTCGGCGAGGGGGACGTGTTCCGCGCCCAGGTGGGCGGCGAGGTCGGCGGCCAGGCCGAGCCGCATCTTCCCGCTTTCGCAGTCCATCACGACGGCCGTGACGCCGGTGAGCAGCCCGGCCGCGGCCTGGGCGCGCGCCACGGCGTCCGGTCCGCTGGTGGCGCGCCCGTCGGTGACGACGACCAGCAGCGGGCGGCGCCGCGGGTCGCGGATCTCCTCGACCCGCAGCACGCGCGCCGCCTCCAGGAGCCCTTCGGCCAGCGGTGTCCGGCCGCCGGTCGGGAGGCCTTCCAGGCGAGACGCGGCCGCGTCGACGCTGATCGTCGGCGGCAGTGCGAGTTCGGCCGCGTTGCCGCGGAACGTGACGAGCCCGACCTTGTCGCGGCGCTGGTAGGCGTCCAGGAGCAGCGACAGGACCGCGGACTTGACCTCGCGCATGCGGGCCTTCGCGCCCATCGAGCCGGACGCGTCGACGCAGAACAGCACGAGGTTGCCTTCGCGGCCTTCGCGCAGTGCGTACCGGAGGTCTTCGGGCCGCAGCTTGAGCGCAGCGCCGTCGCGGCCGCGGGCTTTCTGGTGCGGGGCCGCGGCTTTGACCGTCGCGACGAGGTGGGGGCGGCCTTCGCGGACGCTGGCGGGCTGGACGCCGATGGTGCGTCCGCTGTCGGTGATCGCGCGCGAACGGCGTCCGCGCTCGCCCTCGCCCGTGCCCTTGACGCGGAACACGCGCGCCTTGAACGTCTCGCCGGCGCCGACGGTTTTCTGCTGCCCGCCTGCATTCTGCTGCGCGCCCGCGTTCGGCTGTTGCTGGCCCTGCGGAGCGTTCTCGCTCCCCGGCGACTCGGGCGTTTCCGGCGGCGCCGACCCCGAGCCGGGGCCGTCGTCCTCGGGTCCGGGGTCCGGCTGGGCGTCCTGGAGGGCCTGCTCCAGCTGCTCTTCGGAGATGCCCGGCGCGTCGAACGGGTTCCGGCGGCGCCGGTGCGGCAACGCGAGCCGCGCGGCGACGCGGACGTCTTCGGTGGTCACCTCGTCGCGGCCGGACCAGGCCGCGTGCGCGACCGCCGTGCGCGCGGTGACGATGTCCGCGCGCATGCCGTCGACCTCGAAGGAGGCGCAGACCTCGGCGATCTGGCGCAAGGCGTCGTCGGGCAGCTTGACGGCGGGCAGGAGACGTTGCGCCGCTTCGATGTCCGCGGCGAGCTGGGCGTCTTCGTCGGCGTACTGCGCGGCGAAGGCGTCCGGATCGGCTTCGTAGGCGAGGCGGCGGCGGACGACCTCGACGCGCTGCTCGGGGTCCCGGCTGGAGGCGACCTCGACGGTCAGGCCGAACCGGTCCAGCAACTGCGGGCGCAGCTCGCCCTCTTCGGGGTTCATGGTGCCGATCAGCACGAACCGCGCCGCGTGCGACACCGAAACGCCCTCGCGTTCCACGGTCGCGCGGCCCATCGCGGCGGCGTCCAGGAGCGTGTCGACGAGGTGGTCGTGCAGGAGGTTGACCTCGTCGACGTAGAGCAGCCCGCGGTGCGCGGCGGCCAGGAGGCCGGGCTGGAAGTCCGTGACGCCTTCGGCGAGCGCGCGTTCCAGGTGCAGGCTGCCGATGACGCGGTCTTCGGCCGCACCGACCGGGAGTTCGACCAGGCGGGCCGGACGTCGGTGACTCGTGTTGTTCTCGTGCGGGCCGTCCGGGCAGAGCGGGTCGGGCGCCGCGGGATCGCAGGAGAAGCGGCAGCCGTCGACGACGTCGACACCGGGCAGGAGGCCGGCGAGCGCGCGGACCATGGTCGACTTCGCCGTGCCCTTTTCGCCGCGCACCAGCACCCCGCCGACGGCGGGCGAGATCGAGGAGAGGACCAGCGCCAGGCGCAGGTCCGGCAGCCCGACGACGGCGGTGAACGGGTACGGCTTCAACAGCGCTCCTCCAGGTCGGCGACCGGCCGATCATCGCACAGCGCCCGCCTCGCTTAGGGTGGGAAATCGTGCGCGAAACATCACGTCCACCGGCCACCGGAGCGGACCGCCTGACCGTGGTCGGGATCGGGGCCGACGGCTGGTCCGGCCTTTCGGAGCAGGCGAAAGCCGCGGTGCTCGCCGCGGACGTCGTGCTGGGTGCGCCCCGGCAGCTCGGCTACCTGCCCGAGGGCGTCCCGGCGCAGGCGTGGCCGACGCCGTTGCTGCCCGGGCTGGACGCGGTCATCGCGGAGCACGAAGGGGCCCGGATCTGCGTCCTGGCCAGCGGCGATCCGTTTTTGTCGGGGGTGGGTGCCACACTGGTGGCCCATGGATACGAGGTCGAGGCACTGCCCGCGCTCTCGTCGGTGACACTGGCCCGGGCACGGCTGGGGTGGTCCGCCGAGGAGACCGAGGTGGTCACCATCGTCGGCCGGTCGTCGGCCCGCGTCGCCCGGGTGCTGGCGCCGCGCCGGCGAGTGCTCGTCCTGGGTGCCGACGCGCCCGCTTTGCGCTCCCTGCTCACCGTGCGGGGTTATGGCGAGAGCGAACTGATCGCGTTGGAGAACCTGGGCGGGCCCGACGAGCGCATCTCCGACGGCTGGGACGGCGATCCCGGACCGCTGACGGTGTTCGCGCTGGCGTGCGCGGGTCCGGCGTTGCCGCTGATCGGCATCCCGGACGACGTGTACGCCCACGACGGGCAGCTGACCAAACGCGACCTCCGAGTGTCGGCGCTGGCCCGCCTCGCGCCGAGTCCCGGCGAGCTGTTGTGGGACGTCGGCGCGGGCGCGGGCAGCGTCGGCATCGAGTGGTCACGGCTGCACGGGCTGAACCGTGCGGTCGCGATCGAACGCTCCGCGGAGCGGGCCGAGCGGATCGGCCGGAACGCATTGGACCTGGGAGTACCGGAACTGGAGGTGGTGGCGGGGGAAGCACCGGAAGCGCTGAGCGCGCTGCCCGCGCCGGACGCGGTCTTCATCGGAGGCGGCGTGACGGCGCCGGGCGTACTGGACGCGTGCGTGGCCACGGGCGCACGGGTGGTGGCGCACGGGGTGACGCTGGAGGCCGAGCAGGTGCTGGCCCGGGCGTACGAGGAGCACGGCGGGGAACTGCTGAGGATCGGTGTTGAGCGGGCGGCGCCGCTGGGCGGGTTCACCGGGTGGACTCCGGCGCGGGTGGTGACTCAGTGGAGCAGCCGGTGATCGGGGTGCGGGCGGTTCCCGGGTGCGTGGGTGGACTGGCGCGGAGGCTGGTAAGCCCGGTTGCGGGTGTGGGCCGGGTGTTCGGGGCCACGGCGTGGTCGGCGGCTGTGGTTCGGCCGGCGACCACCGGTTGCGCTCCCGGGGGCGCGGGGCTGCCTGCGGACCGGCGACCGGCTGGCAGCGGGGTGCTCATGCCCTCGGCTCGGCCGGCAACCACCGGCCTGGTGCACGCCACGCGGTCAGCGACCACCGGTTGCGCACCTGAGTGCGCGGGGCTGCCGCTAGACCGGCTTGCGGCCCGCGGCCCGGTGTTCGCTCACGCGGCGCGGTGGGCGACCGCCCGCGGCATGAGCTGCCTTGAAGGCGCACTCGCGTCGCGGCGACCGGCGGCCGCCGACCGCGCAGCCGAGCTCGCGGGGCTGCCTGAGGACCGGCATGGCGGCGGGCACCCGGCCACCGGCTGGGCGCCCATGCCCGCCCCGCGCCCGACGATCGGCAGCGCGCCGGGCGTCCACTGTCGGCGCGCCCGCCGACCGGGCACGCGCCTGCCAGGCGCCGCGCCGGACGCCCACCGGCGTGGCACCCGCCTGCCGAGCACCCGACCGCCGGCGACCTCGCGCGGTGGCAGGCCCACTCTCCGGAGCAGCCGATGACCGTCCACTTCATCGGCGCCGGGCCCGGCGCCGCCGACCTCATCACCGTGCGGGGGCGGGACCTGCTTGCCCGCTGCCGCGTCTGCCTCTATCCCGGCAGCATGACCCCGCCCGATCTGCTCGCCTACTGCCCGCCCGGGGCCGAGCTCGTCGACACGGCGAACCTCAGCCTGGAACAGATCGTCGCGAAGCTGGTCGAGGCGCACCGCGCCGGGCACGACGTCGCGCGGTTGTGCTCCGGGGATCCGGCGCTCTACAGCGCCGTCGCCGAGCAGGTGCGGCGGCTCGATGCCGCCGGTGTTCCCTATGACGTCGTGCCCGGGGTGCCCGCCTTCGCCGCTTCGGCCGCCGTGCTGAAGCGGGAGCTCACCGTGCCCGAAATCGGGCAGAGCCTCGTCATCACCCGGGTTCAGGCGCGCTCCACCAAGATGCCGCCCTCTGAGACCCTGGCCGCCTTTGCCGCGACCGGGGCCACGCTCGCGCTGCACCTCGCCATCAACCACGTCGAGCGGGTGGCGGAGGAACTGAAGCCGCACTACGGCGAGGGCTGCCCCGTCGCCGTTGTCGCGCTCGCCAGCCAGGCCGGGGAGACCGTTGTGCGCGGGGTGCTCGGTGAGCTGCCCGCGCTCGTCCGGGCCGCCGGGATGACGCGCGCTGCCACCATCTTCGTGGGGCGGGTGCTCGCCGCCACCGACTTTCCCGACAGCTTCCTCTACTCGAGTGCCCGTGACCGGGCGAACCAACCGGAGTCGTTGTGACGGAACTGCGCTGGGGCCTGCTGGCCGCCGGGACGATCGCCGGGCACTTCGCCGCGGGCGTCGACGAAAGCAAACACGGCGTCCTCGGGGCCGTTGCCGCCCGGGATGCCGGGCGGGCGCGGGACTTCGCCACGCGCTTCGACATCCCGAAGGCCTACGGCAGCTACGAAGAGCTCCTCGCTGACCCGGACATCGACGCCGTGTACGTCTCGACGCCGCACGCGATGCACAAACAGTGGGCCATCGCCGCCGCCGAAGCGGGGAAGCACGTGCTGTGCGAGAAGCCGTTGACCATTACCGCGGCCGATGCCGAGGAGGTCATCGCGGCCGCTCGGGCGAACGACGTCTTCCTCATGGAGGCGTTCATGTACCGGCTGCACCCGCAGACGCGGCGGCTCGCCGAACTGATCTCCTCCGGCGCCATCGGCGAGGTCCGCGCGGTGGACACGACGTTCTCCTTCGACAGCAACCCGGAGGAGACCGCCCGGCTCAGCGACCCGGCGCTCGGCGGCGGCGGGATCCTCGACGTCGGCTGCTACTGCACGTCGCTGGCCCGGCTGGTGGCGCAGGCCGCGACCGGGCAGGACGTCGTCGAACCCTCCGAGGTCAGCGGGATGGCGCACCTGTCCGCCACCGGCGTCGACGAGTGGGCGACCGGCCTGCTGCGCCTGCCCGGGGACATCCTCGCGACGATCTCGTGCGGGATCCGGCTCACCCGCGAGGACGGCATCCGCGTCTTCGGCTCGGCCGGGCAGATCCACATCCCGCAGCCCGCGTGGATCCACCCGCTGCGCAAGCCCGGCGTCTCGCAGATCATCCTGACGCCCGCCGGCGGCGAGCCGGAGGTCATCGAGGTCGAAGCCACGCAGGGCGTCTTCGCGCGCGAAGCGGACCACGTCGCCGCGCACGTCGAAGACCGGCAGGCACCCGAGCTGACCTGGGCGGAGACCCTCGCCAACCTGCGGACGCTGGACCGCTGGCGGGAGGCCGTCGGCTACGGGCGTCCCTCGTGATCCTGATCCTCGGCGGGACCGGCGAAGCCCGGCAGCTCGCCGAAGTGCTCAGCGCGCGCGGAGTGCGCGTTGTCTCTTCGCTGGCAGGACGCGTCGCGCGGCCGAAGCTCCCGGTCGGCGAAGTGCGCGTCGGCGGCTTCGGCGGTCCGGACGGCCTCGCGGCGTACCTGCGCGAGAACCGGATCGAAGCCGTCGTGGACGCGACGCACCCCTTCGCCGAACGCATCGGCGCGAACGCGGCCAAAGCGGCCAAAGTGACGCAAACGCCTCTGCTCAGGCTCGCGCGGCCGGGCTGGCAAGCGGGCCCGCGGGACGTCTGGCACTGGGCCGACGACCTCGCCGACGCCGCCCGTCAACTCCCCGACCTGGGCAAACGCGTCTTCCTCACCAGCGGCCGCCAGGGGCTCCCGGCCTTCGCGCACCTCGACGACCTGTGGTTCCTGATCCGCTGCGTCGACCCGCCCGAGCCGCCGCTGCCGCGGCACCACGAGCTCCTCCTCGCGCGCGGGCCGTACGAGGTGGCCGCCGAACGGGAGCTGCTCGGCCGGGTCGACGTCCTGGTCACGAAGGACTCCGGCGGCCCGCAGACCAGCGCGAAGCTGACCGCCGCCCGTGAACTCGGGAAGCCCGTCCTCGTGATCCGGCGGCCGCCACGGCCCGCCACGGAGACCGCCGAAACCGTCCCCGACGCCGTCGAATGGGTCCTGCACCGATGATCGAAGAGTTCTACGAAGTCCTGCGCAAGCGGCGGGACGTCCGCGGCGAGTTCACCGGCGAGCCGATCCCCGAAGCCACGCTGACGCGGATCCTCGAGGCCGCGCACGCCGCGCCGAGCGTCGGGCTCACCCAGCCGTGGGACTTCGTGCTGGTCGACGACCTCGCGACGCGCGAGAAGTTCGCCAAACACGTCCACGAGGAGCGGGAGGTCTTCGCCGGGCAGCTCGGCGAGGACCGGGCCGGCACCTTCGCGAACATCAAGATCGAAGGCATCCTCGAAGCGAGCCTCGGCATCGTCGTCACCTACGATCCGGCGCGTGGCGCGCCCGACGTGCTCGGGCGGCACGCCATCGCCGACGCCGGCCTCTACTCCGTGTGCCTCGCGATCCAGAACCTCTGGCTCGCCGCGACCGCGGAGGGTCTCGGCGTCGGCTGGGTGAGCTTCTACCGCGAACCGTTCCTCGCCGAGCTGCTTGGCGTCCCCGACGGCGTCCGGCCGGTGGCGTGGCTGTGCGCCGGTCCGGTCAGCGAGCTGGCGACCGTGCCCGACCTGGAACGCCACGGCTGGCGCAGCCGCCGTCCCCTGTCCGAGGCGGTACACCACGGGCGGTTCACCCCGCGTGACCCGGGGGCTGCGTCAGCGGCCGACCTCTGACCCGTTAGCGTTGCGCCGATGCGTCTGATTGCCGTAGCGCTGGGGTTGCTCTCGGCCTTGTGCGCGCTGGCTTTCCCCTTCCTGCCGGTGGTGCAGGACACGGCGGAGGTCGTCTGGCCGACCGGCAGCGACACCCGCTCCGTCAACGCGCCCTTGACCGGGTACTGGGCCGAGGACCTGCGCGCCGAACTGCCGTGCGCGGCCATCCGCTCGGTCGACGCGCGCACGAACGGTCCGGGCCTGCTGTTCGCCACCGTGCCGGACGGCCGCACCGACCCGAAGGCCGGCAACGGCGTGGGCCTGCAGCTGCGCGTCGACAACGGCGTGCTGCTCGCCTCCAGCCAGGGCCAGCAGATCGCCCAGCAGCCGCTGCCCGCCGAGAAGTGCGACGTCGAGCTGGACGTCGATGCGACGCAGATGACCCTCGCCGTCGCGGGGACGCCGATCTTCCACGCGAACGGCGACGTCCGGCCGCGCGTGGTCGGCATCTACTCCTCGATCAACTCGAGCAAGGACCCGATCGCCGGGCTGCACGTCTCGGTCGTGCCGGACACGCGGTACCAGACGTCGCCGACCGCGCTGAAGATCGTCGTCGGCGTGCTCGCCGTGCTGTCGCTGATCGGCTGCCTGATCGCGGTCTGGCGCCGCGACTCCGGGTTCGCGCGGCGCGCGCCGCGCTGGGCGCCGGTCGGCTGGTGGCGGCTGACCGCGCGGGACGCCACGGTGATCGTCGCGCTCGGCGCATGGGTCTTCATCGGGCCGGTGACCTCGGACGACGGCTACATCCTCACGATGGCCCGGGTCACCGAGTCGACCGGTTACCTGACGAACTACCACCGCTGGTTCGGCGTCGCCGAGGCGCCGTTCGGCTGGTTCTACCACGTGTTCGAGCTGATGACGCACGTCAGCACGGTGCCGCCGTGGATCCGGCTGCCGTCGTTCCTGCTCGGCGTGCTCAGCTGGCTGCTGATCAGCCGCGAGGTGATGCCGCGCCTCGGCAGCCAGATCCGCACCAGCCGCCCGGCCAGCTGGGCCGCGGCGACGGTGTTCCTCATCTGGTGGATGCCCTACAACAACGGCGTCCGCCCGGAACCGGTGGCCGCGCTCGGCTCGTTGCTGGCGATCTGCGCGGTCGAGCGCACGCTCGTGACGCGGCGGCTGCTGCCGCTGTGCCTGGGCCTGACCGCGGCCGGGTTCACCCTGGCCGCGACGCCGACCGGGCTGATCGCCGTGGCGCCGTTCCTGGTCGCCGCGCGGCCGCTGTTCAAGCTGATCCGCCAGCGCGCCAACGAGAACGGCTGGCTGCCGGTGCTCGCGCCGGTCGCCGCCGCCGGGCTGCTCGTGCTGGTCGTCGTGTTCGCCGATCAGACGTTCGCGACCGTCCAGGAGGCGACGCGGATCCGCACCCAGGTCGGCCCGAACCTGTCGTGGTTCCAGGAGCTGGCGCGCTACCAGCTGCTGTTCGCCGACCTGCCGGACGGCTCCGCGCCGCGCCGGTTCCCGGTGCTGCTGGTCGTCCTGTGCACGGCCACCTGCCTGGTCGTGCTGCTGCGCCGCAGCCGGATCCCCGGCGCGGCGCTCGGCCCGGCGCGCCGCCTGATCGGCACGACGGCGCTGTTCTTCCTGCTCCTGGCCCTGACTCCGACGAAGTGGACGCACCACTTCGGCGCGTTCGCCGCGGTCGGCGCGTCGATGGCGGCGCTGGCCGCGCTCGCGACGAGCTCGACGGTGCTGCGGTCCCAGCGCAACCGCGCGGCCTTCCTCGCGGCGCTGCTGGTGGTCGCCGCGCTCGCCGCGACCGGGCCGAACACGTACTGGTTCGTCTCGCGCCTCGGCGTCCAGTGGACGAACGTGGCGCCGTCGGTCGGGGGCATCCCGCTGTCGACGATCCTGCTGGTCGCCGCGGCGGTCGCCGGGATATACGCGTTCGTGGAGAACGTCCGCGCGCACCGGCCGGGACTGCCGGCCCAGCCCCAGGAAGGCCGGCTGCGCGCACTGCGGCTCGGGTCGCTGTCGCTGGTCGTGGTCTGCGGCCTGGTCGCGGCGGGCGAGTTCGTCACGATGGCGTGGGCGATCCACAACCAGTCCGGCAGCTACAGCCTGGGCGCCGCGAACGTCGGGCACCTGTTCGGCAAGAGCTGCAACCTCTCCGACCACGTGATGGTCGAGCGCGACGCGGCGACGAGCATCCTGCACACGCAGGCCGAGCAGCGGACGGTCGCGGAGAAGCCCAAGGAGACGGACTCGCCGCTGCCGAACCCGGACCAGGACAACGGCCGCGTCCAGACCGGCTTCCACACCCGCCCGGTCGACGACAAGGACCCCCTGGCCGAGCCCCCGCACGGGTTCACGCCGGACAAGGTGCCGATGTGGTCGAGCTACCTCGACCCGGAGACGCGCGCCGGGCGGCTGCGCAGCGACTGGTACGCGCTGACGGAGAAGCCGGCGGACGGCCAGATCGTGGTGGCCACGGCGGGCGCGCCCCGGCGCCCGACGTCGGTGAGCCTCGACTACGGCGTCAACACGCCGGAGGGCGTGAAGATCCTGCGCAGCCAGTTCATGCTCCCGCCGGGCTCGGGCACGGGCGGCTGGAACGACACGCGCATCAACCTGCGCGACCTCCCACCGGAGACGAACGCGGTCCGCATCAACATCGTGGACAACGACCTGACCGAGGACGGCTGGATCGCGGCGTCGGCCCCGCGCGTCCCGACGTTCACGACGCTGACGGACCGCATCGGCTCGAAGCCGGTGTACGTGGACTGGCCGGCTTCGTTCGTGTACCCGTGCGTCCAGCCGGTGACGTCGCACGACGGGATTTCGCAGGTCCCGGACTACCGCATCACGGCGGGCGGCCTGGCGGACGAGGCCCAGTGGGCGTCCTCGACGAACGGCGGCCCGATCGGCTGGCTGGAGGAGCTGGCCGAGGAGCCGGAGGTGCCGAGCTACCTGATCGGCCAGCCGAGCCAGTCGTGGGGCCAGCTGCTGCAGATCGAGCCGTTCACCGAAGGCATCGCGCCGACGGTGGTGCACGGGGAGAAGACGGTGCCGGGGTGGTGGTCCCCGGGGCCGGGCCCGAGCCAGCCGAACGGCAAGGACCCGACACGCTGACCCGGCTCAAGCGCCCCAAGGCGGCCTTCGGTGCGTCTCACGCACCGAAGGCCACATTGGGTGCGTCTGACGCAACCAAGGCCACATTGGGGCGCTAGTAGCTGCGGGGCGTCCAGACGATGCCGTTTTCGGAGCGCGTGCGAGACGAGCCCACGATCAGCAGGCAGCGCATGTCCACCGTCGACGGATCCAGCTCGCCCAGCGTCGTGATGCGGATGTCCTCCTCCGGGCCGCCCACGTCGCGGGCCACCACGACCGGGGTGGCCGCAGCACGGTGGCGCAGCAGCACCGCACGGGCGTCCGCCAGCTGGGTCGTCCGGGAGCGGGACGCCGGGTTGTACAGCGCCAGCACCAGGTCCGCCGCGCCCGCCGCGTCCAGGCGCTTCTCGATGATCTCCCACGGCTTCAGGCGATCCGACAGCGACAGCACGCAGTAGTCGTGGCCCAGCGGGGCGCCCACCCGGGACGCCGCCGCCTGGGCTGCCGTCACGCCCGGGACGATCCGGACTCGGACGCCCGTGCCGTGGCCGGCCGACACCTGCTCGAGGACCGCCGACGCCATCGCGAACACGCCCGGGTCGCCCGAGGACACCACCGCGACCCGGGCGCCGGAAACCGCCAGGTCCAGGGCCTCACGCGCCCGGTCCGCCTCCACCCGGTTGCCCGACGCATGCCGCTGCTGGCCCGCCTTCTGCGGCACTCGCGCGACATACGGCCCGTATCCGACGATGTGCTCCGCGGCCGAAAGCTCCGCAGCCGCCTCGGGCGTCAGCCACTCCGGACCGGCCGGTCCGAGGCCCACGACGACGACCTCGCCCACGGCTGAGGGAACTTCACGAGGCGAAGCAGGCGGAGACTGCCGTGACGCATAACCCGGTGAGGGCAGCAACGCCAGCGAGAAGTACGGCACCGACGCGGGATCCACCGAGGCCAACGGCTCCACGCGCTGCTGTCCCCAGGTTGCGCGCTCGACGTACACGGCGTCATCCAGCTTGCCGGCCTCCGCGAACGCCTCGCGCACCGAGGAAAACGTCCGGCCCAGCTTCAGCACCGCTGCCGCGTCCGTGTCGGCCAGGCGGCGGGCCAGCTCCGGGGCCGGGAGCGTGCCCGGGAGCACCGTCAGGACCTCGTCGCGCTGCACCAGCGGGCGGCCGAATACCGAGGACGCCGCGCTCACCGACGTCACGCCCGGGACGACCACCGCTTCGAAGCGGCCGGAAAGCCGCTCGTGCATGTACATGTACGAGCCGTAGAAGAACGGGTCGCCCTCGCAGAGCAGGACCACGTCGCGGCCCGCGTCGAGGTGTTCGGCCAGCCGTTTCGCGCTCAGCTCGTAGAAGTCGGCGATCGCGCCTTCGTAGCCGCCCGGGTGGTCGGTCGTCTCGGTCGTCACCGGGTAAACGAGCTTTTCCTCGAGCTGGCCTTCGCGCAGGTACGGCTCGGCGACCGACCGGGCGATGCTGCGGCCGTGCCGCGCGCAGTGGTAGGCGATCACCGACGCCTCGGAAATCAGCCGGGCCGCCTTGACCGTCATCAGTTCCGGGTCGCCGGGGCCGAGCCCGACGCCGTACAGCGTGCCCGTCATTCTTCGGCGCTCGCGAGTGCGTTGATCGCCGCGACGGCCATCGCGCTGCCGCCCCGGCGGCCGTGCACCACCAGGTAGGGCGCGGGCGCCCGCTTGGCCAGCTCCACTTTGGACTCCACCGCGCCGACGAACCCGACCGGGACGCCGATGATCGCCGCCGGCGCGCCGACGCCTTCGTCGAGGATCTCGAGCAGGTGGAACAACGCCGTCGGCGCGTTGCCGATCGCCACGACCGAACCGGGCAGCTGGTCGCGCCACAGTTCCAGCGCCGCCGCCGAGCGCGTCGTGCCCATGCGCTCGGCGAGCCCGGGCACCGCCGGGTCCGACAGCGTGCAGAGGACTTCGTTGGCCGCGGGCAGGCGGCGGCGGGTGACGCCGCTGGCGATCATCTGCGCGTCGCACAGGATCGGCGCGCCGGCTTCGAGCGCCGCGCGGCCGGACTCGACGACGTCGAGCGTGTAGCGCAGGTCGTCGACCAGATCGACCATGCCGCAGGCGTGGATCATCCGGACCGCCAGCCCGGCCACGTCGTCGGGCAGGATCGCCAGGTCCGCCTCCTCGCGGATCGTGGCGAACGAGTGCCGGTAGATCTCGGCACCGTCCCGCAGGTAGTCGATCACAGGTTCCCTTCCATCTCGTCGAGCGGCACCCAGCGGCCGTCGATGCGGTAGCCCCCCGCTTCGGCGACAACGTCCACATGGGACTGCGACGGCTTCCCGCACCGCCGTTCGCAGCCCGAGAAGTGCGCGCGCAGGCCCGGCCGGAACACCGCGTCGGCCCGGACGTCGGCGCGCGACTTCGCGCAGCCCGGACGGCCGATGCACGCGGTGGTCCCCAGCGCCTCGCCCCCGAACCCCAGCCGCGCGAACACGTCGGCGGGCACGTCCGGCAGGACCACGGACTTCCACGGCGTCACCAGCGCCGTCCCGAACTCCGCCAGTGCCCGCGCCTGTGCCGCCGAAAGCTGCCCGAAGCGCGGCACGACACCGGCGGCGAACCCGCCGTCGCGTTCGATCAGCCCGGCCGGGACCTCGACCGGCGTCCGCGGCACCGGTGTTCCGCGCCAAGCCGGGTCGTCGAGTTCGGCGACGCGCCAAGCGGCCCCGCGGACCTGGCAGAACTCCAGCGCGACCTCGACCAGCGCGGCCACGGCGCCGGCGCGCGCCACGCGCCGTCCGGTGTCACCGCCCGCGAGCAGCAGCGTCCCCGTTTCGGCATCGAGAGCACGCCAGCAGACGTCGGCGCCTTCGCCCGCGACGTCGCCGCGGCCGTCGTCGAACGCGAAGAGGAACCGTCCCGGCAGCGCCGCCAGCTCCGGCGTCGAACACAGCACGTCGTCCAGGGACGCCGCCAACTCGCGGACGTCGGCGAGGCCGCCGCGCACCCCGCTCAACGGCGACGCGAGGACGTTGCGGACCCGCTCGTGCGACGGCGACGGCAGCAGGCCGGCGTCGCTCAACCGGGCCGCGAGACCGGGCCGGGTGACGCCGCGGAGCTGGACGTTGCCGCGCGAGGTGAGGTGGAGGTCGCCGTCGCCGCAAGATTCCGCCGCGTCGGCCAGCGCGCGCAGCTGCGTTGCGGAAATCGTGCCGCCGGGCAGCCGCACGCGGGCCAACGGCCCGTCGGCGGCGTCGTGGGGTGCGAAAACACCGGGGCACGCGTCGGCTCGCACGCGTGCTGGGGTCGGCATGAGGTCACTGTAGCTGGCGGTTTTCCGGCTCCGGCGGCTCCGGACGCGGCCGGATCCTGGCCGTGCCGGCGTCCAGGTCCACGTCACGCCAGGGTGGCGCGCCTTCGGCGTCCCGCTCGACGAGCATCGACATCGTTTCCCGGTGTTCCAGCTCACGTCGTTTGGTGCCGTAGAGGAACGCGGTGGTCTCCTCGATGTAGGTCGCGGACAGCCGCGCCTTGAAGCGCGAGCCGTCCTTGCGCGGCCGCAGTTCGATCGCGGCCATGACCAGCAGGACCACCACGCCGCCCGGAAGGGCCAGCCCCAGCCAGGTTCCCATGCCCGGCGAACCGGGTGACCCGGGGTCAAGTTCCCATGGCCGTAGAAGTCTGATCGAATGTAGTAGACGTGCTACATTCGACCGCATCAGTCAGATGGGGGTGACCACGATGAGAGATCCGGCCGATCCCGTCGTCCGCGTGCGCGGGCTGCGGATGCGGTACGGCACCAACGACGTGCTCCACGGCTTCGAGTTCGAGGCGTACCGGGGGGAGGTCGTCGGCCTGCTCGGGCCGAACGGCGCGGGGAAGACGACGACGATCGAGATCCTCGAAGGCTTCCGCATGCGGTCGGCGGGCGAGGTGAGCGTGCTGGGCGTCGACCCGGCGCAGGGCGACGAGGCGTGGCGGGCACGGCTGGGGGTCGTGCTCCAGTCCTGGCGCGACCACGGCAAGTGGCGCATCCGCGAGCTGCTCGCCCACCTCGGCCGGTACTACGCGCCGTACTCGACGGCGTCGCACCCGCGGCCGTGGGACACCGACGAGCTGATCGCGACCGTCGGGCTCACCGAGCACGCGCACAAGAAGCTCAAGCAGCTCTCCGGCGGCCAGCGGCGGCGGCTCGACGTCGCCATCGGCATCGTGGGCCGGCCCGAGCTGCTGTTCCTCGACGAGCCGACGGCGGGCTTCGACCCCGAGGCCCGGCGCGAGTTCCACGACCTGGTGCACCGCCTGTCCGACGAGCTCGACACGACGATCCTGCTGACCACGCACGACCTCGACGAGGCCGAGAAGCTGGCCGACCGGATCCTCATCCTCAACGGCGGCAAGATCATCGCCGACGGCTCGGCCGACCAGCTCAGCCGGCAGATCTCCGGCGAGGCCGAAATCCGCTGGAGCGTCGGCGGCCAGCGGTTCGTCCACTCGACGACCGAAGCGACGAAGTACGTGTACGACCTGTTCAAGCAGCACGGCGACGCCGTCGCCGACCTCGAAGTCCGCCGGGCGTCGCTGGAGGACACCTACATGACGCTGGTCCACCGCGCGGAGACCGGCGGCGAGACGGAGCTCGGTCTCCAGGAAGCGGGTGCGCGATGAACGCCAGGACCACCGCGTTGCGCGCCGGGCTGGCCCGCGGCTGGATCGAGTTCAAGCAGACGTGGACCAACCTCGACGACGTGGTGGGGCAGCTCGTCTTCGTCGTCCTCTTCCTCGGTACGTTGTTCTTCATGCGCAACGCCACGCTGCCCGGCACGTCGTTCTCGCTGGGTGCGGCGACCGTGCCCGGCGTGCTCGGCGCCGGCATCGTGTTCAACGGCCTGACCGGCGCCGCCGGCTACCTGGCCGTCGACCGCGAGGACGGCACGCTGCTGCGCGCGAAGGCCACCCCGAACGGCATGCTCGGCTACCTGATCGGGAAGACGACCGCGCTGTCGATCGCGCAGCTCGCGTCCCTGACCGCGGTGCTGGTCCCGTGCCTGTTCGCGTTCTCCGCGCTGGCGCCGGACGGCGGCTGGTCGTACCTGCACCTGCTCGGGGTGCTGGTGCTCGGCATGGCCGCGACGATGCCGATCGGCGCGGCGCTGGGGTCGCTGACCGGCAGCCCGCGGTCCATCGGCCTGATCACCCTGCCGGTGATGGGCATCGGCGCGATCTCCGGCATCTTCTACCCGATCACCGCGCTGCCGGGCTGGTTGCAGGACATCGCGCAGGTGTTCCCGATGTACTGGCTGGGGCTCGGGATGCGGTCGGCGCTGCTGCCGGACGCCGCCGTCGTCGTCGAGATCGGCCAGTCCTGGCGGCCGGTCGCGACCGTGGCGGTGCTGCTCGCGTGGGCGGTGCTCGGCTTCGCGCTGGCTCCGGTCCTGCTCCGCCGCATGGCGCGGCGCGAGGCGGGCTCGTCGCTGGCCGAACGGCGGCAGAGGGCCATGCAGCGTGTGGGGTAGTCATGAGTGAGGTCGTCTACAACCGGATCGCGATGCTGCGTGCGGAGCGGTCGATCTCGCGGCGGCAGCTGGCGGAGGCCCTCGGGGTGCACTACCAGACGATCGGCTACCTCGAGCGCGGCGAGTACAGCCCTTCGCTGTACCTGGCCCTGCGGATCGCGGAGTTCTTCGAGGTCGCGGTCGAGGTGCTGTTCTCGACGAAGCCGTTCCCGCGGCTGGGCGAGCGGTCGGCCTAGGGTTTGGTGAGCTCGGCTTCGGCGAGCGCCCGGACGACGCCGGCGCGTCGTTCGGGTGACTCGCGGACGGTCCGGCTCATCTCCACGTGCAGGAACACCGTGTCGTCCGCCGCCGCCAGCTTGCCCTGGACGTTCTTCGTCCCTTCCAGCGCTCCGCAGCGCTCCTCCCACGCCTGGCACACCGCGAACCCGTCCGCCGCCAGGCGCGTCGCCGTGCGGCGGGCCGCGTCGCCGGCCACGGAGGCTCCCGACGACAGCACGATGTCCGTCGACGGCAGGTTTTCGTCGTGGAAGCCGTGCAGCTGGACCTGGGTCAGCCCGCGCCCGGCCAGCGCCGCCGCCACGACGTGGAACACCGAGTCCTCTTCGTGCGCGACGTCGGCCTTGCTGTCGTCGGCTTTCCGGTGCGCGCCCGCCACCAGCAGCACCGCACCCGGCGTGCGGCGGAACAGGTCGACGCCGAACAGCTCCGTCCGCAGGTCGAACGCCGGGTGCGGCACCTCGATCGCCAGCGACGGCGGGGCCGACCGGTCGATCACGTACATCCCCCACGCGCGTTCGGTGTCCGGCTCGTTGACGGCGATCGTGTACGGCCGCCCGGTCGCCGGGTCGACGCCGTCGCGCACCGAGAACCCGAGCTTCTGCAGGTCCGTCGAGCCCCGGCGGTCCAGGACGGCGGCGAACCCGGCCGCCGCAGTCCGGCGCTCGCCGGACTGCGGTGAGCGGTACTCCTGGTCCGCGGACAGCCTCGCCGTGAACTCGGTCACCAGGGAATCCAAAGCGGCCTCCGGGGCGCGTTTCGGCGGTGCGTCGTCACCCAGGACCAGCACCAAGGTGAGGACCAGGGCCAGCGCGACGGCCACGCCGGCCACGCTGAGCAACATCCGCGGTCGGCTCATCACACCCGAACTGTACTGATGTCACCCGTTAGTTAGCCTTAGCCGCCCTTTGTCACCCAATGGGGTGGTTGTAACGTCCCGACAGACAGCATTGATACCTTCACGTGACCCGAACGGGTGGATGTTTCGCTAGCGGTCGCGGTGACCGGCGGTTTCCGGAACGCGTGACGGGAAGGGCCTGGGGAGACCCTCTTGAACCAGCACGAAGTCCGAACGGCGCGGTTGCGCGCGCAGATCCCGGAGGCGGGGTTCCCCCGCGGCGCCGGGGTCGCGTCGGCGACCACGTTCGTCCTGCTGCTGCTCATCGCCGCCTTCACCGCCCTGTACCTGTCCACCGCGGGCCCGCTTTCGCTGATCCGCGCGAACGACGCCGCCGGCCGCGTCCCCGACGAGGTGACCGCCGGCCAGCAGCGCGGCGCCGCCGGTCTCGCGCAGAGCGTCGCCACCTCGGCGACGGCCGCCGCCGGCGACCTCCGAGTCGCGACCGGCTCCGGGGTGTTCGACACCGAGGACGACGCCGCCCTGCTCACCCGGCTGGGCGAGACGTACGGATACTGGCGCGGAGCCGTCATCTACGACCCGGCCGCGCAAAAGATCCTCGCCACCCGCGGGGAGCCGGTGCCGGTTGAGACGCTGCGCGGGATCGCCGTGGCGAACCTCACCGTCCGCCCGGTCGCCCGCTCCGGCGACACCCCGCTAGTGCTGACCGCGCTCCCGCTCACCGGGGCCCGCGGCGGCAAGCTCCTCGTCGTCTCGACCGCCCTGCGCACCACCGCCGGCGACCTCGACAAGGACACCCAACAGCAGGTCCGCCTGGTTACCCCGGACGGCTCCGTCCTGTACACGCACGGCTCCGACGTCGCCGCGACCGACACCCCGGCCCAGGAACTGCTCACCCGCGCCGCCACGGCGGCCGCCGCCGGGCAGACCGGCGTGCTGACGGGGGCGGCCGTCGCCGAGAAGGGAACCCGGCGGGCCGCGGTCGTCGCCTACGCCCCGGTCTCCCCCGCCGGCATCGGCGGCAGCCTCGGCCTGTCCGTCGTGGCGTTCAGCCGCTTCCCGGTCGAAACCGTGCCGGTGCGCTGGCCGGGCCTGATCCCCGCCGCCGCGCTGCTCGCGCTGGCCGTCGCGGGGTTCGTCCTGCTGCGCCGCACGGTCGTGGCGCCGATTCGCCGGGCGCGCACCGACGCCCTCGCCGTCGCCG
The DNA here is from genome assembly GCF_046549135.1 of Amycolatopsis sp. lyj-23. Taxonomy (NCBI): domain Bacteria; kingdom Bacillati; phylum Actinomycetota; class Actinomycetes; order Pseudonocardiales; family Pseudonocardiaceae; genus Amycolatopsis; species Amycolatopsis sp. lyj-23. The sequence goes on along the minus strand of NZ_JAJPWN010000023.1, from coordinate 25,438 downwards.
CCGGGGTGCTCGGCAAGCCGGTCCGGCAGTCGCGCATCCGCGAGGTCAACCGGGTGACGGCGGCCCTCGAACGGTCGCGGTCGAAGCTGCGCCGCCGCAAGCCCGCGCCGGACGTGCGCCCGTTCCTCTCGGCGCAGCTCGTCATCGCGGCGGTCGCGGTAGCCCTGCTCGGCTGGTCGGGCGCGGTCGCCGCGACGCTCGGCCGGCAGCACGCCGAGGTCTCGCCGACCATGCTCAGCGAGCACGGCGTGCACGTCACGCGCTCGGCCGACACCCTGCGCCGCAGCCTCGCCGCCGGCCTCAGCGACCTGCAGTCCGTCGCCCGGCTCGGCAAGGGCAAGGAGCCGGAGCAGCTGCGCGGCATGCTCGACCGGCTCGCCGGCACCGAGAGTCGGTTCCGCAGCGTCTACGTGACCGACGCCGAGGGCGCGGTTCGGCTGCTGGCCGGGCGCGAGTCGCTGCGCGAGCCCGGGAAACTGCCCGACGGCGAAGGCCTGCGCCAGCACAACACCAGCGGGCGCGTGCCGATCGTCTACGCGTTCACGCCGCTGCCGGGATCGAAGAACGTCCTGGTCGGCGAATACGACGTGCCGCGCATGGCCGAGCTGCTCGGCTCCGCCGGCGGCCGGGTCCGGGTCGTCGACGAGGGCAAGCGCACGATCGCCGACACCCAGGGCTACCTCGCGTTCTCACCGCTGTCCGATGCGACGCTGGTCAAGAACGTCGACGCCGCGCAGTCGGGCAAGGACGCCCGCGAGACGACGCCGTCCGCCATGGTCGCGGCGCAGCGCCTGGCCGAGAAGGGCTCCACCGCGACGCTGAAGTGGGTCGTCGTCGCCGAGCAGCCGATCGGCTCGCTCGGGCTGGCGGACAACACCGTGCGCTCGGGCGCGCGGGTCGCCGCGCTGCTCACCGCCGTCGTCGCGCTGATGCTGTTCGCCTGGCACCTGCTGGTCGTCGTGCGGCCGCTGCGGCGGGTCGGCGACGAGGCGCGGCGGATCGCGCGCGGCGACACCGGCGCGGTCGTCTACCCGCAGCGCCAGGACGAGATCGGCACCATCGCCTCCTGCGTCGAGATCTGCCGCCAGGCCCTCACCGACGGGCGCGACCGGCTCGGCGAGGTCCGCCGGCCGACCGGTGCGGCGACCGACGAAACCGAGCTGCTGCAGAAGATCGTCGACGAGCCGGCACCCGAGCCGGAGCCGGAGCCGCGGCCCCGGCCGGAGCCGCCGCGTGCGGACCGGCCCGCCCGTCCCCGGCCGCAGACGCCACCGCGGCTGCCCGCCCGGACCCCCGAAGAGCAGGCCAAGAGCGACTACCTGAGCTGGCTGGACGGGGCCGGGGTCTGACGTGACGTTCCTCTACGTCGTGCTGCTCACAGCGTCGGCGGCGATGCTGGCCGCCGGGATCGCCGAACAGCGCCAGCACTACAAGCACCTGCACAGCATCCCGGCGCGCGTGCTGGTGAACGGCATCCGCGGCAAGTCGTCCATCACCCGGCTGTGCGCGGGTGCCCTGCGCGGCGGCGGGCTCGTCACCACCGCGAAGACCACCGGCACGGCCGCGAGGTTCATCCACCCCGACGGCAGCGAAGAGCCGGTGTACCGCAAGTTCGGCATCGCCAACGTCGTCGAACAGATCGGGATCGTCCGCCGCGCCGCCGCCTACCGGCCCGACGCCCTCGTCATCGAATGCATGGCCGTCATGCCGGACCTGCAGGAGATCAACCAGAGCAAGCTGATCCGCTCCACCATCGGCGTGCTCTGCAACGTCCGCGAGGACCACCTCGCCGAGATGGGGCCCACCCTCGACGACGTCGCGCGCTCGCTGTCCCGCTCGATGCCGGTCGGCGGGATCTGCCTGACCGCCGAGAAGGACCGGTTGCACATCCTCCAGGATGAGGCCGACAAGCGGGACTGCGAGCTGATCGCCGTCGACCCCGAGTCGGTCACCGACGCCGAGATGCGCCGCTTCAGCTGGATCACCTTCAAGGAGAACGTCGCCATCGCGCTGGCCGTGGCCGACCTGCTCAACGTCAACCGGCAGCTCGCGCTCGAAGGCATGTGGGCCGCGCCGCCGGACCCGGGCGTGCTGCAGGTCCACCAGTACCGCGCGGGCCGGCGTCTCCTGCGCTTCGCCAACGTCTTCGCCGCGAACGACCCCGAATCGACGCTGATGAACATCGACCAGCTCCGCCGCCAGGGCGCGATCACCGACCCCCTGCACGTGATCATCAACTGCCGCCCCGACCGCGTCGAGCGCAACGGCCAGATGGGCGCGCTCATCCCGAAGATCGCCCCGGAACGCGTGGTGCTGATCGGTGAGCCGACGCGCAGCGCCCGCGCCGCGATCCCGAGCGAGTGGCACGACCGGGTCGTCGACCTGGGCGGTTCGCGGTCACCGCGGGACCTGCTGCGCGGGATCGTCGGCGGCGTCGGGCGGCAGGCGTCGCTCATCGCCATCGGCAACATCCACGGCCAAGGGGAACTGCTCATCGAGGAACTCGCCAAACTGGAACCGGTCACCTGATGCTCACCACGTCCCTCGCCCCCGAGGTCGCCACCGTCGGCCTGGCCATCGGCCTGCTGCTGTCGCTGGTCTGCTACCTCACGACGAACCTGTCGCCCGGCGGCATGATCACCCCCGGCTGGATCGCGCTGACCATGGTCGAGGACTACCGCCGCGCGGCGATCATCGTGCTGATGACCGCGCTGACCTTCGGCGGCACGAAGCTGTTGCAGCGCCTGGTGATCCTGTACGGCAAGCGGCTGTTCGCGGCGGTCGTGCTGCTCGGCGTCGTGCTGCAGACGACGTTGCTGATCGTGCTGCAGGCCGACTTCCCGCTGCTGTTCGTGCACCAGACGCTCGGGTTCGTCGTGCCGGGCCTGGTCGCCTACCAGCTGGTCCGGCAGAAGCCGGTGGCCACGATGCTCGCGACCGGCGGGGTGAGCCTGGCCAGCTACGCGATCCTGATCAGCGGGGTGCTGGTCGGGCTGGTCCCGACGGTCTGAGGTGACGATGCGCAAGGCGGTCCGGATCGGCGTGCTGGCCGCGGTCATCGGCGTGTCCGGCACGGCGGCGGTCTACGTCGCCACGCAGGACCGGCCGGACATCACGGCCCTCTCGGCGGCGCCCTCGGGCGCGGCGGTCACCGGCGGGTACACCTACGAACGCCTGGACAACCCGCCCCGGACGGTGGTCCGCGACGCGGCGGGCGCGCAGCTCGCGTCCTTCACCGACGGTGCCCGCACAGCGATGCTGACGGGCCGCTCGCGGACCTTCACTGAGCCCAAGTTCACCAAGGTCGGCATCACCACGACGGCCTGGATCCGGCTGGCGCCGCAGGCGTGGCACCCGGGCGCGGAGCAGGAGAAGTGGTTCACCGACTGGCTGCCCAAGGCGGTCGGCGACACCGATCCGGACATCCTGGCCATCGCGATGCAGTACACCGACGGCGCGGCCGACCAGACCGCGAAGAAGCTCCGGATCGCCGGGGACGCCAACTTCGGCCCGGACAGCGCCGAAGGGCGGCTCGAGAAGTCGGATTTCTACGACTACCTGGGCATCGGCTGGGACTTCCCGGGCGGAGTCCACGAGGCCGCGGAGCCGGCCCGGGCGCGGTCGCTGGACTGCTCCGGCTTCGTGCGGATGGTGTACGGCTACCGGGCGGGCTACCCGCTGCTGGGGACGAACACGAAGGGCCCGGGCCTGCCGCGCCGGGCGTGGGCGCTCTCGGAGCTCGGACCGGGCACCGAGCTCGTGCACGACGAGAAGAAGCAGGTGACGGACTTCAGCTCCCTCCAACCGGGTGACCTGCTGTTCTTCAACCTGGAGCCGCAGCTGGGGACGCAGGTGTCGCACACCGGCATCTACCTGGGCATCGACAGCGACGGGCACCACCGGGTGCTGTCCAGCCGGAAGGTCGCGAACGGGCCGACGTTCGGCGACGCCGGCGGCGTGTCGCTGATCGACGGGTCCGGGACGTACGCGAAGGCGTTCCGCGCGGCGAAGCGGCTCTGAGCCGCACACGTCACCTTGACGCCATCCGCGGCACACCGGAGAGTGGGTGCGATACCCACGCGTCGGCAGGTGGAGGAACCCGGTGGAAGTCCGGGGCGGTCCCGCCACTGTGACCGGAGACGGATCTCCGGCAGCCAGGAACTCCGGCCGGCGCGCCCGTCTACCCGGGGCGCGGACCCCGAGGAGGAACCTCGTGATCCTGCTTCTGTCCACTTCGGACACCGACCTGCTCAGCGCGCGCTCGTCCGGTGGCGAGTACCGGCTCGGCAACCCGTCCCGGCTCGACGTCGCCGAGCTGCCGGGCCTGCTCGACGGCGTCAAGATCGTCGTCGCCCGCATCCTCGGCACGCCGCGGAGCTGGCAGGAGGGCCTGGACACGCTGCGGGCGTCGGGCGCGCACGTCGTCGTCCTGGGCGGGGAGCAGACGCCGGACGCCGAGCTGATGAAGCTGTCGACCGTGCCGGCCGGCATCGCCGCCGAGGCCCACGCCTACCTCGCGCAGGGCGGCCCGGCCAACCTGACGCAGCTGCACCGGTTCCTCTCCGACACGCTGCTGCTCACCGGCGACGGCTTCGAGCCGCCCGCGGCCCAGCCCGGATGGGGTGTCCTCGAGCGTCCCGCGCCGGCCTCCGACGGGCCGGTCATCGGCATCCTGTACTACCGCGCGCACCACCTGTCCGGGAACACGGCGTTCGTGCACGCCCTCGCCGACGAGATCGAAGCCGCGGGCGGCCGCGCGTTGCCGATCTACTGTGCTTCGCTGCGTACGCGCGAGCCGGAGATGATGGCGGAGCTGGGGAAAGTCGACGCCCTGCTGGTCACGGTGCTCGCGGCGGGCGGCACGCGGCCGTCCGAGGTCGGCGCCGGCGGTGACGACGAGGCCTGGGACGTCGCCGAGATGGCCGCGCTCGACGTCCCGATCCTGCAGGCGCTCTGCCTGACCAGCGACCGCGAGACGTGGGCCGCGAACGACGACGGCCTCTCGCCGCTCGACGCCGGGAACCAGATGGCCGTCCCGGAGTTCGACGGGCGGCTGATCACCGTGCCGTTCTCGTTCAAGGAGCTCGACGAGGACGGTCTCCCCCGGTACGTGCCGGACGCCGAACGCGCGTCCCGCGTCGCCCGCATCGCGCTGGCGCACGCGCGGCTGCGGCACACGCCCCCTCCGCAGCGTCGCATCGCGCTGATGCTGTCGGCGTACCCGACGAAGCACTCCCGCGTCGGCAACGCGGTCGGGCTGGACACGCCCGCGTCGGCCATCGAGCTGCTGCGGCGGATGCGCGAGGCGGGGTACGACCTGGGCCCGGAGGCCTTCCCGGGTGTCGACCCGACCGGCACCGACCAGCCGGACGGTGACGCGCTGATCCACGCGCTCATCGCGGCCGGCGGCCAGGACCCGGAGTGGCTGACCGAGGAACAGCTGGCCGGGAACCCGATCCGGGTGCCCGCGGCGCGGTACCGGGAGTGGTTCGACGCGCTCCCGGCCGAGCTGCGTTCCGGGGTGGAGGAGCACTGGGGCCCGGCGCCCGGCGAGCTGTACGTCGACAACGGCGACATCGTGCTGGCGTCCCTGCAGAGCGGCAACGTGATCATCATGATCCAGCCGCCGCGCGGGTTCGGCGAGAACCCGGTCGCGATCTACCACAACCCGGACCTGCCGCCGAGCCACCACTACCTGGCCGCCTACCGGTGGCTGGAGGAGGAGTTCGGCGCGCACGCCGTCGTCCACCTCGGCAAGCACGGGTCCCTGGAGTGGCTGCCGGGCAAGACCGCGGGGCTCTCGGCCTCGTGCGCGCCCGACGCCGTGCTCGGGAACCTGCCGCTGGTCTACCCGTTCCTGATCAACGACCCCGGCGAGGGCGCGCAGGCGAAACGGCGGGCGCACGCGACGATCGTCGACCACCTGATCCCGCCGATGGCGCGCGCGGAGTCCTACGGTGACATGGCCCGGCTGGAGCAGCTGCTCGACGAGCACGCCAACATCGCGGCGATGGACCCGGCGAAGCTGCCGGCCGTGCGCCAGCAGATCTGGACGCTGATCCAGGCGGCCAAGCTGGACCACGACCTCGGCGTCGAGCAGCGGCCGCACGACGCGGAGTTCGACGACTTCCTGTTGCACATCGACGGCTGGCTCTGCGAGGTCAAGGACGCGCAGATCCGCGACGGGCTGCACGTCCTGGGCGCGGCGCCGGTTGGCGAAGCGCGGGTCAACCTGGTGCTGGCGATGCTGCGCGCGTCCCAGATGTGGGGCGGCAAGCAGGGTGCGGTGCCCGGCCTGCGGTCCGCGCTGGGCCTCAAGGAAGACGCGCCGATGTCCGAAGTGGACGCGGTGGAGAAGACGGCCCGCGAACTGGTCCAGACGATGGAGATGCGGGGCTGGGACCCGACCGCGGTCGCGTCGGTCGCCCCGGACGAGGCTGTCGCGCGGGTGCTCTCCTTCGCGGCCGAGGAGATCGTGCCCCGGCTGGCGGGGACGACCGCCGAACTGGACTCGGTGCTGCACGCGCTGGACGGCGGGTACATCCCGGCCGGGCCGAGCGGGTCGCCGCTGCGCGGGCTGGTCAACGTGCTGCCGACCGGGCGGAACTTCTACACGGTCGACCCGAAGGCCATCCCGAGCCGGCTGGCCTGGGAAACCGGCCAGGCGCTGGCGGATTCGCTGCTGCGGCGCTACCGCGAGGACACCGGTGACTGGCCCCGCTCCGTCGGGCTTTCGGTGTGGGGCACGTCGGCGATGCGGACGTCCGGCGACGACGCGGCGGAGGTGCTGGCGCTGCTGGGTGTCCAGCCGGTGTGGGACGAGGCGTCACGACGGGTCACGGGCATCGAAGCGATCCCGCTGGCCGAGCTGGGCCGGCCGCGGATCGACGTCACGGTGCGGATCAGCGGGTTCTTCCGCGACGCGTTCCCGCACGTGATCACGCTCCTCGACGACGCCGTGCGCCTGGTGGCGTCGTTGGACGAACCTTCGTCGGAGAACTTCGTCCGGGCGCACGTTTCCGTGGACCTGGCCGCCCACGGCGATTCCCGGCGCGCGACGACCCGGATCTTCGGGTCGAAGCCGGGCGCGTACGGCGCGGGCCTGCTGCCGCTGATGGACAGCGGCAACTGGCGCGACGACAAGGACCTCGCCGAGGTGTACGCGGTGTGGGGCGGCTTCGCCTACGGCCGCGACCTGGACGGCCGCCCGGCGCGCGAGGACATGGAGAGTTCGTACAAGCGGATCGTGGTGGCGGCGAAGAACACCGACACGCGCGAGCACGACATCGCGGACTCGGACGACTACTTCCAGTACCACGGCGGGATGATCGCGACGGTCCGCGCGCTGACGGGTTCGGCGCCGGCGTCCTACGTCGGCGACAGCACGTCCCCGGACGCCGTCCGCACGCGCACGCTGGGCGAGGAGACGGCCCGGGTGTTCCGGGCCCGCGTGGTCAACCCGCGGTGGCTCGCGGCGATGCGCCGTCACGGCTACAAGGGCGCGTTCGAGCTGGCGGCGACGGTGGACTACCTGTTCGGCTTCGACGCCACGGCCGGCGTCGTCGGCGACTGGATGTACGAGAAGCTGACCGAGTCGTACGTGCTGGACGAGGTGAACCAGGAGTTCCTGCGCCAGGCCAACCCCTGGGCACTGCGCGGGATCGTGGAGCGCCTGAACGAGGCGGCGGACCGCGGCCTGTGGGCGGAACCGGATCCCGAACTGCTGGCGAAGATGCGCGAGGTCTACCTGTCGCTGGAAGGGGACCTCGAGTCGGAGTGACCGCAAGCGGACTGCCGGCCGCGGGGGCGCCCCCCGTTATCCACTCTACTCCGGGGGACCGACAAAAACGGCCCTCGTGCGGTGGCCGGGCACGCTCGCCGGTGCCCGGCCTCCGGCACGGCTCGTCACCGGTGAGCCACCGACGAGCCACCGACGGACAAAAATATCGGATATTCCGGCGGTTTTCGCCCACGGATCGGGCTTTCCCGACCTTCGCGTCTTGACTTCGGCATTGGTCTAGTCCAATGATCTGTCCACCTCGAACCCCCACGGGAGGACAGCTCATGCGCAGGAGCAGACTGGCCGCCATCGGGCTCGCCGCCGCCACTTTCGCCGCCACCGCCGTCAGCCTCGTGCTCGGCGCACCCTCGGCGACCGCGGCGTTGAGCAACAACTGGTACGCCGCGGCGCCGTACCTGATGCCCCAGAGCAACAACCCGCCCGACCCGGTCACCGTGATGAACGCGACCGGGCTCAAGGCCTTCCAGCTGGCGTTCATCCTCGCGCCGAACGGCGGCGGCTGCAGCCCGACCTGGGACGGGACGTCGGCGGTCTCCTCCGACACCGCCGTCGCGAACGTGATCTCGCGGATCCGCGGCGCGGGCGGTGACGTCTCGGTGTCCGTCGGCGGTTACGGCGGCACGAAGCTCGGCCAGACCTGCGGAACCGTCGCCGCGACCGCCGCCGCGTACCAGCAGGTCATCACGAAGTACTCGCTCAAGGCGATCGACTTCGACCTCGAAGAACCCGAGTACGAAAACACCGCCGCGATCGCGAACGAGCTGGGTGCCGCGAAGACGTTGCAGGCCAACAACCCGGGCCTGTTCGTGTCGGTGACCATGCCGGGTACCTCGGCCGGCACCGGCTGGTTCGGCACGCAGCTCATCGACCAGGCGAAGTCGATCGGCTTCACGCCGAACAACTTCTCGATCATGCCGTTCGACGGCGGCTTCAACGGCGGCTCGTCGCAGGTGTCGGCGCTGGAGGCGTTCCACGGCCTGCTGATGTCGCACCTCGGCTGGGACAGCGCGACCGCGTACGCGCACGAAGGCTTTTCCGGCATGAACGGCAAGTCGGACGCGGCGGAGATGTTCTACACCGCCGACTTCCAGACGGTGTACGACTACGCGACCAGCCACGGCCTCGGCCGCTTCACGTTCTGGTCGGTCAACCGGGACCGCGCCTGCGTCGGCACCACGGACAACGGCGTCTGCAGCAACGTCCCGCAGAACGACTGGGACTTCACGAAGTTCAGCGTCCGCTTCGCCGGCGCGACGCCGCCGCAGACGACGCCGCCGGTGACGACGACCCCGACCACGACGCCTCCGACCACGACCACCCCGGGCGGCGGCAGCTGCACCGCGGCGGAGTGGGACCGGACGAAGGTCTACGTCAAGGACAACGTCGTCTCGCACAACAGCCACAAGTGGACGGCCAAGTGGTGGACGCAGGGCGAAGAGCCCGGCACCACCGGCGAGTGGGGCGTCTGGCAGGACAACGGCGCCTGCTGACCCCGTTTCAGAAGTCGAGGTGGGTGTTCTCGCGCTGGACCTCCGGGGTCAGCGCGGGAACCTCGACCACGTGCCGCCCGGCCCGGCGCAGCAGCTCGGTGCCCCGGGCGTCGACGAAGACCGGCGGCTCGCGCCAGGCGAACACGACGCGCGGGATCCCGGCGTCGAGGACGAGCTGGGTGCAGCTGCGCGGGTGGGAACTGCGGTGACTGCACGGCTCCAGTGAGCTGTACATGGTCGCGCCGGCCAGGCGCGGGTCGCCGGCGCACTTGGCCAGCGCGGCTTCTTCGGCGTGGTTGCTCGGGTCGCCCTCGCCGGAGTGCCCGGTGGCGACGACCTCGCCGTCGGCGTCGGTGATGACGGCACCCACCCGGAAGGTGTGGCTCGGCGGGCACTCGGCGGCGAGCGCGATGGCCTCCTTGAGCCGCTGCACGTCCCGGCCGGTCGGCTCGTCGGCGGCGCGGTACTCGAGGATGGCCATGCCCTGCAGCTCGCGGGCGGACGTCAAGGTCAGCGGCCGCGGGTAGAGGCCGGGCCCGACGAACCGCGGCGCGTCCGGCTGGCCGACGAAGAACGGCGCGATCGCGAGCCGCAGCTCGTCGGCGAGGCCTTCGGTGAGGAAGCGCGTGTGGATCCCGCCGCCGCCTTCGACCAGCAGGTTCTCGATGCCGCGTCGCCCGAGGTCGTCGAGGATGCGGCCGAAGTCCGGCGGGTCGCCCGCGTCGACGACGGTGGCGACGTGCTCGAGCGCGTCCGCGGCGCCGGGTGGCGCGTAGACGATCTTTTCGGTGTCCCCGACGGTGAAGAACTGCACGTCCGGGTCGAGGCCGCGGGTGGTCACGGTGACCTTGACGGGTTGTTCGGGCTTGCCCTGTTCCCGGCGCTTCTGCCGCAATTCGGGCGAGCGGACGAGCAGGCGCGGGTTGTCGGCCCGCACGGTGCCGGCCCCGACGAAGATGGCGTCGGCCTCGGCCCGCAACCGGTCGACGACCGCGAAATCGTCCTCTGTGGACAGCACGAGCCGCTCGGGCGAGGTGTCGTCGAGGTAGCCGTCGAGCGACTGCGCGGCGGACAGCAGGACGTGCGGCCGGGGGATCACCCGGCCCAGTATGCCGTAACGCGCGGGGCCGTTCCCGCGTCCTACGACGTATCCCCCTGTCGTGCCCATTCCCCCGGAGCTGCCGAACATGACCACGCGAGGCTGGTACAAGGAGCGGACGCTCACCACGGTCGACACGGTCGGCCGGGAGGTGTCCGTGACGACCGGGCTCACCCGCGACCCCGAAGGCCGCCTGGTGGCGGCGATCGCGATCAGCGACGGGCCGACCGCGATCTACCGCTACGCCGGCGACGTCGGCGAGCGGACCGAGCTGGTGACGAACGCGGCGGACACCGTCCGGGAGCTGCGCAACCTCGCCGGCCTTCCGCCCACGCGCTGACCCGGGCCCGGCCCGCGGTTCAGGCGGGCAGGACGGCGTACTGGCGGACGTAGAGGTCCGTGTACGTCACCGGGCCGCGGGGGCCGGGCACCTTGTCGAGGTTGATGCCGGTTTCCGGGACGGCGAGGAGCTTGAAGCCGTCGAGGAGGCGGGTCGGGGCGTTCCAGAAGACGCCGGTGCCGGTGTAGCCGTCGAAGAAGGCGTCGGCGGCCGACGCGTCCTCGGTGGTGATGCCGGCCGCCAGGCCGGACGTCCGCTCGTTCGCGATCTCGACGGCGTCGGTGAGCGAGCCGACCTTGGCGACCGTGACGGTCGCTTCGCGGTCGGAGTCCAGCGCCCACTCGTAACCGATGGGGTGCTCGTGCGGGGCGAGGGAGGGCGTGACGCCGCGCTCGGCGAGGGCGTCGGAGATCGCGGGCCAGACGTCGTCGTGGATGTCCTCGTGGATGAGCAGCAGGTTCAGCCGGTTGCAGACGCCGAGCCGGTCGAGGCTGGCGTGGACGAGGTCGCGCGTTTTGGTGACGTCCGCCCCGCGGTCGACGTACAGGACGCCGCCGCCGTCGGCGTGGGCCAGGGTGCGCACGCCGTGGACGGCCGCCTCGGTGGCGAGGGCGCGGGTGCTGTCCCCGCTGCCGCGCAGGATGACCAGCGGCACGAGGCCGGGCAGCCGCACGAGCGCGGACGCGGCCTCCCGCTCGACCCGCGGCACGAGCTGGATGCAGTCGGCGTCGATGCCCGCCTCCGCGAGCGCCGGCGCGATGACGACCTCCCGCAGCCGCTGGGCCGACCCGAGCGCGGCCGAGCCGGTGCGCAGGACGCCGGCGTTGCGGGACTTGACCAGCTGGGAGGCGACGTCGACGGTGACGTTCGGCCGCGCCTCGTAGTTCGCCCCGATGACACCGACCGGCCGCCGCCGTTCGACGAGCCGCAGCCCGCCGTCCAGGGTGGACACGTCGACGGACCGCTCCTGGTGCGGCGCGCCGGCGAGCAGCCGCAGCTGTTCGGCCATGCCGGTGAGCCGCTCCGGGGTGATGGTGAGCCGATCGAGCAGCCCGGCGCTCATCCCATCGGCCTCGGCGCGCTCGACGTCGGCCCGGTTGGCGTCGAGGATCTGGTCACGGTGCGCAAGCAGCCGCTCGGCCATCCCGGTGAGCGCGGCATCGACGGCCTCGGCACTCGCACCGGCCAGCGACGGCGCAGCCAGCTTGGCGGCCCGCGCGCACTCTTCGACGGCCTTGGCGACCTCGTCCATCGTTCGTCTCCCTCCGAGCGGACCATCAGTTTGCCGTATGGGCTGAGCTGCCTGGCCAGGGGCTCCGTGGCTGGTGGAGTGAGGGTGCTGCGGCTCGGTGCGGTGGCGGTGGCGGTTGGCGGGGTGGGCCGCGCGATGTCGGGAGCGCTCTTACGGTTACCGCGCCCGCGATGGTGGCCCAGGTGCTCACCGCGTGGGCCGCCGAGCACCGCGACGCCGTGGGGCCGAGCGGCGCGCGTGCCGTCGGCCCGGGTCGACGCGCAGGTGGCGGGCAGTCACCCGGCGGCTGCGCCCGGTGGGCGTCGGGCTGCGGGCTGCCGATCACCACAGCGCGTCGCTGTGCCAGCCGCCGCGGGCGGTGGTCGGCTGCGAGGTGTGGCTACCGGTGTCCGTCGTGGGCTACTTGGCCACCGGTTCCAGGAGCCAGAGGGCGCCCGCGATCAGGCAGCTGACCGTCGCCACCGTGAACACCAGGACCCATAGGATCGGCGGAACCGCCGTGAGGCGGCCCAGTTGGTCGGCGTCTGAGTCGCGGGCTTGGCCGCGTCGCCGTTTCACCTGCAGCTCGGCCACCGGGCGGACGCCTCCGAACAGCAGGAACCACGTCAGCAGGTAGCTGAACGGCGCCTGCAGCTCCACCGGGGCGACGAACGCGATCAGCGCGAGGACCGCCGCGCTGGCGACGACCGTGAACACCCCGTAGGCGTTGCGCACCAGCACCAGCACGCCGAGCAGCAGGAGCGCGATCAGCACCAGCACCGTTCCGACCAGGTCGGCGCCCAGCAGGCTGGCGAACAGCAGCCCCAGCACCGACGGTGCCAGGTAGCCGGCCATCGCCGTGAACGCCATGCCCGGGCCCTCGGGTTTGCCGCGCGAGACGGTGACGCCCGAGGTGTCCGAGTGCAGCTTGATGCCCTGTAGCCGCCGTCCGACCAGTAGCGCCGCCAGCGCGTGGCCGGCTTCGTGCACCATCGTGATGACGTTGCGTGCCCGCCGCCACGGGGTTCCGCCCGCCAGCACCACCAGCAGGGCCACTCCGCCGGCGGCCAGGGTGATCACCGCCGGGGTCTGGACCTGCTCGAGGAGCGAACCGGCCGGTGAAGTGTTGGTGGCGGCGGCCGCGCGGAACGCTGACAGGGTGTCACCGGCCGGGCTGCCGAGCGCGAGAGGAACGGGCGAGCTCACCCGGATACCTCACCACAGGCGATATCTGGCTACTGTGAGTCCCCACCGGTCGTCGCTTCGCGGGTTCCGGTATCGGGTCGTTGCGGTCTCCTTTCTGTCGGTGGGACCGGCGGTGATCGGTTGGGGCGCCGGGATTCATGCGGTACGCCGGGGCAGCGGCACCGCGAACCTGCTTGCGAGGCCCCCGGGGCAGCTCGCGGAACGACCATCGGCTCGCGGCTGGCGCGGGGAACGCGCGGCCGAGCATCGACGCAGCGGGATCCGCGCTCGGCGCGAAGGTCGCTCGCCGATTCCCGGCCACCACGGGCTGCTGCGGGTCGGATGGGGTCGCAGCGGAGCATCGACGCGCCGAGCCCGATCCGCACCCGACACGAAGCTCGCTCGCCGACCGACCCGACCGCGGGCCGCCGCGGGGTTGGGAACAGGACGCAGCCGAGCACCGGCGCACCGAGCCCGATTCGCACTCGGCATGACGCTCACTCGCCGACCGCCGAGCGATCCACGGGCCGCCGTGGGCACGGGAAGCGCGCGGCCGAGCATCGACGCAGCCGGATTCGAGCTCGGCGCGAAGCAGGCTCGTCGGCCGTCGACCAGCCGCGGGCCGCGGCTGGTCCGGAAACGCACAGCCGCACCGACGAGCCGAGTTCGATTCGCAGTCGGCGTGAAGCTTGCTCGCCGACCACCGACCCAACCGCGAGCCGCAGCGGGTTGGGAGGGCGCAGCGGAGCATCGGGCCCAATCCGCACCCGGCGCGAAGATGCCTCGCCGGTTCCCGGCCCACCCATGGGCTGCTGCGGGTCGGGAACGAGGGCGCAGCGGAGCATCGACGCAGCCGGACCCGAGCTCGGCGCGAAGATACCTCGCCGATTTCCAGCCCATCCACGGGCTGCGGCCGGTGGGGAACAGGGCGCAGCGGAGCATCGACGCGCCGAGCCCGATCCGCGTTCGCCACGAAGCTCGCTCGCCAACCCGGCCCAGCCGCGGGCCGCGCGGCGGGGTTGGGAAAGGGCGGAGCCCTGCTCGCGTCGGGCGCGGGCCGCTGGTCAGCTCATCGTGACTCCCTCATGCGGGCCTCGCCCTCCACTCGGCACAGAAAGGCCACCCAGCTTCGGAACGGGGCCCAGGCCTCGGCGATCTCCGCCAGCTCCGGGACCTCCGCCTCCGGGAGGTGGTACGCCTCGCGCATGATCTCGTGGAGGCGGGTTTCGCTGCGGGGGAAGATGTCCGGGTGGCCGGCGCCGCGGATCAGGATCAGCTCTGCGCTGAACCGGCCTATGCCCGGCAGCAGCTGCAGCTCCTTCAGCGCCTCCTCGGGCGGCTTTGCGCGCAACGCCGCCGCGTCCAATGTGCCCATGGCCGCTGCCTCGGCTATTGCTCGCAGGCGGGTCATCTTCGGGCCGGGGAGGCCCGGCAGGTACTCCAGCTTCGCCAGCGCGGCCGGTGCCGGGAACGACCTCAGCACCGTGCCGCCCACGTCGACCTCCGTGCCGTGGCGCTCGGTCAAGCGGCGGCGGAGCCGCACGGCCTGCGTCATCCAGATCCGGTGGCTCAGCACCGCCCAGCACGCCGCCTCGTACGGCGATGCGAACAGCACCGGGCGCAGGCCCGGGTGCAAGCCCTGCAGCAGCGACACCACCGGATCACGCGCGCCGGCTTCGGGGAACGCCGTGCCGTCGATGTCCAGCGAGCACATTCGCCGCACCTGCGCCACCACCGCTTCCGTGCGCGAAGGCGGGCCGTGGACCTCGACCGTGAGCTCGCCGGGCGATCTCTGGCGCAGGACCGCTCCCACCGGTGTTCCTTCGCCGTCGAGCGGGAACGCCAGCCGTAGGGCGCCGGGCTCCGCCTCCGGGTGGCCTGCGGGGGCGAAGCCGGTCAGGAAGCGGGCCGCCGCCGTCAGGTCGAACTCGCCCTGGATCGCGATCGTGCTGCACGGGCGGGTCATCGTCGTCATCTCTCCTCCTTGGTTCGGGACCTTGCCTGGGACGTTAGGGAGGGGTACCGACAATTTCGGGGGTCGAACGTCTGAGCGCGGATTTGTTCACTCGAACGAGTGGGCGGTTAGCATCGCCCCCATGACCCACCACGCGCCCGTCCCGCCCGATGACAGCTACCTGCGTTCCCTGGTCGAGGCCACCGCCGACGCCGTCGCGGCCGCCGAACCGCTGTCCTCGCCGTACGCCGGCGCGGATGGGGCGACGCGGGGCGAAGTGACCGCCGCCGTGGAGCGCAGCTCGGCGGATCTGGTGGCGTTGAGCCAAGATCTGCACGCGCATCCCGAAGAAGGCTTCGCCGAGCACCGCTCGGTCCAGGCCTTGGCGGACCTCCTGCGGCGCCACGGCCACGAAGCGACCGTCGGCGTCGGCGGGCTCGACACCGCGCTGCGCGTCAGCACACCTCCACAAGACGGCCCGCACATCGCCGTCCTCGCCGAGTACGACGCGCTGCCCGGCCTCGGGCACGCCTGCGGTCACAACGTCATCTGCACCACCGCCGCGGGCGGCTTCCTCGGCGCCGCCACCGTTGCCGGACGGCTGGGCGGCCGCGTCAGCCTGATCGGCACCCCGGCCGAGGAAGGCGGGGGTGGCAAGGAGATCCTCGCGCGCGCCGGGGTGTTCGACGACGTCGACGCGGTGATCATGCTGCACCCGTTCAGCCACGACATCGCGCTGCACCCGTTCCTCGGCCGCCGCCAGCTCGAAATGGTCTTCCACGGCGTCGGCGCGCACGCGAGCGCCCAGCCGTTCATGGGCCGCAACGCGCTCGATGCCGCCGTCGCCGCGTACCAAGGCGTCTCGGCGCTGCGCCAGCAGCTGCCGCAGAGCGACCGCGTCCACGGTGTGTTCACCGACGGCGGTGCCCGGCCGAACGTCATCCCGGCCCGGGCCGCGCTGCTGTTCTACCTGCGGTCGCAGAGCCCGGACACCCTGCGCGACCTCGCCGCCCGGATGACGTCGATCGCCGAAGGGGCCGCGGCGATGACCGGCTGCGGTGTCGACCTGGTCTGGGACGCCCAGCCGGCCTACCTGCCGATCCGGTTCAACACCGCGCTCGCCGGCCGCTGGACCGCCAACCAGCTGGGCACCGGCCGCAAGCCGCTCCCGCCGGGCATCGTGCCGGAGTCGCTCACCGGCTCCACCGACCTCGGCAACCTGTCGTACCGGATGCCCGCGCTGCACCCGATGCTCGCCGTGTCGGGTCCGACGGTTGCGTTGCACACCAAGGAGTTCGCGGCCGCGGCCGGATCGGGCACCGGTGACGCGGGTGTCCGGGACGGCGCGCTGGGGCTGGCCCTGACCGCCGCCGACTACCTGGGTGACGCCGAGCTGCGGAAGGCGGTGCACGACGAGTTCGAAGCGGCCGGAGGCGCACTGGACGTGCCCTCGTTCTTCGCTTGACGCCTGAGGATTCCCTGAGGTTTCTCAGCTGATTCTTCTCAGCAAAGCCCGAGGTGTTTCCACAGGTTGTTCACAAGCGCGGGCGCGAACCTTGGTGCATGACCGAGAACGAGAGTCGGCCCGGCCCCGCCTCCACCGGTGGGCACCAGCCGCACCAGAGCACCGAGCAGTACGGGCCGTACGCGCAGTACGCCTACCAGCAGCAGGCCGCGCCGAATCCGCTCTTCACCCCGCCGCCGGGCCACCAGGCCCCCACGGCCCTGCAGGCCAAGTCGCGCAAGGGTGGCCGCGTCGCGATGTTCGTCAGCGCGACCGCGCTCGGCGCCGCGCTGGTCGGTGGGGTCGGCGGCGCCGCGATCGTCGGGCTCACGACGACCTCGGCGACCGGCGCGACGACATCGGTCAGCACGCCGGCGGCGAACGGGCAGACGGTCTCGAACGCCACCTCCGGTGACGTCAGCGCCGTCGCGGCGAAGGTGACGCCGAGCGTCGTCCAGATCAACGTCACGACCGACCAGGGCGAGGCCATCGGCTCCGGTGTCATCCTCACCTCGAACGGCCGGATCCTGACCAACACGCACGTCGTCGACGGCGCCCGGAACGTCGTCGTCACCACGTCCGACGGCAAGAAGTACCAGGCCAGCGTGGTCGGCGCGGACGCGAAGGCGGACATCGCGGTGGTCCAGGCGCAGAACGCCAGTGGACTGACCGCAGCGAGCCTCGGCGACTCGAGCAAGCTCGCCGTCGGCCAGGAAGTGGTCGCGATCGGCTCGCCGGGCGGCCTGCAGAACACCGTCACCACCGGCATCGTCAGCGCGCTGAACCGGAACCTGTCCGACATCGGGCAGGGCGAACAGCAGCAGCGCTCGCCGTTCAGCCGCACGTCGAACCAGAGCAGCGACTCGCCCAGCTACACCGCGATCCAGATGGACGCCGCCATCAACCAGGGCAACTCCGGCGGCGCGCTGGTCGACACCCAGGGCAACGTGATCGGCATCAACTCGGCGCTCTACAGCCCGGCGGCGTCGGCCAACGGCTCGGCGGGCAGCGTCGGGATCGGCTTCGCCATCCCGATCAACGACGCCAAGAAGATCGTCGACCAGATCGCGAACAACTAGGACGCGGACGGGCCGTGGTCGGGGCGGCCCGTCCCCCGCTTCGGGGAGCGGGAGAACACGCTAAGGCCGTTTCGAGAGTCTATCGGGGGCTCTCGAAACGGCCTTCGCGCTGTTCAGAGCGTGCACGTCAGGGTGAAGACGTGGTTCTTCTCTTCGTCGATCACGATGCTCGCCGTGCCCGCGATCCCGGTCAGCTCGCCGAAACCCGAGCCGGTGAGGATCTTCAGCGTCAAGCCCGAGTCGTCGGCCGAGTGGTGCAGGACGAAACCGCCCTTGCGGCCGTCGACCGAGACTTCGAGACGTTCGAAGGCGACGTACGCGCGCGAAGTCGTGTTGGACGCGGTCAGCATTTCGACGGTGCTGGTTCCCTCGACCGCGCCGGTGAACGTCTTGGCGATCGCCACCCGGGCGAACTCGGTGCCCGCGGTCTCGTCGGTCGCCTGCGGTTCCCACTTGTCCAGGACGAACGACGCGGTGGCTGTGCTGGTCATGGCTGATTTCCTTTCGAAGGTGGCGCCAGCCTGCCAGCCATACCTGACAACTCGCGGCAGGATTTGTCAGCGCCGGCGGTTCCCGAACAGCCCGCGCGTGATCTCCCGGCCCAGCGCACTCGCCGCGGACCGCATGAACGACTTGACCGCCGGGTTCTTCATGGCGGACTCGATGAACCCCGGCTCGTCCTTCTCCGGCGCCGGCGCGGGTGCCTGCGCCTCGGGCGCGGGCGCCGGAGCGGCGGCGACCTTCGCGGCCAGCTTCTCGTAAGCCGATTCCCGGTCGATCGTCTCGGCGTACTTCGCGTGCAGGTCCGACGCCGAGACGGCCGCGGCGACGGCGTCGGCGCCGATCGAGCCCATCTTCGACCGCGGCGCCCGCAGCCGCGTCCACGCCACCGGCGTCGGCGCACCCCGCTCCGACAGGACCGTGACGACGGCCTCACCGATGCCCAGCGACGTCAACGCCGTGTCGAGCTCGTAGAACTTCGTCTTCGGGTAGGTCTTCACCGTCTTGGCCAGCGCCGCCTGGTCGTCCGGGGTGAACGCACGCAGCGCGTGCTGGATCCGGGCGCCGAGCTGCGAGAGCACCGCGTTCGGGATGTCCGTGGGCAGCTGCGTGCAGAAGAACACGCCGACGCCCTTCGACCGGATCAGCTTCACGGTCTGCTCGATGCGCTCGAGGAACGCCTTCGACGCGTCGGCGAAGAGCAGGTGGGCCTCGTCGAAGAAGAACACGAGCTTCGGCCGGTCGAGGTCGCCCTCCTCGGGCAGCTCCTCGAACAGCTCGGCCAGCAGCCACATCAGGAACGTCGAGAACAACGCCGGTTTCGCCTGGAGGTTGTCCAGCTCCAGCAGCGTGACGACGCCCTTGCCGTCGCGAGCGCGCATGAGGTCGTGGACGTCCAGTTCGGGCTCGCCGAAGAAGTCCTCGCCGCCCTGAGCCTCCAGGTTGGACAGTGCACGCAGGATGACCCCGGCCGTCGCGGCCGAGACCCCGCCGATGCCCTTGAGGTCCGCCTTGCCCTCGTCGCCGGTCAGGTGCGTGATGACCGACCGCAGGTCCTTCGTGTCCAGCAGCGCCAGGCCGCGCTGGTCGGCCCAGTGGAAGATCAGCCCGAGCGTCGACTCCTGCGTCTCGTTCAACCCGAGCACCTTGGCCAGCAGCACCGGCCCGAAACTCGTGATCGTCGCTCGGATCGGTGTGCCCTTCCCGCCGGTGCCCAGCGACAGGAACTGCACGGGGAACGCCGCGCCCGCCCAGTCGTCGCCGAGCTCCTGCGCGCGCTCGGTGACCTTGTCGCTCGCCTCGCCGGCCGCGGCCAGCCCGGACAGGTCGCCCTTGACGTCGGCGAGCACCACCGGCACCCCGGCCGCCGAAAGCTGCTCCGAGATCAGCTGCAACGTCTTCGTCTTGCCCGTCCCGGTCGCCCCGGCGACCAGGCCGTGCCGGTTCAGCGTCGCCAGCGGCAGGCGCACGGCCGCCGCGGCGTCCACCTGCCCGTCGACCACCACCGCACCCAGCTCCAGCGCGGCACCCTCACTCGCGTAACCGGCGGCGATCTCACTCGCCGGCGACTGTTGCTCGGTCACTCGCCACTCCCCGATCGTGTGTCCTGGACCACACCGGGGAGCGTAACGCGCCGTACGCGCAGGTAACGCCCTTCTTATCCCCGTGTCGGGTTAGGGTCACCAGGTGACCGACCGCCTAGTCTGGATCGACTGCGAAATGACGGGGCTCGACCTCGGCAAGGAAGCGTTGATCGAAATCGCCGCCCTCGTCACCGACGCGGAGCTGAACGTGCTCGGCGAAGGAGTCGACATCGTCATCCACGCCGACGAGGAAAAACTCGCCGGGATGCCCGAAGTCGTCCGCGAGATGCACGCCCACTCCGGCCTCACCGAAGAGGTCCGGCGCTCCACTGTGACGCTCGAAGAAGCCGAACGCCGCGTCCTCGAGTACATCCGCGAGCACGTCCCCGAGTCGGGCACCGCGCCGCTCGCCGGCAACTCGATCGCCACCGACCGCGGCTTCATCGCCCGCGACATGCCGGCCCTCGACGCCCACCTGCACTACCGGATGGTCGACGTCTCCTCCGTCAAGGAACTCGTCCGCCGCTGGTACCCGCGCATCTACTACGCCAAGCCGGAGAAGGGCCTCGCGCACCGCGCGCTCGCCGACATCCGCGAATCCATCGGCGAGCTCGACTACTACCGGCGCGTGGCCTTCGTCCCGCAGCCCGGGCCGACCAGCGAAGAAGCCAAGGCCGTCGCCGCTGAAGTGCAGGAACACCACCAGAGGTGACCCCCTGAAAACCGGTCGAGGAGACCCGCTACGATTACAGCCAGCGAGGTGACCGGAAGCGGTTCCTCGTAGATGGTGGGCGTAGCTCAGCTGGTAGAGCACCTGGTTGTGGTCCAGGAGGTCGCGGGTTCGAAACCCGTCGCTCACCCCATCACCCCAGCCTGTTCGGGGCTTGCGCCCCTTCCCGCAGGCTGGGGTTTCGCCTTTTTGTGGGGGTCGAACCCCCACACCCCCGCCGGGGGCTCGCCCCCGGACCCCCATCGGAGTGGTCGGGTCCGCATTGCCGGGTGCGCCGTTCGTGGCAACGCTCACGACCGGATGGCTCAGCGTGCGAGCCGCCGGACGCCGGGGCACGGTGTTCTCGTGGCACGTTCAGCACCGAACATCCGGAGTCGCAAGAAGAAGCTGCGGTACGAGGACATCACCGTCGTCGACCGGTCGTTGCTCAAGCGCGCGGTGGGGGCCGCCGCGCTCGGCAATGCCATGGAGTGGTTCGACTTCGGCGTGTACGCCTACATCGCCGACACCATCGCCGAGGTGTTCTTCCCCGCCAGCGTGGCTCCCGGCGTCCGGCTGATCGGGACCTTCGGGGCCTTCACCGCCGCCTTCCTCATGCGGCCGCTCGGCGGGCTGGTGTTCGGGCCGCTCGGGGACCGGATCGGGCGGCAGAAGGTGCTCGCCGTCACCATGATCATGATGGCCATCGGGACCCTGTGCATCGGCCTGATCCCGTCGTACAGCTCCATCGGCGTCTGGTCACCGGTCCTCCTGGTGCTGGCGCGGATGGTGCAGGGGTTCTCCACCGGCGGCGAGTACGGGGGCGCCACCACCTTCATCGCCGAGTACTCCCCCGACAAGCGGCGCGGGTTCATGGGGTCCTGGCTCGAGTTCGGGACGCTGTCCGGGTACGTGCTCGGGGCGTCCGTCGTCACCGGGATGAAGGCGTGGGTGCCGCACGAGACCCTGCTCGACTGGGGCTGGCGCGTTCCGTTCCTGGTGGCCGGACCGCTCGGGATCATCGGGCTGTACATGCGGCTGAAGCTCGAGGAGACGCCCGCGTTCCAGAAGCACGCCGAGGAAGCCGAGAAGCGCGGGCGGGCCGGGGAGCCGTTCTGGAAGATGTTCACCGAGTACTGGCCCGCGCTGCTCATCTGCGTCGGCCTCGTGCTCGTCTTCAACGTCACCGACTACATGCTGCTGTCCTACATGCCGACGTACCTGTCGGAGCAGCTGCACCTCGACGCCACCCACGGGCTGCTGCTGATCATCGTCGTCATGGTCGTGATGATGCTCATCATCATGGTCGGCGGGCGGATCACCGACCACGTCGGACGCAAGCCCGTGATGATGACCGGCTGCCTCGGGTTCCTCGTGCTGTCCTGGCCGCTGATGCTGCTGGTGCACGACGGCGGCCTCGTCCTCACCTTCCTCGGGCTGATGGGACTCGGCCTGCTGCTGCTCTGCTTCGAGGTGTCGATGCCCGCGGCGCTGCCCGCGCTGTTCCCGACGGCGATCCGCTACGGCGCGCTGTCCATCGCGTTCAACATCTCGGTGTCGCTCTTCGGCGGCACGACCCCGCTGGTCATGCAGGCGCTGATTTCCGCCACCGGCCACGACTTCTGGCCGGCCTGGTACCTGATGGCGGCGGGCGCGATCGGCGCCGTCGCGGTGTACTTCAGCCGCGAGACGGCGAACGAGCCGCTCTGGGGCTCGGGACCCGCAGTGTCGACCGAAGCCGAGGCGCGGGAGCTGGTGCGCGGGTCGGGTTAGTTCGCCGCCGCCCGCCACTCGTCCCAGGACAGCTGCCAGACGCTCCAGCCGTCGGCCGGGTCGAGCTTCGGGCCGCCGCTGTTCTGCACCGTGACGACGTCGCCCTTCTTCGACGTGTCCATCAGCCACTTCGTGTCCTCGGTGGACAGGTTCAGGCAGCCGTGGCTGACGTTGCTGTGCCCCTGCTGCCGCACCGACCACGGCGCGGAGTGGTAGAAGATGCCGCTGTAGGACAGGCGGACCGCGTACTGGACGAAGGTGCTGTAGCCGCCGGGCGCGTCCTCGGGCACGCCGTAGGTGGCGGAGTTCATCGTGTACCCGGTGTGCTCGCTCATCACGGGTAGGCGCCCTGCGGCGTGTTGTGGCCGGGCTTGCCCATGGAGGTCGGCATGGTCTTGACCTCCTTGTCGTTGATCGACACCGTCAGCTGGTGGGTCCGGCCGTCGGCGACGGCGACGAGCTTGTCGCCGACCGTGGCGCTCACCGCCTTGTCCTGCCGACCGTAGCTGCCGCTCCCGAGCGGCTTGCCGTAGACGGCGGCGTCGACCTTGATCCTGGTGCCGCTCTTCCAGTACTCCTTGGGCCGCCAGGTGACCTGCTTGTCGCCGAACCAGCGGAAGGCGCCCTCGGTGGCCGGCTCCGCGGTGACCTTCAGCGCCTTCTCGGCCGCCGCCTTGTCCGTGACGTTGCCGGTGAAGGTGAAGATCAGCGGCATCCCGACGCCGACGGTCTCCCCCTCGACGAGGTTCACCGAGACGTCGAGCTGCCGGGCGGGTTTGACGGTGCGGAAGGTCGACTCCGCGGTGACCGGCTTGCCGTCGGTCCCGGTGGCGGTCGCGGTCAGCCGGTAGGTCTTGTGGTAGCCCAGCGGCTCGGTGGCGTCCCACCCGGACCCGTCGGCCCGCGGCTTCCCGGCGACGACCTTGCCGTCGGCGCCGGTCAGCCGGACCTCCCCGACGGTCCCGTCCGTGACGGTGACACCCACCGGTTCGCCGGGCGCGACGTCCTTGGCGTCCTCGCCGGGGGTGAGGATGAGCACGGCGGGCTTCGGCGCGGGCCGGGTTCCGCTGACCGACGGCGCCGGCTGCGGAGGAAGTTCACCCGAAGGCGTGCTGCTGCAACCCCCGACGGCGAGCCCGACCACCCCCGCGGCCACCAGCAGCCGCACCGCCACACCCCGCATGTCCACCCGCCCGTTTTCGTCGTCGATGTCCAGCTCCAGTGTGCCCGACCAGCCCGGACACCGGGGCGGCGATGCCCGGACCCGGTTGGGGGGACCCCCCTGAAACGCACTCGGAGACGGGTGCTAATCTTTTCCACGTCGCCGAGGGAAGCCTCCGGCAGACACCGGCGCCATTAGCTCAATTGGCAGAGCAGCTGGCTCTTAACCAGCGGGTTCGGGGTTCGAGTCCCTGATGGCGCACCCCACTGAATCGAAGCCCACCTGCGGATATCCTTGATCAAGAGGATCTTGCAGGTGGGCTTTGATCATGGGTGGGACCGGCGTGGGGCCGAATGAGACCGCGCTTGTCGGCCGTTGTTCTTGGCCTTCTTGTTGTTGGCGTGGCGTCCTTTGCCTCGTCGGCGTTGTTTCCCGCTTCCCCGGCTGCGCAACGACGCTGCCGCATCGCGAGCCGCCGCCAGCACCAAAGCCGCCGTTGCCTCGGCGGCCTGATGGGCCAGACAAGGCAGGACGCTGGTGTAGGTGTCGGCGGTGAGCACGATGCTCGAGTGCCCGAGCATCGCCTGCACCACCTTCAAGTCGTTACCGGCCGCCAGGGACAGGCTGGCCGCTCCGTGCCGCAGGTCGTGGAACCGGATCGGCGGCAACCCCGCCGCCGCCACCAGCCGAGTGAAGGTGTGCGTCACATAGCCCGGGCTTAGCGGCCCGCCATACCGGTTGGTGAACAGGAACCCGACCGGCTCCCCGCCCTCCTCCTGCCGCCGCTGTGACCGAAGCGCCCGCAGGGCCGCCACCAAGCCGTGGTCCAGTGCCAAGGTGCGGACGCTCGTCTCGGTCTTCGGTGGGCACACCACTGTGCGGCCGCCCCGGTCCTGGACCTGGTGCGATACCTGCACGACCCCGGCGTCGAGGTCGAGATCGCACCAGCGCAGGCCGGTCGCTTCGCCGCGCCGCAAGCCGAGCAACGCGACCGCCAGATACAGCACATACATCGGATGATCATGTGCATGCTCCAAAAACTCGGCCGTCTGCCGAGCCGTCCATACCGCCACCGGCGGGCGCTCGCCGGTCGCCCGCCAGTGCGCGACCCGCGCGTCGGTCCACACCACCGCGCGTGGCCGCCGCCCCGACGGCAGCTCGACCAGATGCGCCGGGTTCCGCTCGATCAACCCGACCCGGATCGCGCCGTTGAGCGCCGCGTGCAGCGTCCCGCGGACCCGCACGAACGTGGCCGGCGACAGCGGCCTCTCCCGTGTCGCGTTCGCTCGGGCCAACGCGACGAACATCGCCTGCACCTGCGCCACCGTCAACGACCGTAGCGGCACACTCCCGAGATAGGGCTTCAGGTAGTCGTTCACGTGCTGTGTGTATAGGCGGCGGGTGTTGAAGCTGAGGGTCTGGCGCATCTCCAGCCAGATGTCCACCCACTGCCCCACCGTCACCGCACTCCGCCCCGGCACAACGTCGGCCCCGAGCAGGTAGGCTCGCGCCTGCTCCGCCGCCGCACGGGACCGGAACCCGCCACGGCGCACCCGATGCCGCCGGCCGTCCCGGCCACACGGCAGCTCCAGCGAGAAATACCAGCTCCCATGCCCCCGCTCCGCCAACCGAGGACACCGGGCACCTCGCTCGCCGCCAGCCTCTCCTCGCGCCTTACAGCCACACCGCTTGTAGACCGCCGACCGTCCCATCACGACCTCCTTGTGACCACCTCAGCGTGCGCCTCCGCGTCGTCGACCACCACACGCTGCCCGCGGGGATAGCCTGGACGAATGACCCGCGCCCAGGGACGCAGCCGCAGAGTCAAGGTGACAGTCGAAGCGATCATCGACATCACCGACGAGAATGCACTCGAACAGGCCGCGATCGCCGACATCGAGGGACTGTTCCGAGATCGGTGTTTCCGGCCCGACACGCCGGGCTGAGGTCCGGCGGGATGGGCACTGTGAGTGATGACATCGGAGCTTGTGAGTCCACGCAAGAGTGAGTCCAAGCCGGCGCGGGAG
>NZ_JAJPWN010000022.1:0-243396 GCF_046549135.1 Amycolatopsis sp. lyj-23 | reverse complement strand
TTGACCAGCTCGATCGCATCGTGCCGGAACTGCTCCGGATACTTCGACCTGCGAGACACCAGGACATCCTCCCTCCAGACCACCGTCTGGAATCAAGGTGTCCGGCCCCAGGGGGCAACTCCACGTGTCTGGGGAGGCATCACGTGTGTCTGGAGGGGCATCACTCGTGGTTGGGCGGTTGATGCGGGGGCGGAGGGCGGTCAGAAGCACCGTTAGCCAGACTGCGGCCAGGGTGAGGGCGAGGCCGAGGGTTGGGTTGGTGTCGTGGAGGCCCGGCATGGGCGGGGTGCCGTACGGGCGCCAGAGCAGCGGGAAGGCCAGGATCGCCAGCACGCCGGTGATGACCGTGCCCGTGATGACCGGAGTCTTCCAGCGGGGCGGGAGCAGGCGCGCCAAGGCGAAGCCGAGGAGCGCCGTCAGTGGCGCGATGACCGCGTCGTTGACGAGCGGGGCGCCGACGAGCCAGCCGACCGTCCCGAAGACGTCCGGACGCAGCGGCAGCGCGTACTCGGCGAACAGCACCGCACCCCAGGCCAGCGCGGCGAGGCCGGGCAGCGCGAGGAGCGCACGGGCGGTTTTCACAGCACCTCCAGCTTCGTGACCCACTTCGTCTGCAGCACGCCGGGCCGGTTCGGGGCGATGATCCGGCAGGGGAAGCCGTGGTCGGGGGCGAGGACCTCGCCGTTCAGCTCCAGCGCCAGCAGCGTCAGGCTGTCGGCCGTGTGCTCGCCGGGAAGCACGCTGACGCCGTACAGGCCGCCACGCTCCGAGGAGGACACCCGGACCGCCGTGCCCGGCGGCGTGCCGACGGCTTTCAGCAGCGTGGGCAGGGAGATCCCGCGCCAGGTCGCCGACTGGCTCCAGCCCTCCACGCACGCGATCGGCAGTTCCGCCGTCGTCTGCGGCAGGGCGCGCAGCTCGTCGAGCGAGAACTTCGTCGTGCCGCGCGGGGTCACCACCGACAGGCGCCAGGACGGGGACCACGTGACACCCGCGGCCGCCGCCGTGCGGTTCACCGGCAGGTCCTGCGTGCCCTTGCCCGTCTTCCAGGAGAGGGCGGAGACGCCGCGCAGGAACGGGACCGTCGCGCCCGCCGTGGCCGCGACCGCGACCCCGGCCGCCAGCCCGGTGGTCACCAGGAAGCCGCGCCGGGACAGCCCTTCGGCCGGCGGTTCCTCGGCAGTGGCCCGGCTCAGGGCCCGGCGGATGATCGGCAGCTTCACCGCGACGTGCACCAGGATCGAGCCGATGGCCAGCCACGCGACCGCGTAGTGCACCTGCGGGAAGTAGAAGCCCCACGGGTAGTTCTGCGCGACGTTCAGCAGCCCGGTCGTCAGTTCGAAGAAGGCCGCACCGGAGAGCACCAGGATCGACAGCCGCTCCACGGCGTGCGGCAGCGAGCGCACGAGCGGCCGGCCGAACAGTTTCGGGTAGACGCTCCACAGCTTCGCCAGCAGCAACGGGATCGACGCCACGCCCGAGACCACGTGCAGCCCCTGCGTGACGCGGTAGAGCCCGACCGGACGGCTCGGCCACCAGAACCACCCGGGCGGGTGCTGGATCAGGTGGCTGATCAACCCCGTCACGAAGCACGCCGTGAACGTGACCGCGAGCGCCAAGCCGATCTTCGACGTCACCCGTTCGGTGTGCGCCGGGGCCCGGAACTGTTCTTCCGCGGGAATCGTGAGTTTCACGGCCGCTCCAATCGTGCGAACCAGCGGTGCCCGCGCCGGCTGGTCCAGTCGACGCGCAGCCCGGCGCGCGCGGCGACTTCGGCGATCGCGTCCACCCCGACCCAGGCCCAGGTGAACCAGGCGACGTCGGCGTGGCCGGGCCGGAGCCGGACGCGCTCGTGCCGCAGGCCCTGCCCGGGTGGTTCCACCTCGACGAGGATGTCGCCGTCGGGAGCGATCAGCCGTGCCGTGCGCCGCAGCAGCGCGGCCGGGTCGCCGCCGATGCCGATGTTGCCGTCCGCGAGCAGGGCGTGCCGCCACCGCCCTTCGCCAGGCAGGCGGTCGAAGAGGTTGCGCTGCAACGCACTCCCGCCGCGCCGCCGGGTCAGTCCGACGGCCGTGCGTGAGCTGTCCACGCCGAGCGCGACGACCCCGCGCCCGGCCAGCGCCGCGGTGAGCCGCCCTGGCCCGCACCCCAGGTCGATGGTCGGGCCGGAACAGGCGTCGAGCAGGACGTCGTCGCCCTCCGACGGCCCGGCCCAGCGTTCCACCGGCAGCTCGATCTGCTCGCCGTTCGCCAGCTCGAGCCAGCAGCGGTGGCCGAGCAGCCCGCGGTCGAACTCGTGCCCGGTGCTGACCGGTGCCGTCATCACGCCACCACCTGTCCGCCGACGGCCGCGACGGCCCGGGCGAACCGGCCCAGCGGGCACGCCGCCGCCACCGAGCGGGCGTCCGCCATGGTGTCCACATCGGACACAAGCGCGGCCTGCCGTGGCCGCAGGCCGCTCGCAGTGAGGGCGCGCAGCGTGCGCTCGCCGGTGTCGTCGCGGGACATCGGCACACCCGCGAGGACCTGCGCTCGCCGCGGCTCGGCGAGGCCCAGCGCCCACCAGCCGCCGTCCGCGGCCGGCCCGAGCACGCAGTCGTCGTCGCCGTGCACGATCGGGGCGACCGTCGCGGCGAGGAGCTCCGGGGTGACCTGCGGGGTGTCCATGCCGATCTGCAGGACCGGCAGCCTGGTGTGCACCGCGGCGGCGTCCGCGTGGGCGTTCGCCAGCCGCGCGCCGAAGTCCCAGCCGCGCTGCGGGATGACGGTGCAGCGCCGCAGCGCCGTGCCGATCTCGGCGCTCCGGGCGGCCGAGCCGAGGTCACCGGTCAGCGCGACGACGGGCAAGGCGCCGGGCACCGCGCAGACGGCGTCGAGGGTGTCCAGCAGTGCGGCCGCCGCGATGTCCGCCGCCTGAGCCGGGGTCGCGGGCGGGCAGAGCCGGGTCTTGGCGAGGCCCGCGACCGGTGCCTTGGCCACGACCAAAAGGACGAACGGGGACGTCATCGGGCCAGCACCCGCCCGAAGTCCCGGACCGCCCGCAGCGTCCCCCGCACCGACCCGGACACCTTCGACTTCGTGCCCTTGGCCCGCTCGCCGTAGCGGACGTCGAACTCGTGGACCCGCCACCCGGCGCGCTGAGCCCGGATCAGCAGCTCCAAGGGGTAGCCGAACGCCCGGTCGGCGACACCGAGGCCGAGCAGCGCCCGCCGGTCCGCGGCGCGCAGCGGCGCTATGTCCCGGACCGCCAGGCCGCGGCTGCGCAACAGCAGCGCCAGCACGGCGTTGCCCGCTCTCGCGTGCCAGGGCCACACGCCGGGACCGGACGGCACCCGGCGTCCGACGGCCAGGTCTGCGCCGCGCTCGACCGCGGTCACCAGCTGCGGCAGGTCGGCGAGGTCGAGTGACCCGTCGGCGTCGGCGAAGCACACGATGTCCGCGGTGGCGGCCTCCAACCCCGCGTGCACGGCCGCGCCGTAGCCGCGGCGCGGTTCGTGGACGACCTTCGCGCCGAGCGCGGCCGCCACATCGGGCGAGCCGTCCGACGATCCGTTGTCGACCACGATCGCGCGGTAGCCCGGTGGCAGCCCGGCCAGCACACCGGGGAGGGCACCCGCTTCGTCGAGGCAGGGGAGGACGACGTCCACTTCCAAGTCAGTCACGGCGCCGACCGTAAGGCCGCGCCGGAGGCCGCAGAACCCTTGCGGCGCTTACCGAATCATGACGTCCGGGGAGTTCTTACCGCGTCGTTACGGCTCCCGTTCCGAGGGCGCGCGCCGCCCGGCGCGACCCTAGGGTGGACGCGATGAGCGAGCCGAAATCGGCAGCCCGGCTCGCCGAGCCGCCTGCCCGCGAACCCGAACCCGCGGTCTCCGGCCGCCGCGCCGACCTCCTCGCCGTGGCGGCCGCCGCGGTGCTCGTGGCCGCCGCCACCGCGGTCGGCCTGTACTACAACCGGCCGAACTCCGGCGTGATCATCTTCGTGTCCGCCCCGCCGTTGTTCGCCGACTGGCTGCCGCACGTGGGCCCGGGCTCGGTGTTCGCGCTGCTCGTCGCGATCGCGGTCGTGCTCCACGGCCCGGCGCTGGCCGCCCGGCTGCCGTGGCGCCGGGCGCTCGCCGCCGGCTACTTCGCCTCGCTCGCCTGGATCTTCTCGCTGGCCATGGTCGACGGCTGGGCCCGCGGGTTCGCCGGACGGCTCACCATCCCGCAGGAGTACCTCCACGAGGTGCCTGGCATCACCGACATCCCGCGGATGCTGCGCGAGTTTTCCGCCCGCATCCTCGACTTCCAGCCCCACTCGTGGACGACGCACGTGTCCGGGCACCCGCCGGGCGCCACGCTCGTGTTCGTCTGGCTGGACCGGCTCGGCCTGCACGGCGGCGCCTGGGCGGCCACGGCCGTCGTACTGGCCGGCAGCCTGGTCGCGGTGGCCGTGCCCGCCACGGTCGCCCTGCTCGGCCGCCCCGACGCGGCCCGCGCGGTGCTGCCGTTCGCCGTCCTCACGCCCGGTGCGGTGTGGATCGGCGTGTCGGCGGACGGCCTGTTCGCCGGAGTCACCGCCACCGGGCTGGCGCTGCTCGCGCTGTCCGCGACGGGCTTCGCCCACGGCCGCCGGTACGCCGTGCCTTCCGGGCTCGCCGCCGGTGTCCTCCTCGGCTTCGGGATCTTCCTGTCCTACGGCCTGGTGCTGCTCGGCGTGCTCGCGGTGGCGGTCGCGGTTCTGGGCCGGCAGTGGCGGGCGGCGGCACTGGCGATCGCCGCCGCCCTCGCCGTGGCCGGCGTCTTCGCCTGGGCGGGTTTCTGGTGGCTCGACGGCTACCACCTCGTCGTCGAGCGCTACTACCAGGGCGTGGCGCTGGTCCGGCCCTACTCGTACTGGGTGTGGGCCGACCTCGCGGCGGTGTCGGTCGCCCTCGGCCCCGCGGTCGTGGCCGCCGTCCGGCGGGGTCTCGGATCGCCGCGCCGCGCGCTGCTGACCGATCCGGTGCTCCTGCTCGGCCTCGCCGCGCTGGCCGCGATCCTGTTCGCGGACGTCTCGGGCCTGTCGAAGGCCGAGACCGAACGGATCTGGCTACCGTTCGGGGTGTGGTTGCTGCCGATGACGGCGTTGCTGCCGCGGCCCGGGCGCCGGTGGTGGCTGGCCGCGCAGGCGGCGACGGCCCTGGCCGTCAACCACCTGCTGCTGACGGGCTGGTGAAGGAGACGTGATGGACGATCAGGCGGCCCGGGTGCTCGTGGTCGACGACGACGAAACGGTCCGCGACGTCGTCCGGCGCTACCTCGAGGTGGCCGGGTTCACCGTCGACATGGCCGGCGACGGTGCCGAGGGCCTGGCGAAGTTCGCCGCGCACGAGCCCGACCTGGTCGTGCTCGACGTCATGATGCCGGGGATCAACGGCCTCGAGGTGTGCCGGCGGCTGCGCCAGGTCAGCCAGGTGCCGATCGTCATGCTGACCGCGCTCGGCGAGGAGGAGAACCGCATCGCCGGGCTCCAGCTCGGCGCCGACGACTACGTGACGAAACCGTTCAGCCCCAAGGAACTGGCCCTCCGCGTGGCCTCGGTGCTCCGCCGCGCCCGGATGCCGCGCCCGGAGCCGGCCGCCGCCGAGCTCGTGGACGGCAACCTGCGCCTGCAGATGAAGGCTCGCACCGCGACCCTCGGCGGCCGCGAACTGCCGCTCACCAGCCGGGAGTTCGACCTGCTGGCGTTCTTCCTCGCCCACCCCGGGGTCGCCTACTCGCGCGCGGACCTGCTCGAGAAGGTGTGGGGCTGGGACTTCGGCGATCAGTCCACAGTGACCGTCCACGTGCGACGGTTGCGCGAGAAGATCGAGCGCGACCCGGCCAAGCCGACCCGGGTGGCGACCGTGTGGGGCGTCGGCTACCGCTACGACCGGGAGCAGCCGTGATCGGCTCGGGCGAGTCCTTCGAGGAGATGTTGACGCACCTCTGGCACATCCTGCCGTTCGCGCTGCTCTTCTCGCTGCCGGTCGTGGCGCTGGGCGGGGTGGCGCTGTACGTGCTGCGCCGCGGTTCGCTGGCCACCACGCTCACGGTGCTGGTGCTGATCCCGGTGCTCGCCACGCTGATCGGCGTCCTGGGTGTCAGCGGGTTCATGTTCACCCCGGCCTTGACCACGATGCTGCTGGTCTGCCTGCTCGTCGCCCTGGTCACCGTGCCCGCGGCGATCATCCTCGGCCGGGCCATCGCGCGCCGCAGCGTGTGGGAACGGGAGGCACGCGAGCGGGAACGCGCCGCCGAGGCGTCCCGGCGCGAACTGGTCGCCTGGATCAGCCACGACCTGCGCAGCCCGTTGGCCGGCATCCAGGCGATGGCCGAAGCGCTGGCCGACGGCGTGGTGTCCGAACGCGACGAAGTGGCCGACTACGCCCAGCGGATCAGCGGCGAGACCAAGCGCCTGTCCGCGATGGTCGGCGACCTCTTCGAGCTGTCGCGGATCACCGCGGGTGCTCTCGAGCTCACGATGTCCGCGGTGCCGCTGCGGGACGTCGTGAGCGACGCTGTCGCCGCTCAGGCCCCGGTGGCCCAGCGGAAGCGGGTGCGCGTGCTCGCCAACGCGTCGACCTGGCCGGTGGTGACCGGCAGCGACCCGGAACTGGCCCGGATCGTGCGGAACCTGGTGTCCAACGCGATCCGCCACACCCCGCCCGACGGCACGGTCGCGGTCCAGATCGGCGTCGACGGCGACGAGGCCCTGCTCGCGGTCGACGATTCCTGCGGCGGCATCCCGGACGACGAGATCACCCGGGTGTTCGACGTGGCCTTCCGCGGAACGCAAGCTCGGACGCCTGAGCGTGGCGGGACGACCAGCGGTGGTGGGTTGGGGCTGGCTATCGCCAAGGGGTTGGTCGAGGCGCATCGGGGGCGGATCGGGGTGCAGAACCATGGGCCGGGGTGCCGGTTCGAGGTTCGGCTGCCGCTCGCGATGCCGTAGGTGGTGACTGGCGGCCGGTGCTGGGTGGGCCGTGCTGCAGCGCGCCGGGGGTTTGCGGGGCGCGGGCTCGAGCGCCTGAGCGTGGCGGGGTGACCCGTGGTGCCGCCCTGGCTGGCTGTCGCTGAGGCGCTGGTTGATGCGGATCAGGGCGCGGAACCGTGGGCCGGGGTGCCGGTTTGAGGTTCGGCTGCCGCCGGCGACGCCGTAGTTGGTGACTGGCGGCCGGTGCTGGGTCGACCGTGCGTAGTTCGCCGGGTGTTCGCGGGCGTGGGCTCGGATGCCTGAGCACGGGGGGACCGCCAGTGGTGGCAGGTTGGGGCTGGCCACCGTCAAGGCGCTGGTTGATGCGGATCGGGATGCAGAACCGTGGGCCGGGATGTCGGCGGGATGCAGGCGTGGTCGGTCTTCCGAAGGGCGAGGTGGGGCGCCACGCCGCCGAGGCTCGGCATCGGCCGCGGGCCGGGGCGGCGGAGTGATGCTGCGCCCCGGCTTCGCGTAGTGAGGGTGCCCGAGGGCGTGGCCGTCAGAGTGAGACCGGTTGCCGGAGCTCGGCTGTCGCGAAGTCGGCGACGCCCTCCGCGAAGCCGATTTCTGCGGTGAAGCCGAGCAGCTTGCGGGCGCGGGCCGGGTCGGCCACCACGTGGCGGACGTCGGCCGGGCGGGCGCCGCCCAGTACCTCGGGTGCCGGGCCGTTGCATGCGCGGGCCAGTTCCTCCGCCAAATCACCCACCGTGTGGGGGGTGCCCGAGCAGATGTTCAGCGGGGTCAGGTCGGGCGGGCCCGGGGTGCGGAGGGCCAGGACGTTCGCCCGGGCCACGTCGTGGACGTGGACGAAGTCGCGCTGCTGGCGGCCGTCCTCCAGGACGCGGGGCGCTTCGCCGCGGGCCAGTGCCGAGCGGAACAGGGATGCGACTCCCGCGTACGGCGTGTTCTGGGGCATCCGTGGGCCGTAGACGTTGTGGTAGCGCATCGCCCACACGCTGCCGCCCGTCTGGCGGGCCCACGCGCCGGCCAGGTGCTCCTGGGCCAGCTTCGTCGCCGCGTACGTGCTGCGGGGGTTCAGCGGCGCGTCCTCGGGCACCAGTTGCCAGCTCAGCTCCGCCTCACAGGCCGGGCAGCGCGGCTCGA
Organism: Amycolatopsis sp. lyj-23; assembly: GCF_046549135.1. NCBI lineage: Bacteria > Bacillati > Actinomycetota > Actinomycetes > Pseudonocardiales > Pseudonocardiaceae > Amycolatopsis > Amycolatopsis sp. lyj-23. The sequence goes on along the minus strand of NZ_JAJPWN010000022.1, from coordinate 235,310 downwards.
ACCGGCCCGCGTCCACATCGGACCGGTGGCGCGGCGACGGTGGCACCACGCCGTGGTCCGGGCAGGCGTACCGGCCTTCGCCGTAGACGACCATCGATGACGCCAGGACCAGCTTCCGCACGCCGGCCGCGTGCATCCCGGCCAGCAGCACCGCCGTGCCGTAGTCGTTGTGCAGGGCGTACGACGGCGCGTCCGACGGGTCGATCCCGTGCCCCACCACCGCCGCCTGGTGGCAGACCGCGTCGATGCCGTCCAGCAGCTCCGCGACGATCTCGGCGTCCGTCACGTCGCCGCGCAGGAACCGGTGCCTGCCGGTGTACGGCGGTGGGGTGTGGGAGCCGTGGGCCGTCGGCAGGAGGTTGTCCAGCACCACGACCTCGTCGCCGTCGTCGGCCAGGAGGTCGGCGATGTGGGACCCGATGAACCCGGCTCCGCCGGTGACCAGTACGCGCACAACGGCCACGCTAGGGGGCTTCGCCGGGGCCCGCGGGCGGCCGCGGCGGTACGTCACGGAATCGTCAGAACTCACCCGGCACCTCCCGGCGCCCGGCCGCCGGAACCGGCTACGGTGGGCGCCATGGAACGGAGTGCACAACGGCTGGGCCGGGCCCTCGTGGTCATCGTGGACGATCGCGTGGCGCACGGCGAGCATGAGGACACCACTGGCCCGCTGGTCACCGAGCTGCTCGAAGAAGCGGGTTTCATCGTCGACGGTGTCGTGGTCGTCGAGGCCGAGACCGCGGGTATCCGCAACGCGCTCAACACCGCCGTGATCGGCGGCGCCGACCTGGTGATCACCGTCGGCGGCACCGGCGTGCTGCCGCGTGACCGGACCCCGGACGCCACCGCCGGCGTGCTCGACCGTCCCATCCCGGGCATCAGCGAGGCCATCCGCGCCTCCGGCCTGGCCGCCGGGGCCGTGGACGCCGGCATCTCCCGCGGGCTCGCCGGGGTTTCCGGCAGCACGCTCGTGGTCAACCTCGCCGGGTCGCGCTCCGCGGTCCGCGACGGGATGGCGACCCTGACCTCGCTCGTGCCGCACGTGATCGACGAGCTCTCGGGCCTCGAAGAGGTCTGATCTTCGTCCTGCCGGGCCGGGGGCGGCGCATGGCGTTGCTCCCAGCCTTCGGCGTGCTCGGGAGTCCCGCCAAACGCCGCCGCTGTCGAAGTTCACTCTGGAGTTGTCAAACACCGCGTCGTGGGACACTGGGGTCATGCCGGGCGAACAGCGGAAACCCCAGACCAGCGAGCAGCGCCGCCGGGTCGACGAGATCTTCGGGGACGTCCTGCCCGAGACGACCTCCGACGAGCGCGACCCCGAGCGGCGCACCGGTCTCCCGGACGACTGGTACCGGGAGAACCGGCCACCGCACCACGACCGCTGACCTCCGTCAGTCGCGGTCGGTGTCGCGCTGGTACTGCGCGCGGAGCAGGTCGCGGATCTCGATCAGCAGTTCCACGTCCGTCGGCTCCGACGGGCCCGGTTCCTGGCCGCGCTTGCGGCGCTCCTGCAGCTTCTTGACCGGCATCACGATCACGAAGTAGACCACCGCCGCGACCAGCACGAAGTTGATCGCCGCGTTGATCACGCCACCGAAGTCCAGGAACGTCGAGGGGTTGCTCGGGAAGATCTTGAACCCCAGGCCCTGCGCGGCGTCCGTGCCGCCGATGGTGTTGATCAGCGGCTTGATCAGGCCGTTGGTGAACGCCGTGACGATCGCCGTGAACGCCGAGCCGATGACCACCGCCACGGCGAGGTCGACGACGTTGCCGCGCATCAGGAAGTCCTTGAAACCTTTGAACACCTTGCTCTCCTCACGAACCGGGTCGGGGACGCCGCCGCCCGTCTCGGCGGGTGCGGGCTAGCGGAGAGTAACCGTTACCGGACGCTCCAGTGAAATCGCCGCCACTTGCGTCGCGATCGCTTCCGGTAGCCGGAGCAGCACCAGTGGCCCCTTGGCGGTGGCCGGCTCCGGGTGCCCGACGGTCACGACCGTCGCCCCGCCGGCCAGCACCGACGCCGGCGCTCCTGGCTCCGGCGCCGCGATGACGTCGACGAGACGGCCGGGCTGGAGCAGATCGGCGACAGCCACGTCGGCCAGCCGGACCGGCACGGTCGCCGTGCCCGGGTCACCCCGGTCGGGGACCGTGGCCAGCCGGACGTCGGTCAATGGCTCGCCGGCCCGGACGGCGCCCGCCAGGAGGCGTCCGTCGACCGCGTCGAGGGTGCTCAACACGCCCGCTGGACGTGCTTCACCGGGAAGCTCGGCCAGCCGGACGTCGGCAGCGCGCAGCGTCGCGCCGGAGGGGAGGTCGTGGGCCGCGAGGACGGTCGGTGCGCCTCGGGCGGAACCGGGGTGGACGAGCAGCAGTCCGCCGAGCGCGAGCAGGCCGACGGCGAGCCAGCGGCGGGTGAGCCGCGTCCGCCGGCTCTGCAGCCGGTTCAGGTGGATGGAGCTGAGCTTCGGCAAGACGTCCACAAGGCCCCCTCGGCCGGATCGGGTGCGGCGGTGTGCCGCACGAGATCGACGTTAGGGAAGCCGGACGGGCCGCCGGAAGGGCCACGCCCGGCATCTGTGGACAACCGGGGTGTTGTGGATAACTCGGTGTCAGGACGCCGCGGCGGCCGTCTTCGTCGTGGTCGAAGAGGAGGATGCCGAGCTCGTGTCCGACTTCGACTTCGACTCCGTCTTGGTCTCGGTCTTCGCCGGGGCGGCCGTCGTGCTCGACTTGCTCGAGTCGCGCGAGTCGGTGCGGTAGAACCCGCTCCCCTTGAAGACGACGCCGACCGAGCTGAACACCTTCCGCAGGGCCCCGGAGCACTGCGGGCAGACGGTCAGGCTGGGGTCCGAGAACGACTGCACGGCTTCGAACCGGTGGTCGCATTCTTTGCAGGCGTACTGGTACGTAGGCACTGACGGCTCCTTTGCTGGCACTCATCCGACTTGAGTGCTAACCCGATTGTGCGGGAAAACCTTCCCGGAAAGCAATTCCTGGTTGCTCACACCGGCAGTTCGACCACGCCTCGACCCGGTGTCAAGGCCCCGGTCATGCGCACGTCGTGCGGCTCGCCGGGCAGTCGTTCGACCAGCTCTTCGTCCCGGACGACGGCCAGCAGCGCGGCGCCGGCCGCGGCGAAGACCAGCGAGCGGTCGTAGTGGCCGGCCCCGCGCCCGAGCCGGACGCCCCGGCGGTCGACGGCCAGCGCGGGCACCAGCACCAGCTCCGCGGCCCCCACGGCGTCGCGGCCCAGGCGTTTTCCGCCCGGCTCGCGGATGCCGCGGAACCGGCTGGGGACGAGGTCGGCCTCGCCGGTGTACTCGGCCCAGTCGAGCGGATCCGTCCGCGACACGATGACCGGCAACAGGACGCGCGCGCCCCCGGCGGCCAGCGCGTCGACGAACGCCGTCGTGCCGGGTTCGGCACCGAAGGGCAGGTACGCGCACACCGTGCCGGCTGTGACCTTCGACACCGCACTGACCAGCGCCGAGGCCTCCCGGGCGTGCGATTCGGCTGCCTGCCCCGCCCGGGCGCGCGTCACCCGGTCACGCCACTCCGCCTTGCTCAGGTGCTCATTGCCCAGCGCGTGCATGACCTCACGTTAGGCTCTGCGCCCATGACGGGCGCCGCAACCACCCAGACGTTCAGAACCGCCATCGTGCCTGCCGCCGGCCTCGGGACACGGTTCCTGCCGGCGACGAAGGCCGTGCCCAAGGAGCTCCTGCCGGTGGTGGACACCCCGGGCATCGAGCTGGTCGCGGCCGAGGCCGCCGCCGCCGGCGCCGAACGCCTGGTGATCGTGACTTCGCCGGGCAAGGACGCCGTGGTCCGGTACTTCGAGGAGCAGCCCGAACTAGAGCGGAACCTCGAGGACAAGGGCAAGACCGCGCTGCTGGAAAAGGTCCGCCGCGGGCACGACCTGCTGGCCGTCGAGACCGCCATCCAGGAGCAGGCGCTGGGCCTCGGCCACGCCGTCGCCCAGGCCGAGCCGAACCTGCGCCCGGACGACGAGGCCGTCGCCGTGCTGCTCCCGGACGACCTGGTGCTGCCCACCGGCGTGCTCGAGAAGATGAGCGCGGTCCGCGCCGAGTTCGGCGGCAGCGTGCTCTGCGCGTTCGACATCCCGAAGGCCGAGATCTCGCCGTACGGCGTGTTCGACGTCAGCGACACCGGCGATGACGACGTCAAGCGCGTGCACGGGATGGTCGAGAAGCCGAAGCCGGAGGACGCGCCGTCGACCTACGCGGCAGCCGGCCGGTACCTGCTCGACCGGGCGATCTTCGACGCGCTCAAGCGGATCACCCCGGGCAGCGGCGGCGAGCTGCAGCTGACCGACGCGGTTGCGCTGCTGATCTCCGAAGGACACCCCGTCCACGTCGTCGTGCACCGCGGCGGACGCCACGACCTGGGGAATCCGGGTGGTTTCCTGCGTGCCGCGGTCGATTTCGCGCTTGAAACGCCCGAGTACGGTCCATCTTTACGGGCGTGGCTGACGGAACGGATCGGGACAGAGCGCCCATGACGGAATCCCTCGACGCGGCGCGGCCCGAAGTGGCCGGGGACGAAGCCGAGTTTCGCTCGGTGGACGCGCAGATCGCGATGACGCTGGACGCGGCCGTGCGGCCGCAGCCGGTGCGGGTGGCGATCTCCGAGGCCCAGGGCCTGCTCTGCGCCGAGGAGGTGGTCGCCGAGCACGCGCTGCCCGGCTTCGACCAGGCCGCGGTCGACGGGTACGCGGTGCGCAGCGTCGACGTCCGCGCCGCCGGCGAGGAACCCGTCCAGCTGCCGGTCGTCGGCGAGATCGCGGCGGGCTCGCGCCAGCCGCGGCGCCTGCAGCCCGGCCAGGCCGTGCGCGTCGACACCGGCGCGCCGCTGCCGACGCTGGCCGACGCAGTCGTGCCGCTCGCCTACACCGACGGGCACCAGGCCAAGGTCACGGTGCACCGCTCGGTGCCGTCGGCGGGGTACGTGCGGCGGGCGGGCGAGGACGTCCAGATCGGGGACGTCGCGGTGCGCCGCGGCGACACGATCGGCTCGGCCCAGGTCGGTCTGCTGGCCGCCGTCGGCCGGGCGAAGGTCCTCGTCTACCCGCGCCCGCGGGTGTCGATCGTCTCGGTCGGTGACGAGCTGGTCGACATCGACCGGACGCCGTCGGTCGGGCAGGTCTACGACGTCAACTCCTACGCGCTGGCGGCGGCCGCGCGGGACGCGGGCGCCGAGGTCAGCCGGGTCGGCATCGTGCCGAGCGAGCCGAAGCGGCTGCGTGAGGTCGTCGAGGGCAGGCTGCTGATGTCGGAGATCGTCGTGGTCGCGGGCGGCGCCGGGGGCGCCACCGGCGACGAAGTCCACGCCGCGCTGTCCGACCTCGGCCGGATCGACATGACGCGGGTGGCGATGCACCCCGGCTCGGTGCAGGGGTTCGGCAGGCTCGGTCCCGATTCGGTGCCGACGTTCCTCATCCCGGGCAACCCGATGAGCGCGCTGGTGGTGTTCGAGGTGCTGGTGCGGCCGCTGATCCGGGCGGCGCGCGGGACCCGCAACCCGCACCGGCGGATCGTCGGCGCGCGGCTGCTGGCGCCGATCACGTCCACCGAGGGCAGGCGCGGCTTCCTGCGCGGCCAGCTGCTGCGCGACGAGGCCAACGGCGAGTACCTGGTCCAGCCGCTCGGCCAGTCCGGGGCACACCTGCTCGCGTCGCTGGCCGAGGCGAACTGCCTGATCAACGTGCCGGAAGAGCTGACCGAGGTCGCCGCCGGCGAGCAGGTCCAGGTCACCTTCCTGGCCCAACGATCCTGATGAACTCCGTGTCGGGCGTGTCCTACCCGGTCGAAAGCAGGCACCCGGGCTGGCCGGCGCGGCTCGGCCCGCTGCGGGTGCCCGCGGGCGAGGTCGCGATCCGGCCGGTCCGGCTGCGCGACGCCGGCGAGTGGAGCCGGATCCGGCTCCGGGACCGCGCGCACCTCGAGATGTGGGAGCCCACCGGCGTCGGGCCGTGGCCGGAACGCAACGCCTTCTGGTCGTGGCCGTCGCAGTGGGCGGCGCTGCGCTCGCTCGCTCGGCGTGGTCAGTGTCTCCCGTTCACGATCACCCTGGACGGTCGTCTCGCGGGGCAGATCACTGTGGGTAATGTCATCCGGGCGTCGCTGCGGTCGGCCTGGATCGGCTACTGGGTGTCGTCGGAGGTGGTCCGCGGCGGGGTCGCGACGGCCGCTGTCGCGCTCGTCACCGACCACGCCTTCGGGTCCGCCGGGCTGCACCGGCTGGAGGCCACCGTGCGGCCGGAAAACACGCCCAGCCTGCGGGTTCTCACCAAAGCAGGCTACCGGCGGGAGGGGCTGTTCGAGCGCTACCTCGACGTCGCGGGCGCCTGGCGGGACCACTACTGCTTCGCCGTGACGCGCGAGGAAACCGGCTCCGGGCTGGTGTCCCGGCTGGTCGCTTCGGGCCGCGCCGACTACGCCTGAACGTGATTACCCACCCGGGTCGGTAGCCGCGTTACCACATGCTGTGAGTTTCACCTAATCCGGTGAGGCTTTTCGGTGGCCGAATCCGGCGAGTCTGCGCCCGATCTGTTACTCCTGTGACTAACGTGATTCCTGGTGGAAGGATCGGGGGAGGTGACGGGAGATGCCCAGCTCCGTGATCATCGTCGCGCTCGCCGCGGCATGGCTCGTCGTACTCGTGCCCATGGTCGCGCGACGGCGGCAGCAGGTCGCGAGGACGGCCGACTCGGCGCTCGCCGCCCGGGTCGTGCGCAGTGGACGCAACGAAGACCGGGAGGAATTCGCCATGTCCGACGACCACGGGAAGTCCCGGCCCTCGGTGGAGGACGACCTGGCCGAGCTGGAGGCCGAGCTCGAACTCGACGACGACGTCGAGGAACCGGACCCTGAGCCCGATCCGCTCCCGCAGCCGGTCCGCGGCTCGCGGGCCGAACGCGACCGCCCGGGCTACCGGCCGGGCCGAGGCGGCTTCGACCCCGAAGCCGCCGAGATCGCGGCCCGCGCGAAGTACAGCTTCCGGCAGCGGATCGTCGTCATCCTGCTCGTGCTCGCGGTGCTGAGCGGACTCGTGGCCGGCTTCGTCGTGCCGCTGGCCTGGTGGGGCCACGGCGTCATCGACGTCGTGCTCGTCGGGTACCTGGTGTACCTGCGCCGCCAGGTCCGCATCGAGGAGGAGATCCGGCAGCGCCGGCTGGCCCGCTTCAACAGCAGTCGCGGGCCGCGGCGCTCGTCCTCTCCGTCGTCTTCGGCTTCTGCTTCGGGTTCGGCGTCCGTGGACGATGCGGAGGATGTGGAGGTGGTCGAGCCGGTCCGCCGCGAGGTGGTCGAGCGCCGCCCGTCCCCGACATCCCGCGTCCGCCGCAGCGCGGTCGTCGTCGACCTCGACGACGAGGACCCGGCGTTCGAGGAGCTCGACGAGCCCGGGACCGGGCCTTATCGCCGGGCCGTCGGAGAGTGACCCCCCTGCGTGGGGTGCTCGTAGGGCACTGCTAAGCTCTACGAGCACAACCAAGGGGCTGTAGCGCAGTTGGTAGCGCGTCTCGTTCGCATCGAGAAGGTCAGGGGTTCGATTCCCCTCAGCTCCACAGCAGGTCAAGGGCCGTCCTCAGTAGAGTGGACGGCCCTTTTCGCTGACCTGATAGCAGCGAAGTGCAGCAGTGGCGCCACTCGCCCAGGCGCTTGAGCGTTTCCCGCGTCTTCTTCGAGGTAGATCTCCGTCGTCATCGAGAACTGCGCGTGCCGCAGGATCCGCATGATCACGCGGGGGTGCACGTCCAGGTCGAACAGCAGCGTCCCGCAGGACCGGCGCCCGTCGTGCACGGTGATCTTCCGAACGCCGGAGCGTGCAACGCGGTTGTCCCAAGACCGGTTGAAGTTCCGAGGGTCGATCGGGAGCCAGGCGAGGTCAGCCTCCTTGCGATCGGCGAGCTGATACCGCCGGCGCTCCTCCAGGGCCGCGACGACGATCGGCGGCACCGGCATGGTGTCGTCCGACGCGGCCGTCTTCGTTTCGCGGAACAGCAGCTCGCCACTGGCTCGCTGCAGTTTGTGGTTGACCGCCAGCGTTGCGCAGGCCAGGACGACGGCAAGCACGAGGAGCGAGAGGAGATCGGCCTGACGCGGTCAGCCCGGCGGCTGCTGATGCACGACTGGGCTCCCGACGGCTCTCAAGGCGACAAGATCCTCTACGTCTTCGGGCACGGCGATCCTCGGTGCTTGACGAGGGCGCCATCGTCCTCGACGGCGTCGAGCTCGACCACTGGGAGTGGGTCCCTGTCGAGAAGCTGGCGGACTACCTGATCCCCAGACTCGCCTGCACGCTGAAGCACGCGTACCGGGCTGTAACAGTGGGGCCCGCTGACCTGTGGTTGGTCACGTCGCTACGTCCGCCACGCCCGGAAGATACTGGTGGGTTCGTTCTTCGAACGGCAGCCTAGAGCCATGGCCACTATCTGGGTCGCGCTCGTAGCCGCGGTAGCTTCACTCGGCGGCGTAGTGATGGGATCGGCACTTGAGCCGATCAAGCTGGCAGCCGTCCGACGGGCTCGTGCACGCGAACTGCTGGAGGAGAGGTGTACGAGTTTTGTCGAAGCTGTGGTCAAGGCATGGTCCCGTTCTCTTCAAATCAACCGTCTGTATCGAAAAGTCGGCGGAAGAGAGGAGATCGACGCAGACGACCTGCGAACGGCAGAAAAGGACTACTGGCAGGCTCGTGACTAGATCATTCGGCTGGCTACAGTGTTTCAGTTAACCGGTCCGAGAGATCTCGCTGACCTCTCTCACGACGTTCGCAATACCGACTACGAGGTTCGTGAGAAGCACCAAGCACCTGCTCGAACCGGGCCGGACTCGATCGTCGACGCCGTGGATGCACTGGACATTTCAGTCAAAGGCTTTATGGAGGCTGCCGGTCGCTACCTGCAGCGATGAATCGGCGGGTTGTCAGGTCCCGAGGGTGGTGTGACGGCCGACTGGCTGTCATACCAGCTCTATTCGGTGTTCACGTTGCTCAGCGCCTTCAAGTGACAGCCAAAGACGAAGCGAATCACGAGCCGAGGCCGCGGCTGCGGCGCCACCAAAGTCCAAGACCGACCGCAGCCGCGCCCAAGACGGCGAAGGCAATCCTCAGCACCGTGTTCTGACCACTCGCGAGGATTGGCGGAAGCGCGATGGCGCTGGCTGCGCCGAATCCCAGAGCTGGGCCGAACAACGCCACTGACGTTGCGGGGTTGACGACCAGCGGAAGTCGCACGGTTGGCCCGAAGGCCGGTGCCACCGTCTTGATCGCGAGCTCATCGCTGACGGAGTTCTCCCGGAACGGTGGGAACAACCTGATCGGGATGACGTCGTATCGTGAGCGGATCAAAATATCTCGGTCACCAACCACGGAAAGCGAATCCGGCGCGACCACCGAGATCGTGGCTGGTTCCGCTAGCGGCTCGTAGTGGTAATGGGCGAGGTTCAGCGTGTACTCGGTGCCCGCGATAAGCGGCATAACCCCGGATTGGTCCGGCTTGACCTGCTTGCCCGACTTGGTTTCAATCGAGGCGACCCGGAAGTACGTGCGCTGGTGTGCCGGAAGCGAGGGAGTCACAAACCGGACCAGGGTCTCGAAGTCTCGGCCCGCACTGTCCGTGGGAGCGACAAGGGGCTCCGGCGAGGCGCCGGTGGTCGCGTGGACCGCGTGGTCGGGAGTCGCGTTGGGTAGCAGATCGCGCAAAGCTGCCGAATACCGTTGCACTGCCTGCGCGCGATCGCTTGCCGAGTACTGCGGTCGGTCCGCTAACGGAAGGTACCTCGACAGTCTGAAGTAGACGACATAGGTGTTGCCTTCGAACAGCGTCCGCACCACCTCGCCCTGGCGAAGCGGCATGAACACGGCGGGGTGGAAGTTAGCCGGGTGCTGCAGAGAAAAGTGAACCATGACCTGCCGCCTCTGGAGGTGGTCCGCTCGTTCCCACAGTACCCGGGCCTCGTCGGAAATGTACTTCGCCTCGTAGCGGAAGCGGTAGTGCACACCTTCAGGCGCGGCCAGGAGATCGATCGCATCGCTGATGTACAGCTCTCGGATGTTTGAGGTGAAGAGATGCAGCCAGCGCTGTCCGGGATCGTCAGGCAACATGTTCCTTCAGTGCGAGTTCCGCCTCGACCGCGGTTCGGAGCAGTTCGTAGCGGTTTCGTGTTTCCGAGTTGGCCAGCAGTCGCTCTCTGCGCTCGATGCTGATCCGGGTCGGCGCGAACCGGGCGAACTGCTCCCGGGTCAAGTCGATGTCGCCGCTCGGCAACCGGTTCCAGTAGTGCGAAACCTGACCGACCGCAGCTCGCACCAGTCCACCTCCGAGGTGGTCTTGCACGATCAGTGCGGTGACAGCGCACTGTCCGAGGGCCGGATTGGCCGGCGACCAGGCGCGGTCGATGGAAGTCGCAGCACACCAGCTATGGCGCAGCACGTCGAACAGCACCTGCCTGCGGGCTTCGCTACGGTCTTCCACCACAGCGCAAGTATACGGCGGCGCAAAGGCGCAACCGGCTGAAGATCAGACTTGCGCCCGCCACGCTGAGTAGGTTTCGGCTACCGCGGCCAAGTGGAGATCTCCGTTCCTCTCCGCTCGATCCGCCAGGATCGTACACGCGGTGTCCGCGACGTGGAGCTCATCGACGCAGAGGCCGAGCCGACTGCTTTGCTCCACTACGCGCGGCAGGAGGTGTGCGATGATCTCCGGCGGCGCGTCCCAGCCCGGTTCGAGCAACCGCGTTCGTTCGTCGAGGAGATCTGCGCGGCCGCCGGTTGGATCCAAGAGGTGCCCCCCGTCGAGCGGCATCGCCAGTGCGTTTCCCGACATGTCCGCGTGCTCCAGCGCCTCGGCCAGCGGCAAGCGAACTCCGCGCGGCGAAGCGGGCGGAAAGATGTCTGCTCGTACTTCGGCGGACAGCACCACGCTGGGATTGCCGAACAGCGTCGGGGTCATTTTGTACCGAGTGCCAAGGTGGCGGACAAGATCGTTGAGGTCGCCGGTGTAGATGATATCGAGGTCTCGCACCTCGGCCGATGGTCTGCCCAAGACAAAGTCGCGGATCGCACCCCCCGTGACGAACGCCTGCCCTGGAGGCAGGAGGAGAAAGAAGTCGTTTGCACAAGTGAACCGCGGGGTTTCCAATAGCCACTCAAGCCAAAGGCTGACAACGGGTGAGTTCTGATCACTCATCGGAAGCCTCGGCATCGGACCGATCGCTGAACAGGTGTGGGCGTTCGGCGAACATCCGGCAGAGCTGCGTGAACAGCGGTAGCAGAGCGGGGAAGTATCGAGAGATCTTCGCGGCGGCGACCCGTTCCGATTCCAAGTAGTCGTCCCAAGTGCGGCGCAGGGGATGCGCGTCAGCGAGGAGTACAACGGCGTGCGGAAGCAGCTTGTCCATGGCATGGACGAACCTGCCTTCCGGGTCGGCGGCCGCTATGTAGGCATCCAGGCGCTCGGTCAGCCAGGGGCAGCGGTTCTGATTCTCCATGACTATGCGGTCGAACGCAGCCCGTTCGCGTTCGACCTTGGCAGCTCGGTCGGTCGCATCCGCGTAGACGGAGGTGTCTCCGGCATACACCTCGACGAGATCGTGGACCAGCGCGTACTGCGCCACCAACCCGACTTCCAGCAGCGGGTCTACCAACGGTGCGAAGCAGCACGCGGCAATGCCCAGCGAGAAGGAGTGCTCCGCGTCGTTCTCCAGCCGTGGCGGATTGGTCGGCGCGAGGATCGTGCGCTCGATGCCGTACATGGGCAACACGACGTCGCCCAGTAGTTGGATCAGAGACTCCGCGGTCGGTGCGGCCTTCGGCCCTTTCGGCATCATGCGCCCTCCGAACGGCGGTAAGCGGGTGGAAGAACCGTAACAATCCGGTGGACGATCGGCGCGGCGCGCGGTTCGAGAGTGCGAACTAACCACACGATCGGCGGGGTATCAAGTAGCTGCCCGTATGACACCGTCGCCATCCGGCGGGTCACGTACAGGCCCTGCCGGTCGTACTGGTACGTCATGGGGCTCATCGCAAACGGGACGAAGCCTGCGGCGCGGAACGAGGCGCCGTCGAAGCCGAGTAGTGGGTTGATGGCAGTCACGCAGAGTGTGGCGCCCGTGCGAATCCGCAGTTCGCGAGCCGCCCAGGCGACGAGCCTGCTTACGAGGTTCCTGGGAAGTGGCATCGTCGAAGCCGCTCTGGTCAAGACGACGATCGACGCCGGTTCAGGCGTCGGGGTAGCCGCATTCTCCAGGGCTTCGAGGAGATACGGCCGGTCGCACTGAGAAAACGAAAGGCACAGCGCGGGCACGTCCGCGTTGCCGACGAAGGCTCCGACGTGAACGATGGAGTCGGATCGTTCACAATGCAGGTAATGCACTTCGCGATGCAACCACAGCCCGACCTCGTCCGGGGCTCGTCGGAAGACCGGTTCGCCGGTGTGTACCGGTCCCCGAACCGCGGCTGATGGCCGGTTGCTCGCTGCGATTGCGCGGTGTACACCGGCGGTCCGGTCGAAGCGGGAGTGCAACCGGGTCGCCAGGATGCGGGCCGCCCTCATGGAAGAACCCGCGATGGCGTCCCTGCTCAGTGCCGGCAGGTGCAAGCGAAACTGTCGCTCTGCGTAATTCGCGGGAAGGCCGATTCCGTTCCAGGAGGTGCGGGATTGTCGCGTCAAGTCCTCGGCGAACCGTTCGACCAACGGGTCACGGGCGATCCCCAGCAGCTGTCTCCAGTTGTCTCGGGAAGATGTGGGGCGCGGGAGGTCGTTGGCCACAACTCCACCTCGTTTCCTTGGCCGAAGTGATCCCTCAGTCGCCGTGGGCAACGATGATGTTACTTGGCGCGTCCAGGTTTGCGGTGGCGTCGTAGGGCGCCGAGCAGGTTTGCGCCGGGGTGTGATCGACAACGGGGATGGACTCACTGGGCACGGCCGCCGGGGCCCTCGCCATCGTGGCGCGACTCTCCTGGAACGCCCCGTGCCAGGAGACGCGGTGCCTGGCACGTTCAACTTGACCGTCGCAACGCTGGCGAAGACCGCAGTCGACTTTCGAGTGTTCTACTCGCCGGTAAGTTATGCTGGGTGTATTGAAAAGCTGATACCTGGGGGCAACGCCCTGCTCTCTTCAATGGGGGCATGGACGAAGCGGCGGTGGGGATCACCGTCTATGGGTGTGCTCCTGATGAGGCCGCTCTTTTTCGGGAGGTTGCGCCTCGGTTCGGGGTGACTCCTACCCTCATCGATGAGCCGGTTTCGGTGGGCAACGCGGTGCTTGCCGCCGGTAGTCGATGTGTCAGTGTTGGGCACCAGACCGTCGTCTCGCGTGAGGTTCTTGCTGCGCTCAGGCGGGTTGGGGTCGCGTACCTCTCCACTCGGAGTGCCGGGTACGACCACATTGATGTCGGGTACGCCGCCAGTGTCGGGATTTCTGTGGGGAGTGTTGCCTATTCGCCCGACAGCGTTGCCGACTTCAGTTTGATGCTGATGCTCATGTTGGTCCGGGATGCCAAGTCGGTTCTGCGGCGGGCCGATGACCGCGACTACCGGCTGAACGATGTTCGCGGGAAAGAACTTCGCGATCTCACCGTCGGGGTTGTCGGGACCGGGCGGATCGGGGCCGCCGTTGTGGCACGGTTGCGGGGGTTCGGTGCTCGCGTCCTTGCCTTCGACCGTCGTCCTCGGGGCGGTGTCGACTACGTCGGGCTCGATGAACTTCTGCGGCTTAGCGACATCGTCACGCTTCACACGCCTCTCACCGCTGAAACGCGGCACCTGCTGGATCGGCGGCGGATCGAGCTGATGAAAACCGGCTCCTTCGTCGTCAACACCGGGCGCGGGCCGCTGCTCGATACCGCCGCGCTCGTCGAAGCGCTGGAAGACGGCCGGCTCGGGGGCGCTGCGCTGGACGTCCTCGAAGGGGAAGAAGGCACCTTCTACGCCGACTGCCGGGGGCGGGCCGTTGACGACCTGTTGCAGCGGCTGCAGAAGCTGCCCAACGTGCTCGTCAGCCCCCACACCGCCTACTACACCGGCCACGCACTGAGCGACATCGTCGAAAACTCCATCGTCAACTGCCTGGAATTCGAAAGTGGGAAGCAGCATGACTAGGGTGAGGACCGGGATCATCTTCGGTGGCCCTTCCGAAGAACACCCCGTCTCCGTGAAGTCCGCGCGAGAGGTCGCGCGGCACCTCGACGCCGGGAAGTACGAACCGGTCTGGATCGGGATCACCCGGGACGGTGCCTGGAAACTCTGTGACGGCCCCGAAAGCGACTGGCAGGACGGGCGGCCCGTCGTGCTGTCGCCGGATCGGAGCGTTCCCGGTCTGCTCGTCCTGGACGACGGGAAGTACGAAACCATCGGCCTGGACGTGGTTCTTCCCGTGCTACACGGCAAGTTCGGCGAAGACGGCGTGCTCCAGGGGTTGCTGGAGCTTTCCGGTATTCCTTATGCAGGCTGCGATGTCCCGAGTTCCGCTCTGTGCATGGACAAATCACTCGCCTACGTCGTCGTCGGGAGCGCGGGTATCGCCACGCCGAACTTCCGGGTCGTCCGGGCGGGGGAGGACCTCGACGGGCTCACCTACCCCGTCTTCGTGAAGCCGGCGCGGTCCGGCTCGTCGTACGGCGTCAGCAAGGTGACGGACGAAGGCGAACTCGCGGCCGCGGTCGAGGCCGCCGCGCAGTACGACTCCAAGGTGCTGGTCGAAGAGGCCGTTGCCGGGAGCGAGGTCGGGTGCGCCGTGCTCGGGAACGGCCGGGAGCTGTTCGCCGGTGCGGTCGACCGGATCGCCCTCTCCCACGGCTTCTTCCGCATTCACCAGGAAGATGCTCCGGAAAGCGGCTCCGAGAACTCGACGCCGATCGTGCCCGCCGACATCCCGGCCGGCACCCGGGACGAAGTCCGGGAGACCGCGAAGGCCATCTACCGCGCTCTCGGGTGCCAGGGGCTGGCTCGCGTCGACATGTTCCTCAAGGAAGACGGCACGGTGGTGCTCAACGAGGTCAACACCCTGCCCGGCTTGACGTCCTACAGCCGCTACCCCCGGATGATGGCCGCCGCCGGGGTTTCGCTGTCCGAACTGATCGATCGGGTGCTTTCGCTGGCCCTGGACGGGAAAGCACGGTGAACGACGACTTCGCCTTCGTGGACGAGGTGGTGCCCGGCATCCGCTGGGACGCCAAGTACGCCACCTGGGACAACTTCACCGGCAAACCCGTGGACGGCTACCTCGTCAACCGGATCGCCGGCACGATGACCTTGTGCGCCGCCCTGGGCGAAGCGCAGGAGAAGGCCGCGTCGCTCGGCTTCGGCCTGCTCCTCTGGGACGGCTACCGGCCGCGGCGCGCCGTGGACTGCTTCCTGCGCTGGGTGGACCAGCCGGAGGACGGCCGGACGAAGCTGTGGCACTACCCGAACCTCGACCGGCGCGCGATGTTCGCCAAGGGGTACGTCGCCGCCGAGTCGGGCCACAGCCGGGGCAGCACCGTCGACCTGACCCTCTACCACCTCGCCTCCGGCGAACTCGCGTCCATGGGCGGCGGTCACGACCTGATGGACCCGATTTCCCACCACGACGCACCCGGGGTCTCGCGCCTCGACGCGGAGAACCGCCGGTTGCTGAAGTCCATCATGGAGGACTGCGGGTTCGCCGCCTACGAACGCGAATGGTGGCACTACGGGCTGCGGGACGAGCCCTACCCGGACACGTACTTCGACTTCCCCGTCGCGTAGACCGAGATGGGCAGCCGGACGGTGACGCGCAAGCCCCCGGCCGGCCGCGGCGTGAGGGTGAGCGTCCCGTCGTGGGCCTGGGTGATGCTCTTGACGATGGCGAGGCCGAGACCGACCCCCGCCTGGTCGGTGCGGATGCGCTCGGTGCCGCGCCGGAAGGGCTCCGCGAGGGTGTTCACCAGGGCGGGAGCGAGGTGTTCGCCGGTGTTCTCGACGGTGAGCACCGCTCTCCCCGGCTCCGTGCCCGTCGTGATCCAGACCGCGCCCCGCTCGGGCCGGTTGTGGACGATCGCGTTGTGCACCAGGTTCGTCGTCAGCTGCAGCAGGAGCGCCGAGGAGCCGAGGGTGGCCGCCAGGTCACCGGACGTCTCGACGGTGACCCCCCGCTTCTCGGCCAGCGGCAGCAACGTCTCGGCGGCTTCCTCCGCCACCAGGGACAGGTCGACGCGCTCGCGGCTGAACGACCGCTGTTCGGCCCGGCTGAGCAGCAGCAGCGCTTCGGTGAGTTCGATCGCCCGGGCGTTCACGACGCGAAGGCGTTCGTCCAGCTCCCCGGTGGCGCGCTCGGGGTCGTTGCGGGCGACGTCGAGCAGGCTCTGGGTGATCGCCAGCGGCGTGCGCAGTTCGTGGGAGGCGTTGGCGGCGAACCGCCGCTGCTCGGCGACGTGCGCCTCGAGCCGGGCGAGCATGGTGTCGAAGGCGTCGGCGAGTTCGCGGAACTCGTCGGTGCGGCCGGGCAGCCGGATGCGGTGGGAGAGCGACCCGTTCGCGGCGACGCGGGTGGCGTCGGTGATGCGCGTCAGCGGCGCCAGCATCCGGCCGGCGAGGACCCACCCGCCGAGCAGCCCGAACACGAGCAGGAAGACGAGCACGGCGGCCATGAACGGCACGAACGCGCGGACCAGGACACTGCGGTTGATCTTGAAGTTGCCCTCGGTGACGATCCAGCCGCTGGGCAGGAAGTACAGGTAGAAGGCCAGCACCGCGGCCATCAGCAGGACGCCCGCGAGCATGACGAAACCGGCGTAGCTGAGGGTCAGTTTCAGCCGCGCGCTCAGCCCCGGTTCCCTATCCACGGTGCTCGTCCCCGGTGTCGATGCGGTAGCCGACGCCGGGGACGGTCGCGATGATCCCGGGTTCGCCCAGCCGCTTGCGCAGCACGGAAACCGTGATCCGCACGGCGTTGGTGAACGGGTCGGCGTTCTCGTCCCACGCGCGCTCCAGCAGCTCTTCGGCGCTGATCACCCCGCCTTGGGCCGCGACGAGGACTTCGAGCACGGCGAACTGCTTGCGCGTCAGGGCCACGTACCGGCCGTCGCGGTAGACCTCGCGGCGGAACGGGTCCAGGCGCAGGCCGGCGATTTCGTGCACGGGCGGCCGGTTGTGCGCGCGCCGCCGGTCGAGGGCCCGCAGCCGCAGCACGAGTTCGCGCAGTTCGAACGGCTTCGTGAGGTAGTCGTCCGCGCCGAGGCCGAACCCGGTGGCCTTGTCGTCGAGCCGGTCGGCCGCGGTGAGCATCAGGATCGGCAGGCCGCTGCCGGAGGCGACGATGTGCCGGGCGATCTCGTCCCCGGACGGGCCGGGGATGTCGCGGTCGAGGACGGCGATGTCGTAGCTGTTGACGCTCAGCAGTTCCAGCGCGGTGTCGCCGTCGCCGGCGGTGTCCGCCGCGATGGCCTCCAGCCGGAGGCCGTCGCGGATGGCGTCGGCCAGGTAGGGCTCGTCCTCGACGATCAAGACACGCACCTTTCCGATGCTACGAGCGGGCGCCTATCGGCTGCATATCGGAAACCGCGTACGCGACGGCAACACCGCGCGGCCTTGGCTGGCCGCCATGACCTCCAGCCAACGCACGTCCCTCGGCCGGGCGCACGGCGCCGTCCCGGACGGTCTGCCGGTCTTCGACGACTCCCCGGCGGTGGCCAACCTCGATCCCGGCCTGCTCGACGCCCTGCGCTCGGCCGCGGCGGACGCCGCGGCCGACGGCGTGGCGTTCGTCGTCAACGGTGGCTGGCGGTCCTGGGCGTACCAGGAGCAGCTCCGGCGTCAGGAGGTCGCGAAGCACGGCTCGGAAGCCGAAGCGGCCCGCTGGGTGACCACCGCGGACAAGTCCGCGCACGTGCGGGGGCAGGCGGTCGACATCGGGCCGCCCGCCGCCCGGGCGTGGCTGGCCGAACACGGCGCCCGGTACGGGCTGTGCCGGATCTACCGCAACGAGCCGTGGCACTACGAGCTGCGGCCCGAAGCCGTCGAAAACGGTTGCCCGCCCCT
The DNA here is from genome assembly GCF_046549135.1 of Amycolatopsis sp. lyj-23. NCBI lineage: Bacteria > Bacillati > Actinomycetota > Actinomycetes > Pseudonocardiales > Pseudonocardiaceae > Amycolatopsis > Amycolatopsis sp. lyj-23. The sequence continues at coordinate 217,291 of NZ_JAJPWN010000022.1, read as the reverse complement.
CTACGCCGATCCGTCGCAGGACCCGCGGATGCGGTAGTCAGGCGAAGTCGGCGGCGTGGTCACGCGCCCACTCCGCGAGCGTGCGCGCGGGTTTGCCGGTCAGCTGCGCAACGGCCGGCCGGACCGCGTCGGGCGTTTCGACCGTGTCCGACCAGTAGCGCAGGAGCATCGAGACGATGTCGTCGCCGACGCCGTAGGACCGCATTTCGGCGCGGAACTCCTCCGGCGTGCTTTCGGTGAAGTGCAACTCCCGGCCGATGGCCGCGCCGATCGCGCCGAGCTGCTCGACCCTGGTCAGCGACTCGGGGCCGGTCAAGGGATAGTGCCGGCCCGCGTGCCCCGGCTCGGTGAGCGCCACCGCGGCGACGGCGGCGATGTCGGCTTCGTGGATCGGGGCCTGGGCGGACGTCGGGAAGGGCCCGCGGACGCCGCCGGTGAACCGGATCGGCGGCGCCCAGGTCAGCAGGTTGGTGGCGAACGTGCCGGGCCGCAGGATCGTCCAGCTCGCCGCGGTGCCGCGGACGGCGTCCTCGATCGCGGCGTGGTGCACCTGGCTGGCCGACCCGCGGTCGCGCTCGTGCTCGAGGGCGGCGGCGAGCGAGGAGAGCAGCACCAGGTGGGGGACGCCCGCCTGGAGGAACCCGGTCACTCCCGGAGCGGGGAAGAGGAACACGCTGTCGACGCCGTCGAACAGGCCGGCCGGCGGTGGCGCGGCCAGGTCGCCGGCGACCAGCTCGACCTCGGTGGGCAGCTCGGCTTTGTCCGGCGAGCGGGTCAGCGCCCGCACGCGGTGCCCGCGGGCGAGCAGTTCGCCGACGAGGTGACGGCCGATGGTGCCGGTGGCTCCGGTGACGAGGACGGTCTTGGTGGTGGTGGTCATGACGTCGATCGTGGCGGGTATTGCGGCAGGATCCTTGCCTTGATCCGGAGCATCATGACGGCATGCCGAACCCGACGTCCCGCTTGCTTGTGTTGCTGACCCTGCTGCAGACGCGGCCGTCGTGGACCGGCCCGGAACTGGTCGAGCGGCTCGGCGTCAGCGCCCGGACCGTGCGCTACGACGTGCAGAAGCTGCGCGACCTCGGCTACCCCGTCGAAGCGGTGCCCGGGGTGGCCGGCGGCTATCGGCTGCGCGCCGGGACTTCGTTGCCGCCTCTGCAGCTGGAAGACGACGAAGCCGTGGCTGTCGTCATCGCGTTGCGGATGGCCACCGGCAGCACCGAGCTGGGTGAAGCCGCGGCGACCGCGTTGGTGAAGCTCGAACAGGTGCTACCGCGGCGGCTGCGGGCTCGGGTCGCGGCGATGCGCCGGTACACGGAGGCGGCGCGAGGGGCGGGCGTCGACCCCGACCTGCTGGTCTTCCTCGTGGGCGCGTGCCGCGACCACCGCCGGGTGCGGTTCGCCTACCAGGGTGGCCGCCGCGAGGTGGAGCCGCACCGGGTCGTCCAGGTCGGACGGCGCTGGTACCTGGTCGCCTTCGACCCGGCCCGCGACGGCTGGCGGCAGTTCCGGCTCGACCGGATGACGGTGCAGCGCCCGGAAGGGCCGAAGTTCGTCCCCCGCGAGGCACCGTCCGCGGCCGACGTGGTGCGGGGCCTCGACGCCGTCTTCGCCCGGCACCGCGCCGTCGTCCTGGTGGCCGCGCCGGCCGCGCGGATCACCGCGCGGGTGCCCTCGACCGTGCCGGTCGAGTGGGTGGACGAGCGGCGCTGCCGGGTGCACGCGACGGGTGAATCGCCGGAGGCGCTCGCCCTCAACCTGCTGATGCTGGACGCGGACTTCGAGGTTGAGGAGGCTTCGGCGGAACTCGGTGCGGCGCTGGAGACGCTGCGCCGGCGGCTCGGTCGAGCGGCTATCGGGGCACCACCGTCATCGGCATGCTTTCGGGGTACGCGGCCGACGTGAACTTCACCCGGACCGGGCGGCCCGGCACCGGGACCAGCCGCCAGCGGGCCGCCACCGTTGCCAGTGAGATGACGATTTCGTTCTGGGCGAAGCGGTTTCCGATGCACTGGCGGGTGCCCGCGCCGAACGGTACGAACGCGCCCTTCGGGATCGCGGCCGCCCGCTCCGGGGTCCAGCGGTCCGGGTCGAAGCGGTTCGGGGCCGGGAACGACGCCGGGTCGTGGTGGAGGGTGTGGGGGCTGACGATCACCTCGGCGCCCTCCGGCAGGCGGGTGCCGCCGAGGTCGACTTCGGTCAGGGTGCGACGCATCAGCATCCACAGCGGGTACTGCCGCAGGACCTCGTCGACCACCTGCCGGACGTACGTCAGCCGGGGGAGGTTCTCGATCGTCACCGGGGCGCCGTCCAGCACCTCGTCGAGCTCCGCGTGCACGCGGGCCTCGATGTCCGGGTTGCGGCCGAGCTCGTGGAACGTCCAAGCCAGCGCCAGCGCCGTCGTCTCGATGCCGGCGGTGAGCAGGGTGAGCACCTCGTCGCGGGCCTGCTCGTCGGTCATGCCCGCCAGCAGCAACGTCGAGAGCAGATCGCCGCGGTCGGTGGCGTCGCGTCGCCAGTCGTGGATCACCTCCATGACGATGGCCTGCATCCGGGCGATCGCCTCGTCGAAGCGGCGGTTGCCGGGCACCGGCAGCTTTTCGACGAACTTCGGGGACAACGCGCGAATCATTCCCTGCTGGATGATCACGTAAATCGACCGGCGGGCTTCGGCGATCGCCGCTTTCCCCAGTTCGGTGGAAAACAGCGCTTCGCCGACGATCGTCACCGCGAGGCTCTGCATGTCGTCGTCGATCGGCCGGACTTCGCCGGCTCGCCACGAGCCGCTCAGGTCCGCCGCCGCGCGTCGCATGATCTCCGCGTACGCGGTCAGCCGGTCGCGGTGGAACGCCGGTTGCATCAGCCGGCGTTGCTGCAAGTGGAAGTCGCCGTTCGAAAGCACCAAGCCATTTCCGACGAACGGCCGGAACTTGTCGAACATGGCGCCCTTGCGGAACTTCGGTCCCTCGTTGACCAGCACTTCGTGCGCCAATCTCGGGCTCGCGACGAAGTAGACGGGCGCCGGCCCGAGATAGATCTTCACGATCTCGCCGTGGGCGGGCAATGCGTCGGTGAATGCGAAGCGTTGCCTCAGCAGTGCCGGGGTGTGCCCGAGAAAAGGACGGCGGCCGGGGGCAACGGGGACGCTCATGCATACTCCTCGTTGCGCCATTGTGTGGATTTACCAACGAGACGGCTCACGGTAGGCGCGTCCGGTCGAACGGGACAGTGCCCGATCGGGTGGTGCGGGCTCACGCGGATGGCCCAGTAGCCGAACCGTGGGGAATCGCTAAGCTCTTTCCGGTCCGATCAGATTGAGAAGGTGTTCTCCGTGACACGATCACCGGAATGGGATCCGCCGGGTATCGATTTCCCGGTCCGTGCCATCGAGCGGGCCACCGAGCGGGCCGACGGCGGCGTGGTCGCGGTGAACGCCGGAACCGGCCGCGAGATCTGATGCGGACGCCACCCGTGCCGATGATCGATTCCGAGCCGGACCAACCCGTCGCACCCGGTGCGGGCCGCGGGCGGAGCGTGCTGGCCCGGAAATGGGCGTACCTGCTCAGCGGGGTGACCGTCGTGTCGCTGAGCCGCGAGGAGCTCGACGTGGAGCTCCACGGCCTGCTCGACGAGCTCTGCGAAACCCTGCACCGCGCGCCGCCGGACCTGAGCCCGGCCGAGCGGATCGGCGCGCGGCTGGTGGCGCTCGGCTACGTCGGCGAGCCCGGGCTGCGGTGCACGCTCGAGGTCCTCGGGAAGGGCCTGCCCGCGCTGCCCGAACTCCAGGCGGTCGCGGGCGCCGCGGACCGGATCGTCGCCGCGCTGGGCGCGCTCTCCTGCGGGTTCCTGCTCGCGCACGAGCGCAGCGTCCTCGACCAGCAGGAGATCATGCACCTGTCGCTGCTCAAGGCGGTGCGGGACGCGCAGTGGAACCTCAAGCAGAGCGAAGCGCGCTTCGAAGAGGTCGTGACGTCGTCCGCGAGCGGGATCGCGGTCGTCGCCCTCGACGGCCGGATCGTGCGGGCCAACGCGGCGCTCGCCGAAATGCTCGGGCACCCGGCCGGCGAACTGGCCGGCTCGGTGCTCTACGACGTCGTCCACCCCGAGTCCGTCGAGGTCCTCCGGGCCGCGATGATGGCGCTCCTGGACGGCGGCAAGGAGCGGATCCGGCAGTCGGAGCGGTTGCTGCGCAAGGACGGCGACGTCGTCCGCATCTCGCTCACCGCGTCGCTGCTGCGCGACGCCGAGGACCGGCCCGCCCACTTCGTCGTCGTCATCGAGGACGGCACCGAGCTGATGCTGCTGCAGGGCGAGCTGAGCCGCCAGGCCCTGCACGACGTCCTCACCGGCCTGCCGAACCGCCAGTACTTCGGCACCCACCTGGAGACGGCACTGCGGCGCGCCGATCCGGCGTACGGCGTCACGCTGTTCCACGTCGACCTCGACGCGTTCGGCATGGTCTGCAACAGCCTCGGCCGTCGCGTCGGCGAACAGCTGCTGGTGCACTTCGCGCAGCGGCTCAAGGCGGTGATGGCCCGCGAGAACGCGATGATCGCGCGGTTCCACAGCGACGAGTTCGGCATCCTGGTCGAGAACACCGAGTCGACGCCGGACATCGACACCATCGTGCGCGCGATCAACGACGAGCTCGCCGAGCCGTTCTTCGTCGACGGCCACGGGCTCGCGCTGTCGGCCAGCGCCGGGGTCGTGCACCGGCCCGCGAAGGGCATCGATCCGCTCGAACTGCTGCGCCAGGCGGATCAGACGCTGCGGCGCGCCAAGGCGCGGCGGCGCGGCCAGTGGAAGATGTTCGACCGGGAGGCCGACGCCCACGACCGGCGGACGCAGGCGGTGGCCGTCGGCATGGCCGGTGCCTGGGAGCACGGCGAAATCGGCGTGCGCTACCGGCCGGTGGCGCGGCTGGCCGACGGCGAAGTCGCCGGCGTCGAGGCGCGCCTGCACTGGAACCGGCCGGAGGACACGGCGCTTTCGCACGAGTGCTGCGTGGAGCTCGCCGAGTCGACCGGGCTCATGCTGCCGCTCGGCGACTGGCTGCTGCGCGCCGCGAGCCGCCAGGGTGAATGGTGGCGGCAGCGCGCGGGTTTCGGGCTTCCGGTCGTCGCCGGCCTGACCGGGCACCAGGTGTCGGACGACGCGCTCGGCACGCGCGTCACGCGGCTGCTGCGGGACACCGGCCTGCCGCCCGGCCAGTTGCTGGTCGGCGTCCCGGCCGGGGCGCTCCCGGTGTCCGGCGTGATCGAGAACGTCACCGCGCTGGCCGACCTCGGCGTCCACGTCATGCTCGACGAGTTCGGGCTGGGCCCCGACGACCTGCGGGCGATCGAGGATCTGCCCGTCGACATCGTGCGCGTCGACCAGCGGCTCGCCGAATGGCAGGCGTGGTCGGACTCGACGTTCCTCGGCGCGCTGGTGCCGTTGGTGCGCCAGGTCGGCGCGACGCTCGTCGTCGACGGGATCCACACCGAGGACCAGGCGGACTGGTGGCGCGCGGCCGGCGCGGACCTGGCGACCGGCGACTACTTCGGGGTGGCCAGGCCACCGGCCGAACTCGCCGCGCAGTTCGCCGGCGCCTGAGGCCGCCACCGGTTCAGGCCGACGGCGACCAGCACGACCACCATGCCGCCGACGACCCTTGGCGTCAGCGGTTCGCCGAGGAAGACCGCGCCGAGCGCGACCGACACCACGGGCAGCAGGTAGCCGACCGTCGCCGCGGCCGTCGGGCCGTCGTCGGTGATGATCCGGTAGTTGAGGTAGAAGGTGATCCCGGTCCCGAAGACGCCGAGGATCGTCACGGCGACGACGGCGGTGAGCGTCAGCCGCGGTGCCGTGGCCGCGACCGGCAGCGCGAGGGCGGTCAACGCGGTGGCGGTCACCAGCTGCGCGGCCGAGAGCGCGAGCGGGGCGCCGTCGGGCGGCAGTTTCCGGGCCAGGTAAGCGAAGGCGACCGCGTAGCTGAGGCCGGCGCCGAGCAGGGCCAGCGCGCCCGCGCTGAGCAGTCCCGCCCGCTGCCACGGTGCGAAGATCACCACGATGCCGGCGAAACCGAGGGCCAGCCCCAGCAGCCGCGCGGGGTTCAGCCGCCGTTCCGCCCCGAGCGCGACGCCGATCAGCAGCGACCACAGCGGGGTGGTGGCGTTCATGACGCCGGCGACGCCGGAATCGACCGTGCGTTCCCCGATGCCGAACAACGCGAACGGCAGCGCGTTGCAGAAGAACGCGGCGACGACCAGCCGTGCCCAGGTCCGGCGGTCCCGCGGCAGCCGCTGCCGGGCCGCGAACGCCAGGCCCAGCAGCGTCAGCGCGCCGAGGGCGCACCGGACGAGGGTGAGGTGGACGGGGCTCAGCCCGGTCAGGGCCAGCTTGATCCAGAGGAAGCCCGAGCCCCACAGCAGGGCCAGGACCACCATGCGGGCCGTGGCGCCCCGTCCACCGTTCATGCGATCAACGGTGCCGAGAAAGATCTGTCAGGACAAGTGAAGAGTTCTGGACTGAGTGTTAAGGGTTTCTACAGCGTCGCTGCGCCAAAGCCGGGCCGATCAGCCGGCTGCCGCGTCGAGAAGGTGACCCACTTTGCGCTCGGTTGAGCGGAAGCCGGGGTCCGGTTCAGCGCAGGGCTTTCCGGCGCCGGGTCAGGCTGGCCGGGTCGAGGTTGGCGCGGGTGCCGGCGTCGTGGCCGTCGAGGTAGCCGCTGCCGGACAGGCGCCGCGGTGCGGCGGCGCGCAGGTCGCCGTACTCCGAGTCGAATGCGTGCTGGACCATCTGCGCGCGGTCGCGGACCACAAGTTCCGCCGATCGTTCGCCGCGGACCGCCGTGCGGACCGCTTCCTGCTCGGCGTGGGACAGCCGTTCGTGGACCGCGCGGGCGAAGCCGTGCAGCCACGTTCGGCGGTACGCCGCCAGGGATTCGCCGGGGAAGAAGCCGCCCGGGCGCACGCGGGTCAGCTGGGTGCTCGCCTGCAGCAGCAGGCTGGTGAACAGCAGCTCCACCCGGCCGAGGTCGGAGCGGAACCCGAACACCGTGACGCTCTCGACCTTCTGGCCGACGCGGTGCAGCAACGTCCGGCAACGCAGCGGGTACGCGACCGAGGTGAGCAGGCTCGCCTTGTCGCGGCTGTACGGGTCGTCCATCGGGATCTTCAGCGTGCCGATCTCGTCGGAGCTCGCCCCGGACGCGGCGAGCATCGCCTGGTCGATCCCGTACCGCGCGACGAGTTCGGCGGCCTTCTGGTTGTACGCCTCGGCTTCCGCCTCGGTGACCGCCGGGTCTTCGGCCTTCGCCAGCAGCTTGCGGATGCGCTCGAGCTGCGGGTCTGACTCGGTCATGCCCGGAAGGGTATTCGATCAGGTGTTCGGGCGGGTGGACCGGGTCGGCGTGTCGAGGTAGGCGTCGAGCGTGACGGCCAGTGCCGCTTCCGGCGATGGTGCGAAGCTCGCGTCCGCCAAGCCGCCCCACAGCCACAGCTGGGCGAGGCCGTGCAGGGCCGCCCACAACGACGCCGCGACCAGCCGCAGGTCGGCGCCGGACCGCGCGACCGGCGTCGGCACGGCCGCCACCAGCACGGCGAAGGTGTCGAACACCGCGCTCGCCGCGGCCGAGAGCGCCGGGTCGTCCGGATCGACCAGGTCGCGGCGGAACATCAGCTCGAACATCGCCGGGTTGGTCAGTGCGAAGTCGAGGTAGCTGTGGCAGGCCGCGGTGAGCCGTTCCCGCGGTGAGGTGCCCGGCAGCGTCTCCCGGCGGGCGAGCAGCTCGGCGTACCCGCGGGTCGCGACGGCGGACAACAGCTCGGCCCGGCCCGAGAAGTGCCGCAACGGCGCGCCGTGCGAAACCCCGGCCGCCTTGGCGATCCCGCGCAGCGTGACCGCGCCGACGCCCTCGTTGGCGAGCAGCTCCGACGCCGTCGTGATCAGGCGTTGCCGGGTGCCCACGCCTCGTCCAGTGTCACCGGGAGCAGGTCGGGACGCTTCGGGAAGAAGCCGTCGCCGGGCTGGCGGCCGACCAGCCGGTTGCGCGTGCGCGTCACCGCGACCGGCAGGACCTCCCGGACCAGCCACTGCAGGTCGGCGCGCCGGCTGCCGGGCGCCGCGGAGCCGGGCAGCGGCGCGAGCCACGCGGGGTCGTGGTCGAGGCCGAGCCGGGCGAGCACGTAGGCGGCGAGCCGGCGGTGGCCGTGGGCGGACAGGTGCAGCCGGTCGGCGCCGAAGTAGCGCGAATCGGTGACGGCCTGGTCCGGCCACAGGTCGATGAGCCGGGCCCCGTAGCTGACGGCCGCTTCCCGGATGGCTTCGTTGAGCGCGACGATCCGCGGCCGCATCCGGCTGCCCAGCGGCATCCGGCGGGAGACGTCGCTGAGCGTGAACGTGACGACCACGGGCGCGATCTCGGTGCACGCGCGGATGGCGGCGTCGACCCGCCGGGCCACCGTGCGCGCGTCCCAGCCGCGGCTCATGACGTCGTTGCCGCCGCCGAAGAGGGCGATCAGGTCGGGTGCCAGCCGCGTGGCCGCCGGGACCTGCTCGGGCACGATCTGGTCGAGCCGCCGCCCGCGGACCGCGAGGTTCGCGTAGCGGAAGCCCGGCTGGTCCTCCGCCAGCCGCGCGGCGACGAAGTCCGCCCAGCCGCGGTAGTGGCGCTGGTCCGGGTACGGGTCGTCGAGTCCTTCGGCGCAGCTGTCGCCGAGGACGACGAAACGGTGGTAGCTCATCCCGATCTCCGTAACCCGTGGTTCACCTGGGGGACACTGTCTATCAAACTTGTGTAGACGGTGTCTACTTCGGGTTCACCCGAGCCAGAATCGCAGCTTGTCGGGGTTCCGGATCGCCCACAGGTGCGTGATCCGGTCGTCCGCGACGGCGAACGCGTACACGGCGGCGAGCTCGTCCCCGCGGCGCAGCACCAGGCCCGGGCGGCCGTTGACCGTCCGCTCCTCGAACGTCAGCGCGCCCCAGGCGGCGAGTTCGGCCACGTACCGGGCGACGGGTTCGCCGCCCACGATCGGGGCGATCGCGGCGCGGACCCGGCCGCCGCCGTCCGCCGTCAGGGTCGCCGCCGGGTCCAGGAGCGAGACCAGGGTGGCGATGTCCCCGGCGGCCCAGGCCTCCTTGAACTCCCGCACCAGGCCGGCCTGCCGGGCCGCCGGTGCCTCGGGCCGGCCGGTGCGGATCCGGCGCCGGGCCGCGGAGGCCAGTTCGCGGCACGCCGACGGCGTCCGGCCGGTGATCCCGGCGACCTCGGCGAAGGCGTACCCGAAGACGTCGTGCAGGACGAGGGCGACGCGCTGCGCCGGGGTCATCGCCTCGAGCGCGACGAGGAAGGCCATGCTCACCGACTCGTCCAGGGTGATCCGGTCGGCCGGGTCCGGCTGGTCGGGCAGCGGCTCGGGCAGCCACTCACCCACGTACCGCTCGCGCCGCACCCGCGCGGAGCCGAGGACGTCCAGGCAGATGCGGCCGGCCACCGTGGTCAGCCAGGCACCGGGCGAGGAGATCGCGGCCTGCTGCTCCGGCGAGAGGGCGTACCAGCGGGCGTAGGTCTCCTGGACGGCGTCCTCGGCTTCGGTCAGCGAGCCGAGCAGGCGGTAGGCGAGGTTGACCAGGTGACGTCGTTCGGCGACGACCGGTTCCGGTGGTGTTGTCATGTCTCCTCCGACGAACCGGCCTGCCGGAACGTCAGGCCCTGACGTTCCGGCGGCCTGGTTCGTCGTACCGGTCGAAGCCCACCGAACAGGGGAGAACGACCGTGAAGATCGGAATCGTGCTCGGCAGCACCCGCCCGGGCCGCGTCGGGGACCAGGTGGCCCGGTGGGTCCACGAGCGGGCCGTGCGCCGGGGTGACGCGGAGTACGCCGTGCTCGACCTGCGCGACCACCCGCTGCCCCACCTCGAGGAGCCGCCCGGGTTCTCCGGCCGGTACCGGGACGAACGCACCCGGGCCTTCGCCGCCGTCGTCGCTTCCTGCGATGGGTTCGTCTTCGTGACGCCGGAGTACAACCATTCGCTTCCCGGGGTGCTCAAGAACGCCTTGGACCACGTCTACGTGGAATGGAACACCAAGGCGGCCGGGTTCGTCTCGTACGGCGGGGCCGGCGGCGCCCGGTCGGTCGAGCAGCTGCGGCTGGTCTGCGGTGCGCTGCAGCTGGCCGACGTGGCCCCGCAGGTCACCCTGCCGCTGACAACGGAATTCGGCGACGGCGTCTTCGCGCCGGGTGACCACCAGCTCGCCGCGCTGACACGCTGCTCGACCACGTCGTCGCCTGGAGCACCGCACTGGCGCCGCTGCGGGCCGGTGCGGCGGAGGCCGCCGTCAGGAGCCGGCTCGACGAGGTCGTCGAGGCGCTGCGGGCCAAGGACCTCGAGGCGCTGCGCGGGGTCTACGCGCCGGACGTCGTGTCCTTCGACGTCGAACCGCCGCTGCAGCACGTGGGTGCCGACGCGAAGCTGGAGAACTGGGCGAAGGTGTTCACCCGGTTCGAGAAGGTGGACTACGAGCTGCGCGACCTGACCGTCACGGTGAGCGGAGGCCTGGCCGTCGGGCACGGCTTCGGCCGGGTCAGCGGCACGCTGCCGACCGGGGCGGCCGTGGCCGGCGTGTGGGTCCGGGCGACCTTCGTCTTCCGGCAGCTCGGCGACGGCTGGGTGATCGTCCACGACCAGGCGTCCGTGCCGGTCGACCTGGCGAGCGGGCGGGGCGTGACCGACCTCGAGCCCTGACGACGTCGAACTGTACGAACGGTCGTGCTACCTTCGGCTGATGAACGTCGACGGCGTGTTCGTGGGGGAACCGAGCGTCCTGGGGTACCGGCGGGACCGGCCGGTGCTGAGCGCGATCACGAAGGCCCGGGTCACGGCGCCGGAGCTGCCCCTGACCGAGCTGAACCTCGACGGCGACCGGCAGGCGGACCTGACCGTGCACGGCGGGGTCGACAAAGCGGTTTACGTCTACCCCGCCGAGCACTACCCGGCTTGGCGCGAGGACGGCTTCGAGGCCGCGGTGGCCGATTTCGGGGAGAACGTCTCGCTGAGCGGGGTCACCGAGGACGACGTCCGGATCGGGGACGTCTGGGCCTGGGGTGACGCGCTCGTGCAGGTCTCGCAGCCGCGGTCGCCCTGCTTCAAGCTGGCCATGAAGACCGGCCGCAAGGACGTCACGCCGCTGATGATCGACAGCGGGCGCAGCGGCTGGTACCTGCGCGTGCTGCGGCCGGGCACGGTACCGACGTCGGGCGCGGTCGAGCTGGTCGAACGCGCGGACGGGCCGACGATCGCCGAGGTCTACGTCGTGTCCTTCGCGAACTACGGGCAGCTGCCGGAGGACCGCGTCGAAGCGGCGCTGGACTTCGCCGACCGCGTCCTCGCCACCCCGGCCCTCTCGGAGTCGTGGAGCGCCGGCGTCCAGTCCACTGTGGACCGCTGGCGGGCCCGGCGTGCCGGTTGACGGCCGCGTCGCCCGCGGTGACGCGACCCGGCGGCTGGTGCTGCGCCGGGCGGTGGACGTCGCGTCCGTCGACGGCTTGGCCGGGCTGTCCCTCGGCCGGCTGGCGACGGAACTGGAGCTGAGCAAGAGCGGCGTGTTCGCGCTGTTCGGCTCGAAGGAGGAACTGCAGCTCGCGACGATCGAGGCGGCGCTGGCGATCTTCCGTTCGCACGTGGTGACACCGGCGGCGGCGGTGCCGCCCGGCCGGCCGCGGCTGCGGGCGGTCTGCGAGAAGTGGCTGGACTACTCGGAACGCCGGATCTTCCCGGGCGGCTGCTTCTTCTTCAACGTCGGCGCGGAGTTCGACGCGCGGCCCGGCCGGGTGCACGACGCGGTGGCTTCCGCGAGCGGCGCGTTCGCCGGGTTCATCCGGGAGACGGCTCGCGAAGCGGTCGCGATGGGCCACGTGGACGCGGACCCGGAAGTCCTGGCGTTCGAACTGCACGCGCTGGGCCGCGCGGCCAACGCCGACGCGGTCCTCCACGGCGGTACGCAGGCGTACGCGCTGGCCAGGCGGGCGATCCACGCCCGCCTGGCCGGCTGACGCTACTTCCAGTCCACCTGCGGCGAACGGTAGAAGTCGATCCCCTGCAGCACCCAGCGCGGCGCCTGCTTCGCCAGCCGCAGCCGGTAAGCGTCCCAGTTGTGGGTGCTCCGAGGGGACCAGCCGATCTCCGCGATGCCCGGCAGGCGCGGGAACGCCATGTACTCGATGTCGTTGCTGGTCCGGATCGTCTCGGTCCACAGCGGCGCTTCGACGCCCGCGACCTGGCTCTCGCCGACACCGGTCACCAGCGACGCCGGATCCCAGTCGTAGCCGTCGCGGACCTCGACGAGCGCGGCCCAGTCCTGGCCGAGCGGGGTCGACTCGGTGTACTTCATGTCCAGGTACGCGTAGTTCGCCGGTGACATCAGGATCTTGCTGCCGCGCGCCGCGGCGGCCGCGACGCTCGGGTTGTCGCCGCCGAAGTCCCAGTACTGCGGGACCGCCGACGCCGGCGGGTCCGACTTCGCGATTTCGTGCCAGCCGGTCACCTTCTTGCCGTACTTGGCCACGATCGGCTGCACCTTCTGCTCGAAGGCGATGTAGTCCGCGGGCGGCGTCGAGTGGGCTTCGTCGCCGCCGATGTGCAGGTACGGGCCGGGGGTGATGGCCGCCAGCTCGCGCACGACGTCTTCGACGAACTTGTACGTGACCGGCGAGGAGATGCACAGCGAGCTGTAGCCGACCTCGGTGTCCGTGCGGACCGGGACGGCCTTGCCGTCGCAGTTCAGTTCCGCGTACGTCGACTGGGCCGCGTTCGTGTGGCCCGGCATGTCGATCTCCGGGATCACCGTGATGTGCCGCGACGCCGCGTACGCGACGATGTCGCGGTACTGCGCCTGCGTGTAGTAGCCGCCCGGGTCGCCGTCGACCGCGGTTCGGCCGCCGACCGTCGCCAGCTTCGGCCAGCTCTTGATCTCGATGCGCCAGCCCTGGTCGTCGGCCAGGTGCAGGTGCAGCGTGTTGACCTTGTACTGGGCGATCTGGTCGATGTACAGCTTGACCTGGTCGGGCCGGAAGAAGTGCCGGGCGACGTCGAGCATCGCCCCGCGCTCGGCGAACCGCGGGTAGTCCAGGATCGTGCCGCCGGCGACGGTCCACGTCCGGTGCTGCAGGCGGTGCGCCTCGATCGCCGACGGCAGCAGCTGCCGCAGCGACTGGACGCCTTCGAAGAGCCCGTCCGCGGTGTTGGCCTGCACCGTGACGCCGTCGCGGGCGACCTTCAGCTGGTAACCCTCGGTGCCGGTCCGCGGGTCGTGGCCGAGCTTCAGCGCGATGGCGGGCAGGCCCGCCGCGTGCGGGACGACCGGCAGCGGGTAGCCGGTGGCCGGGCGGAGCAGGTCGCGCAGGTAGTCCGCGACCTGGCCGGCGCCGCGGTCGGCCGCGATCACGGTGAGCTGCGTGAGCCGGAAGTCGCCGCGCGGGTCGGCTTTCGCCGAGACGGGCGCCGGGACGACGTCGGTCACGCTGCGTTCGGGCGCGGCCGGGGCGGCCGCGGCGGACGCGGGCAGGCCGGCGGCCGTGAGACTCACGACGGCCGCGGTCAGAACGGCTCTGGACAAGCGCATCGAAGCACCTCCGGTCGGGGGACTCCCTGCAAAGGTACAGACCAGCCGCGGCATTTGGAACAACTCTTAACGAAGGGCCGCCCGGATCGCGTCCAGGACGCCCGGGTCCTCGATCGTCGAGGGCACCGCCTCTTCGCGGCCGTCGGCGATCGCCCGCATCGTCTTGCGCAGGATCTTGCCCGACCGCGTCTTCGGTAAAGCGTCCACAATGGACACGTCACGGAACGCCGCGACCGGGCCGATGTCCCGGCGCACCATCGCCACGAGTTCGTCGCGCAGCCGGCCGGCGTCGACGTCCGCGCCCGCCTTCAGCACCACGAACCCGCGCGGCAGCTGCCCCTTGAGCTGGTCGGCCACCCCGATCACCGCGCATTCGGCGACCGCCGGGTGCGCGGCCAGCACGGCCTCCATCGACCCGGTCGACAGCCGGTGCCCGGCGACGTTGATGACGTCGTCGGTCCGGCCCATGACGAACAGGTAGCCGTCTTCGTCGAAGTAGCCGGAGTCGCCGGTCAGGTAGTGGCCTTCGTAGCGCGAGAGGTAGGCCTCGCGGTACCGCTCGTCGTCGCCCCAGAGCGTCGGCAGCGATCCCGGCGGCAGCGGCAGCTTCACCGTGATGGCGCCTTCGCGCCCGGGCGGCAGCTCCTCGCCGGCCTGGTCGAGGACGCGGACGTCCCAGTCGGGGACCGGCTTGGTCGCGGACCCCGCCTTGACGTCCATCGGTTCCAGGCCGCGCGGGTTGGCGGCGATCGGCCAGCCGGTCTCGGTCTGCCACCAGTGGTCGACGACCGGGACGCCGAGCTTCTCGTGCGCCCAGTGGTAGGTCTCGGGGTCGAGCCGCTCGCCGGCCATGAACAGCGTCCGGAACTGCTCCAGGTCGTACTTCTGCAGCTCACGGGCGTCCGGGTCGACCTTCTTGACGGCCCGCAGCGCGGTCGGCGCGGTGAACAGCGCCTGGACGCCGTGCTCGGCGATGACCCGCCAGAAGGCGCCCGCGTCCGGCGTGCCGACGGGCTTGCCCTCGTACATGACCGTCGTGGCGCCGACCAGCAGCGGCGCGTACACGATGTAGGAGTGCCCGACGACCCAGCCGACGTCGGAGGCGGTCCACCAGACGTCTCCGGCGTGGACGTCGTAGACGGCGTCCATCGAATAGGCGAGCGCCACGGCGTGGCCGCCGGTGTCGCGGACGACGCCCTTCGGCTTTCCGGTCGTCCCGGACGTGTAGAGGATGTAGAGCGGATCGGTCGCCGCGACCGGCACCGGGTCGGCCGGGTCGGCGCCCGCCGCCAGGTCGCGCCAGTCGAAGTGGCGGCCCGCCGTGGCCCGCGCCTGCTCGCGCTGCAGCATGACGACGTGGTCGGGCTGGTGCTCGGTCATCCCCAGCGCGGCCTCGATGATCGGCTGGTACTCGACGATCCGCGTCGGCTCGATGCCGCAGGAGGGGGCCAGGATGACCTTGGGTTTCGCGTCCTCGATCCGCGCGGCCAGCTCCTTCGGCGCGAACCCGCCGAAGACCACCGAGTGCACCGCCCCGATCCGCGCGCAGGCCAGCATGGCGATCGCGGCCTCCGGCACCATCGGCAGGTAGACGATCACCCGGTCGCCCTTCGTGACCCCCAGCGAGCTGAGCGCCCCGGCGAAGCGAGCGACGGTGTCCCGGAGCTCTTCGTAGGTGTAGGTGCGAGCCCGCCCGGTCACGGGGGAGTCCCAGATCAGCGCGGCCTGGCCGCCGCGGCCGGCCTCGACGTGCCGGTCCAGCGCGTTGTACGAGGTGTTCAGCTCGCCGTCCGGGAACCACCGGTAGAAGGGCGGGCGGGTGTCGTCCAGTGCCCGCTCCGGCGCTCGGGTCCAGCTGATCGACTCGGCCGCGGCCAGCCAGAACGCGTCCCGCTCGGCCAGGCTGCGCCGGTAGGCTTCGGAGTACGCGCCCATGCTCCGCTCCTTCGCGTCGGACGTTCCGCCGATCACCATCATGGCGCGGGCGCGGCGGGCGCGCCGGATGCCTCGCGGAAAGACCCGGCAACCTCGGGGAGCCCGGGAGCGTCCTAAGCTGGACCGCGGGGAAACGCCGCGTGACGGCACGAAGTGGACACAGACAGTGAGGGGAGCCCGGCGGTGAACGGACTCGCGAGCGCGTTGCTCTCGCTAGCCCATTCCTTGTTCGGCCCGGGCTTCTGCCCCGGCGACTGGGTCTGGGCCACGAGTGCGGCCGGCGCGCTGGTCGCGCTGCTCCCGCCGATCGGCGCGGTCGCCGTGTCGATCATCCGGAAGGGCACCGGCAACCGCTACGACGCCACGACGCTGGGCGTCTTCGCGGCGATCGGCCTGTTCAGCGCGCTGGTCATGCCGTGGCTGCTCTCCAACGGCGTCTCCGGCGTCTACCGCGCGGCGTACGCCAAGGAGAAGACCGGGCTGTCCGCGACGGAGCTCTCGACGCTGAACGGTGCCGGCGGCTGCTGGGTCGACAACCAGCGGGAGTACCTGGGCGGCGGCCAGACCGTCTTCGACGTGTTCTCCTCGCAGCACGGCAAGGAGATCCCGTTCTTCGTCTACCTGCTGGCGTTCGCCGTACTGGGCGCCGGCTCGCTGTTCTTCGTCATGCTGCAGGGGCGGACGGCCTTCCGCCGCGGTCCGAAGTGGCCGTCGCGGCTCTTCTGGATCCCGTTCGCCGCGATGCTCGTGTTCAGCGTCGGCATGGAGGCGAACACCGCGCTGCACTTCTGGCTGGGCTTCCTGCCGTTCAGCGTGCTGGGCCTGATCCCGGTCGCGATGGTCGGCCCGCCGCCGTGGTCGGTGATCAACCGGTCGGACCGGTCGGACACGCCGCCGCCGCGGCGCGAACTCGAACCGCAGGGCCCGCCGCCGTCGCAGGTCCAGCCGCGCCCGACCCCGCCGCCTCCGCCGCCGCGCCCGGTCAACCGCCCGTACCCGAAGACGGCCCTGGCGTCCGCGCCCGAGCCACCGTCCCCGCCGGGCGGCATGCTGGCCGCGGCTCCCGGCCCGATCCCGCCGCCGCCCGGCTCGCGCAACGCCGGCGGCAGCCGCTACCGCCGCGTCAGGCAGCTCGGCGCGGGCGGGTTCGGCACGGTCTGGCAGGCCGTCGACACCCAGTTGAACCGCACGGTCGCGCTGAAGATCGCGCACGCGCCGGACCGCGACACCGCCGAGCGCATGCAACGCGAGGCCCGCGCGCTCGCCGTGGTCAGCCACCCGAACTGCGTCAAGGTGTACGACCTGGCCGAGGAGCCGGACGGCCTGGCGCTGGTGATGGAGTACCTCGAGGGCCGCCCGCTGGCCGAGCTGGTCGACGGGCAGGGTCCGCTGGACGACGTCGCCGCGGGCCGCCTCTGGGCGACGATGGCGGGCGCGCTGGCGGCGGCGCACGAGAAGGGCGTCCTGCACCGCGACATCAAGCCGTCGAACATCGTCCTCGACCCGAGCGGCCTGGCCCACCTGATCGACTTCGGCATCGCCCGCAGCCAGGGCGATTCGAAGATGACGGCGACCGGGATGATGATCGGCACGCCCGACTTCGTCGCCCCGGAGCAGGCGATGGGCTCCCCGGCGTCCCCGGCGTCCGACGCGTGGCAGCTGGCGGCGACGATCAGCTACGCGCTGTCCGGCCAGCCCCCGCGAGGAACGCGCGAGACCCCGATGGCGGCGCTGATGGCGGCGGCCCGGGCCGAGCCGGTGTCGCGGCTGCCGCAGCGCAGTGCGCACGCGCGGCTGCTGGCGGCTTCGCTGGACCCGGAGCCGCGCCGCCGCCCGACGCTGAACGCCGTCCGGCGCGAGGTCGAGGGGTGGCTGTCCCGGGCGGGCAAGTCGGCCGACGGCCCGGTGACGCGAGTCGTGCCGCGGCAGCCCGGGAGCCAGCTGCCCCGCCGCTAACCGGGCTTCACGGCCGAGAAGATCACCAGCTGCTTCGGTTCCACCTGGACGTCGACCTGCGCGAACCCGGCCTTCTCGAGTCTCGCGGGGAACGTCGCCGGGTCGATGACGTTCATCGTGTCGCCGATGTGCAGCAGGCGGAACTTCAGGTTCAGCTGGCCGTCGCTGCCGCAGTACGTGCCGCCCGGGCGCAGGACCCGCGCGGCCTCGGCGAAGATCGCGTCCTGCAGCGACGCCGTCGGGACGTGGTGCAGCATCGTGAAGCACACGACGGCGGAGAAGCGGCCGTCCTCGAACGGCATCCGCGCGCCACTGCCCTCGACGACCTCCGCGCGGTTGCCGTACTTCGCCCGCAGCAGCTCGCTCGACGCGTGGTCGATCTCCAGGACCGTCAGCTTCGGCATCGCCTTGAGCAGCACGTTCGTGGTGGCGCCGAAGCCCGGGCCGATCTCGAGGACGTCGTCGCCGAGGTCGCGTTGCGCCAGCCACGGCGTCAGGCGTTCTTCGACCGTCGCGGCCCACTTGTCCGAGCTGCAGATCTTGCGGTGGATCAGGTTCATCGGCATGCGCCCGACGCTAGGGGCGGTGCGCGGGTGACCGGTAGCCGATACGCTGCCAACCGATGTCGCCAACCAGCCAAGCCATGCTGCTCGGGGCGTTCGACCTGCCCGCGGGCACCTGGTTCCCGTGGCACGAGCACCCGGCGCACCAGCTGGTCTGGTCGGCCCGCGGCGTCGTCGCGGTCAAGGTGGGCGACGCGGGCTGGGTCCTGCCGCCGACCCGGGCCCTCTGGATACCGGCCGGCGTCCGCCACCGCACGGGCGCGCTCGGGCGGGCGCAGCTGCGCGGCATCTACGCCGACGCGGCGCGGTCGCCGGTGTCGTGGCCGCAGCCGCGGATGGTCGCCGTCCGGCCGCTGCTGCGGGAGCTGCTGGAGTACCTGACCGGCGACAGCGTCGCGTCCGACGCCCGGCTGCGCGCCGAAGCCGTGGCGTTCGACCTGCTGGAACCCCTGGACGTCGTGCCGATCGTGGTGCCGTCGCCGTCCGACCCGCGCGCCCGCGACGTCGAGCGGGCGGTGCTGGCGAACCCGGCGGACCCGCGCACGCTGGCCGAGTTCGGCCGGGACGTCGGCGCGGCGGAGCGGACGCTCGCGCGGATCTTCGTCCGGGACTGCCGGATGCCGTTCGGGACGTGGCGCACGCAGGTGCGGCTGCGTGCGGCACTGCCGCTGCTGGCCCAGGGTGCGCCGATCGAGACGGTGGCCCGCCGCGTGGGGTACAGCTCGGCGAGCGCGTTCGTCGCGGCCTTCCGGCGGGCCGTCGGCGTCACGCCGGGTGCGTACTTCGCGGGCTGACTACCGCCAGGAGGGCAGCCAGCGTTCGGCCTCCCACTGGCCGTTCGTGATCGCGATGCCGTTCAGGATCGGCCACAGCCAGGCGAAGTTCGCCACCACCAGCCCGACGTACAGCGACACCACGAGCAGACCGGTCCCGCGTCTTTCGAACCCGCGCCGGGCGCTGCCGAGGATCTGGCCGAGGCACAGCGTCAGCCCGAGCGCCAGGAACGCCGCCAGCGGGGTCGCGTAGAAGAAGTACATCTGGCGGTCGATGTTGGTGAACCAGAAGACGTACCCGCCGAGGTAGCCGACCAGCACGGCCGCGTAGCGCCAGTCCGCGCGGAAGATCGAGCGCCAGGCCGCCCAGCCGAGCATCGGGATCGCCAGCCACCACATCGCCGGCGTGCCGATCAGCATCGTCGCGCTGATGCAGCGGGCCTCGCCGCAGCCGGTGACCTCGCCGTTGTAGCTGTAGAGCATCGGTCGCAGGCCCATCGGCCACGTCCACGGCTTCGACTCCCACGGGTGCGGGTTGTCCTTGGGTGTGACCAGCGTTTCGTGGAAGTGCAGGACGTTCGCCGTGTAGTCGCCGAGCGAACGCAGCGCCGGCGGCATCCACGACCAGAAGCCCGGCGCGATGTCCTTGATCTCCGTGTAGTGCCGGTCGGTCGCGGTTTCGCTGGCGAACCAGGCCCAGTACGCGGCGAAGTACATCAGGAACGGGATGACCAGGATCGCCCACAGCGCCGGCAGCACGTCCCGGCGGAGCGTGCCCAGCCAGGGCCGTTCGACACCGGCCGCGCGCCGCGCCGCGACGTCGAAACCGACGCAGAGCAGCCCGAACGCGACGATGTAGTACAGCGCCGACCACTTGACGCCGAAGGTGAGCCCGATCATCAGGCCGGTCGCGAACCGCCACCAGCGGAACCCGAGCTTCGGACCCCACACGGACTCGTTGACCCAGCCCTCGCGGACCGCCGTCGCGAGCCGCTCGCGCACCTGGTCGCGGTCGACCAGCAGGCAGGCGAACGCGGCGAGCACGAACAGCGCGATGAAGATGTCGAGCATGCCCATGCGCGACTGCAGGTGCAGGACGCCGTCGCTGATCACCAGGATGCCGGCGATGCCGCCGAGCAGCGTCGAGCGCGTCAGGCGGCGGGCGACCCGGATGGTCAGGAAGATGAGCAGCGTGCCGGCCAGCGCGGGCATGATCCGCCAGCCCCAGCCGTTGTAGCCGAACAGCCATTCGCCGATCGCGATCAGCTGCTTCGCCAGCGGCGGGTGGACGACCAGTTCGTAGCCGTAGTTGTCCTCGTAACCGCCGTTGCGCAGCACCTGCCAGGCCTGCGGCACGTAGTGCTTCTCGTCGAAGACCGGACTGCCCTTGTCGGTCGGGTCGCCGAGGTTCTGCAGGCGGACGATGCCGCCGATCAGGGTCAGCACGAGGGTGACGACCCACCCGCGCAGCCGGTCGGCCGGCATGCCGCGGCCGAGCAGGGTCAGTTCGCGGTCGGTGGGCGGCCGGAGCGCCTCGACCGGGTCCGGCCGGACGCTTTCGTCGTCGGGACGGGTCAGCACGGCGGTCACGGGGCGATCCTACGGGCGGAACGGGGCGCACGTCGTGGCGGATCCGCTGATCAGCCTAGGCTGGCCGGGTGACTTCCGGCCGTTTGATCCTCGCCGCCACCCCGCTGGGCGACGTCCGCGACGCTTCCCCGCGCCTGGCCTCGGCGCTGGCGGAGGCCGACGTCATCGCGGCCGAGGACACCCGCCGGCTGCGCTCGCTGGCCTCCGCGCTGGAGGTGACCCCGCGCGGCCGGGTGGTGAGCTTCTACGAGGACGTCGAGTCGGCACGCCTGCCGAAGCTGCTGGAGGCGCTGCACGCGGGCGAGTCGGTGGTCCTGGTGACCGACGCCGGCATGCCGAGCGTGTCCGACCCGGGCTTCCGCCTGGTAGCGGCCTGCGTCGCGGAGGACCTGCCGGTGACGTGCCTGCCGGGACCGTCCGCGGTGACGACGGCGCTGGCGCTGTCCGGTCTGCCGTGCGACCGGTTCTGTTTCGAGGGTTTCGCGCCGCGCAAGCCGGGCGAGCGCGCGAAGTGGCTGTCGGCCCTGCGCGACGAGCCACGGACGGCGGTGTTCTTCGAGTCCCCGCACCGGCTGGGATCCCTGCTGGCGGACGCGGTGGAAGTGTTGGGCGGTTCGCGACGGGCGGCGGTGTGCCGCGAGCTGACGAAGACGTACGAAGAGGTGAAGCGGGGCACGCTCGCCGAGCTGGCTTCGTGGGCCGCTGATGGGGTCCGGGGAGAGATCACGGTGGTGCTGTCCGGGGCGGAGCCACGGGAGGTCGCGGTGACTGACCTGGTGGCGGAGGTCACCTCGCGCGTGGAGGCGGGAGAGCGCTTGAAGTCGGCGGCGGCGGAGGTCGCCGAGGCGGCGGGAGTGTCCAAAAAGGAGCTTTACGACGCCGTGCTCGCGGCCCGCAAGGCGACCAGGTGACCGAGCGAGGTACCTCGCAGGCGAAGGCCGGTTGCCGCGGGCGGCTGACATGATCGAAGAGGTGTGGCATTCGAGAATGGTCGAGCTCGTCCGAAGGGGGAATGTCGAGGAAGCGACGGACGCGTTGCTCGAACTCACCTACGACGAGCCGGACAGGCGCTGGCTTCAGGATTTCATCCTGGAGTGCCTGGATCCCGGAGTCGACGAGCAGGTCCGGGCGTTGGCGGTCACCTGCGCCGGGCACGTCGCGCGCCTGGACGGCGAGGTCGGTCCGGCTTTGCTGGGCAGGCTGCACGAGCTGGCTGACGACCCTGCCCTCGCGGGGATCGTCGAAGATGCCCTGGCGGACATCGATTCCTTCGCGAATCGCCCGGGTAACGGGGTGCTCGAGAACTTCGGGAACGAGGAGCTCG
Source organism: Amycolatopsis sp. lyj-23 (assembly GCF_046549135.1). Lineage (NCBI taxonomy): Bacteria > Bacillati > Actinomycetota > Actinomycetes > Pseudonocardiales > Pseudonocardiaceae > Amycolatopsis > Amycolatopsis sp. lyj-23. The sequence continues at coordinate 195,544 of NZ_JAJPWN010000022.1, read as the reverse complement.
AGGCCCAGTGGCGACAGGTGGGCGAATGACGGTGCTCGTCGCCAAGTACGACGAGGCGGCACACCAGGGGGATGTCGAGGACTGGACGTCGAACGACGACATCGGCGGCCGGTTCGCGGGTCAAGTGCTCTCGCCCACCGAGTACTACCGGGTCGAGGACCTTTATGTGGACTTCGTCCGGGCGCTGACGACCGCGTGCGGCGTTACCGAGTTCGTGATCCGAGCCCCCATGATGACGAAGTCGCTGCCTCCGTGGGTTCCGGTGTTGCGAAGTGGCCTGGTGGTCGATTCGGAAACCGCGTTGAAGCTCGTCCGCCGCATGCTCCGGATCGGCGACGTCTCCTGCGTGCTGTGCGCCGGCGACGCTCTGACTCTCAGCGTCGAGACCGACTTCTACCTTTCGGTGCAAGCCGACGAAGGGAAGATCGCGGAGTCCGCTCTGCGCTTCGGGCTGCACGTGTACCAGACCGGTGACTGGGCGTGGTTCGAGATGGACGACGGGGTGCTCGGCACGCTCGGCGACCGGTTCCTGCCGGAGGTGCAGCAGTTGTGCAGTACCGGCCGATCGATCATCTTGCTGGAGCGCTGGGCCAACGGGCCGGGCGGAGAACGCTGGCACCTGCTCGACGGCGCCGGTCCACTCGACTGGACGCTCCAGCGGCTGCCGGGTACGGCCGTGGCGGCCTTACCTGACACCCGGATCAAGTGGACACCCCGCCGGGGTGCACTGCCGGATATCAGTGTCGAACTGGGCGACGAGGAGCCCGTTGTCGTCGTCGCGCGGCCGCAGGCCGACGTCGGGTCGGCGCTCGAGGTCGTCGTCTTCCTGGGTGGTGTCCGCCATGCGGAGGAGGCCGATCTGCCTCTGGGTGGGGAGCTCGGGTGGTTCGCCTATCCGGACATCGGCGGTTCAGCCGGCCATTCGCTCGCCGGAGTGATTCCGGACTGGGACGGTCGCGTCGACGCGTTGTGGGATCCGGACCTCACGCTGATCCGCTGACCTGGCGAGCGCGCCGATCAAGGCGCGCGGAATTGAGTCGCGACTACACGGCTCCTCCGCCCTCACGTCAACAACGCGGTCACCGCGGCATGCGCCTTCTCCGCATCAGGCGCATCCCCGGTGATCACGTCCGTGTACACGAACGACTCCCCGATCCGCACCAGCAGATAAGCCAAATCCGCCACTGGCAAGGGCGGCTCCAATCGCCCACCTGCCACCTCCCCGGCCAGCAGATCCGCAAGCCGGGCCGTCGTCCTCTGCTGGCAAACGCTTGCCCGCGTCGTCAACAGCCGCAACGCTCGCTCCGGCTCACGGCGCAAGAAGTCCCGGAACGGCGGTGAGTCGTTCGCGAACCGGACATACCCGCTCACGAAGTCCGCCACTCCCGCCGCGCCGCGGCCGACGCACGAAGGCCACAGCCGGGCGATCGAAGCCGACGAGAGCGACCACAAGATCTCTCCGAGCAGGCGGTCCCGGGAGCCGACCCGGCGGTGCAGTGTTGCCCGGCTGATCGACAGCTCCTCCGCCAGCTCGCCCATGTCCACCCGGCGGCCGGACAGGAACCACTCACGCGCCCGCTCGAACTCCTGAGACATATGCCAGAATGTCTCACACCCAAGTACGGAGAGGGACAGCGACATGCGTGCAGTGCAGGTGACCGAGTTCGGCGGCCCCGAGGTGCTCGTCCCCGTCGAGCTGCCCGATCCCGTGGCCGGGCCCGGGGAGGTGCTCATCGACGTCGAGCGCATCGGCGTCAACTACGCCGACACCCACCAGGCCGAGAACTCCTACCTCGCACCCAGCAAGCTCCCGCTGGTGCCCGGCGGTGAAGTGGTCGGCACCCACCAGGGCAAGCGGGTGGTCGCCCTGCTCAACGGTGGTGGCGGGTACGCCGAGAAGGCCGTCGCCCCGGCAGCGACCACCTTCCCCCTTCCCGACGGCATCGACGACCTCACCGCGCTCTCCATGCTGGTCCAGGGCACCACCGCCTGGGTCCTGCTGAAGAAGAACGCCCACCTCGAAAAGGGCGAATCGGTCGTCGTGCACGCGGCCGCCGGTGGGGTGGGGACCGTGGCCGTGCAGCTCGCCAAGGCCTGGGGTGCCGGGCGCGTCATCGCCACCGCCAGCAGCGACGAGAAGCGCGCCCTCGCCCTCGAGCTCGGTGCGGACGTCGCCGTCGACTCGCGCTCGGACGACATGACCGCCGCCCTCCTCGAGGCGAACGGTGGCCGCCGGGTCGATGTCGTGCTCGACATGGTCGGCGGGGCCACCACCGACCAGAGCATCGCCGCCCTCGCGCCGTTCGGGCGGCTGGCCTTCTACGGCATGGCCGGCCGCGAGAACCCCAAGCCCGTCGAGCTGCGCAACATCCTCGGCCACAGCACCACCATCAGCGGCATGTGGCTGCCCCACGTCTTCCGGCTGCCCGGCAACGTCTTCGGGACCGCGCTCACCGAGCTGTTCGAGCTCGTCGCAGAAGGCAAGCTCAAGGCGATCCCGGGCGGCGAGTACGCGCTTTCGGACGCCCGCGGCGCGCACGAGGCCCTCCGCTCGCGCAAGACCGTCGGGAAGCTACTGCTCGACCCCGGCAAGTAGGCGTTCCAGGGGTGCCGCCTTGTGGAGGCACTCCTGCCACTCCGCCTCCGGGTCCGAATCCGCCGTGATGCCGCCGCCGACACCCAGTGACACCGTGCCGTCGGCGATCTCGAACGTCCGGATCGCGACGTTCAGCTCCAGCCCGGCCACCGGTGACAGCAGCCCGATCGCGCCCGTGTACACCCCGCGGCCGCAGGGCTCCAAGGACGCGATCAGGTCCAGCGCGCGGATCTTCGGCGCGCCCGTCACCGAGCCGGGCGGGAACGTCGCCGCCAGCAGTTCCGCGTGCGAAACCGAAGGGCGCAGCACCCCCGTCACCGTCGAGTCCAGGTGCCAGACCCCTGGCGCCGGGCGGACCCGCAGCAGGGACGGCACCGTCACCGACCCGACGGAGCACACCCGCCCGAGGTCGTTGCGGACCAGGTCGGTGATCATCACGTTCTCCGCGACGTCCTTCACCGACTGACGCAGCAACACCGCGTTGCCGTCGTCCGCGGGCCCGCGCCGGGGGAGCGTCCCCTTGATCGGCGTCGACCGCACCGAACGCCCGTGCCGGGCGAGGAACAACTCCGGCGAAAACGAGACCACCGACCCCCACGAGCCGGACAAGAACGCCGCCCGGCGCGGGGACAACGAAGAAACCCCGGCCGCGAACAAGGCGGCGGAAGCCCCCGAGAACGAACCCGTGAACCGCGAGCAGATGTTCGCCTGGAACAGCTCGCCGGCCTCGATCGCGTGCACGCACGCTTTCACCGCGTCCCGGTGCTCCGAAGGCAGCGGACGCCGCAACGGCCCCGCCGTCCACGCCGAAGCCGGCGCCGGGGCGGCCAGCAGCGACTCCATTGTGGACACCGACGGCCCGCCGCCGTCGAGGGACTCCAGGTGGCACGTCCCGGACGCGGACCACCGCAGCACGTGGTCCGCCCAGCCCCACGCCGACGCGGGCAGCGCGCCGGTCCGGCCGGACGGGTCCGCCGAGTCGTACGAGAGGTACCCGAACCACCCGCCGCCGATCACGCCCGGCGGGGCGTCGACGTCCGCACCGGACGGGAACTCAGCCGGGACCACCGCGAGCGAGGGCGCGATCACCGCCTGGGCGGAGAACCAGTCGCCCGACAGCATCGCCGGTGGCGGCAACCCGCGGGAAGCGGCGTGGTGAGCGAGTACCGAAAAAGCGCGCGCGGGCGTGAGATCCGTCCGGATCGGGGTGCTCGTCACGCGCATGGCGACATACCACCACACGTCAGAGCAGCAGGTCACCCAATGTGAACGGGTACACGACGGCGTTCTGCTCCACCGGCGCGGCGATGCCGGGCACGTCCGGGGCGTACGCGTGCTGGTGCACCCCGAGTCGCGAGTGGAACCAGCCCGCCCGCCCCGGGATCCCGTTGTGCCGGACCAGCCACAGCACGACCTCGCTGTCGGCCCAGCGGTCGGGGTGCAGGCGGTGCTGCCAGCAGTCGTAGTCGGCGTAGACGAGCACCCGCTCGATGCGCGCCGCGTGCCGGACGTGCTTGATCCACGCCTTGACGAACCGGTCGTCGACGCTCGGCGCCGCCACCTCCAGCGCCGGCGCCAGCGAGCCGGGGGCGAACGCGCCCAGCCTGCTGGCCGTCCGCACGAAGAAGTCCGCCTGGTCGTGCACCGCGCCGGGCCGTGCGTAGTGCCGCCCGCCGACGTGCAGCCCGGCCTCCTGCGCGCCGGTCAGGTTGCGCTCGGCGGCGGAATTGCTCCAGTTGACGTTCTCGCTGATCGTCACCGACACGAACCGGGTCTGGGCGGCGCGCACGGCCTGCCAGTCGGTCACGCGCTCGCGGTGCGACAGCGAAATGCCGAGCTCACTCTCCGGCTCTGTCACGGTCCGCCCCCGGCGCGTCGGTGGAGAGCACACCATACGTCGCCGGGAGCGGACCCGCAGTGAACACACGCGCGGTTGATCAGGCGTTTTCCTTCTGGAAGGTGCGTGTTCCCCACCACAGGGACAACAACGCCATCACCAGCACCACGACGCTGCCGGTGAACAGGGCGTCCATCGAGAAGTCGCCGCTGAAGCTGTTCCGCTCGACGTCGACGACGTGCCGGAACGGGTTGATCCGCGAGACCGTGTAGAGCCAGTCCGGCGCCCGCCCGGCGGTGATCGGCAGCAGGATCCCCGACAGCAGCAACAGCGGGATGAGCACCGCGTTGAGCAGGGCCGGGAACGTCTCCTCGCTCTTCAGCGTCAACGCCAGCGCGTACGAGCACGACGCCAGCGACACCGCCAGCAGGAACACGATCACCAGGCTCAGCAGCACGCCGCCGGCGGGGGCGTCGAGCGGGAACACCAGGGTCGCCAGCACGATGATCAGCACGGCCTGGACCACCGCCTGCAGGGCGCTGGCCAGCACCTTGCCCAGCAGCAGCGCGACCCGGCTGACCGGCGTCACCCGGAAGCGTTCGACGACGCCGGAGCGGAACTCGGCCAGCAGCCCGAACCCGACGAACGAGCTGCCGAACAGCGCCAGCTGGGCGATCAGCGCCGGCGTCAGCAGCATCCAGCCGTCCATTTCGGACAGGCCCTGGTCCTGCACCGTCCGCACCATCAGCGGCCCGAAGAGGAACAGGTACAGCAGCGGCTGCATGACCCCGATCAGGACCCAGGTCGGGTTGCGCAGCGCCGCGGTCATCTCGCGGCGGAAGATCAGCCAGGTGTCACGCAGCACGGCCGGCCTCCTCCGCTTCCCGCAGGGAACGCCCGGTCAGCGTCAGGAAGACGTCGTCGAGCGTCGGCCGGTGGACCTGGACCGAGAGCATCGCGATGCCCTTGGCGTCCAGCGCCCGCAGCAGCTCCGGCAGGGCGACGTCGCCGCGCGGCACCCGGAACCGGACCTCCCCGCCGTCGACGGACAGCTCCTGCGCGCCCGCGAGCCGGCCCGCGATCTCCGCGGCGTCCGCGGCCTGCTCGGGGTCGACGCCGACCTCGACGCGGTCGCCGTTGACCCGGGCTTTCAGCGCGTCCGGCGTCCCTTCGGCGACGATCCGGCCGTCGTCGATGACGATCAGCCGGTCCGACAGCGCGTCGGCCTCGTCGAGGTAGTGGGTGGTCAGGAAGACCGTGACCCCCTGTTCGGCGCGCAGCCGGCGGATGTGGTCCCACAGGTTGGCCCGGCTCTGCGGGTCCAGGCCGGTCGACGGCTCGTCGAGGAACACCAGCCCCGGCGAGTGGATCAGCCCCAGTGCGATGTCGAGCCGCCGCCGCTGGCCGCCCGAGAGCGTCTTGGCCGGCCGCTGCTCCAGCCCGGTCAGGTCCAGCTGCTCGGCGAGCTCGGCGCCGCGCGCGATTGCGGCGGCCTTGCTCATCCGGTAGAGCCTGCCCTGCAGCTCCAGTTCGTCGGCGACCTTGCTTTCGGGCGCGGTACCGCCGCCCTGGGCGACGTACCCGATGCGTTTGCGCACGCCCAGCGGATCGGCCAGCAGGTCGCAGCCGCCCACGGTCGCGGTGCCCGCGGTCGGCTTCAGCAGCGTGGTCAGCATGCGCAGCGTGGTCGTCTTCCCGGCGCCGTTGGGCCCGAGGAAGCCGACCAGCTCGCCCGCTTCGACGTCGAGGTCGACGCCCTTCACCGCGTGTACTTCGCCCCCAGTGCGGCCTCTGCGGCGGAACCGCCGCTCGAGACCGCGTGCCGTGATCATGAAGAACCCCTCTCGAAAGGTAGTCAACCTTGACTAGCTGAGGCGCACAGCGTGCCCGAGAAAGGTGCGCTAGTCAAACTTGATTACCAGGCCGGGGGTGTGCCGAAGGCGTCCTCACGCTCATCAGCCATCACGTACTCGCCCGCTTCGAGCCGCGCGATCAAGCCTTGGAGCCAGTTGAGGCTCGCGTCGGTGATGCCGCCCCACAGCCGGTACAGCTCGCCGACGTGTTCCGGCGTGCCCAGCTCCATGCTCGCTTTCACCTCTTCGAGCATCATCCGGGCCTGCCGCTGCTCGGCCTCCAGGTGCACGAGCCGGTGCCGGAGCAGGTTGATCACGCGGGCCCGGGGGAACGACGTCATCAGCGAGATCCCCGCCGACAGGTCCGGGTGGTTGAGCGACGGGTCGGACAGCGCCTTCGACAGCAGCACCTGGTACTCCTGCTCGCCGTCCTCGGTGAGCCGGTAGGCGACGCGGTCCGGGCCGGCGCCCGGCTCGACGTCGACCTGTTCCAGCAGGTCTTCGGCGCTCATCTTCTTCAGCGCGTGGTAGATCGACCCCGGCTGGACGTTGGCCCACTTGTCCGCCGACCAGCTCAACAGCTCGCGCCGCACCTGGTAGCCGTGCGCGCGGCCGTACATCCGCACCACCCCGAGCACCAGCAGGCGTGTCGTCGACAACCGGGGCCTCCCTCCCGACAAAGCGCGTGACGCCCTCCGTAGGCTAATAAGGTATGAGCACCCCTGTGTTGACCGCGGTGGCCTGGCCCTACGCCAACGGCCCCCGCCACATCGGCCACGTGTCCGGATTCGGCGTCCCGTCCGACGTCTTCTCCCGCTACCAGCGAATGGCCGGCAACCGGGTGCTCATGGTGTCCGGCACCGACGAACACGGCACCCCGATCACCGTCCAGGCGGACAAGGAGAACTCGACCCCGCAGGAGACGGCGGACAAGTACACCCGCCAGATCGGCACCGACCTGCAGGGGCTCGGCCTCTCCTACGACCTGTTCACCCGGACCACGACCGGCAACCACGCCGAGGTGACGCAGCAGATCTTCCTGGCGCTGCACCGCAACGGCTACGTCGTGCCCAAGACGACCCGTGGCGCGATCAGCCCGTCCACCGGCCGCACGCTGCCCGACCGCTACGTCGAAGGCACCTGCCCGATCTGCGGGTACGACGGCGCGCGCGGCGACCAGTGCGACAACTGCGGCAACCAGCTCGACGCCGCGGAGCTGATCAACCCGAAGTCGCGGATCAACGGCGAGACGCCGAAGTTCGTCGAGACCGAGCACTACTTCCTCGACCTGCCGGCGTTCACCAAGACCCTCGGCGACTGGCTGTCGACCAAGACCGACTGGCGCCCGAACGTCCTGAACTTCACCAAGAACCTGATCGACGACATGCGGCCGCGGCCGATCACCCGCGACCTCGACTGGGGCGTCAAGATCCCCCTCGACGGCTGGCGCGACCAGCCGCTGAAGCGGTTCTACGTCTGGTTCGACGCGGTGATCGGGTACTTCTCGGCCAGCGTGGAGTGGGCGCGGCGCTCCGGCAACCCGGACGCCTGGCAGGAGTGGTGGAACAACGCCGACGCGCGGTCCTACTACTTCATGGGCAAGGACAACATCACCTTCCACGCCCAGATCTGGCCGGCCCTGCTGTTCGGCCACAACGGCGAGGGCGACAAGGGCGGCGAGCCCGGCAAGTACGGGAAACTGCACCTGCCGGACGAGATCGTCTCCAGCGAGTTCCTCACCATGAGCGGCTCGAAGTTCTCGACCTCGCGCGGGCGCGTGATCTACGTCGAGGACTTCCTGCGCGACTTCGGCCCGGACACGCTGCGGTACTTCATCTCGGTCGCCGGCCCGGAGACCCAGGACACCGACTTCACCTGGGACGAGTTCGTCCGCCGGACCAACTTCGAGCTGGCCAACGAGTGGGGCAACCTGGTCAACCGGTCCATCTCGATGGCGCACAAGAACGTCGGCGCCATCCCGCGCCCGGAGGCCCCGACCGCGGCCGACGAAGAGCTGAAGGCGTTGTCCCGCAAGGCGTTCGACACCGCGGGCGCGCACCTGGCCCGGTCGCGGTTCAAGCTGGCGGCGAGCGAGGCGATGAAGGTCGTCACCGCGGCGAACAAGTACCTCTCCGACCAGGAGCCGTGGAAGCTCAAGGACGACCCCGCGCGGCGCGACACCGTGTTGCACACCGCGCTGCAGGTCGTCAGCGACGCCAACACGCTGCTGACGCCGTTCCTGCCGCACTCGGCGCAGAAGGTGCACGAGGCACTCGGCGGCACCGGCGTGTGGGCCGCCCAGCCGGAGCTCAAGGAGGTCGACGACCTCGACGTCGCCGGCCGGGTCAACCCGATCCTGACCGGTGACTACGCGGCCGAGCAGGCGAAGTGGGCGTCGACGCCGATCGAGGTCGGCAAGCCCCTGCAGAAGCCGTCGCCGCTGTTCACCAAGCTCGACCCGGCGCTCGGCGAAACCGGCCCGGAGTGGGCGCCGATCACGAAGGACTAGAGGTATTGCATGGGTGACGAGAAGCGCGAGCTGCCGCCGGTCCCGGACCGGCTCCCGGTATCGGTGGTGGACGCGCACACCCATCTCGACGCGTGCGGCGCGGTCACCGCGGCCGATGTCACGGCCATGGTCGACCGCGCCGAGCGCGCCGGCGTCGCCCGCGTCGTCACGGTGGCGGACGACCTCGCCTCGGCCCGCTGGGCCACCGAGGCCGCTAACTGGGACCGCCGGGTCTGGGCCGCGGTCGCGATCCACCCGACCCGGACCAAGGAGTTCGGCGAGGCGGAGCGGGCCGAGGTGGAACGCCTGGCGGCGGCCGACCGGGTGGTCGCCGTCGGCGAGACCGGCCTCGACTACTACTGGGACTACTCGCCGCACGACGCCCAGCAGGAGGCGTTCCGCTGGCACATCGACCTTGCGAAGCGGCTGGACAAGCCGCTGATGATCCACGACCGCGAGGCCCACGACGACGTGCTGCGCATCCTGGCCGAAGAGGGTGCGCCGGATGCCGTAATTTTCCATTGTTTTTCCGGCGACGCGGAAATGGCCCGCAAGTGCGTCGACGCGGGGTATGTCCTTTCCTTCGCCGGCACGGTGACGTTCAAGAACGCGAAGGGCCTCCACGAGGCGGCCCGGCTCTGCCCGCCGGACCAGTACCTCGTCGAGACCGATGCGCCGTTTCTGACCCCCCACCCGTTCCGTGGGCGGCCGAACGAGCCGTTCGGCGCCGCTTACACCGTCCGTCACCTCGCGGCGCTCAGGGGCGAAGCTGTCCACGAAGTCGCCGAAGCGGTCCGGACCACCGCCGAGCGGGTCTACCGACTCCCCAGTGTCACAACGGGTTGAACGCATTGCGACATCAGGGTTCCTTGATCGTCCACTTGATGGAGTGACCCAGATCACGACACTCCGGGGGGTGTTTGCGCAACCCGCCGCGACCCGTTACTGTCCCGTGATCGTGCCGGTCGGACCTGCGCTCAGCAGTTGCCGAACGTCACGCCCAGTCGTAGAGACGGCGCCCCCGACCGTCGTCTCGTGAAAGGGAACGATCCCCGGTGACAGGTAGCAGACAGGCTGGAGCGCGCTCCGCCGTCCTCGAACGCGGTCATTTCGAGGACACGGCATACGGCCAGCTCGACTTCTCCGACGACCCGAACATCACGCAGCAGGACATCCTCGCCGCGCTCGGCCCGGACGCCGACGCGATGATGGCCGAGATCGACGTCGACGTCGACGAGCTGATCCGGCTGATCAACGCCGAGACGACGTACCTGCCGCCGATCGTCATCCCGGACGGCCTCGAGGAGGACCGCACCGCTTCCCCCGAAGCGCGCCGTGCGGCTCTGGACGAGGGCCTCCGCCAGACCACCAAGGTCTGGAAGCGCCGCTTCCTCAAGGGCGCCGTGCTCAGCGTCATGATCAGCGTCGCCGGCGGCGGCGCGGCCGCGCTGGCGATGAACAAGAGCATCACCGTCGACGTCGACGGCCAGCAGACCACCGTGCACTCGTTCGGCGACACCGTCGGCGAGGTGCTGGAGGACGCGGGCCTGTCCGTGGGCGCGCACGACTCGCTGTCCCCGTCCCCGCAGGCGGAGGTCGGCGACGGCGGCGTCATCAAGCTCGAGCGCGGCCGCCAGCTCAAGATGATCGTCGACGGCGCGGAGCACACCTCCTGGGTCCGCGCGACCCACCTCGGCGACGCGCTGGGCCAGCTCGGCATGACCGAGCTGGACAAGCCCGGCACGTGGATGTCGATGCCGAAGGACGGCGAGCTGCCGCTGCAGGGCGCCACCGTCGAGATCAAGACCCTGAAGAACATCACCCTGTACGACGGCGCCAACGCGCCGAAGCAGGTGAAGACGACCGCGGTCACGACGAAGGAGTTCCTGGGCGAGTACAAGCTCACCCTGGGCCCGGAGGACCAGGCCGAGGGCGGTCTGGACGTCAAGCTGACCGACGGCGCCGAGGTGCACATCAGCCGCACCGGCGTCTCGACGGTCACGCAGAAGGAGAGCATCGACCCGCCCGAGCAGCGCGTCGACGACCCGGACCTGGCCAAGGGCAAGACCTCCGTCGAGGACCCCGGCACGCCCGGCGAGAAGATGGTGACCTACAAGGTCACGCAGAAGAACGGCAAAGAGGTCGGCCGGGAGAGCATCTCCGAGCAGGTCATCACCCAGCCGAAGCCGAAGATCGTCCACGTCGGCACGAAGCAGGCCCCGACCCCGGACATCGGCGACGGCTCCGCGTGGGACCGCATCGCGCAGTGCGAGTCGGGCGGCAACTGGGCCATCAACACGGGCAACGGCTACTACGGCGGCCTCCAGTTCGACAAGCAGACGTGGAACGCCTACGGCGGCGACCAGTACGCCCCGCTGCCGAACCAGGCCACGCGTGAGCAGCAGATCGCGGTCGCGGAGAAGGTCAAGGCCGGCCGCGGCGGCAGCTACAGCGCCTGGCCGGTCTGCGGCAAGAAGGCCTGAGAGCGTTTTCGAAATCGGCCCCCGTCCACCTCGGACGGGGGCCGTTTCGCATGCCGTCCGACCCGCCAGGTACGCGAACCGACCGTCCAGGTACGCGAACCGACCCCCTGGGTAAGCTCCACCGGTGGTTGAACTGCTGGGACCGGCCGAGATCCGCGGGCTGGCGGCCGAACTCGACGTCCGGCCGACCAAGAAGCTCGGGCAGAACTTCGTGCACGATCCCAACACCGTCCGCCGGATCGTCGAGCTCGCGAACGTCGCCGAAGACGACGTCGTCCTCGAGGTCGGGCCCGGGCTCGGGTCGCTGACGCTCGGGCTGCTCGCCACCGGCGCGCGGGTCGTCGCCGTCGAGATCGACCCCAAGCTCGCCGAGCGGCTGCCCGAGACCGTCGCCGAGCGCGGCCCCGAAGCCGTGGAACGGCTGACCGTCGTCGGCGCCGACGCCCTGCGCGTCACGCGTGCGGAGCTGGGCGAGCCGACCGCCCTCGTCGCCAACCTGCCCTACAACGTCGCCGTCCCGGTCGTGCTGCACCTGCTCGCCGAGGTGCCGTCCCTGAAGGCCGGGCTCGTCATGGTGCAGACCGAGGTCGCCGACCGGATGGCCGCCGGCCCCGGCAGCCGGATCTACGGCGTGCCCAGCGTCAAGCTCGCCTGGTACGGCACCGCACGCAAGGTCGCCGCCGTGCCACGCTCGGTGTTCTGGCCCGTGCCGAACGTCGATTCCGCGCTCGTCGCGTTCGAACGCGGCGACACGACGGCGTCCGCGGACCGGGACCGGCTCTTCGGTCTGGTGGACGCCGCCTTCTCACAGCGCAGGAAGACGCTCCGGGCCGCGCTCGCGGGCTGGGCGGGGTCGGCCGAGCGCGCCGGCGAACTGCTGACCGCGGCCGGGATCGACCCGAGGACCCGCGGCGAGCAGCTGGACGTGCACGACTTCGTCCGGATCGCCGCCGCGCGCTAGCCGCTCCACTGTGGAAGCGGAAAATACGCCCCCGCGGCCCCCGATCCCGCGATCCGGACACCTCCACTCGTGTGATCTGGCCCAACGGGCTTGCTTTCGCTCCTCGGGATCGGTTTTACTCAGTACGTCCATCCCGAGCGACTGAGAGACCTGGCTCGCCGAAGTCGCAGCAACCACCCTCCGCAGGGCAGGTGCTACCGCCAGGACCGATGGAGGCCGTTTTCGATGAAGAGGGTAGCTCGCCCCCTGCTCCTGACCAGGCGTCGCGTAGTCGACGAAGGCCGCCGCTCCGTGACCGCGTGTCGACGCTCCAACTGAGCTAGTCCCAGCCGGTCCACCTCTTCTTCACGCACCGTCCGAACAGGACGGAACTCGCTTGCGGCCGGGCGCTGTGCCGTGCACGCGCCCCGTTTTCTGGAGCCTTCGTGATCACCGTCGAAAACCTGTCCAAAACCTTTGCCACCAACGGAAACTCCGTCGTCGCGCTGCGGGACGTGAGCGTCGACGTCCAGGCGGGCTCGCTGTTCGGCGTGGTCGGCCCCGCCGGGTCCGGCAAGTCCGTCCTCGCCCGGTGCATCGCCCTGCAGGAGCGCCCCGACCGCGGCGTCGTCCGCCTCGACGGCCTCAACACCGGCACCCTCGACGGCCGCCGCCTCCGCGAGATCCGCCGTCAGCTCGGCATCGTCTCGACGAAGCCGGAGCTGATCGCCGAGCGCACCATCGCCGGCAACATCGCCTCCCCGCTCGAGCAGCTCGGCGTCGACGGCCCGCAGCGCCGCAGCCGGGTCGGCTCGCTGCTCGACCTCGTCGGCCTGACGCAGCGCGCCGCGCAGCGTCCCGGCGAGCTGTCCGCCGGGCAGCTCCGCCGCGTCGCGTTCGCGAAGGCCCTGGCGGCGGCGCCCGCGGTGCTGCTCGCCGACGACCCGACCGCGGGTGTCGACCCGGAGGAGGCCGGCGCGGTGCTCGCCGTCCTCGACCGGGCGCGTTCGGAGCTGGGGACCACCATCGTCGTCACGACGCCGGACGCGGGCGTGGTCCGCCGGGTCTGCGACGACGTCGCGGTGCTGGAGGACGGCACGGTCGTCGAGCGCGGCACGGTGCTCGACCTGATCTCGAACCCGGCCAGCCGCACCGCGCAGGCGCTGCTGCCGGCCATCGAGACCACCCGCGGGCAGACGGCGCGCTACGACCGCTCGGCCGACGTCGTGCTGGTCGGCTTCGCCTCGGTCGGTGCGCTGCTGCCGGAGGCCGCGGGCCGCTTCGACGTCGAGTTCGCCACCATCGGCGGCGGCCTGACCCGCATCGGCGACACCCCGGTCGGCCGCTTCCGCCTGGGTGTCCGCGGCGAGCGGGCCGACGCGGCCCTGGCGTGGGTCGCCGAGCGCGGCGGCCACGTGACGCACACCGCGCGCGGCCCGCAAGGTGTCGCGGCCGCCTGACCCGGCTCGAGAGACGCCCCGATGCGCACGTCGCATCGGGGCGTTTCCGCGGGCACGTAGGCTGGTCGGGTGCTCGCCGTAGTTCCGCCCCCAGTCACCGTCCGGGTCCCGGCCAAGGTCAACCTGCACCTGTCGGTCGGCGACCCGCGCGAAGACGGTTACCACGAGCTGGTGACCGTGTTCCAGGCGCTGTCACTGACCGACGAAGTGACCGTCGCGGTCACCGAAGAGCCCGGCATCGAGGTCTACGGCGAAGGGGAAGGCTCGGTCCCGACCGGCCCGGAGAACCTCGCCTGGCGGGCCGTCGAGGCGCTGGCCGCGCACGTCGGGCGCACCGGTGAGCCGAAGGTCCGGGTGGTGCTGCGCAAGGGCATCCCGGTCGCCGGCGGCATGGCGGGCGGCAGCGCCGACGCGGCGGCGACGCTCGTCGGGCTGGCCAGTCTCTGGAACCTCGACGTCACCCGCGACGAGCTGGCCGAGATCGCCGCCGGCCTGGGCAGCGACGTCCCGTTCGCGCTCTACGGCGGCACCGCGCTGGGCACCGGCCGCGGCGAGCAGCTGGTCCCGGTGCTGTCGCGGCACACGTTCCACTGGGTGCTGGCCTTCGACGCCGAAGGGCTGTCGACGCCGAAGGTGTTCGGCGAACTGGACCGCCTGCGCGCGGCGGGCAACCCGCCCCGGATCGGCTCGCACACGCCGGTCGTCGAGGCGCTGGCTTCGGGCGACCCGCGTCAGCTGGCCCTGCTGCTGGGCAACGACCTGCAGGCGGCGGCGGTCTCGCTGCGCCCCGGCCTGCGTCGCACGCTCCGGGCCGGGGTGAACGCGGGCGCGCTCGCGGGCACGGTGTCCGGCTCGGGTCCGACGTGCGCGTTCCTCTGCGAAGACGCGCAGTCGGCGGTGGCGGTCGCGGCCGAGCTGTCGGGCGCGGGCGTGTGCCGCACGGTCCGCGTGGCCCACGGCCCGGTCCCGGGCGCCCGCGTGGTCGGCGGCGACGACGCGAACCGGCCGACGCCGCCGCGGGTACACGCATGAAGCACGCGGAGTTCGCGTTCCCGGGCCCGCTGCGGGACAAGCTGGTCGCGGCGATCCTGGCCGGGGAGAAGACGACGACCTCGGCCCTGCTCGCGGAATACGAGCGAGCCGGCGAAGCGTTGCCTTCGGTCGGCGAGCGGGAACTGGTGCTCGACTCTTCCGGTGCCGGGGTCGCGGTCATCGAAACCGCCGAGGTGCGCGTGCTTCCGCTGTCCGAAGTGGACATCGAGCACGCAGTCGGCGAAGGCGAGGGCTTCACGAGCGTCGCCGAGTGGCGCGTCGAGCACGAGAAGTTCTGGCAGGGCGCGGAGGTGCGCGCCGCACTGGAGGACCCGGAATTCACCGTGGACGACACGACCCCGGTCGTGGCGACTCGGTTCGTCATCGTGGAAAGGAACGGCTGAGCGGATGGCCAACCTGGTCAACCTGGAGGCGGTGAGCAAGTCCTACGGGGTGAAGCCGCTGCTGGACGGCGTTTCCCTCGGCGTCGCGGCCGGGCAGCGCATCGGCGTCGTCGGCCTCAACGGCGGCGGCAAGACGACCCTGCTGGAAGTCCTTTCCGGACTGTCCGAACCGGACTCGGGGCGGGTGAGCCACGTCCGTGATCTGCGGATGGCGGTGGTCACCCAGCGCACGGAGCTGCCCGACGGCAGCACGGTCGGCGACGTCGTGCTCGAACGCTACGGCGCCGAACACGAGTGGGCCGCCGACGCCCGTGTACGGTCCATTGTGGACGGCCTGGGCATCACCGCGATCGGGCTGGACACGCCGACGGCCAACCTCTCCGGTGGCGAGCGGCGCCGGGTTTCGCTGGCCGCCGCGCTGACCGGGGAGCTCGACCTGGTCGTGCTCGACGAGCCGACCAACCACCTGGACGTCGAAGGTGTCCGCTGGCTGGCCGACCACCTGCTGGCCCGGAAGATCGCCGTCGTGGTCGTCACGCACGACCGGTGGTTCCTCGACACCGTCGCCACCCTGACGTGGGAGGTCGCGAACGGCCGCGTCGAGCAGTACGAAGGTGGTTACGCCGACTGGATCTTCGCGCGCGCCGAGCGGGCGCGGCTGGCGGCGACGGCCGAGGAGAAGCGGCAGAACCTGGCCCGCAAGGAGCTGGCGTGGCTGCGCCGCGGCCCGCAGGCGCGCTCGTCGAAGCCGCGCTACCGCGTCGAGGCGGCCGAAGCGCTGATCGCCGACGTCCCGCCGCCGCGCGACTCCGTCGAGCTGCAGGCGTTCGCGAAGCGGCGGCTCGGCAAGACCGTGCTGGAACTGGAAGACACGACCTACCAGGTCGGCGAGCGGACGCTGCTCGACCACGTGACCTGGCGGATCGGGCCGGGCGACCGGATCGGCCTGGTCGGCGTCAACGGCTCGGGCAAGACGTCGCTGCTGAAGCTGCTCGGCGGCGACGTCGAGGGCTCGACCGGCCGCCGAATCGAGGGCAAGACGGTCGCGCTCGCGCACCTGCGCCAGGAGCTCGACGACCTGCCCGGCGACCTACGCGTGCTGCAGGCGATCGAGCAGGTGGCCGGGCGCGTGGTGTTCGGCAAGCAGGAGATGACGGCGTCGCAGCTGGGCGAGAAGCTCGGCTTCCCGGCGGCCCGCCAGTGGACCCCGGTCGCGGCCCTCTCCGGCGGCGAGCGCCGTCGGCTGCAGCTGTGCCGGCTGCTGATGGCCGAGCCGAACGTGCTGCTGCTCGACGAGCCGACGAACGACCTGGACATCGACACGCTCCAGCAGCTCGAAGACCTTCTCGACGGCTGGCCGGGCACGATGGTCGTGGTCTCGCACGACCGCTACCTGGTGGAGCGCGTGTGCGACACGATCGTCGCGCTGTTCGGCGACGGCCGGATCACCCACTTGCCGGGCGGCATCGAGGAGTACCTGAACCGCCGCGCACTCGCCAAGGAACCGGCGGCCGCGGTGGCGCCGACGGCGGAGAAGGCCGAGGCGAAGAAGTCGGCGGCGGACCTGCGCGCGGCCCAGAAGGAGCTGGGCAGGCTGGAGCGCAAGCTCGACCAGCTGCACGCGAAGGAGCAGAAGCTCCACGCATCCCTCCTGGCGGCGGCGACGGACCCGGCGAAGCTGATGGAGCTGAACGCGGAGCTGAAGGGCGTGCAGGGCGAGATCGAGGACGTCGAGGGCCGCTGGCTGGAGACCTCCGAGCTGCTGGAATGAGGGTCGTCGGCGCGGACGACCCGCTCGGCGTGCGGCAGCTCCGGCGGATCGCCGTGGCCGGCCCGGCGGGATCGGGCAAGTCGACCTTCGCGCGCACGCTGTGCGGACGCCTCGGCGTGCCGTACGTCGAGTTCGAATCGTTCTTCCACGGCCCCGGCTGGACGGTGCGGGAGACCTGGCAGGCCGACGTCCTCGAGTACCTGGAGAACGACGTCTGGGCCATCGAGTGGCAGGGCGAAGCGGTCCGCGAGCGGATGACCGCCCGGCTCGAAGTGCTGGTCTGGCTCGACCACCCGCGTGCGCTGACGGCGGCCCGGGTCGTCCGGCGTACGCTGCTGCGCCGCGTCGGGCGGGGTTCGAAGATCGCTGCGGGCAATGTGGAAGGGCCGCTGTACACGTTCTTCACCGACCGCGAGCACATCGTCCGGGTCGCGTGGCGGTACCACCCGATCATGCGGCGGCGGGTCCGGCAGGTGATCGACGAGAACCGCCACCCCGGTCTCGTCGTCGTCCGGCTGCGGGGGCAACGCCAAGTCGACCGCTGGCTGCGGGGGCCGGTTTCCGCTTTGCTCGGCGGGCGTTGACACCCAGACAGTAATGTTCCCGCTATGAGCAGGTTCGTGGACACGCTCGTCGCCACCGCGACGAAGCGGGGGCAGCAGCGCGGCATGGTCACCGGGGAGCCGAAGGAGCCGGTCCGGCGGACGTGGGCCGAGGTGCACGCCGAAGCGCGGCGGATCGCCGGTGGGCTCGTGGCCGGGGGGTTCGAGCGCGGGGGTGCCGTGGCGGTGCTGGCCGCCGCGCCGGTGCTGATCGCGCCGACCGTGCAGGCCGTCTGGCTGGCCGGGGGCAGCGTCACCATGCTGCACCAGCCGACCCCGCGCACCGATCTGGCCGAGTGGGCCGAGGACACCGTGCGGGTGCTCGGGATGATCGGGTCCGACCTCGTGCTGCTGGGCGAGCCGTTCGACCAGCTCGCGCCGGTGCTCGAGCAGAAGGGCATCGGGTTCAAGCTCATCACCGAGCTCGCCGCGGCGGAACCACTCCCGGACGTCGTCGTCACCGACGAGGGCGACACCGCGCTGCTGCAGCTGACCAGCGGCTCGACCGCCGACCCCAAGGCCGTGCGGATCACCTACGGGAACCTGTACTCCAACGTCAAGGCCATGGTCGAGCGCGCGGAGTTCGACTTCGACGTCGACGTGATGGTCTCGTGGCTGCCGACCTTCCACGACATGGGCATGGTCGGCTTCCTGACCGTGCCGATGACCTTCGGGGTCGAGCTGGTCAAGATCACGCCGGTCGAATTCCTCTCCGGTCCGCTGATCTGGCCGCAGCTGATCACGAAGTACCACGGCACCACGACGGCGGCGCCGAACTTCGCCTACGCCATCGTCGGGCGCCGGATGGCCCGCGTCGACGAAGACGACGCCTTCGACCTGTCGAAGCTGCGCATCGCGCTGAACGGCGCCGAGCCCATCGACGAGACCGCCGTCCGGACGTTCGTGGACGCCGGCGCGCGGTTCAAGATGCCGGCCGAGTGCGTCTTCCCGGCCTACGGCATGGCGGAAGCGACGCTCGCGGTGTCGTTCGCGCCGCTGTTCACCGGCCTCACGCTGGATGTCGTCGAGGCCGACGCGCTGGAGGCGGAAAACCGCGCGGTGCCGGTGCCCGAGGGCGACCCGCGGCGCGGGACCGACGGCGTCCGGTCGTTCGCGCTGCTCGGCCGTCCGCTGGACGGGCTGGAGGCGGAGATCGTCGACGAGACGGGGGCGCGGCTGGGCGAGCGGCAGGTCGGCGAGATCCGGCTGCGCGGCGAGGCCGTGACGCCCGGCTACCTGACCATGGACGGTCCGCTCGCGACCCAGGACGCCGACGGCTGGCTCAACACGGGCGACCTGGGGTACCTGGTCGACGGCCAGATCGTCATCTGCGGCCGCCGCAAGGACGTCATCATCATGGGCGGCCGCAACCTGTACCCGACGGACATCGAGCGGGCGGCGACGTCGGTCGAAGGAGTCCGCGCGGGCAACGCGGTGGCGGTCCGGCTGGACGCGGGCAGCCGGCGCGAGCGGTTCGCGGTGGTGGTCGAGTCGAAGCTGGCGGGTGACGCCGAAGCCGAGAAGAACCTGATGAAGCAGGTCTCGGCCCGCGTCCGCGACGCCGTCGACATGCGGCCGTACGCGGTGGTGGTGCTCCCGGCGGGCAGCCTCCCGAAGACGCCGTCGGGCAAGGTCAAGCGCGCGGCGACGGCGCAGCAGTTCGCGGACAAGATCAAGAAGAACGCCGACGCCTGAACCGGCATTTCTACGTGAAAGTGCCCCTGCGAGCGGGCACTTTCACGTGAAAGTGCCCGGTCAGCGCTGCTGGACGCGGACCGCGCGGATCGTCGGGGGCGGGGTGGCGCGCTCGGCGGTGGCTTCCTCGGACTTGCGGGCGCCCGGGAGGTCCGGGGCCTGGCCGGTGCGGGCGGCGAGCTGGTCTTCCACGACGTCGAGGAACTCGTCGACCTCCTGCTCGTCGTAGCCGCGCTTGCCGATCAGCGGCTTCGCGAACATCACGTGGTGCACTTCGGCGGCGGTCAGGTCGTCTTCGCCGGTGAGCGTCTTGGCGATCCGCCGGACGAACGCGTCGACGTCGTCCTTCGCGTAACCGCGGCGGCCGATCGGGGCGTTACCGAAGGTGACCTCGGCGAGGTCTTCGGCGGTGAACGACATGGAACTCTCCGTCTCCGGGGTTGGGCGGGTGCGAACTCCCGTACACCGTCCTAACCCGCGGACGGGTTCCCCCGGAAGGGGCGACCCCCAACCTCACCCCGAAGGGCGGCCTCGCGCCCGCCTTCGGGTGAAACAGCGCTACCGAGCGGTGTGTGTCCGACTTCACAGGGTGGTCAGCTGCGCCCGAACCACTTCCGGGGAGCTTCTGGCCGCGCGGGCTCCTCGGCTACCGCCGGTCGCGGGTTGCGCAGCGCCACCAGCGCCGCCTCGGCTTCGTCGAGGAACAGGTCGACCTGGGCCTGGTCGTAGCTGCGCATGCCGACCGGCATGATCGTGAACTCGACGTAGTGGATGTCGTCGGGCGTGAGGATGTTCCGCCCGGCCAGCGCCTCCGCGATGAGGTCGAGGAAGGCGTCGACCTCGTCCTCGTTGTAGCCGCGACGGCCGAACCGGGGCTTGCCGAAAGCGATCGCCCGGACTTCGTCGGGGGTCATGGCTTCACCTTGCCACCCGTGTCAGCCCGCGTGGAAGGCGTTCTGCGCGGCCGCGAGGCCGGTGCCGACCAGGGCTTCGGTCGCGTCCGCGCACCGGTCCACCTCCAGCGGGAGTTCCTTGCGCTCGACCGTCGAGAAGTCCTTCAGCACGAAGTCCGCCGGGTCCTGCCGTCCGGGCGGGCGGCCGATGCCGAACCGCACCCGGTAGTAGTCGCGGGTGCCCAGCGACTTCGTGATCGACCGGAGCCCGTTGTGGCCGTTGTCGCCGCCGCCGAACTTCAGCTTCAGCGCTCCGAAGTCGACGTCGAGTTCGTCGTGCACCACGACCACGCCGGAGGGCGGCACCTTGTAGAACTTCGCCGCGCCGGCCACCGGCCCGCCGGAGAGGTTCATGTACGAGCGCGGCTTCACGAGCACCACGCGGCGGCCGGCCAGCCGACCCTCGAGCACCTCGCCGCCGGTCTTGTGCGACTTGAACTTGCCGCCGACGCGGGCGGCGAGCTCGTCCAGCACCATGAACCCGACGTTGTGCCGGTTTCCGGCGTACTGGGGTCCGGGATTGCCGAGGCCGGCGAGCAGGATCAGCTCGCCGGCCCCGGGCAGGTCTTCCGTCATGCGGTGATGTTATTCGGCCGCTTCGGCGGACTCTTCGGCCTCGCCGCCCTCGGCCTCGTCGCCCTCTTCACGCTGCGGCTCGTTGACGGCCACGACCAGCGCCTCGGGGTCGGTGACCAGGGTCGCGCCCTGGGGCAGCTCGACCTGGCCGGCCAGCACCTGGGAGCCGATCTCGAGGCCCTCGATCGAGACCTCGAACTGCTCCGGGATGTGCAGCGCCTCGACCTCGACCTGCAGGGTGTCGACGTCCTGGTTGACCAGGCCGCCCGGGCCCGGGTTGCCGGTCACGACGACGGGGACGTCGACGACGATCTTCTCGCCGCGCTTGACGACCAGCAGGTCGACGTGCTCGATGTAGTTCTTCAGCGGGTGCACCACGATGGTCTTGGTCAGGGCCAGCTCGTCCGAGCCCTCCAGGTCCAGCGTGATGACGGCGTTCGAGCCGTTCTCGCGGACGACGCGGGCGAACTCGATGGCCGGCAGCGCGAAGTGCCGCGGGTCCGAGCCGTGGCCGTACAGGACGGCGGGGATCTTGCCGGCGCGACGCGTGCGGCGCGCGGCGCCCTTGCCGAACTCGGTGCGCGGCTCGACGGACAGACGTACCTCGGACACGGTGTTGCACTCCTTCAAGTCAAAGACAGCGTGCTGCGGCGGGGAGAGCCGATGTGTGTTCTGTTCAAGGAAGTTCCGGCGGCGAGTTTCCGGGCGTGCACGACGACGGGGGCTACTCGAGCCGCCGCGTCGATCACGCCGGGCACCCCAGAAGGGCCCCGCCTCGCCGAGACAACCTCAAGAGTGTAAACCAACCTCATCACGGTGGGTTGCGGCGGGTGCCCGGCCCAGGCTAGAACCTCCTGGACCCCGGTGCGTGACGACACAAATCCGGTGGCGGGACGACGCCGGCCGAGGTGTGCTCGGTTGCGGGAGAGCAGGGGGCGGAACATGCGGGCTCGACGGAGCAGGGTGGCGGCGGCGGTGCTGCTGCTGGGCGGCCTGCTGTCCGGCTGCCAGGTGGCCGTCGCCGGCACCGCCGGTGTCTCCGCGGCCGACCAGGCGACGGCCGACCGGCGCGCCGAGCAGCGCGCCGCGGTCGACGCGGCCCTCACCGCGTTGGGCCAGGCGCCCGCGGTCGCGCTGAAGTCGACGCTCAAGGGCGCCGAGCAGCAGTTCCGGGTCACCCGCGGCGGCAACGCGGTCGGCGCGCTGCCGCTGGAAGGCCGGGTCGTGCAGGTGACGGCGGCCGCCGGCCAGTTCTACCTGCAGGCCGACGCCGACTACTGGAAGGCCCACGCCATCGACGAGGGCACGCAGTTCGGCACCAGCTGGGTGCGTTCGCTCGGCTCCGAACTGCCCTTCGACCCGGCGGCCCGGTTCGCGCCGCCGGCGCTGGCCGAAGGGTTGCGCAAGACGCTGGCCGGGCTCGACCGGATGGGCGAGCCGGTCCGGGCGAAGCTGCCGGACGGCACCGAGGTCTACCAGCTCGGCGCCGCGCCGAGCGTCTTGCGCGTGACGACGGCCAAGCCGAACCGCGTGGTGAGCTTCGCTCCCGCACTGCTCGACCCGCAGAACGGGCCGAAGTACGGCGCCGAGTTCGCCGTCGCCGCGCTCACCGGGGACGCGGTGAAGGCCTTCCACACCGACCTCGACGCCGCCGTCGACGGCCTGGGCCAGCCGTTCGAGGGGCTCGTGCAGGCCAGCGCCGTCGTCACCAACGACCACCTGGACTGCAAGGACTTCGTCGGCTCCTGCACGACGACGGCCGATGTCTCCAACAGCGTCGTCGGCACGCCGGCGTCGGGCGAGAAGAGCGTCGTCCACATCACCCTCTCGGTCGAGGTCAGCGCCGAGTCGCTCGGGGCGCAGACGTGCACGGCGGCCGGGGACGCGGAGCCGTACAAGACGATCCAGCTGTCCTGCGCGGTGAAGTTCAAGCTGCCCAACCGCACAGCCAGCTACCAGGTGCTTTCCAAGCCGAACGCGACCGCGGAGGTCCGCGCGGGCCTCGACGCCGCCGCGGTCAAGCAGAAGGTGGCCGCGGAGTTCGCGGGCCTCGGCGGCTGACCTGGACACCTACCCCCAGGTGTGTTGCTTCCGTTGAAGTAGGTGATCTCCCGTTCCTAGCATCGGCTGCGGACAGCCGAACGAACGGGAGAAGAGACATGGCGAAGCTGGTCATTTTCGGGGGCACCGGGTACGCCGGTGGCAAGATCGGCGCCGAGGCGCTGCGGCGCGGGCACGAGGTCGTCGGGGTCGCGCGCCACGCGGGTTCGGTACCCGAGGGCGTCGAGGAGCGGCAGGGTTCGCTGCACGACGAGGACTTCGTCGCCGAGGTCGCGAAGGACGCCGACGTCATCGTGGTGGCCACCCCGGCCCGCGAGATCGACGGCAAGAAGCTGATCGACGCCGTCCCCGCGCTGGCCCGGATCGCGAGCGAGCACGGCACCCGGCTGTCGTTCGTCGGCGGCGCGGCCAGCCTGCACGTGGCCGAGGGCGGCCCGCGGCTGTTCGACACCCCGGAGTTCCCGGCCGAGTACAAGGAGGAGGCGGGCAACCACGCCGAGGTCCTCGGCCTGCTGCGCGAGCAGCCGGAGAGCCTCGACTGGTTCTACGTCAGCCCCGCCGCCGAGTTCGGCGCGTGGGTCCCGGGCGAGCGCACCGGCGAGTTCCGCGTCGGCGGCGACGTCCTGCTGACCGACGAGAACGGCCGGTCCTTCATCGGCGGCGACGACTTCGCGATCGCCTACGTCGACGAGATCGAGCAGCCGAAGCACCGCCGCGCGCGCTTCACCGTCGCTTACTGAAGCTCCTTCAGCACCGGCGCGAAAGCTTCCAGGTACGGCTCGAACACGGTGATGTACGAGAACCCGTACCGCTCGCGCCGGTCCACCAGCTGCCCGGCGATCTCCTCGACCGTGCCCAGCAGCAGCTGCGGCGCGTCGAGGAGCTCCCGGGCGTCCGGGACGGTGCTGCGCTCGGTCTTCTCGTGCCACGCTTCGGCCGCGGCACGCCGGTCCTCGGTGACTTCGACGTGCTGCACCAGCATGTTGAACTCGACCTCGCGCGCCCCGGCGCGGGCCCGGAAGTGGGCGACGCGCTCGTCCATCGCCTCGGCGTTGTCGAGCTTGAAGGTGCCCGGCGGCTTGCCCGGCTGCTGCCTCAGGCCGCCGAAGCCGACGACGTCCGCGTGCCCGGCCGCCAGCTCCAGCACCCCGTCGCTGTTGCCCGCGATCAGCAGCCGCGGGTGGTCGATGCCCTCGTCGGCGAAGTGCTTGCGCAGGTGGGCGAGGCTCTCTTCGAGGCGGCCGATCCGGGTGGCGGCGTGCTGCCAGGGGATACCGGCGGCGTCGAACTCGCTCTTCATGTGCCCAGCGCCGAGGCCGAGGTCGAGGCGGCCGTCGAGCAGCGCGGCCGTGGTGGACGCCTCCCGCGCGAAGAGCGCGAGGTTGTAGAAGGGCACATTGGACACGAGCGTGCCCAGCCGCGGCCGCTCGGTGACGGCGGCGGCCATGGCCAGCACCGGGAACGGCGCGAACCGGCCGGTGCCGAGGTGGTCGGGCACGGTGATGACGTCGTAGCCGAGCTCTTCGGCCCGCCGGCACCTGGCGATCCAGGCCTCCCGGCTGCCGATCCCGCGGAGGCTCACGCCGAACTTGAAGTTCCCCATGCCGGCGACGCTAGCGCCGGGAACCCCCGCCGGGCGCGGAGTTCGCGCCCGGCGGACGGGAACCTCAGGCGTTGCCGTCGAAGAGGGACGTCACCGAGCCGTCCTCGAAGACCTGCTGGATGGCTTCGGCCAGCATCGGGGCGATCGACAGCACCGTCAGGCCCGGGAAGCGCTTCTCTTCCGGGATCGGCAGCGAGTTCGTCACGATGACCTCGCGCGCCTTGCACTGCGAGAGGCGCTCGGTCGCCGGGTCGGACAGGATGCCGTGGGTCGTCGCGATGACGACGTCCGCCGCACCCTCGTCGATCAGGGCCTCGGTCGCCTTCACGATCGTGCCGCCGGTGTCGATCATGTCGTCGATCAGCACGCAGAGCTTGCCCGCGACCTTGCCGACGACACGGTTGGCCACGGCCTGGTTCGGCTTGTCGGGGTCGCGCGTCTTGTGGATGAACGCGATCGGGCGGTCGCCCAGCTGCGCCGCCCACTTCTCGGCCAGCCGCACGCGGCCCGAGTCCGGCGAGACGACGGTGATGTCCGCGTCGCCGTAGGTGGCCTTGATGTGGTCGGCCAGCACGGTCTGCGCCATCAGGTGGTCGACCGGGCCGTCGAAGAAGCCCTGGATCTGCGCGGTGTGCAGGTCGACGGTCATGATCCGGTCGGCGCCCGCGGTCTTGAACAGGTCCGCGATCAGCCGCGCCGAGATCGGCTCGCGGCCCTTGTGCTTCTTGTCCTGGCGCGCGTACGGGTAGAACGGCATGACCACGGTGATCCGCTTGGCGCTCGCCCGCTTGAGCGCGTCCACCATGATCAGCTGCTCCATCACGTACTCGTTGATGGGCGTGGTGTGCGCCTGGATGACGAAGGCGTCGGTACCGCGGACGGACTCCTCGAACCGGACGAACAGCTCGCCGTTGGCGAACGTGTGCGCCGTCTGCGGGGTGATCGTCACGTTGAGGTGCTGGGCGACCTCTTCGGCGAGCTCCTTGTGCGCGCGTCCGGAGAAGAGCATCAAGTTCTTCTTCGGCGTCCCTTGCTTCGGACTCATGCTGGCGACTCCCCGTCGGTTCCTGCTGCTGACTCGGCGTCGAGCGCGGCCTGGGCCGCCTCCGCCGCGGGCGTACCCGGCCGGCGCCGGATCGCCCAGCCTTCGATGTTGCGCTGCGGCGGCGCCGACACCGCGAGTGTGCCCGGCGGGACGTCTTCGCGGATCACGGCACCTGCACCACTGTAAGCGCCGTCACCGATGTGCACCGGGGCGACGAAGGTGTTGTCCGCACCCAACCGGACATACGACCCGATAACGGTCCGGTGCTTGTTGACGCCGTCGTAGTTGACGAAGACGCTGGAGCAGCCGATGTTGCTGTGCTCACCGATCGTGGCGTCACCCACGTAGGTCAGGTGGGGCACCTTCGTGCCGGCGCCGATCTCGGCCGCCTTCGTTTCGACGAACGCGCCCAGCTTCGCCTTGGCGCCCAGCTTCGTGCCCGGCCGAAGGTAGGTGAACGGGCCGACGTTGACACCGTCGCCGAGTTCCGAGTCCGAGCCGTGCACGCGGACCACCGAGGCGCCCGCGCCGATCGTGACGTTCGTCAGCGTGCTGTCCGGCCCGACCGTGCTGCCTTCGCCGACCGACGTCGTGCCCTTGAGCTGCACGCCGGGCTCGATGACGACGTCACGGGCCAGCGTCACCCCGGCCTCGATCCACGTGGTGGCCGGGTCGACGACGGTGACGCCTTCGCGCTGCCAGCGCTGCACGATCCGGCGGTTGAGCTCGGCGCCGAGCACCGACAGCTGGACGCGGTCGTTGACGCCCTCGGTCAGCCACGGGTCCTCGACGACCAGCGCGCCGACGTGCAGGCCGTCGCCGCTCGCGATGCCGAGGACGTCGGTGAGGTAGAGCTCGCCCTGCGCGTTGTCGGTCGAGAGGCGCGAGAGGCCGTCGCGCAGCACCGCCGCGTCGAAGGCGTAGACACCGGAGTTGATCTCGGTGATCCCGGCCTGCTCCGGGGTGGCGTCCTTGTGCTCGACGATCCCGGTGACCTTGCCCTCGCTGTCGCGCACGATCCGGCCGTAGCCGGTCGGGTCGGCGACCACGGCGGTGAGCACGGTGACCGCGTTCTTCGCTTCGGTGTGCTCGTCGAGCAGCGCGCCCAGGGTCGCGGTGTCGAGCAGCGGGACGTCGCCGTAGCTGACGATCACCGTGCCGGTGACGTCGGCGGGCAGCGTCGCGAGCGCGCAGGAGACGGCGTGGCCGGTGCCCTTCTGCCGGTCCTGCACCGCGGTGCCGACCGGACGGCCGAGCGCGGTCCCGAGCTGCGCGAGGTGCTCGCCGACGAGCTCGCGGCCGTGCCCGACGACCACGACGAGGTGTTCGGGGTTCAGGCCGGCGGCGGCCCGCACGGCGTGCTCGACCAGCGGGCGCCCGGCGATCGGGTGCAGCACCTTCGGCGTCGAGGAACGCATGCGGGTGCCTTCACCCGCGGCCAGGATCAACGTGCTCAGCGGGCCGGTCAACGGCGCTCCCAACGGTTACCAATGGGTGGCTTCTGTCGGGCACCGATCCTAACTGTGCCGATTATCAGCAATCCGACCGGCAGTCACGGCGGAAAGGTGCCGATGAGCGGTTAGCTCACCGCCCGTGTCCGCCTGCTTTCGGGCCGGATTGCTAACTGTGCTCCTCAGCGTCCCACGCCGGGTCGGTGGGAGGGGCCTCGCTGGCCCACGCGCCGGCCGGGTCGGCGGCCATCGAGTTGGCCGACGCCACCTGGTTGCCGCCGCCGCGTTTCGCCTGGTACATGGCCGCGTCCGCGCGGGCGAGGACCTGCTCGCCGCGTTCCTGCGGCCGCAGCGACACCAGCCCGATCGACAGCGTCACGCCGTGCGAAAGGTGGTGCGGCAGGTTGGAGACCGATTTCACCGCGCGCCCGAGCGCCATCTTCGCCGCGGACGCCGGCGTGCCCGGGAGCAGGACGATGAATTCGTCGCCGCCGTACCGCGCCACCAGGTCGTCGCCGCGCAACGCGTCACGAAGCGTGCTCGCCACGACACGCAGCACGTTGTCGCCTTCGGCGTGCGACTGCTTGTCGTTGACGCCCTTGAAGCCGTCGAGGTCGACCAGCGCGACCGCCAGCGGCTGCGCGTCGGCCGAGGAAGCGAGCTGACGCAGCTTCTCGTCCAACGCCCGCCGGTTCGGCAGGCCGGTGAGCGGGTCCTGCAGCGCCTGCTGGGTGATCGCGCCGTGCTCGGCGGACAGCCGTTCGTGCTCGCGGCGGGCGTTCAGCGTGGCGATCTGCGACTCGCGCAGGCTCCACATCTCCGACTCCAGGCGCCGCGCGTAGTCGATCAGCGACTCGCTCGCGCCGGACCCGTAGTCCGGGCTCGTGTCGAGCCGGGCCAGCTCGCGGGCGATGTTGAGCCGCATCGACGGCTGCGAAGAGTCTTCGGAGATCAACTGGCGGGTCTCGCGCAGGACCGACAGGGCCTCCTCGCGGCGGCCCTCCTTGTCCAGGCAGCGGGCCAGCGCGATCGCGACGATCTCCCGGTCGTGCCCGAACGCGCGCTCGGTGTAGAGCTGCTGCAGCCGCTCGACGTGCTCGGCGCCCGGCTGGTTCAGCGCCGGCGCCGCGGCCAGCACGCCGACCTGGTCGATCGCGGCGACGTTCGCCTTGCGCGGGAACAGCGACTCGGCGAACGGGCCTTCGGCGGCCGCGCCCATCGACGCCGCGGTGCGGAACTTCTCGGCGCTCTCGTCGTACTCGTCGATGCGCTCCAGCCGCAGGCCCCAGCCGAGCAGCATCTTGATCCGGTTGATCAGCTGCAGGGCGATGTCGTGCGGGCTCGCGCTCTCGCGGATCGCCGCGGCGGCCCGGCCGATCACCTCTTCGGCCGCTTCGTAGACGCCGAGCTGGTTGAGCACCAGCCAGCAGTCGATCAGCGTGGAGGCGAGCAGCCGGTTCCAGTTGCGCAGGCCGACCTGGCGGTCCGGGATGGTCGAGTCGTCGAGGATGGCCAGCGCCCTGGCGATCTCGGTGAGCGCGGCGTCCTCCTGCGCGGCGATCACCAGCCGGCGCCCGCGCAGGGCGTGCGCGTCGGCCCGCAGCAGGGCGATGCCGTGGCGGCGGGTGTGCGCGAGCATCTCGTCGAGCCGGGGCTCGGCTTCGGCGGCCAGGCCCTTCGTGGCCAGCCGGGCGAGGGCGGACGAGCGCAGCAGCTGGGCCACGAGCAGGGGCTCGCCGCGCCGCTGGGTCTCGTCGAGCAGCTCGTCCAGCATCGCGACGATCTCGAGCTGCTGGGTGTACTCGTGCCGCTGGACCGCGGCGTTCAGCTCCCGCGCGCGCCCGACGATCCAGGCGTCGGACATCTCGGCCAGCGCGGGCCGCCTGGCCGTCACCGGGTCGGTCGCCTCGTCGGTCAGCGCCAACCTCCCGGTGTCGTGGGTTTCCGGTTCCTTCTGCTGCTCCGCCGCCAGGATTCGAACCTGAACTGTCAGAACCAAAATCTGAAGTGCTGCCGATTACACTACGGCGGATCGAACCTGGTCAGGAT
The DNA here is from genome assembly GCF_046549135.1 of Amycolatopsis sp. lyj-23. Lineage (NCBI taxonomy): Bacteria > Bacillati > Actinomycetota > Actinomycetes > Pseudonocardiales > Pseudonocardiaceae > Amycolatopsis > Amycolatopsis sp. lyj-23. Next base: position 166,624 of record NZ_JAJPWN010000022.1, on the reverse strand, counting down.
AGCGACGATCGGGTGTCGTCCGCGCGGGGGATGCGTTAGGCGCCGCTTCGCCGGGTACCCGGGTTGCGGACAGCGGTGTGAGTTCGGGCTCTCCCCAGCCGCCCGAACCTCCTGTACCGTAACTTACGGCATCGTAGGTTAGGGCGCCCTTGGCAGAAGTGTGCCCGTGTAGGAAGAAGTGAAGCGTATGACGGCCACGCTCGACCGTTCTCAGCCCGCCGGAGAACCTTCGGCCCCCAAGGGCCCGAAACCAGTCACAGAGGGCACGCGGGGCATCGGCGTGCAGCTGTCGGTCTACTTCGGCGTGATCGCGCCGCTCGTGGCCCTGCTGGTCGCGGTGCCGTTCGCGTGGGGCTGGGGACTGAGCTGGGTCGACGTCGGCATCTTCGTGCTGTTCTACGCGATCAGCGGGCTCGGCATCACGGTGTCCTACCACCGCTACTTCACGCACGGTTCGTTCAAGGCCAAGCAGTGGCTGCGCGTGTTCATGGCCATCGCGGGCAGCATCGCCCTGCAGGGCCCGGTGATCACCTGGGTCGCCGACCACCGCCGCCACCACGCGTTCTCCGACCGCGACGGCGACCCGCACTCGCCGTGGGCGTTCGGCACCTCGCCGTGGGCCATCGCCAAGGGCTTCTGGCACGCCCACATGGGCTGGCTGTTCGAGCGCGACCAGACCAACGCCGAGCGCTTCGCGCCGGACCTGGTGAAGGACCCGGCCATCAAGAAGGTCGACGAACTGTTCTGGCTGTGGGCGCTGGTCAGCCTGACCCTGCCGGCGCTGCTCGGCGGCCTGATCTCGTGGTCGCTGTGGGGCGCGGTGACGGCGTTCTTCTGGGCCGGCCTGGTCCGCATCTGCGTGCTGCACCACGTGACGTGGTCGGTCAACTCGATCTGCCACATGATCGGCGAGCGCCCGTTCGCCGCCCGCGACAAGTCGGCCAACTTCTGGCCGCTGGCGATCTTCTCCTTCGGCGAGTCGTGGCACAACCTGCACCACGCCGACCCGACGTCCGCCCGCCACGGCGTCAAGCGCGGCCAGATCGACATCTCCGCGCGGCTGATCTGGATCTTCGAGAAGTTCGGCTGGGTGCACGACGTGCGCTGGCCGACGCCGCAGCGCCTGGCCCGTATCGCGACCGAAAAAGCCTAGTCAACTAGGCTGCCCCGATGGCGGGGAGACGACGTTCGAAGCGGGAACAGCAGGTCACCGGGGCGCGTCCGGCCGCCCCGGTGACCCGGGTCCGGATGACCGGCACCGAGCGGCGGCAGCAGCTGCTGAACGTGGCTCGCGCGCTGTTCGCCGAAAAGGGCTTCGACGGCACGTCGATCGAAGAGATCGCCCACCGCGCCAACGTGTCGAAGCCGGTGGTGTACGAGCACTTCGGCGGCAAGGAAGGCATCTACGCGGTGGTCGTCGACCGCGAGACGCAGCTGCTGCTCGACCGGATGGTCTCGACCCTCCACGGCGGCCACCCCCGGGCAATGCTGGAGCAGGCGGCGACGGCCCTGCTGTCCTACGTCGAGGACTCCCACGACGGCTTCCGCATCCTGGTCCGCGACTCCCCGGTGGCGAGCTCGACGGGCACGTTTTCCACGGTGCTGAACGACATCGCGAGCCAGGTGGAGCACATCCTGGCCCAGCAGTTCGCCGCCCGCGGCTACGACGAGAAGCTGGCCGCGCTGTACGCACAGGCCCTGGTGGGCATGGTGGCGCTGACCGGCCAGTGGTGGCTGGACGCGCGCAAGCCGAAGCGCGACGAAGTGGCGGCGCACCTGGTCAACCTGGCGTGGAACGGGCTGTCCCACCTGGAGCACAAGCCGAAGCTGCGGCTGGGTTAGGTGTGGTGTTGAGGGCTGCGCAGGTGAGCGCCGCCCGTCACCGCAGCTGCCCGGTGCCGCGCAGGTGGTCGAAGATCAGCTGAGCCACCAGCGAAACCCGGCCGCGGTCCGCGTACCCGAGCCAAGCGATCTCCTCGATTTCCGCACACGCCCGCGGCTCCCCGCGGTACGCCGCCGAGTAGGCCGTGGTGCGGACCACCGTGCCTTCCGCTTTTCCGTGGGCCTGGCCTTCGAACACCCCCGCCGGCGTGATCGACTCGGTGTCGATCTCCACCCCGAGCTCCTCGCGGACCTCCCGGACCAGCGTCTCGGCGTCGGACTCGCCCGGTTCGCGCTTGCCGCCGGGCAGGTAGAACTTGTCCTTGCCGCGGGAACGCGCCGCCAGGACGCGGCCGTCGGCCACGTGGATCCAGGCGATCTTGTCGATCACGCTCATGCCCCGATCCTAAGCACTAGGGTCGAGGCCATGGCGGACAACCGGGAAATCGTGGTGACGGGCGGCGGCACGGGCATCGGCTACGCCGTGGCGGCGGCGTTCGCGCAGGCCGGTGAGCGCGTCACCATCACCGGGCGCCGGGAAGAGGTGCTCGCCGAGGCCGCGACGCTCGCGGGTGCGCGGCCCGTCGTGTTCGACGCCGCCGATCCCGCGGCCGTCGAAGCCGCACTGGGGGAGTTGCCGGAGCGCGTCGACGTCCTCGTCAACAACGCCGGTGGCAACACGGATTTCCTCGACGGCGAAGGCGAAACCGGCCTCGCCGGCTTCGCGGCGGCGTTCGAGCGGAACCTGCGGTCCAATGTGGTCAGTGCCGCGCTGGTGACGCACGCCCTGCGCGACCGGCTCGCCGACGGCGGCCGGGTCATCACCGTCGGGTCGATCGCCGCGCACACCGGCGCCGGGTCCTACGGCGCCGCCAAGGCCGCGGTCGAGGGCTGGAACGTCAGCGTGGCCCGGGAGTTCGGGCCGCGCGGGATCACCGCGAACGTCGTCGCGCCGGGGCTGATCGGCGACACCGAGTTCTTCCACGGGCAGCTGAGCGACCGCCGTCGCGAATGGCTGATCGGCAACACGATGAACAAGCGCCCCGGCACGCCGGAGGACGTCGTGGCCGTGGTGACGTTCCTCGCGAGCCCGGCCGCCGGCCACGTCACCGGCCAGGTCGTGCACGTCAACGGCGGGGCGTACCTGGGCAAGTAGGAACCCGCACGTGGATGCCGGACCCCGGGCGCCAGATCGGCGATGGCGCCCGGGGGCCGGCGCGGTGCTGCCGCGGGAACGCTCTCTTCGGACCGCGTCCAACACGCGTCGGGGGGCGGACGAAACCTCTGGTACCCATCATGTTCCGCGATCCGCCGGCCCGGCGTAAGTGTCCACGGCACCCGGTGGCCGTGGTTTTCTCACGGTCAGGCGGGGGTGACCCGCAGCAGCTTGTCGTCCGTCCCGTCCGACGTGGTCACGTACAGGGCGCCGTCGGGGCCGCTGCGGGCGGCGCGCAGGCGACCGAACTTGTCGTCGAACTCCGGCGGCAGCGTGACGTCGAGGACCTTGCCCGCGGGGTCCAGGTGGTACAGCAGCAGCTTCTGGCCCTTGAGCGCCACCACGACGAGTGCGCCGTCGTCCTTGCCCCACTGCGCGCCGGTCAGGAAGGCGTCGCCGCTGATCGCCTCGGTGATCTTCCCCGAAGTCCACAGTGGACTCACCGCGTCCGGGAAGCGCTTGAGGTCGGTCATCGGCACGCTCTCGTCGTAGCTCGAGTCGGTGCCGCCCTTCGACGGGTCCCAGCCGTAGTTGCCGCCCGGCTTCAGCAGGTTGACCTCGTCGTCGAACGCGGGCCCGTGCTCGGCGGTGATCACCTGCCCGCTGCCCGGCCGGATCGCCACGCCCTGGACGTTGCGGTGCCCGTAGGTGTAGATCAGCCGTTCGCGCGGATCGCTCGAAGTGATGAACGGGTTGTCCGGCAACGGTTCCCCGGTCTTCGCGTCCAGCCGCAGCACCTTGCCGCCGAGGGAGTGGCGGTCCTGCGAGACCGTCGACTTCGCCGTGTCGCCGGTGCCGACCAGCAGCGCGCCGTCCGGGGCGAACGTCGGGCGGCAGCCGGAGTGGCGCCCGCTCGGGTTCACCGGCAGCCCGGTCAGCAGGTTCTTCACCTTCGACGCGCTCGTGCCGTCGTCGGCCAGCTTCCAGGTGACCAGCCGGATGTCGACGGCTTTGCCGCCTTCCTGGTGGTCCTGGCAGGTGATGAACTCGCGGCTGGTCGCGAAGTCGGGGCTGACGACCATGCCGAGCAGCCCGCCTTCGCCCTTGACGAGGACGTCGGAGAAGTCGGCGCGCACCTCGGCCGCCCGCCCGTTCCGGACCAGCGCGAGCTTGCCGGGCCGCTGCGGCACGAGGATGCCGCCGTCGGGCAGGAAGCCGACGTCCCAGCCGTGCTCCAGCCCCGCGGTCACCGTTTCGACCTTGAACTTCCCGCTCGCGGCGGACGGCGTGGCCGCCGGCGGGACGCTCTGCACCGGTTCGCTCGCCGCTCCCGAACAGCCCAGGACCAGCAGGGACACCGCACCGAGGAGACCCAGCGAACGCCGCATGGGGTCATCCTGCCACCGAGTGGTGAAATCGTCGTGTCGTCCGCAGGCCGGCTCGGCGGGGCGCGCTCAGGACCCCGGCCGCACCAGCCCGGACTCGTAGGCGAAGACGACCGCGTGCACCCGGTCCCGCAGCCGCAGCTTGCCGAGGATCCGCCCGACGTGCGTCTTCACCGTCGTCTCGCCGATGTACAGCTTCGCCGCGATCTCGCTGTTCGACAGCCCGCGCGCGATGAGGCCCAGCACGTCCTTCTCGCGTTCGGTGAGCACCGCGAGCCGGGCGGCGTCCACGGCGTCGCGGTCGTCGGCGAGGTACCGGTCGAGCAGCCGCCGCGTCACCGACGGCGAGACCATCGAGTCGCCGCGCAGCACGCCCCGGATCGCGACGAGCATTTCCTCCGAGGGTGCGTCCTTCACCAGGAACCCGCTGGCCCCGCCGCGCAAGGCCGCGTACGCGTATTCGTCGAGGTCGAAGGTCGTGATGATCAGGACGCGCACGTCCGGCAGATCCGCGCAGATCCGCGCGGTCGCCGTGACGCCGTCGAGCACCGGCATCCGGACGTCCATCAGCACCAGGTCGGGCCGCAGCCGCCGGGTCAGCGCGACGGCCTCCTCGCCGTCGGCCGCTTCGCCGACGACCACGAGGTCGTCCTGGCTTTCCACGATCATCCGCAGGCCGACGCGCACGAGCTGCTGGTCGTCGCAGAGCAGGATCCGGGTGGTCACGGGCCCACCACCAGGCTCGCGCGCACGCGGTACCCGCCGCCGGGCAGCGGGCCGGTGGTCAGTTCGCCGTGGTACATCTCGACGCGCTGGCGCATCCCGGCGAGCCCGCGCCCGGACGACGGCAGCGCCGGTGCCGGCGGCGAATGACCGCCGGTGTTCGTCACCTCGATCCGGACCTCGGGCGGCTCGTAGGCGACGCCGACGCGGCCGGTCGCGTCGGCCGGAGCGTGCTTGATCATGTTGGTCAGCGCCTCCTGGACGATCCGGTACGCCTGCAGCGCGGCGCTCGCGGGCAGCGTGCCCGGGTCGCCGGTGACGTCGAGGGTGACGTCCCGACCGGACTGGTCGACGAGCTCGCGCAGTTCGGCGAGCGTCGGCTGGGGACTGCGCACCGCCTGGCCGGCGTGCAGCACTTCGAGGAGCCGCCGCAGCTCGGCCAGCGCGTCGCGGCCCGTGTGGGCGATCGTGTCGAGCGTGCGGTCGACGGCGCCGGGATCCCGGTGCCGGGCGAGCTTCGCGCCTTCGGCGTTCAGCACGATGACGCTCATGCTGTGCGCCAGGACGTCGTGCAGCTCGCGCGCGATCCGGGTGCGTTCTTCCGCGACGGCGGCCCGGGTCTGGGCGTCGTCACGCCGTTTCTCTTCCGTGGTGAGCTCTTCGCGCTTGCGGAAGAACTCCCCGAGCGCCCACGCCGCGATGTGCAGCGGGAAGGTGGCGACCATCGTCAGGGTCGGGTTCTCGGTGTGCGGCCCCCAGAGCGTGCTCCACTGGACGTCGAGCACGACGGTCGCGAAGACGGTCAGCCCGGCGAACCACCGGTACCGCAGCTTCACGAGCGTGAAGAGCACGACCGCCAGGGCCAGTTCGGTGCGGCCGCGGTCGTAGGCCCAGACTTCGTCGGAGTACACCGCCACCGCCCCGGCGATGATCAGCACGGCCACCGTGCGGGGGTACCGGCGGCGCAGCAGCAGCGGGAGCAGGAACAGCATCGGGAGCATCCGGACGGGGTACGGACCGGCGCCGTTCCAGTGGGGCGCGAGGAAGAGGAACACGCCGTACAGCGGCAGATCCACCGTCCACCGGTGGCGGCGCACCCACATCACGAGTCGTTCCACCCGCCGAACGTAACGCCGGAACCCCGCCCCTGGCGTCGGTCGTGCGGCCGGTTCTCATCCTCCTGCGGGAGGACGCGGACGGCCGATCCGGCGGATTCGCGGCGACCCGGGCCGTTCCTAGCGTCGGGCTCATGTCGATCACCAGAGAATTCCTCCGCCACCCGGTGCTGACCGGCGCGATCGCGCCGAGCTCGCCGCGGCTGGCCGAAGAGATGACGGCCGGCCTCGGCCTGGAACACGCGTCGTGCGTCGCGGAGCTCGGCCCGGGCACGGGCGTGTTCACCGAAGCGATCCTCGCGTTGCTGTCTCCCGAAGCGCGCTTGACGGCTTTCGAGATCAACCCGCGTTTCGCGGCGTCCTTGAGCGAGCGCTTCCCGCAGGTCGACGTCGTCACCGGTGCGGCGGAACACCTGGCTCTCGAGGACGTCGACGTGGTGGTCTCGGGCCTGCCGTGGACGGCGATGACCGCGGCCCGGCAGCAGCGCACCCTGGCCGCGGTCACGGCGGCCCTGGCCCCGAACGGCCGGTTCACGACGTTCGCGTACACCCACACGGCATGGACGCCACCCGCCCGCCGTTTCGCGGCGACGCTGCGAAGCCGCTTCGCGGTGGTGGAGAGAACGAAGGTGGTGTGGCGGAACCTGCCCCCGGCGTTCGTGTACCGCGCGGCGCTCCCGGTGGCGGTGGGGAGGACCTGGCGTGGACACCCTGCTGCGGCCCCTGCTTGAGGCGCCCCCGGTGGTCGTCTACCTCGTCTGCGCGCTGCTGGTCATGGCGGAAACGGCCCTGCTGCCGGGGATCGTGCTCCCGACGTTGTCGGCGCTGCTGCTGATGGGGTTCCTCGCCGAGCGCGGCACGCTCGACCTCGGAATCGCTTGGACGGTGGCGGTCGCGGCCGCGGTCCTCGGCGACCAGCTCGCGTACCTCGAGGGCCGCCGCTGGGGGCCGCGGCTGTCTCACCGGAACGGGTGGAAGCGAGCGGAGCGGGCAGTCGCGCGCTACGGCGTCCCGGCGGTGATCGCGGGCCGCTGCCTGGCGGGCGCCCGGACGCTGGTCCCGCGCGCCGCAGGTTCGGCGTCGATGCCGTACGGCCGTTTCGCGCCGGCGAGCGTGGTGGCGGCGGTGGTGTGGGCGAGCGTGGAGCTGCTGGTGGGTCACACGACGGCGCTGGTGCTGTGAAGCCGTTCCGCGGTCTCGGCGTCCGCGGGCAGGAACGTCTCCAGCTTGAGCTCCGACACGGTCACATCCGCCGCGGTCGCGAACGTCGTGATCGCGGTGATCAGCCGCAGCTCCCCGACGGAAGTCGTCAGCCGGACCGGGACCGCGAACCCCAGGTGCTCCGGGCCCGGCGGGGACGCCGGTGGCAGGTACCCCTCCAGCTCGGCGAGCTGCGCCGCCAGCCGGTCGTCCGGTGTTCGGGCCAGGTCGTTGCGGAGCCGCTCGAGGATGTGCCGCGCCCAGTCGTCGAGGTTGGCCACGCGTGGTGCCATCCCGTGTGGGTGCAGCGCCAGCCGCAGCGTGTCCACCGGTTCGCGCAGCAGCTCGGGGTCCACCCCCTCGGTGAGCAGCCGGAACCCGTCGTTGGCCGCGACCAGCACGCCGTACCGGTCGACGACGATCGCGGGGTAGGGCCGGTGGCCGTCGAGCAGCCGCCGCAGGCCGTCGATCACCGGGCGGACCGCCGGGTCGTCGAGGCGTGTTTCGGGGTACGTCGGTGCGTACCCGGCCGCGTGGAGCAGGCCGTTGCACTCGCGCAGGGGCAGCTCGAGGGACTCGGCGACGCGCAGGACCATCCCCCGGCCGGGTACCGAACGCCCGCTCTCCATGAAGCTGACGTGCCGCTGCGTCGTGCCCGCGCGCAACGCCAGGTCGAGCTGGCTGAGCCGCCGCCGGGTGCGCCAGTCCTTGAGCGCCGTTCCGAAGTCCACGGGTCCATCCTGCTCGCGGCGGCCATTCCCCGCGGGGAATTGAGGGCATACCCCGCTTCCGCGACGCTGCGGCCATGACGAACTACGGCCTGGTCATCCCGACCTACCAGCCCATCCTCGACGCCGGGCGGACCGCGCCCGAGCTGGTCGCCACCGCCGTCGAAGCGGAAGAACTCGGCCTCGACTCGGTCTGGGTCGGCGACACCCTCGCCCGGGCGCCGCTGGACGCGCTCGCGGTCCTTTCCGCCTTCGCCGCCCGGACGTCCCGGGTGACACTGGGGACGGCCGCGCTGCTCCCGGCCCTGCGCAACCCCATCCTGACGGCGAACCAGCTGCTGTCGATCGACTTGCTCAGCGAAGGCCGGCTCACGGTGGCCGTCGGGGCGGGGTTCGCCGGGCGCAGCGAACCGGAGTTCGCGTTCGCGGGCGTCCCGTGGGAGCGCCGCCGTGCCCGGCTGGACGACATCGTGGCCCTCTGGCGCGCCGCGTGGAGCGGGGCGGAGTCCTTCCACGGCTCGGTGCTGCACCACGACTCGCTGCCGGCGTTCCCGGCCCCGGCCCGGCCGGGCGGCCCGCCGGTGTGGCTGGCGGCGTACACGCCGGGCGCGCTGGAGCGGGTCGGCCGGCTGTACGACGGCTGGCTGCCCTACCCGCCGGACCCGGCGGACTACGGCACCGGCCTGGCCCGGATCCGCGCGACGGCGTCCCGCCCGGTGACCCCGGCCCTGTTCGCGACGGTCCTGGTGGAGGACGACCCGGACCGCGGGAGCGAGCTGCTGGAGGAGTACTGCCTGCGCAACTACGGCCGCCCGGCGGCGTTCGTGCAGGGCATCCAGATGCAGGTGTGCGGCAGCGCCGCGGAAGTGGCCGCGCAGCTGCGCGAGTACGAAGGCGTGGAGCACTTCCTGCTGCGCATCGCGAGCACCGACCCAAAGGTGTTCGACGAGCAGCTGCCCCGCCTCGCGGAGGTGGTGAACCTGTTGCGCTCTTGACCAGCTGCCAGCACCCCAAGGCGGCCTTCGGTGCTCCTCCCATGCCCCCACCGCCGCCCTCAAAGGAGGCGCTTCGCACCGCAGTGCTAGTTCAACGCACCCAAGGCGGCCTTCGGTGCGTCTGACGCAACCAAGGCCACATCGGGGCGCTCGGGGCGCGACCTGGTGACATCGGGGTGCGGAGGCGCCGTGATCGGAAAACTGTCGGGGGTGGCACGTAGGCTGGGACCCGTGACCGACGCTCCACTGTCCGGACTCCTCACCGCCATCCTCCCCGACCCGGCCCTGCGCGGCGTGGTCGAGCGCGCCGGCGCGCCGCTGCTCGAGCTGCAGGGCCCGATCGCCGCCCGGCAGCTCGTGGCCGCCGCCATCGCCGCCGACGCCGGGGCGGCCAAGCCCGTCCTCGCCGTCACGGCCACCGGCCGGGAGGCCGACGAGCTGACCGCGGCCCTCAAGGCCCTCGTCGGCGACGGCCGGGTCGCCGACTTCCCCAGCTGGGAGACCCTCCCGCACGAGCGCCTCTCGCCGCGCGCGGACACCGTCGGCCGCCGTCTCGAGGTGCTGCACAGGCTGAAGACGCAGGAAGACGACCTGCGCGTCGTCGTCGCCACCGTCCGCAGCCTGATCCAGCCCATGGCCCCCGGCCTCGGCTCGCTGCCGCCGATCGACCTCGTCGTCGGCGAGGAGACCCCGTTCGACGAACTGCTGGAACGCCTGGTCGAGCTGGCGTACACCCGCGTCGACATGGTCGAGAAGCGCGGCGAGTTCGCCGTCCGCGGCGGCATCCTCGACCTGTTCGGGCCCACCGCGCAGCACCCCGTCCGGGTGGAGTTCTGGGGCGACGAGGTCAGCGAGATCCGCGCGTTCGCCGTCTCCGACCAGCGGTCCCTGCGTGGCGACATCCCGCGGGTCACCGCGCCGCCGTGCCGCGAGCTGCTGCTCACCCGGCCGGTCAAGGAGAAGGCCGCGGAGCTGGCCAAGACGTACGAAGCCGACGCGCACCTGGCCGAGATGCTCACCAAGCTCGCCGACGGCATCCCGGTCGAGGGCATGGAGGCGCTCATCCCGGTCCTCTGCGAGGGTGAGCTGGAGCTGCTCACCGACGCGATGCCGGCGGGCACCCACGTCCTGCTCACCGACCCGGAGAAGATCCGCGCCCGCGCCGCCGACCTCGTCCGCACCGGCCAGGAGTTCCTCGAAGCGTCCTGGACGACGGCCGCGGCGGGCGGCCAGGCCCCGATCGACCTCGGCGCGTCGGCGTACCGCGGGCTCGACGAGATCGCCTCCCACGCGCAGGACACCAAGCGCGCCTGGTGGACGCTCACCCAGCTGACCAGCGAAGACCCGGACGTCTACCGCGTCTCGGTCGAGGCCGCGCCCGCCTACCGCGGCGAGCTCGAGCGCGCGATGGCGGACCTGCGCGCCCACACGGCCTCGGGCGGTACAGCGGTGCTCGTCGTCGCCGGGCACGGCACCGCGAGCCGCGCGGTCGAACAGCTCACGGGCGCCGACGTCCCGGCGACCCAGGCCGGCGACGGCCTCCAGGACGCACCGGCCGCGGGCATGGTCACGGTCACCTGCGGCGGCCTCACCGACGGCTTCGTCTCGCCGGAGCGCGCCCTGGTCGTGCTGAGCGAGGCGGACCTCACCGGCCGCGGCGCGGGCGCCGGAACGTCCACAAAGGACCTGAACACCAAGATGCCGTCCCGGCGGCGCAACGCGGTCGACCCGCTGGCGCTCAAGGCCGGCGACTACGTGGTGCACGACCAGCACGGCATCGGCCGGTTCGTCGAGATGGTCCAGCGGACCGTCGCCGGCGCCACCCGCGAGTACCTGCTCCTGGAGTACGCCTCGTCGAAGCGCGGCCAGCCGGGTGACCGGCTGTTCGTCCCCACCGACCAGCTCGACGAGGTCTCCCGGTACGTCGGCGGCGAGCTGCCCACGCTGAACAAGCTCGGCGGCTCGGACTGGAAGAACACCAAGGCCAAGGCCAAGCGGGCGGTCAAGGAGATCGCCGCGGAGCTCGTCCAGCTGTACGCGGCGCGCCAGGCCGCGCCCGGCCACGCGTTCGGCCCGGACACGCCGTGGCAGGGTGAGCTGGAAGACGCCTTCCCGTTCACGGAGACGAACGACCAGCTCGCGGCCATCGACGAAGTCAAGGCCGACATGGAACGCGGCGTCCCGATGGACCGTGTGATCTGCGGTGACGTCGGCTACGGCAAGACGGAGATCGCGGTCCGGGCGGCGTTCAAGGCGGTCCAGGACGGCAAGCAGGTCGCGGTGCTGGTGCCGACGACCCTGCTCGCCCAGCAGCACCTGAACACCTTCCACGAGCGCATGCGCTCGTTCCCGGTGACGATCAAGGGCCTGTCCCGCTTCACGAACAAGACCGAGTCCGACCTGATCCTGGAGCAGCTGGCCGCGGGCGAGGTCGACATCGTCATCGGCACGCACCGCCTGCTGCAGACGGGCATCCGCTACAAGGACCTCGGGCTGGTGATCGTCGACGAGGAGCAGCGCTTCGGCGTCGAGCACAAGGAGCACATCAAGGCGCTGCGCACGCACGTCGACGTGCTCACGATGTCGGCGACCCCGATCCCGCGCACGCTGGAGATGTCGCTGGCCGGCATCCGCGAGATGTCGACGATCCTGACCCCGCCGGAGGACCGCCACCCGATCCTCACGTATGTCGGCGCGTACGACGACAAGCAGGTCGGCGCGGCGATCCGCCGCGAGCTCCTGCGCGACGGCCAGGTCTTCTACGTCCACAACCGCGTGTCGTCGATCGAGAAGGCGGCGCGACGGATCCGCGAGCTCGTGCCCGAGGCGCGAGTCGTCACCGCGCACGGCCAGATGAACGAGGAAAAGCTCGAAAAGATCATCCAGGGCTTCTGGGAGAACGAGTACGACGTCCTGGTGTGCACCACGATCGTCGAGACCGGGCTCGACATCTCGAACGCCAACACGCTGCTGGTCGAGCGCGGTGACCTGCTGGGTCTCGCGCAGCTGCACCAGCTGCGCGGCCGCGTCGGACGAGGGCGGGAGCGCGGGTACGCGTACTTCCTGTACCCGCCGGAAGCCCCGCTGACGGAGACCGCGCACGACCGCCTGGCGACGATCGCCCAGAACACCGAGCTCGGCGCGGGCATGGCGGTCGCGATGAAGGACCTGGAGATCCGCGGCGCGGGCAACATCCTGGGCGCGGAGCAGTCGGGGCACATCGCGGGCGTCGGGTTCGATCTGTACGTGCGCCTGGTCGGTGAAGCGGTCGACGCGTTCCGGCGGCACGCGGGTGCGGAGCCGACGGAGGAGGAGGAACTGGCGGAAGTCCGCGTCGACCTCCCGATCGACGCCCACATCCCGCACGACTACGTGCCGGGGGAGCGGTTGCGCCTGGAGGCGTACCGCAAGATAGCGGCGGCGCCGGACACCGAGGGGCTCGACGCGGTCCGCGAAGAGCTCATCGACCGCTACGGCCAGCCGCCCGCGCCGGTCAACAGGTTGCTGGCGGTGGCGCGCTTCCGGCACACGTGCCGTGAGGCGGGCGTGACGGAGGTGGCGGTCCAGGGCAACACGATCCGCTTCGCGCCGCTGCCGTTGCTGGACTCGCAGATGGTCCGGTTGAAGCGGCTGTACCCGAAGGCGGTGTACAAGGCGGTGACGAACACGGTGTCGGTGCCGAAGCCGACGGAAGGGCCGGCCGGCGGCCGGATCGGCGCGCCGACGTTGCGGGACGAAGAGCTGTTGGAGTGGTGCACGAAGCTGCTGCTCCAGCTGACGAAGAAACCGGCGGCTGTTTAGGTCGGCTGTTTAGGTCGGCTGTTCAGGGTTACGGTGTAAGGAGCGCTGGACACCCGGCGCCACATCGGGGGACTTTCCGTTGTGGCGTGTGGGTTTCTCGCCGCGGAGGTTTTAGGTTCCGCGCATGGCGGAATATCGCGAGCCGAACATCCGGGCCCGGCAGCTGGGCGAACGGCTCCTCGAGCGCATGGCGGAGAAGGGCTGGGGCGTCCGGGAAATGTCCCGGCGCCTGGAGATGAGTGCGCAGTGGGTATCGTCGGTGACCCGCGGCCGCGCCCGGCCCGACCCGGTCAAGCTCGCTCGGTTCTTGACGGTTCTCGGGTTCCGGGGTGAGGAATACCGTGAGTTAATGGCCATGGGCGACGAAATGCGCAAGCCGGGCCTGCTCGAGCGCTCTGAGAACATCCGTACTCTGATCGGTCTCGAGGAGCATGCCGATGCCATCGCGGTTTTCCAGGCGAATGTGGTGCCGGGATTGTTGCAAACAGGCGACTACGCCCGCAACTTGGCGATCGAGATGGGCAACCAGCCGGATCCCGACCAGCTCGATGAGCACATATTCGCCCGGCTGTCACGGCAGGCGATCCTCGCCCGGCCGCACGTGCGGTTCCGGTTCTTCCTGCACGAATTCGTGCTTCTCCTCCCGGTCGGCTCTTCCAGCGTGATGACCGGCCAGCTCAGGCAGCTCTTGCGGGTATCCGCTCAGCAGAACACAACTGTCCGGATCGTCCCCGCGAAGCTGGGTGGGCATGCCGCATCGGCTGGGCATTTCCAGATGATGGAGTCGGGCTCGTACCAGCCGGTCGTCTGCATCGAAAGTGAGGTGACCTCGCTGTACCTGGAAGAACCGCGGGAGATCAAGGCTTACCGGAAAGTGCTGCGCGGCCTGGAAGCCAAGGCCCTCGATGAGGCAAAATCGAAGCAATTCATCGCCGACCTCATCGGAGGAGCAGATGCTCGCTAAGTGGCGCAAGAGCACCTACAGCAGTCAAGGCGACTGTGTCGAAGTGGCCCTCGACCGCCCCGTCCTGATCCGGGACACCAAGGACCGTGAAGGCGGCACCCTCACCGCCTCCACCGCAACCTGGCGCGAACTGCTCAGCAAACTTCGCTGAACATCGGCGGCAACGCCTCCGCCAACCCCATCCGCACCGACTCGACCGGCACCGGAACCGCCCCGGCCCCCGCCATCGGCAACGGCCGGGGTCTCCGCGGCATCCGCGACCCCGCGCCCCCACCCCGGCCCGGGTACACGAGCAGCCCGCGCGTCGGGTCCGGGACCGCGTCGAGAGCCGCCGTCACGACCGGCAGCTCGCGGAACGCGTCCCGGCGCTCCTCGGTCGCGAACTCGATCTCCAGCACCACGCCCCACCGGTGCTCGTGCCAAACCCACTGCTCAGCGCCGTTCGTCAGCGCCGCTTCGGTGAGCGCGTCCCCTTGAGCCAGGCGCCACTGCGAAGCCGAATGCTCCCCGTCGAACACTTCGATGGTCAGCCAATGGTCCATAAGTCGACATTACCGCCGCCGCGACCCGATGGGTGTTGCGTTTCGGGGGCGATGGTGTGAGAGGCTATGGCCTGTGATGCGGATCATGGGGCGCCCTCGCGCGCTGGTCGCGGTCGTTGCCGGTGCACTTCTGCTCGCCGGGTGCGGCTCGGGCCCCAGCCAGGTCGGCAGCGCCGTCGTCGTCGGCGATCGGTCGGTGTCCATCGACCAGGTCCAGTCGATGATCGACCAGGCCGTCCGTGACCACCCGTACGCGCAGAAGCTCGCGCGCGAGCACAAGCTCGACGTGCTGGGCCGCGAGATCGTCCGGCAGGACGTCCTCCACGAACTCACCACCCGCGCGGCCGCGCAGGAAAACCTCGTCGCCGACCAGGCGAAGGTCGCCGGGCTGGCCGCGCAGCTGACCCCCGCGCCGGTCACCGACACCGGGCAGGGCGACCAGGTCGCCATCACGCAGATCGTCTCGAAGCTGCGCGACCGCAACGATGTCGCGGGCGACGTCGTCCTCGAGCAGGAGCTCGCCCGCAAGGTGCTGCCGAAGCTGGCGGTCGGCGCGGACTACGTCGGCATCAGCGCGACCGCCGACAACGACCAGGCGGCCCGCACCCGCGCGTTCGACCTCGCGAAGGAGTTCGCCGACGACCCCGGCAAGGTCCCGGGGGTCGTCCAGGAGGCGCAGAAGGAAGCGCAGCAGGCCCAGCAGACCGGTGCGCCCGCCGCCGGCGGGTACTCCGCGGGCCAGCTCACCGAACTGTTCGGCGCCGCGCAGTACCCCGGCCTGGCGCAGACCGCGCTGTTCGGCTCCGACAAGAACAGCGTCGTCGTCTTCCAGGCGCAGAAGCCGCAGAGCCCGGACTGGTTCGTCTTCGTCATCCGCGCCCGCGGCACCGACAAGGCCGTGCCGGCCGACCAGGAAGCGCAGAAGCCGACCGACGCGCAGCTGACCGCGATCGGCACCCGGCTGCTGCAGCCGTACCTCGGCCAGAGCGGCCTGCGCGTCAACCCGCGGTACGGCGTGTGGGATGTTGTGGGCATGAACCTCGTGCCGAACTCCGGCGCCGCCCAGGGCGTCGTGCTGCCCATTCGCAGTGCTGCGCGCGCGCAGCAGTGAGCACGGGTGTCGTCGTAGTCGTCCGCGGGACGACGCTGCCCGGCGCGGCGCTGAAGGTCCTGCGTGAATCACCGGCCGTGTACGCGGCCACGGACGTCGACCCGGCCGCGTTCGGCGTCCCGCCCGTCATCGAAGCACCTTCGCTGAAGGACGTCGTGCTGCTCGCCGCGTCCCGCGACGAACCCGCGGCGTCGCTGCTCATCGCGACCGGCGCCGAGGTCATCGAGACGCCCGTGCCGCCGCTGGTCGAGGCCGCCGAGGTGATGGACCGGCTCCGCTCGCCGGGCGGCTGCCCGTGGGACGCGGTGCAGACGCACGATTCGCTGCGGCAGTACCTGGTCGAGGAGACCTACGAGCTGCTCGACGCCATCGAAGAAGGCGACCGCGAGGCGTTGCGCGAAGAGCTCGGCGACGTCCTGCTCCAGGTGCTCTTCCACGCCCGGGTGGCGGCGGAGGACGCGGACGACCCGTTCGACATCGACGACGTCGCCGCGGCGCTGGTCGCGAAGCTGGTCGGGCGGCACCCGCACGTCTTCGCCGGCGCCGACGAGGTGCACACCGTCGAGCACCAGAACGTCAAGTGGGAAGAGCTGAAGCAGCGCGAGAAGCAGCGCATGTCCATTGTGGACGGCGTGGCGCTCGGCCAGCCGGCGGTCGCGCTGGCGGGCAAGCTGGGGCAGCGCTCCGGGCGCGCGGGCATCCCGCTCGACCTGTTCCCCGAAGGCGCCGCGGCTCCGGCGCAGCTGTTCCGCATCGCGGCCACCGCGCGCCGGGCGGGTGTCGACGCCGAGGGCGAGCTGAGGGCCGTGGCGAAGCAGTTCGCGAAGGACATCCAGGCCGCCGAGCAGGCCGCCCGCGACGCCGGGCTCGAGCCGACGACCCTGGAAGCCGACGGCTGGCGGAAGTTCTGGCCCATGTGACGCAGGTCACATTCGTCTGAGAACCGTTTCCGATCATCCGGCGTCTAGCTGGGTGTGAGGCAGACGTCACTGGAGACCGCAGACGAGGAGCACCTCGTCCGGCGCACGGCCCGTGGCGACCGCGCGGCGTTCGAGGAGCTCTACCGCCGCACGTCGCCGTGGCTCGCCGTGCGCCTGCGCCGCCGGTGCGCCGACGAGCAGATCGTCGCGGAGGTCATGCAGGAGACGTACCTGGCGGTCTGGCGGGCGGCGGAGTCGTTCGCCGGAGCGGCCACCGGGGGCAGCGCGGTCGGCTGGCTGTGGACGATCGCCGCCCGCAGGCTGGTCGACGCGTTCCGCCGCCGGGCCCACCACGCCCAGCCACCCCCGGAGGTGGCCCTCGACGTCGCCCCGGTGGCGGCGGCCGAGGAGGAACTCCTGGCGGCCACGATCGGCGACGAGGTCGGATCGGCCCTGCGCGACCTGGCCCCGGAGCTCCAGGCGGTGCTGCAGGCGATGGTGCTGGACGGCCTGACGGTCCGCGAGACGGCGGTCCTGCTGGGCCTGCCGGAGGGAACGGTGAAGACCCGCGCCCGCCGGGCCCGGATCGCGTTGCGGGAGGCGCTGTCATGAGGAGTGTGCGGCGAGAGGAGCGGCGTGTTGCGGGAGTCGCTGTCGTGGGGAGTGTGCGGCGGGAGGCGCGGCGCGCGTTGCGGGAGGCTGCGCTCGTGCCGGGGCGGGCGGCACGCGTTGCGGGAGTCGCTGTCGTGGGGAGCGTGCGGCGGGACGGGCGGCGCGCGTGGCGGGAGGCCGCCATCCACTCGAAGTTGCGGGTTCCCGTCATGGACCATGCGCGGGTGTTGCAGACGTCGGTGCTCGACGCGCCTCTCGTTCTGCCGGTGATGCGGGAGGCACTGTCGTGAACCACGCGCCGGAGCGGCTGATCGCCGCCTACGTGGCGGGCGATGACCTCCCGGGTGACCAGCTGTGGGGTCTGGAAGCTCACCTCGACACGTGCCGGCCCTGCCGGGACAGGCTCGCCGAAGTCGCGCCGGTCCAGCCCGTCGTCGACCTGGTCTGGAACCGGCTCTCGGTCGAATTCGTGCTCCCGAGCGGCCCCTTCCACGAGCCCTACACCCCGCCCGCCCCGCAGCGCCGCCGCCGCCGGATCCGGTGGCTCGACACCTGGATCACCCCGGCGATGGCGCCGTGGCTGGCGATGATCGTGGCCGTCACGCTGGCCGCGGTCGTCCTCGACAGCGTCTGGCACGCCGTCCTCGACGTGACCGCCGTCCAGCTCCTCGCGCCCGTGCTTCCCGTTCTCGGGGTGGCCGCGTCGTGGGCGCGGGGGCTCGATCCGGCCTACGAGGTCGTCACCGCGACTCCGCGGGCCGGGCTCTACCTGGTCGCCCGGCGGACCGTCGCCGTGCTCGCCGTCGTCCTGCCGGTGCTCGGGGTCGCCGGGTGGCTGAGCGGGACCGCGGCCGCGCTCTGGCTGCTGCCGAGCCTGGCCTTCACCAGCGGCACGCTCGCGCTCGGCGGGCTGATCGGCGTCAGCCGGGCGGCGTACGCGCTGGTCGCGGTGTGGGTGGCGATCATCGTCGTGCCCGCGTTCGTCCAGCGGGAACAGGCTTTTGCGCTCGGCACCGGCGCCTTGCCGGTCTGGGCCGGGATCTTCGTGCTGACCACGGTGGTCGTCGCCCTGCGCGGGGCGGCCTTCACCCGGCTCGGTGCCCGTCACTAGCTCTTCAGGGAGGAATCATGCGCGCAGTGGGGGCCGCCGAGGTCGCACCGACCGGCTACGCCTGGGAAATCCAGGCGGAAGCGCTGAAGGTGCGGGTCGGGCGGCGGACGATGGCCGTGGACGGGCTGGACCTGTCCCTCGGCAAGGGCGTCCACGGGCTGCTCGGCCCGAACGGCGCCGGCAAGACGACCCTGATCCGGGCACTGGCCACCGTGCTCCGGCCGGCGTCGGGCCGCCTCTCGCTGCTCGGCGATTCGGGGAGCCGGCGCGAGCTGCGTCGCCGGATCGGGTACCTGCCGCAGGACTTCGGGTACTACAAGCGGTTCACCGTCCGGGAGTTCGTCGAGTACCTGGCCTGGCTCAAGGAGATGTCCAAAGAGGACATCCCGGGCGCGGTCCAGCGGGCGGTGGAGCGGGTCGGCCTGGCCGACCGCGCGGACGACCGCATGAAGACGCTGTCGGGCGGCATGGTGCGCCGGGTCGGCATCGCCCAGGCGATCGTCAACGACCCGGACATCCTGCTCCTCGACGAGCCGACGGCCGGCCTCGACCCGGCGCAGCGGGTCCGCTTCCGCGAGCTGGTCCAGGAACTGGGCCGCGACTCCTGCGTGCTCATCTCGACGCACCTGGTGGAGGACGTCGCCACCGCGTGCACGGACGTCGTGCTGTTCGCGGCCGGGAAGCTGGTGTTCCAAGGCACGCCGGACGAACTGGCGGCCGCGGGCACCCTCGAGGACGTCGGCGACAGCCCGATCGAGCGGGGCTATTCCGCGCTGCTGAACCACGATCCGGGCCAGGGGGCGTGGTGATCTTCCGCATCGAACTCCGGCGCTCGATCGCGCCCTGGGCCGGCCTCGCCCTCGTCGTCTTCGCGCTCGCGTACCTCTTCCTCCTCACCGGGCCGTGGTGGAAGATCCCCGCCGCCTGGACCGCGAACACCACCACGACCGCACTGTGGGTCCGGTACCTGCTGCAGTTCCTCTGGCCCGTCGTCATCGGCGCCGGGGCCATCCAGGGCATGCGCGACAGCCGCTCCGGCATGACCGAACTCCTCGCGACGACCCCGCGGCCCGCGTGGCAGCGGGCGGTCCGGCTGGCCGGTGCCGTCGGTGCGCTGACCGGGCTCGGCTACCTGGTCGTGTTCGGCGTCGGCGTCGGCGAAGTGCTGGCCCACGACGGGTTCGTCTCGGCCGCCTTCGTCCCCGTCCTGCTCGTCGGGGTGCTCGGCGTGGTCGCCGGCGGCTGGCTCGGGCTGGCCGTCGGGCGGCTGCTGCCGCACCCGCTGACCGCGCCCGGTCTCGCTCTGCTCGCTTTCGTCGGGTCGGTCCTCTGCGGGATATCGCTCGAACAAGACCTCTACGCCGTCCTGCCGCGCCGGGCCGGTCCGCTGGCGCCGGCGCTGGCCGAGCCACGGGGCTCGATGGTGACGGCCGCCGGGGCACTCGACGCCGGGCAGGCCGTCTGGTTCCTCGGCCTCGCCGTCACCGGGTTCCTGCTGCTGTCGGTGCACTCCGTGCGAGCGCGGCTGCTGAGCCTGCTGCCGCTGGCCGCCGGGGTCGCCGTCGCGCTGCCGCTGTTCCCCGTGGACATCTTCACGGCCGACTCGGTCGCCGCCCGGAAGGTGTGCGACGGGCCCGTCTGCGTGGCCGAACTGCACCGCGACAGGCTGGCCGCGCTGGCCGGCCCCGCGCGCGAAGCACTCGCGATGCTGGCGAAAGTCCCCGGCGCGCCGACGCGGGTCGAGGAGCAGGTGGGGCCCAGTTCCCCGGTCGACCGTCCCGAGCGTGACCCGGGGGTGGTCCTGCTCGACTTCCAGCGCAACGACGCGCTCCTCACGGCGGACGCGAGCGACCTGCGGGTGGCGGTGCTGTCCGGGGTCGGTGTGCCGTCCTGCGAACGGCCAAGCGCACCCAGCGTGTCCGACACCGGCGCCCGGATGATCGCGGCGGCCTACTTCACCGGGCAGCTGAAACTCCTGCCCGAATACTCCGGGCGGTGGTTCCGGAGCCAGCTGGGCCCCATCGAACAGGCCTGGACGCGGTTCCGCGCCCTGCCCGCGGACGTCCAGTCCGCCCGGATCGCCGCCCTGCGCCAGGTGCTGCTGACCTGCCACGGCGACCCGCTCGAAACGCTGGTGCCCCGATGAGGTGGGCGATGCTGTACGCCCGCTCGCGGCAGCTGCCGGCGGCGTTCGCGGCGGTGCTGGTCGCGACCTCCGGGGTGTGGTTCCTGGGCCGGGACGCCTGGAGCGAGCTCCTCGCCGCGCTGGCGCTGGCGGTGGCGGTCGCGCTGGCGGCGGTCGGGCTCAGCGGCCAGGACCCCGACCTCGACCGGACCGCGGCCCGGCCGTGGCCGGTCCGGCGGCTCGCCCACCTGGCGCTGGTCGCGGTCGTGGCCGGGGCGGTCGTGCTGGGGGTGCAGGAACTGGGCCCGTCGGCGGTCGCCGGGTCGGTCATCATCCGCGACGCGGCCGGTCTGGCCGGGCTGGCCGGCCTGGCGGCCACGCTCGCGGGCGGCCAGTTCGGCTGGACGCTGCCGCTGGCCTGTTCGCTGGTCAGCCCGTTCGTCCCCCAGGACGGCTCCACGTTGAGCCGCGTCGCGGCCTGGCTCCTGCAACCTCCCGAAACCCCGGCCGCCACCTGGACGGCGGTGCTCCTGGCGGCCACCGGAGCGGCGGCGTACACGACCTGGGGCGGCCGCCGGTAGCGGTCGCCGTGGCCGCCCGTGCGACTGACGTGTGGCGCGTCCGCCAGCCGGGCCGCGGCTCACACGTTGCGGATGTTCGTCTCCAGTTCCAGGGGCTCCCGGTCCCAGTCCTCGACCCCGAAGGCGAGGATGCGTTCCGGGTGGATCCGGATCACCGCGTCGTCGAAGTGGTTGTCCGGGAGGTTCACCCCGACGAGCGCCTCCGCGCGGCCGCGGATCTCCAGGCAGCGGACCCGCCACGGGTTCGTCGACGGCAGGTCGTCGACGACGAACGCCACGCGGTCGTGCGTCGCGATGTTGCGGAACTTCTTGCTGTTGCGCAGGTTGTGCCCGGTGACGTCGATCGTCCGCTCGTCCGGGTTGTAGCGGAAGCCGACGGGGTTGGCCTGGAGGGTCCCGTCCGGCTGCTGGGTCGCCAGCCGGCCCAGCGGCTGGGCGGCGAGGTAGGCGAGCTCTGCTTCGGTGAACATGCCCGAAGCCTCCAACTTCAAGCGGCCTTGAAGTCAAGGACCAGCGCGGCGAACCGGGCCCCGATCCGGTGGTGGGCCGCCGGGCTCGGGTGGAGGTCGTCCGGCAGGGGCAGCTCGGCACAGTCCGCCTCGCCGTACAGCGAACAACCGTCGAGGTAGCGCAGGTGCGGGTCCGACACCTGCCGCTGCGTGACGATCCGGTCCAGTTCGGCCCGGATGACCTCCAGCGTCAGCTTGCCCGCCGCCCGCTCGGCCGGGTCGCCGGTCGCGCGGAAACGGACCTCGCCGCGGGCCAGCGCCTCGTGGTCGAAGTCGCCCGGCCCCGGTGTGCGCTCGTGGATCGGGCAGTACAGCGGTGAGACGACCACGAGCGGGGTGTCCGGGTGGCCGTCGCGGATCGTGTCGAGGAACCCGTGCACGGCCGGCCCGAACGCGCGCAGCCGCATCAGGTCCGCGTTGACCACGTTGATGCCCAGCTTGACGCTGATCAGGTCGGCGGGCGCGTCGCGCAGGGCGCGGGCGGTGAACGGGTCGAGCAGCGCGTTGCCGCTGAACCCGAGGTTCACCAGGTCGACACCGGCCGCGGTGGCGGCCAGCGCGGGCCACGTCGTCGCCGGGCTCGCCGCGTTCGAGCCCTGGCTGATCGAGCTGCCGTGGTGCAGCCAGACCCGGCGCTCGGGCAGGGGCTCGACCGGTGCGTCGGCGCGCAGGGCGATGAGCTCGGTGAGTTCGTTGTGCGGCAACCAGAGCTCGACGTCCTTGGCGTGCCCGCCGAGCCCGGCGAACCGCACGACACCGGGCGAGCCCGCCGTGATCGAGGACGCGCCGGTCGTCATGTCGACGTTCAGGACGTTGCCGCCGGCCACGCTCGCCTGTGCGGTCAACGAACCGTCGACGAGCAGGTCGTACAAGCCGTCCGGGCGCGGCGGGGCACCGGCGTACACCTGCTTGGTCGGCAGCGTCTCCAGTTCGACGACGTCCGCCCGGGTCCGGAACCGCAGCCGCACGCCCGCGGGCTGCGCCTCGGCCATGGCCAGCCGCGGATCGCTGTTCTGCGTCCGCGCGCGAGCGGGCAGCCGGTGCGGCACCAGGCCGCGCCCGGTGCGTTCGAGTTCGAGGGCGCCGCGGACGACGTCGCCGGTCAGGGGGATGTCGATCACGACCGTGGCCAATCACGCAGAAGGGAATCGAGGACGGCGAGGATGCGGACCCAGCTCTCGGGCGCCGCGGGTGAGCTGTGGTCGAACCCGCCCTGGGCTTCGAGGCCGACGAACCCGTGGAAGACGCTGCCGAGCAGCCGTACGGCGTGCGTCTCGTCCGGGCCCGTCAGGTCGTAGCCGCGGAGGATGGCGCGCATCATCTCGGCGTGCCGGGGGCCGGCGCTCGCCGCGGCGGTCTCCGGGTCGAGCCGCAGCTGCGCGGCCGCGTACCGGCCCGGGTGCTCGCGGGCGTAGTCGCGGTAGACGTCGGCGAAGGCGACGAGCGCGTCTCGCCCGGCCCGCCCCGCGAGCGCGGCGGCCGCCCGGTCGGCGAGCTCGTCCAGCGCCAGCAGCGCGACCTTGACCCGCAGGTCCTGGGCGTTCTTGACGTGCGAATACAGGCTGGCGACCTGGACACCGAGCCGCCGGGCCAGCTCCGACGGCGTCAGCCGGTCGAAACCCGCCTCGTCGGCCAGCTCCGCGCCGGCGCGCACCACGCGTTCCGTGGTCAAGCCCGCTCGAACCATCAACCTTCTCCCGTTCACCTAAAGCCAGAGTAGATCAACCTAAAGGCTTTAGGCAACCGGGGTCAGGCGAAGAGCGCGTCCGCCCAGCTCGAGTCGCGGGTCACGCCCGGCGGAACCGCGAAGTGCGCGGAGCCGGTGTGCTGGACGTACTCCATCATCGCGTCCTTCGACGACAGCGCCTGCTGCATCGGCACGTACTGCTTGCGGGTGTCCCGGTTGAACGCCAGGAAGAACAGCCCCGCCTCGAGGTGCCCGACGCCGTCGGAACCGTCGACGAAGTTGTAGCCGCGACGCAGGATCCGGACGCCGTTGAGCGACTGGTGCGAGGCCAGCCGGACGTGCGAGTTCTCCGGGATCAGCTTCTCGCCGCCCGCGCCGCCGACGTCGAGGTCCAGCTCGTCGAACTCCGCGGTCTGGCCCAGCGGGGCACCGGTGCCCTTCGTGCGGCCGATGATCTTCTCCTGGCCGTCGAGGGTTTCGCGGTCCCACGTCTCGATGTGCATCCGGATCCGGCGGGCCACCAGGTACGTGCCGCCGGCCATCCACGCCTGCCCGTCGCCGGCCTCGGCCCAGACCTGGTCGCGCAGCACGTCGGGTTCCTCGGCCTTGATGTTGTTCGTGCCGTCCTTGAAACCGAACAGGTTCCGCGGGGTCTGCTGCGCCCGCGACGTCGACGAGCTGCGGCCGAACCCGAGCTGCGACCAGCGGACCTCGGTGACGCCGAAGCCGAGCCGCACCAGGTTGCGGACCGCGTGCACCGCCACCTGCGGATCGTCCGCGCAGGCCTGGATGCACAGGTCGCCGCCGCTGCGGGCCGGGTCGAGCTTGTCCTTCGGGAACAGCGGCAGGTCGATCAGCTGCGCCGGGCGCTTGCCCGCGAGACCGAACCGGCCGTCGAACAGCGACGGCCCGAACCCGATGGTGAGCGTCAGGTTGGACGGCGGCAGGTCGAGCGCCTCGCCGGTGTCGCCGGGCGGAGCGTACGCGCCGCTGCCGACCGCGCCGTTCGCGACGACCTCCTGGCCCGCGGTCATCCGGCGGGCGGCGTCGGTCCACGTCTTGAGCAGCTGCCGCAGCTTCTCGCGGTCCTTCGTGGTGACGTCGAGGGCCGCGAAGTGCAGGTTCGCCTGCGCCGGCGTGGCGATCCCGGCCTGGTGCTCGCCGTGGAAGTCGACCACGTTCGTCGAGGCTTCGGCGTTGCCGCTCGTCGCCTTGTCGATCCCGATGCCGGCGGCGGCGCCGGCCCCGGCGAGCGCGACACCCGCGCCGGCCAGGCCGAAGAGCTTCCGCCGCGAGACGCGCGTGCCCTCTGTGGACGTCACTTCGAGACAACCTCCGCAACCTTGCTCAGCGGTTCGCTCAGCGCGTCGACGGCCGAGGCGAACTCCTTGACCTGGTCCTGGGAAAGGTCGGTGTAGGACTTGAAGCCGTCACCGGCCCGCTGCTTGTCGAGCAGGCCCTGGACGTTCGCGAACTCCTTGTCCAGTGTGGACACGAGCGCGGCGTCCTTGGCCTGCAGGATCGGCCGCAGCGAGGCGATCGCGCCCTTCGAACCGTCCACATTGGCCTGGAAGTCCCACAGGTCGGTGTGCGAGAACGCTTCTTCCTCGCCGGTGATCTTGCCGGTGGCGACCTCGTCGAGCAGGCCCTTCGCACCGTTCGCCAGGTCCAGGGCGGACAGTTCCAGCGTCTTCGTCTTGGCGACGAGGGTCTTGACGTCGGTCACGAGCTTGTCGGCGATCTGGCCGCTGTCGGGCTGCAGGCCGGTCTTGAACAGGTCCTTCTCCAGCCGGTGGAAGCCGGTGAACTGCTGGTTCGGCTCGAGGTCGGCCTCGCGGACGTCGATGGCCGGGTCGAGGTCGCCGAACTTCTCGGCGACCGGCTCGATCCGCTCGTAGTAGGTCCGGGTGCGCGCGTACGCGGCCTTGGCCTCGTCGACCTTGCCCGCCTTGACCAGGTCGGCGAACTTCACCGTCTCGTCCTGCAGCGCGGACGTGTTGTTGGCGATGTAGCCGGCGTAGCTCTTGGTGGCCTGCGCCTTCTGGGCGTTGCTGTCGTTCTGCTTCGCGGCGCCGCCGGTGACGGTGAAGTCGCCGCGGATGCCGGTGCCCGCCATGCCCGGCTTGCACGCCGTCTGGTACTTGCCGGCGTCGGCGACCTCGACGATCAGCCGCCGGTTCAGCCCGGGGGCGATGTTCTCGACCTCGCCCATGATCCGGTCGCCCTCGGCGTAGAGGTAGAACTCGGTGACCTTGGTGCCCTTGTTGGTGATCTCGAAGGTCAGGTTGCCCGCGCCGGCCGTCGTGGCGGAGACCTCGCACGCGGTGTCGGACGCCGCGACCTTGATCGGCCCGCCGGCGGCCGCGGCACCCGAAGTGTCGCTCTTGCTGTCGCACGCGGCCAGCGTCACCAGTACGGCGGCGCCGGCCAGCACGGCCAGCGAGGGGGTCTTGCGCACGGTCACTCCTTCGAGGCGGCCGCGACGGCGGGTGCCGGCGCGGTCTTCTTGCTGGGCTTGAGGAACAGCGGCAGCACGACGGCGACGTAGGCGACCCAGGCCACGGCCTGGAGCACGGTCGTCTGCTGCGAGTAGTTGAAGATGCCCTTGAGCAGGGCGCCGTACCAGGACGTCTCGGGCAGCGTGGCCGAAGCGTCGAACGCGAGGGTGCCGATGCCGGGCAGGAACGCGGCCTCCTGCAGGTCGTGGAGGCCGTAGCCGAGCACGCCGGCGGCGACGAACACCAGCAGCACGCCGGTGATCGTGAAGAACTTCGAGAGGTTGAACCGCACCGCGCCGCGGTAGAGCAGCCAGGCGAGCACGACGGCGGCCGCGATGCCGACCGAAAAACCGATCAGCGGCTGCACGGTGTCGGTCTGCGCGGCCTGGACGGTCGAGTAGAAGAACACCGCGGTCTCGAGCCCCTCGCGCCCGACCGCGAGGAACGACAGCAGCAGCACGGCCGCCGGGCCGACGTCCAGCGCGTCGTCCATCTTGCCGCGCAGTTCGGCGGCGATGCTCTTGGCCGCCTTGCGCATCCAGAAGATCATCGCCGTGACGAACACGACGGCGACGATCGACAGGCTCCCGCCGAGCAGCTCCTGGTGCTCGAAGGACAGCTGCGCGGTCGTGAAGGTGAGGATCGCGCCGACGGCGATCGACAGCAGCACCGCGGCGCCCACGCCGGGCCAGACCCAGCGCAGCGCGTGCCGGCGGTCGGTCTTCACCAGGAAGGCCACCAGGATGCTGACGACCAGCGCGGCTTCCAGGCCTTCGCGCAGCCCGATCAGCGCGCTCGAGAACAACACCGGTCCGCCTCCCTGAGTTCTGCTTCCGTGATGGTTTTAGGTAAGGCTCACCTGTAAGTCCAGTGTGCGCCGCGCGACTCGGAGCAAGCCAACCGGACAAAAGGGACGGCGAAAAGAAGTTAGGTTAGGGTAACCGCAGGTCAGCGGCCTGCGCGTCGACTCGATAACGAAATTTGTGATGTCGCAGGCAGCGGCTCCGGGTTTACCGTCCGCTTGCCTGCTCGGCGGCTCGGGACCACCCTCTTGAGTGGCTCCGTAACCTGTTCGAGTGGCCGATACCGCTCAGCCGACCGTCACGCCTTCGTCGTCGCCTTCGGGTGGCCCGCCCAGGCGGTACCTCGGCCGGGTGGCGCTCGCGCTCGGCCTGGTGGTCACCGGCGTGCTCCTCCTGGTGACCATCGGTGTCCGGAACCCGGACGCGCCGACCGCGTCGCCGCCGGTCCAGCCGGCGCTCGCCATCCCCGAACAGCGTCCGCAGCCGGGCGCCGAAGCGCCGCGGGCCGGGCTGGCCGCGCCGGTCGACCGGCCGCAGGTGTCCGACCGGGCCGAGCTGGACGCGTGGGCCACCCGCGTGGCGGACAAGACGCACGTCGCGGCGCGCGTACTGGCGGCCTACGGCCGGGCGGAGATGTGGATGCAGCGCCAGAAGCCGACGTGCCACCTGTCGTGGGCGACGCTGGCGGGCATCGGCCGGGTCGAGACCGGGCGCGGGGACTTCGACCTCGCCGCGGTCGGCTCGGACGGCCGGCTGGCGAAGCCGGTGGTCGGCCCGCCGCTGGACGGTTCGCCGGGTGTCCCGGCCGTGCGCGACAGCGACGGCGGCAAGCTCGACGGCGACAAGTCGTGGGACCACGCGATCGGCCCCCTGCAGTTCCTGCCGTCGACGTGGAAGAAGTACCAGGAGCGGGCGAACGGCGACGGCCGCACCCCGGACCCGCAGAACATCGACGACGCGGCCTTCACGGCCGCCCGCTTCCTCTGCTCCGGCGGCGACGACCTCGGCACGCCGTCCGGCTGGTGGCGGGCGATCCTGTTCTACAACCAGGCCGTGTCCTACGGCCAGGACGTCTTCAGCGCGGCGGACGCCTACGCGGAGGCGAGCGTCGCGCCCTGAGTCAGAGCTCCCGGTCGGCGAACAGCGGCGTGACGGCCATCAGCACGAGCAGCAGTAGCCCGGCGTACGCACCCAGCGTGGCGAAGATCGACATCGTGGTCCCTCCGGTTTTCGGTCTGCACCCAGCATCGCCGGTGGCGGGGGTGCCGCGGATCGGTCGAGGGGCCCGTTCCGATCGGCCGAAAGGCTGAGGTGACCCGGGCCGTTCGGCCCTGCCGGCTCAGGGTTCGCCTCAGGGTTCGCGCAGGGCGATGTGGGCCTTGACCTCGCTGATCGCTTCGAGGTACTCCGGCACCGGGTTCATCGCCGAGGCGATCCGCAGCTGACCCAGGGCCTCGACGAACCGGCCGAGCCGCTGCAGCGTCCGGCCCAGGACGAACCGCGCGTAGTGGTCCGTCGGGTCCAGCTCCAGCACGCGGGTGAACGCCTCTTCGGCGCGCCGCAACTGGGCGGAGTGGAAGTACGCGCGCCCGGCGAGCAGGTGCACCGACGGCTTGTCCGTTTCGGATTCCAGCAGCGGCTGGAGCGCCTTCAGCGCGTCGAGCGGACGACGGCGGCCGACCAGGTCTTCGGCCTGGCGGAAGGCATGGAACCGCGACTCCTCGGGAGGCTGCGAAGCAGCTGCGGCGTCCGTCATGGTCACTCCCACGTTACCCCCGGGGAGGGTGATGCACACGCCTCCGAACGGGACGTGATGGACTGTCCCGCCATGAGCAGCGGGTACCGGGGCCTGGCGCCCTACCTCTACTACTCCGACGCCACGGCGGCGCTCGCGTGGCTGACCAGGGTCTTCGGGTTCACCGAGGAAGTCCGGTTCTGCGACGCGGCGGGCGAGGTCTTCCAGGCGACGCTGCGGGCGGGCGACGCGCGGATCCAGCTCGCGGGCGTCGGGCCGGACTACTGGCAGGCCAAGGGCGTCGACGGGCCGGTCGGCCAGCTCAACATCCTCTACGTCGACGACGTCGACGAGGCCTACGAGCGGATCGGGGCCGCCCTCGGCGACGAGGGCGAGCTGGAGCCGCCGCAGGACCAGCCGTACGGCGCCCGGGTGTTCACCGTCGCCGATCTCGGCGGAAACAGCTGGACGTTCTGGCAGCAGACGTCGGAAACCGTCGAACTGCCGCCCGGCTGGCAGGAGGTGCGCGCGGGCGGTGAGTCCTCCAACGGGTGAACCGCGGCGACGGCTAGGCTGGGCGCGTCACCGCAGGCAGGAACGATTCACCCGAGGAGCATGGCGTGGCTCTCATCGAGCAGGTAGGCGCGCGCGAGATTCTGGACTCGCGTGGCAACCCGACGGTCGAGGTGGAGGTGGCTCTCGACGACGGCACCCTGGCGCGGGCCGCGGTTCCGTCCGGCGCGTCGACCGGTGAGCACGAAGCGGTCGAGCTGCGGGACGGCGACACCGGCCGCTACAACGGCAAGGGCGTCGAGCGCGCGGTCGCCGCGGTGCTCGACGAGATCGGCCCGGAGATGGTCGGCATCGAAGCCGTCGACCAGCGGATCGTCGACCAGAAGCTGGTCGACCTCGACGGCACGCCGGCGAAGTCCCGCCTCGGCGCGAACGCCATCCTCGGCGTCTCGCTGGCCGTCGCGAAGGCCGCCGCCGAGTCGGCCGAGCTGGAGCTGTTCCGCTACCTGGGCGGCCCGAACGCGCACGTGCTGCCGGTGCCGATGCTGAACATCCTGAACGGCGGTTCGCACGCCGACAGCAACGTCGACATCCAGGAGTTCATGATCGCGCCGATCGGCGCGGAGACCTTCCGCGAGGCCCTGCGCTGGGGCACCGAGGTCTACCACTCGCTGAAGTCGGTGCTGAAGGGCCGCGGCCTGTCGACCGGCCTCGGCGACGAAGGCGGCTTCGCGCCGAACCTGGCGAACAACCGCGAGGCGCTCGACCTGATCCTGCAGGCCATCGAGAAGGCCGGCTACACCCCGGGCCGCGACGTCGCGCTCGCCCTCGACGTCGCCGCGACGGAGTTCTTCGGCGACGGCGCGTACACCTTCGAAGGCAGCAAGAAGAGCGCGGAGCAGATGTCGGCGTACTACGCCGAACTGCTGCGCGACTACCCGCTCGTGTCGATCGAGGACCCGCTGAGCGAGGACGACTGGGACGGCTGGGTCACCCTGACCGCCGAGGTCGGCGAGAAGGTCCAGATCGTCGGCGACGACCTGTTCGTCACCAACCCGGACCGCCTGGAGGAGGGCATCACCCGCCGCGCCGCCAACGCGCTGCTGGTGAAGGTCAACCAGATCGGCACCCTGTCCGAGACGCTCGACGCGATTTCGCTGGCCACGTCGTTCGGCTACAAGTCGATGATGAGCCACCGCTCGGGCGAGACCGAGGACACGTTCATCGCGGACCTGGCGGTCGCCACCGGCGTCGGCCAGATCAAGACCGGTGCCCCGGCCCGCGGCGAGCGCATCGCCAAGTACAACCAGCTGCTGCGCATCGAGGAGACCCTCGGTGACGCCGCCCGGTACGCCGGCGAGCTGGCCTTCCCGCGGTTCACCGCCGAGGCCTGATGGCGGACCGGGGGAGGACGCGCGGCCGCCCCGGCGGCGGGGCACCGCGGGCCGATCGGCCCGCACCGGCCCGCCGCCCCGAAGCGGCGCGCCGCCGCAGCGCCGACGCGGACACCACCAGGGCCCGGCTGCGCCGGGGCCTGGCGGCGAAGCGCGCGTCGGGGGCGGCGAAGGTGCTCGGCATGTCCACCACCCGCCGCGCGGCGGTGGTGGCGATCGTGGTGTGCGCGCTGGCGTTCACCATCGCCGTGCCCCTGCGCACGTACCTCTCCCAGCGGACCGAGGTCCGCGAACAGCAGGCGCAGCAGGCCCAGCTGCAGCAGGAGGTCGCTCAGCTCCAAGGCCGCAAGGCGGAGCTGAGCGACCCCGCGCAGATCGAGGCCGAAGCCCGGCGGCGGCTGCGGTACGTCAAGCCGGGCGAGACGCCGTACATCGTCCAGCTGCCGGAGGACAAAGCGCCGGACGCGGCTCCGCCGTCCGGGCCGCAGCAGGTCGCGGGCACCTCGTGGTACGAGAACCTCTGGAACCAGGTCTCCGGCGGCTGAGGGGCACGCTCTAACCTTGACCGCGTGAACAACGCGCAGCAGCACCGGTTCGAGCCCGTCACCGACGCCGACCGCGAGATCATCGCGGAGCAGCTCGGGCGGCCGCCGCGGGCGTTGCGCGCCATCGCCGCGCGGTGCCCGAGCGGGCACCCGTCCGTGGTGCAGACCAGCCCGCGGCTGGAGAACGGCACGCCGTTCCCGACGCTCTACTACCTCACCTGCCCGAAGCTGAACTCGATGATCGGCACCATCGAGGCGTCCGGGATCATGAAGGAGATGACCGAGCGGCTCACCACCGATCCCGAGCTCGCCGCGCAGTACCAGCGCACCCACGAGACCTACCTCGCCGAGCGCGACGCCATCGAGCCGCTGGGCCACCAGGTCACCGCCGGTGGCATGCCCGGCCGGGTCAAGTGCCTGCACGTGCACGTCGCCCACGCCCTCGCCGCCGGCCCTGGCGTGAATCCGTTCGGTGACGAGACGCTCGCCATGCTTAAGGCCAACGGGTGGCCTTCGGGGGACTGCGCCGCGTAACACTCGCGCCTTGTGAACAGATAACTGGTCCGGGTGAGCGAAAAGCTCGATCACGACTCTCGATGGGCTGAAACCTCGCCGCACTTGCGGCAGGCTGTCACCCGAAAGCGTGAGAGATCCGGCCAGGAGGGCTCTGAGCATGCGTGTGCGGCGGCTGCCAGACGCAGTCGGGAGCTACACCCGGAGGTTCGGGATCCGCCACCGCGCCGCGTACCCCCTGATCACCGGCATCCTGGCCGTGGTCCCGGCGCTGGTCGCCGGCGGTGGCACCCTCGGCTGGCTCGGCGGCAGCGGTGACCACACCCGCGACGCCGCGCTCGGCCAGGGCTACGACCCCGCGCAGGCGGCCATCCAGCAGGTCGCCGTCGACGGCACCCTCCCCGGCGCGCCCACCCCGCTGCCGCTGCCGGCCTACGAGCTGCCGGACGGCCCGCTCGGCATCCCGGCCACCGCGCTCGCCGCGTACAAGAACGCCGCCGGCATCCTCGGCCGCGAGCAGCCCGCGTGCCACATCGACTGGGCCCTGATCGCCAGCATCGGCCGGATCGAGTCCAACCACGCCCGCGGCGGGTACGTCGACAGCGCCGGGACCACGCGTGAGCCGATCCTCGGCCCGCAGCTCAACGGCCAGGGCGGGTTCGCCGCGATCCCGGACACCGACCACGGCGAGCTCGACACGGACCCGGTGTGGGACCGCGCGGTCGGGCCGACCCAGTTCATCCCGGCGACCTGGCGCGCGTACGCCTCCGACGGCAACGGCGACGGCAAGTCGGACCCGAACAACATCTTCGACGCGGCGCTGGCCACCGGCCGGTACCTGTGCTCGGGCGGGTTCGACCTGGCGAAGCCGGACCAGCTGCGCGGGGCCGTCTACCGGTACAACAACTCCGACACGTACGTGAACACGGTGGTCCTCTGGGCGGACGCCTACCGCAACGGGATCATGCAGGTGCCGGACAGCACGGTGCCGGTCGGCGCCCCGAACGCGGCCGCACTGCCCGCACCGCCGTCGATCCCGCCTCCGCCGGTCCCCACGACGACGGTCTCCACCCCGCCGCCGCCGACGACGGGCACCTCGACGCCGCCGGCCACGACGGAGTCGCCGTCGTGCACCAAGCCGCCGACGACGACGGTGATCCCGACGACCGTCATCAGCGTCACGACCGTGCCGTCGCCGACCACCACACCCGCCAGCGAGACCACCACGCCGACGAAGCCCACACCGGCGGACCCGACGTGCGGCGAGGTGGTCACCCAGATCAGCACGACGGTCGTCGTGAGCACGACCACGCTGCCGCCGACCACCACCGGCTGAGCGGGCGCCGGTTAGGGTGATCGCATGCCTCGTGTTGCCGCGATCGACTGTGGGACCAACTCCATCCGCCTGCTCGTCGCCGAGCTGACGCCGCGCCACGACGGCACGGTCGACCTGCGGGACCTGCACCGCGAGATGCGGGTCGTCCGGCTCGGCCAGGGCGTCGACGCGACCGGCGAGCTGGCCCCCGAGGCGCTCGAGCGGACCCGGGTCGCGCTCGCCGACTACACGATCGCCGCGCGGCGCAAGGGCGTGGAGAAGGTCCGCATGGTCGCGACCTCGGCGACCCGGGACGCGAGGAACCGCGACGAGTTCTTCCGCATGACGCGCGAAACCCTCGGCGTCGAGGCCGAGGTGATCAGCGGCGACGAAGAGGCGCGGCTGTCGTTCACGGGCGCGGTGGGCGAGCAGGACCCGGACGACGGCCCGTTCGTGGTCGCCGACGTCGGCGGCGGCTCGACCGAGCTGGTGCTCGGCACGTGGGACGGCAAGAAGGCCGAGGTGCTCGCGGCGAAGTCGGTGGACATCGGCTGCGTCCGCATCACCGAGCGCGCGCTGAAGGGCGACCCGCCGACGGCGAGCGAGATCGCGACGGCCCGCGACCTGGCGGGCAAGGTGCTGACGGAGGCGTTCGACGTCGTCGACGTGTCCCGCGCCCGCACGTGGGTCGGTGTGGCCGGAACGGTGACGACGCTCTCGGCGATCGCGCTGGGCCTCCCGGAGTACGACAGCGACCGGGTGCACCTGTCCACTTTGAGCGCGGCGGACATCGACAGCCTGGCGTCCCGCCTGCTGTCGGAGGACCACGCGACGCGCGCGGCCAACCCGGTGATCCACCCGGGCCGCGTCGACGTGATCGGCGGCGGCGCGGTGGTGGTCCAGACCCTCGCGGAGCAACTGGCGGCCCGGGGCGGCCCGACCGAGCTGGTGGTCAGCGAACACGACATCCTCGACGGCATCGCCCTCTCCCTCGCCTGAGAGCGGCCCGCCGAGGCATCTCGCGTGATCAGCGGGGCATCACGCGTGCGCCGAGGGGCATCACGCGTGATCAGCGCTGGGTTGCCTGACCGACCGTTCGGCCGCCCGAAAGGGCTTGCGCCGCAAGCAAACCGTGGGTGAGCGCGCTATTACCTGCTGTCCGCGCTGGGCCGTCCGGAGTATCCGGATTCCTACGTTTGTTGTGCTCCAACCAGGTGGTCCCGACGACCGTCACACATTTGCAACACCGCAGTCCTGTGATCGGCTTCACCGGCCCCGATAGCGTGCGTCTCACCTTTCGGACACACCGGAAATGGAGGGGATCATGCGTCGTTCGCGCAGGCTCTGGGGACCCACGGTGGTGATGACCTCGCTGGCGCTCGCGCTCGCCGCGTGCGGCGGTGGCTCGGGCAGCTCCGCGGGCGCCGGCGGGACGGACCCGGACGGCACCGTCAGCGTCTACGGCACCGAACCGCAGAACGCGCTGGTCCCGACCAACATCAACGACCTCGGCGGCACCAAGGCGGTCCAGCCGATGTTCGCCACGCTCGTCGGCTTCAAGGGCGCGGACGCGCAGCCCTTCAACCTGATGGCGGACTCGATCACCACGACCGACTCCAAGGTCTACGACATCAAGATCAAGCAGGGCTGGAAGTTCCACGACGGCACCGAGGTGAAGGCGCACAACTTCATCGACGCCTGGAACTACGGCGCCTACGCGCCCAACGGCCAGCTCAACACCGACTTCTTCGCCAACATCCAGGGCTACCAGGACGTCCACCCCGAGGCCGAAAACGCCAAGCCGACCACGGACAAGATGTCCGGCCTGGTCGCCAAGGGCGACTACGAGTTCCAGGTGACGCTCAACGCGCCCTTCTCCGTCTTCGACGTCAAGATCGGCTACCAGGCCTTCGCGCCGCTGCCCGACTCGTTCTTCAAGGACCCCAAGGGCTTCGAGCAGCACCCGATCGGCAACGGCCCGCTGAAGTTCGTCTCGCGGACGCCGAACCAGGACATCAAGCTCACCCGCTTCGACGACTACAAGGGTGACGACAAGGTCCACTTCAAGAACCTCGACATCAAGATCTACTCCAGCCAGGAGACCGCCTACCAGGACCTGCTGAGCGGGCGGCTCGACTTCATGGAGGCGCTGCCGCCGTCGGCGGTCGCGGGCGGGAAGTACAAGAACGACCTCGGCGACCGGCTCGTCACCGGCCACCTGCTCGGGATCAGCACCATCAACATCCCGTACTACGTGCCCGGCTACAACAACCTCGAGCTGCGCAAGGCCATCTCGATGGCGATCGACCGCGTGCAGATCACCAAGACCGTCATGAACGACACCTACGTGCCGGCCGACGGCTACATCTCGCAGGGCATCCAGGGTGCGCGCGAAGGCGTTTGCAAGTTCTGCCACTTCGACCCGGCGGCGGCCAAGGACGCCTTCCAGAAGTCCGGCTTCAAGGGCAAGCTGACCATCGCGTCCAACGCGGACGGCGGCCGCAAGGAACCGCTGGTCGCGGCGTGCAACAGCATCAAGAACACCCTCGGCGTCGAGTGCGACTTCGTGCCCGCCACCGACTTCGGCCAGTGGCGCAGCATCGTGACCGGCCACAAGCTGACCGGCATGGGCCGCTCGGACTGGTCGGCGGACTACCCGTCCATCGAGGACTTCCTCAACCCGATCTTCCGGACCGGCGGCTCTTCGAACGACTCGACGTACTCGAACCCGAAGGTCGACGCCCTGCTCACCCAGGCCGACTCGACGGCCGACAAGGCCGCCGCGGTCAAGCTGTACCAGCAGGCCGAGGACCTGATCGCGCAGGACCTGCCGACCATTCCGGTGTGGGACGAGAAGGGTGTCGCGGCGAAGTCGAAGAACCTCAAGGCAGCGGCCCTGGACTTCCGCCGCATGCCGGACTACCCGTCCATCGAGGTCCTGAAGAAGTAGCTGCGGCTCCCACCACCACGGCGCCGTGGGCGAGGACGCACCCCCGCCCACGGCGCCCGGCGCGCACTAGGAACTCGTCATGATCCGCTATGTCCTGCGACGGCTGCTGCAGCTGGTCCCGGTGTTCTTCGGCACCACGTTCCTCATCTACGTCCTGGTCTGGGCCGTGCCCGGCGACCCGTTCTCCGGCAAGTGCGGGCAGGTCGTCTGCCCACCGGCCTACATCGCCCAGATGACCGAGAAGTTCCACCTGAACGACAACATCTTCGTCCAGTACTTCAAGTACCTCGGCAGCCTCTTCACCGGCGACTGGGGCGAAACCTTCAACGGCACCTCGGTCGGCGACCTGATCGCCACGTCGTACCCGATCACGCTGCGCCTGGCCGTGATCGCGGTGGTCATCGAAGCCGTCATCGGGCTGACCGCCGGCGTGCTGACCGGCCTGCGCGGCAAGGGTTTCCTCGACAACCTCGTGCTGGTCTCGACCACGTTCCTGATCTCGCTGCCGGTGTTCGTCACCGCGATCGTGCTGCAGCTGGCCCTGGGCGCCAACGGACTGGGCCTGATCGAGGCCAGCGTCTCGGACGACCCGGGCATCGGCGAACTGATCGTGCCGGGCATCGCGCTCGGCAGCCTGTCCATGGCGTACGTGGCCCGGCTGGCGCGCACGAGCATCGCCGAGAACCGCCACGCCGACTACGTCCGGACGGCCATCGCGAAGGGCCAGCCGCAGAGTCGGGTCGTCCTCGTCCACCTGCTGCGCAACTCGGTGATCCCGGTGCTGACGTTCCTCGGCACCGACCTCGGCGCCCTGATGGGCGGCGCGATCGTCACCGAAGGCGTGTTCAACATCAACGGACTGGGCGGGCTCATCTTCCGCGGCATCCAGAACCGGGAGAGCGCCACCGTCGTCGGCGTCGTCGTCCTGCTGGTGCTGGTGTACCTGCTGATGAGCCTGATCGTCGACCTGCTCTACGCCGTTCTCGACCCGAGGATCCGCTATGACTGACCCGAACCTGGTGGCCGGCGGCGGGGCCGACGCGGCGGAACTGTCCCGTGTGGACGATTCCGCCACCGGTCCGCAGCGGCCCCGCAGCCTGTGGAGCGACGCGTGGCGCCAGCTGCGGCGCAAGCCCGCGTTCGTCGCCTCGGCCGTGATCATCGTGCTGATCGTGCTGATCGCGGTCGCGCCCGGCCTGTTCAGCTCGCGCGAGGCGGGCTTCAGCGACCTCGCGCACGCCAACGAAGGCCCGTCCGCGGA
Organism: Amycolatopsis sp. lyj-23; assembly: GCF_046549135.1. NCBI lineage: Bacteria > Bacillati > Actinomycetota > Actinomycetes > Pseudonocardiales > Pseudonocardiaceae > Amycolatopsis > Amycolatopsis sp. lyj-23. The sequence continues at coordinate 129,951 of NZ_JAJPWN010000022.1, read as the reverse complement.
CGCCTGGTTCGGCTACGACAACCAGGGCCAGGACGTCTACGCCCGCACGATCTACGGCACCCGCGCCTCGGTGCTGGTCGGGGTGTTCGCGACGCTGCTGACCGTCCTCATCGGCTCGGTGGTCGGCATCCTCGCCGGCTACTACGGCCGGCTCGTCGACAGCCTGCTGTCGCGCTTCGGCGACATCTTCGCCGGCCTGCCGTTCGTGCTCGGCGCGATCGTCATCCTGACGACGTTCAACGCGCCCGGCTCGAACCCCGGTGTGGTCACCATCATCGTCCAGGTGGTCTGCTCGATCGCGGTGCTGAGCTGGCCGGTCGCCATGCGCATCATGCGGTCGGCGACGCTGGTGGCCAAGCAGCTCGACTACGTCAAGGCCGCCCGTGGTCTCGGCGCGAGCACCCCGCGGATCATCTTCCGGCACCTGCTGCCGAACACGGTCGCCCCGGTGCTGGTGTACGCGACCATCGCGCTCGGCGCGTTCATCGGCGCCGAAGCGACGCTGGCCTACCTCGGCATCGGCGTGCGCCCGCCGGTGATCTCCTGGGGCGTGATGATCAGCGACTCGCGGGACTACTTCCGCAACGACCCGCACATGCTGCTGTTCCCCGGCGCCTTCGTCACCCTGACCGTGCTGGCCTTCGTGATGCTGGGCGACGGCATCCGCGACGCGCTCGATCCGAAGTCGAGGTAAGTCCTTGTCCGACAACGAACTGCTGCTCGAGGTCGAAGACCTGCACGTCGAATTCCGGACGTCCGACGGCGTGGCCAACGTGCTCAACGGCGTCGGCTACACCGTGCACGCCGGGGAAACCCTGGCCGTGCTCGGCGAATCCGGCTCCGGCAAGAGCGTCACGGCGCAGACGGTGATGGGCATCCTCGACACGCCGCCCGGCGTGATCACCGCGGGTGCGGTGCGCTGGCGCGGCGAGGACCTGCTGACCGCGTCCGAGGAACGCCGCCGCGAGGTGCGCGGCAGCGAGATCGCGATGATCTTCCAGGACGCCCTGTCCGCGCTGAACCCGGTGTTCACCGTGGGGTTCCAGATCGAAGAACAGCTGCGCGTCCGGCTCGGGATGTCCAAGAAGGACGCGCGGAAGCGCGCGGTCGAACTGCTCGACACCGTCCGCATCCCGGCGGCCGAACGCCGGATCAAGGACTACCCGCACCAGTTCTCCGGCGGCATGCGCCAGCGCGCGATGATCGCGATGTCGCTGGCGCTCGACCCGGACCTGCTCATCGCCGACGAGCCGACCACCGCGCTCGACGTCACCGTGCAGGCCCAGATCATGGACCTGCTGCACGAGATCCAGGCCGAACGCAAGATGGGGCTCGTGCTCATCACGCACGACCTGGGCGTGGTCGCCGAGGTCGCGGACCGGATCGCGGTGATGTACGCGGGACGGATCGTCGAGCAGGCCGACGCCGTCGAGCTGTTCCGCGCGCCGGCCCACCCGTACACCGCCGCGCTGATGGACTCCCTGCCCCGGCTCGACCTCAAAGGACAGACGCTGGAAACCATCAAGGGCCTGCCGCCCAGCCTGCTGAACATCCCACCGGGCTGTCCGTTCCACCCGCGGTGCAAGCGGGCCGAAGCGCGGTGTTCCGAAGAGGTTCCGCCGCAGCACGCGATCGGCTTCGGCCGGACCAGCGCGTGCCACTTCGCCGAAGAGGTGGTGAGTTCGCGTGGCAGTATCTGAGGCCGCCTCCGCTGGGAAAAGCACGTCGGCGGAGCCGATCCTTTCGGTCACCGACCTGAAGAAGTACTTCCCGGTCCGCACCGGCATCCTGTTCAAGCGCACGATCGGCCAGGTCAAGGCGGTCGACGGCGTCTCGTTCGACCTGATGCCGGGCGAGACGCTCGGCGTGGTCGGCGAGTCCGGCTGCGGCAAGTCGACGCTCGCCCAGGTCCTCATGCGGCTGGAGGAACCGACCGGCGGCACGGCGAAGTTCGAGGGCCGCGACATCTTCGCCATGCGCGGCAACGAACTGCGGAAGCTGCGGCGCGAGATCCAGATCGTGCTGCAGGACCCGTACACCTCGCTCAACCCGCGGATGACGGTCGGCGACATCATCGGCGAGCCGTTCGAGATCCACCCCGAAGTCGCGCCGAAGGGTTCGCGGGCGGGCAAGGTGCGGGAGCTGCTGGAGGTGGTCGGGCTCAACCCCGAGCACCTCAACCGCTACCCGCACCAGTTCTCCGGCGGCCAGCGCCAGCGCATCGGCATCGCGCGGGCACTGGCGCTGCGGCCCAAGGTCATCATCTGCGACGAGCCGGTGTCCGCATTGGACGTCTCGATCCAGGCGCAGGTGATGAACCTGCTCGGCGACCTGCAGACCGAGTTCGGCCTGTCCTACGTCTTCATCGCGCACGACCTGTCGGTGGTGCGGCACCTGTCGAACCGGGTGGCGGTGATGTACCTCGGCAAGATCGTCGAGCTCGGCACCGACGAGGAGATCTACGAACGGCCTTCGCACCCGTACACCCAGGCGCTGCTGTCCGCGGTGCCGGTGGCGGACCCGGCGGTGCGCGGACGCCGTCAGGTGATCCGGCTGACCGGGGACGTGCCGAGCCCGCTGGATCCCCCGTCCGGTTGCCGGTTCCGCACGCGGTGCTGGAAGGCCCAGGACCGGTGCGCGACCGAGGTGCCGGAGCTGGTGCCCCGGACGGACGGGCACTTGTCAGCTTGTCACTTCGCCGAACAGAAGTCGGTTGTTCCATAACGTACGTTTGGCCGTTGTACGTGCATTGTCCGGTCTATACGGTGCAGGAACCGCTTTCGCGAGGAGGAGAAACGTGAAGAGATCCAGGCTTCTGGCCGCCGTGCTGGCCGTGCCGCTGTTCGGCACGGTGTCGGCGGTCGCGGTCCCGGCCGCGTCGGCGCAGCCCGCGCTGTCCGGTCCGGCGACCGAGTTCACCGTGCTCGCCAAGGACCTCCAGAGCATCGGCAGCGCCCAGCAGGCGATCAAGGCCGCGGGCGGCACGGTCCTGGAGACCAACACCGCGGTCGGTCTCATCAAGGCCAGCGCGCCGGCCACCGGCTTCACCGAGCGCGTGACCACGGACCACGCCGTGTTCGGCGCGGCCAAGGCGCAGGTCATCGGCTCGGTGCCGAAGAACGGCAAGAAGACCAAGAGCGACAACGTCGAGAAGGAAGGCCGCGGCGCGGCTGCTTCGAAGAAGGCGGCCGCGAACAAGGCCGTCGGGATGGACCCGCTGGACGACCAGCTCTGGGGCCTGAAGTCCGTCCGCTCGGACCTTTCGCGCACCAAGCAGCCGGGCAGCAAGCAGGTCAAGGTCGGCGTCATCGACACCGGCATCGACGGCACGCACCCGGACATCGCGCCGAACTTCGACGAGGCCGACTCGCGCAACTTCACCCGCGACATCCCGACCGACGTCAACGGCGTCGAGGTCGACGGCCCCTGCGAGTTCCGCGGCTGCGTCGACCCGGTCAACCACGACGACGGCGGCCACGGCACGCACGTCGCCGGCACGATCGCGGCGGCGGCCAACGGCTTCGGCGTTTCCGGTGTCGCGCCCAACGTGACGCTGGTGAACATCCGCGCCGGCCAGGACTCGGGGTACTTCTTCCTGCAGCCGACCGTCGACGCGCTGACCTACGCCGGCGACGCGGGCATCGACGTCGTCAACATGTCGTTCTACACCGACCCGTGGCTGTACAACTGCACGGCCAACCCGGCGGACTCGCCCGCCGAGCAGGCCGAGCAGCGCACGATCATCGAAGCGACCCAGCGCGCGCTGAACTACGCGCACCGCAAGGGCGTCACGATGGTGGTCGCGCTGGGCAACCAGCACACCGACCTCGGCGCGCCGCAGCCGGACACCACGAGCCCCGACTACCCGGCCAACAGCACGCACCCGCGCACGGTCGACAACTCGACCTGCCTCAACCTGCCGGTCGAGGGCAACCACACGATCGGCGTGAGCTCGTTCGGGCCGTCCCAGAAGAAGGCGGACTACTCGAACTACGGCCTCGAGCAGATCTCGGTCTCGGCCCCGGGCGGCTTCTTCCGCGACGGCTTCGGCACGCCGTGGTACCGCACGGTGCAGAACGAGATCCTGTCGACGTACCCGAAGAACGTGGGCGTCGCCGACGGCAACATCGACGCGGACGGCAACATCACCGAAGCGGGCCTGGCGGCGGGCGTCGAGAAGGCGACCGCACCCGACGGCCGCGTGGGCTATTACCAGTGGCTGCAGGGAACATCGATGGCCACCCCGCACGCCACCGGCGTCGCGGCGCTGATCATTTCCCAGTACGGCAAGAAGACCCACGGCGAGTTCGGCCTGGACCCGGACAAGGTCCAGCGCGTCCTCGAAGGCACGGCGGCGAAGATCGCCTGCCCGGTCCCGCGCACGGTGGACTACCTGAAGGAAGGCCGCGACGCGACGTTCACGGCCACGTGCGAGGGTGACCCGTCGTTCAACGGCTTCTACGGCCACGGCGCGGTCGACGCGTACGCGGCGGTGACCCGGGGGTCGCAGTACCTGAAGTAGGTTTTGCCCGAAACGGCCCACTTTCTTCGGAAGGTGGGCCGTTTCGCGTATTTCGGTCCATTTCCGCCGGATCCGCCGGTTCCGCCGCATTTCGGCGTTTCCGGTGGTGGGAGCGTGATCATTGACCCGTCCGGCCGTTGACAGCCGGGTGCGGATCGGGAAATGTCCGGAGCGGAGAAATGCGGTCGGGGACCCGGTTCTTCGGACATCCGCTCGAGGGGGACATTCACTGTGCGCACCGCGCTGAGCCGATTTCGTGCTGCCCTGATAACAACCGCCGTGGTCGCCGTGACGGCGGGTTCGATCGCCGCCCCGGTGGCCGGGGCGGCCGAGGCGCCGCCACCGGACCGGGCGCAGGCCGAAGTGCTGTGGAAGTACGGCGGTCCGGTCACCCGGGCCGACGCCGCCGCGGCCCTTGCCGGATCCGGCGCCGACGTCACCGCCTTCCTGACGACGCTGCGGCAACGCGATGCCGCCATCGACCGGGACGTGCACGTCAACCAGCTCATGGCGGCCGGTGGACCGGCGACGAGGAACGCGGCGCAGCAGGCGCTCGACGCCGGCACCGACGACGCGCTCGTCAAGTTCCTGCAGTCGGGCTGGCAGGCGCCCTACACGAGTGACCTGCGGGTCCGGGTCGACCAGGTGATGGCCGTCGGCGGGTCGCAGCTGCGGCAGGCGGCGCAGAAGGCGCTCGACGCCGGTACCGACGACGCACTGACCGCGTTCCTGCAGGCCGGGTGGCGTGCCCCGTTCGCGACGGACCAGCGGCTGCGGGTCAACCAGGCGATGGCCGCCGGCGGCCCGGAGGTCCAGGCCGTCGCGCAGCAGGCGCTCGACGACGGGACCGTCGACGCGTACAACCGTTTCCTGGACGCCGACCTGCCGGTCGCGCAGGCCCGTGACGCCGAGACGACGGACGTCGCCCAGCTCGCCGCGACGGCGAGCAGTGCGGCGTCGACGGCTGCGACCGAGACCCAGGCGGCCCAGGCGGCGTCCGATCGCGCGGTCACCGAGGCGGCGGCGGCCCAGGCGGCCGCGCAGGCCGCGAAGGACGCGGCAGCGGCGGCGCAGGGGCATTCGCAGCAGGCCACCGACGCCGCGTCCCGTGCCGCTTTCGCCGCCAAGCAAGCGGCCGCGACCGCGCGCGAAGCGATCGGCGCGGCCAATGCGGCGTCCTCGGCGGCCAACACCGCGGCCGCCGCAGCTTCGCGCGCCGCGGCCGCGGCTGCTGCGGCGGGACGTGCGGCCTCCAACGCCTACGACGCCGCTGCGCTCGCGGTCGGCGACCAGAAGAAGGCCGGCGACGCGAAGTTCGCGGCGCAGGTCGCCCGGGACGCCGCCAACGCCGCGTCCACGGCGGCCAACGCGGCGGACTGGGCCAGGACGGCGTCCCAGCAGGCCGGACTGGCCGGCAACGCCGCCAACGACGCGGCGACCCAGTCGGTCAACGCCGCCAATGCGGCGACCGAAGCGGCCGACAAGGCCGCCGCCGCGGGCGCGGACGCGCGCGAGGCCAAGGCCGCTGCCGCCCGGGCCCGGGCGCAGGCCGCACGCGCCGTCGCCGCGGCCGGTGCGAGCCGTGCCTGGGCGAACCAGGCGGCGGACCAGGCCGGCCAGGCCGCCGCGGCTGCCCGGGCCGCGGGCACGGACGCGACGAACGCCGCGGCCGCCGCCGAGGACGCCGCCGCGCACGCCGGCCAAGCCGCGGACGCGGCGCAGCAGGCGACCGACCACGCGAACGCCGCGACCGCCGCCGCCACCACCGCGGCCAACGCCACGCACCAGGCCGCCCAGATCGCCGCCGCGGCGCGTCAGTCGGACGCGGACCGCATCGCACTGGCGGCGCAGCAGGAGGACGACGCGGCCCGCGATGCCCTTGCGGCCGCGGCGCAGCTTCCCGCCACACCGCGGTGGGACCGGGACCAGGCGTCCACCTGGGACGCCGAGACGACCCGGTTGCTGACCGAAGCCACCACGCCCGGTGCGGAACGGGCAACGGTGCTGACCGACGCGCGGAAGATCGCCCTGAACCTCAGCACCACCGGCGGACCGTGGACCAGGGCGGCGGCCGAGTCGGCCCTCTCCGGGTCCGACGACGAAGCTGTTTCGTTCGTCAACGGCGGTTTGCTCGCCGCGGCCGGGCAGGACGACCGCGTGATCCTCGGGGACCTGGCCGCGGCCGGGACGCAGGCCTTGAAGGACGCGGCGGCCACGGTCCTGGCCGGGCCGGACGCCGGCGTCCGCGACTTCCTGCGCAGCCGCGACTACCCGGGACGCGAGCAGGACGACCGGATCCAGGTGGACCAGATCATGGCCGCGGCGCGCGCGGACGGGCACCTCACGGTCGTCGCCAACGGTCAGAAGGCTCTCGACGCCGGTGGTGACCAGCCGCTGCGGCAGTTCCTCGAGACGGGTCAGTTCTCCGCCGCGGACATCGACGACCACGTCGCGGCGAACCAGATCATGGCCGCCGCGCAGTCGTCGGGCTCGCGGGAGCTGGCCGCCGCGGCCCAGGCCGCGCTGGACGGGCCGGCCCAGCTGCTGCACCAGTTCCTGACCGTCGGCCAGTACACGGCCGCCCGTCGGGACCAGAACACCGCGGCGCACTACGCGGCGATCGACAGCCTGCTCGCGCAGGCTTCGCGTGCGGCCGCCGAAGCGACGCACAACGCCGACGACGCCCAGGCCGCGGCCGCGCGGGCCCGCAACGCGGCTCAGCAGGCCGCGGACTACGCCAACCAGGCCGCGGACGCGGCGAACCAGGCAGCCGGCTTCGCCAACCAGGCCCAGGAAGCGGCAGCTCGCGCGGCTGCCTCGGCGGCGCAGGCCAAGCAGTCGGCCGACACTGCCGCCCGGGCCGCGGCTTCGGCCGTCGCCTCGGCGGACCGAGCGGCGCGTTCGGCGTTGTCCGCCCAGCATTCGGCGGACATCGCGGCCGGTTACGCCGCCCAGGCGGCCATCTCGGCCCGCACCGCGTTCGACGCCGCCGTGCAGGCGGGCCTCGACGCCCACGCCGCCGAGCTGGCCGCGCAGCAGGCGTGGCAGACCGTGGTCACCAAGGCGAACGCCGAAAAGCAGAAGATCATCGACGACCGCACCACGGCGTGCCAGAACCGCAAGCCCCAGGGCATCTACGTGGTCAGCGCCGCCGACTGCATCCTGCTGGTGACGGGCACGGACGCCGACCGCGAACGCATCTTCGGGGTCATGCAACAGGCGTGCCGCCGGCTGAACGCGGGCGACAACGACCTCGTCAACCGGTGCCTGGACCCGAACAACCTGTGGGACCCCAACTTCAACGCGCTGCCCGACCCGGCCGCCGCGATGGCCGCCCAGACCGTCATCGGGCCGCCCGGGGAAGCCGCGGCGATCGGCGGGTTCGAGGAACTGCTCGGTATCGCGGCAGAAGGTGCGGAAGCCCTCTCGGTCGCCGCCGAGGCGAGCAAGCTGGCCAGTGCGGTGAACGAGGCCGCCACCGGCGAGCGGCTGGTCGGCCAGGACGCGCGGCTCGCCGAAGCCGCGCAGGAGGTCGCGGGCCGCCGGCTCGGCGACCACATCGTGCTGGGGTCCCGCTACCACGGGCTGGAGGACCTGACGGCCAAGCTCGGCGGCCGCAACCTGCTGTCCGATCTGGACTGGCGGGAACAGGTGCAGGTTTCCGCCGACCTGCTCAAGCTCGGGGACGCCGACATCAAGGTGTCGTTCGCGCTGGACGGACTGGAAGGGGAAACCCCGGCGGACATCCTCTACCAGGCAGTCGTGGCCGACATGCGCGGAACCGCCAACGCGACCCAGTGGGAGCTCACGACGTACAAGTACGCCGGAGTACTGGACAAGGTCGAGTTCTACCAAGGTGGCGTGCGCATCCCGAACCCGTACGGTGGGTAGCACACCCGGACGGAAAGGGAAAACCGCTGTGCAGACCGTGCCCGGACAGCTGCCTCTCGTGCTGAACCGGAAGTTCCACCTGGCGAAGTACGAGAGCAGCCACGCACAACTGCTGTTCCGCAGCGGCCGCAGTGCCTACCACGACGGCGAGTACCTGAAGTACGACTCGGTGGCCGACGTGCTGTTCAAGAACGTCTCGGTGCTGGCGGTGGCCGAGAGCTACCACCCCCTGGAGGTGGCGCTGGGCGGCGGCGCCGAGTTCGCGGGCCTGCACGGCCTGCTGAACTGCGAACTCGGCGACCGCAAGCTCTACGTCCTGCGCAGCTCGTTCGGCGGGCCGGTGGGGTACGTGGTTGCGGGAGCGGTGTACTGGACGGACGACCCGGACGGTTCGACCGGCAAGGAAAGCGTGCTCCTCGACGGCACCGGCGGCAGACCGGTGTTCGCGGCGTGATCGACCCGGCGGGGTACGAACGGCTCGTGGCGGAAGCCCGGACCGCGCTCGCGGCGGGCAGCGGGCTCGACGAGGTGCTGGCCCGGCTGCGGCGGGACGGCTTCTCGCCGGTCGACAGCATCCGGGCGGTCCGCGTGCTGACCGGCGCTTCGTTGGCCGAGGCCAAGGAGACCGTCCACGTCAGCCCGGCGTGGGCGGACGTGCGCGAGCCGACCGATGAGTTCCACCGGCAACTGGAGGACGAAACTCACCGGCGGGAATGATCGTTGGTGGTCGCCGACGACCGGTCGTCGGCGCTGCGGCGCCATCCGCTCCCTTGAAGCGCTGCCCCCGCCCGAACGGTACTTCGGCACCTGAACCGGGCAACCTTCCGGACGCGGTTCGCGTGTACGACTGGGGGTGTCCGTTGATCGTTCGTGAACCGGCGCTGCCGAAGGACCCGAGACTGCCCGGCGAGCCGACGGTGCTCGAGGTCGCCGGCGCGCGGGGGTGGCTGGCGGGCCGCGGGGTGGCGGTGTGGCTGCCGACGCGGCTGCTGGCGCTGCGCATCGGCGCGCGTGGCTTCGGGCTGCGCGAACGACCGGTCTACGCCGTCGCTGCCGCGCTCGTGGCGCTCTCCGGCTCGGTCGTGGTCGGCCGGACGGACCTGCCGGGCAAGGGCGCCTGGTTCGCCGTGGTCCTGGTGCTGCGCTGGCGGCGGATGCAGTCCCGCGATCGGGTCGCCGAGGGTCTCGTCGAACCCGGCCGCCCGCCCTCGCTGCGAGCAGCGGCCCGGCAGGTCGGCTACTGCTCCCTGAGCGCGGTGGCCGTCACCTTCGTCGGTGGGCGGTGCTGTGCGCGGCGGCGTTCCTCGCCGAGCCGCCGCTCACCGGAGCGCACTGGTACTCGCCCGGGGCGGAAACGTCGGTGCAAACGCTCCGGATGGGCTACCTCGTCCTGGCGATGGGGACGTGGGCGATCGCCCGGTTCCGCGCCCGGTACCGGCACCTGCCGCCGGGCAGCTACGGGACGGGGTCCGGGGGCCGGCACCCCGGCCGGCCCCCGGACCTCAGCGGTTCGACGCCCTCTTGACGAACTTCGCCAGGTCCTTCGACTGCTGCAGCCGGGTCGGCTCGTGGACGTACATCATGTGGCCCGCCGGGTAGTACGCCGTGTCGATGTTCTCCCGCAGTTCCTCCGGGATCTGCAGGTGGGCCAGCACGTGCTCGGCCGCGAAGTACGCCGTCGCGCCGTCGTAGTGGCCGAACGCCACGTGGACCTGCAGGTGCGGGTTCGCGCGCATCGCCGCGCCCAGCGAGTCCACCACCGACACCGAGCGGCCCTCGAACTCCTTGTACGACCACGCCTTGAACGTGTCCTCGTGGATGAGCTCGTACGGCAGGTCGTTGGCGTACCCGAGTTCCGCGCGCACGTAGTGGTTGAACGCCGCCGCGTAGGCGCCGATCACCCGGGAGATCGACGGGTCGTCGCTCATGTGCTCGCGGCCGCCGTCCGGCTCCCACGTCGTGAAGCGGCCGTCCATCCGGCCGACCACCAGGCCGCGGTCGCGCAGCAGCTCGGTGAAGAACCGGACGTGCTCGATCCGCAGGTTCACCCGGTCCACATAGGACTCCGAGAGGCCGGTCAGCGACGCCAGCGTGGCCACCGCCTCCGTCCGGTCCTGAGTGGACAGCCGGGCGCCGCGGGACAGCGCCCACGGCAGGTCCTTCGCCGCGAAGTCTTCGGCGTCGGCGAGGACGTCGTCGAGCGGGCGTTCGCCGTGCAGGCCGTGGTAGTGCGCGATCGCCGCGTACGTCGGCACGTACAGCGAGTACGGGAGGTCGTTGCCCTCCGTGAACCGCAGCGTGCCGAGGTCGAGCACCGAGGAGATGAGCAGCAGGCCGTTCAGGTACAGCCCGTGCCGGTCCTGCAGGTGCGCGGCCAGCCCGGCGGCGCGCAGCGTGCCGTACGACTCGCCGGCCAGGAACTTCGGCGACAGCCAGCGCTGGTGGCGCGACACCCACAGCCGGATGACCTCGCCGACCGACTCGATGTCGCCCTTGAACCCGTGGAAGTCCTTCGTCTCGCCGCCTTCGGACGCGCGCGAGTAACCGGTCGAAACCGGGTCGATGAACACGAGGTCGCTGTGCACCAGCAGCGTCTCGGGGTTGTCGGCCAGCCCGTACGGCGGCGGCACCAGGTCGTCGACGTCGCCCGAAAGCACCCGGCGCGGCCCCAGCAGGCCCATGTGCAGCCAGATGCTCGACGAGCCGGGCCCGCCGTTGAAGGCGAACGTCACCGGCCGCGACCCCGGGTCGGCGTCGTCGAGGGTGTAGGAGGTGATGAACACCTCCGCTGTCGCCTTGACGCCCTCGGACTTGCCGTCCTTGACGACCTCCTTGCGGAGGACGACCCGGCCCGCCTTCGCCGTGTACGCGAGCTTCTTGCGCTTCACGGTCAGCGTGTGCTGGGTCGTGACGATGTCGTCGGTCGGCTCGGCCGGGATCTCGGTGGTTTCCGCGGCCTTCTTCTCGGGAGCCTCTTCGGGGGTGGTGTCCGCCATGGCCCCAACTTAGTCGGCGGGGCCGGGGGGCTGTGGCAGGGTGACCTGGTGCACACCGAGGACTGGCCCGCGACGGCCGAGGAGGCGCTCGCCGTGCAGGAGCGGCTGCGCGGCCTCGTCGACCTCACCGACGACCTCCCCGAACTGCCGCCGACCGTCACCGGCCTCGACGTCGCCTACGACGAGACCGGCCACATCGCCGCGGCGGCCGTCACCCTCGAGACCGCCGGGCTCACCGTGGTCGAGCAGCGGACGCACCGCGCGCAGGCCGCTTTCCCGTACGAGCCGGGCTTGTTCGCCTTCCGCGAGCTGCCGTCGCTGCTGGCCGCGCTCGACCGGCTGGAGCGCACGCCCGACGTCCTGGTCTGCGACGGCCACGGCCTCGCGCACCCGCGCCGCTTCGGCCTGGCGTGCCACCTCGGCGTGCTGACCGGGCTGCCCGCGTTCGGCGTCGGCAAGACGCGGTTCGTCGGCTCGCACGACGAGCCGGGTGCGTCGCGCGGGGCGTCGGTGCCGCTGGTCGACGCCGGGGAAGAGGTCGGCGCGGTCGTGCGCACCCAGGACGGCGTCAAGCCGGTGTACGTCTCGGCCGGGCACCGGATCGGCCTGGCCCACGCCGGCCGGCTCACCCTGGCGCTGACCCCGCGCTACCGGCTGCCGGAGACCACCCGCCACGCCGACCGGCTCTCCCGGGCGGCGCTGCGATGAGGTCCCTGCGCGAGCTGGACGCCGCGGTGGCCGGCTGCCGCGCCTGCCCGCGGCTGGTCGCCTGGCGGGAGGGCGTCGCGGGCACCAAGGCGGCCTTCCGCGGCGAGGAGTACTGGGCGCGGCCGGTGCCCGGCTTCGGCCCACCGGACGCCTCCCTCGCCGTCGTCGGGCTGGCGCCATCGGCGCACGGCGCGAACCGCACCGGCCGGATGTTCACCGGCGACCCATCGGGTGATTTCCTCTTCCGCGTCCTGCACGAGGTCGGGCTCGCTTCGCAGCCGACGTCGACGGCCATCGGCGACGGCCTCGAGCTGTACGGCACCCGGCTCGTTTCGCCCGTCCGGTGCGCGCCGCCGGAGAACAAGCCGACGCCGGCCGAGCGGGACACGTGCCGCCCGTGGCTGGCCGAAGAGCTGACGCTGTTACGTCCGACACTGCGGGCGATCGTGGTGCTCGGGGCGTTCGGCTGGCAGGCGTTACTGCCCGTGCTCGACGCGGCCGGCTGGCCGGTGCCGCAGCCGCGGCCGGCGTTCGGCCACGGAGTCGTCCTGGAGCTGGGCGACCTGCGTGTTTTCGGCTGTTATCACGTCTCGCCGCGCAATGTCCAGACTCATCGCGTGACCCACGCCATGGTGGCCGACGTGTTCCGTGCCGCGACCTCGGTGACTCGGCCGGACTGAATCGTTACGGAAACCGCAGCGACGCTGGTCACAGCCGGATGGGGCCCCCGAGCGGGGTCGCGGCGGAGGTGTCACCATGAGGACATGGCTGCTGCGAAGTCGAAGTCGGAACCGACTCGGATCCTCGTCCTCGGTGGTGGGTACGTCGGGCTCTACACGGCGTACGGCCTCCAGAAGATGCTCCGGGCCAACGAGGCCTCCGTGACCGTCGTTGACCCGCAGCCCCACATGACCTACGCGCCGTTCCTCCCGGAGGCCGCGGCCGGCGCGATCGAGCCCCGGCACGTGGTCGTGCCGCTGCGGCGGGTGCTCAAGCGCTGCCACGTGCTGACCGCGCGCGTCACCAAGATCGAGAACGACAAGAAGTCCGTCACGGTCGAGGCGGCCGACGGCCACATCGAGCAGCTCGGCTACGACGTCCTGGTCGTCGCCCTCGGCGCCGTCGCGCGCATCCTGCCCATCCCGGGCCTGGTCGAGGAGGGCATCGCCTTCAAGACCATCGGCGAAGCGATCTACCTGCGCAACCACATCATGACCAAGCTCGACGAGGCGGCCAGCACGCTCGACCCCGAGCTGCGCAAGCGCCTGCTGACGTTCACCGTGGTCGGCGGCGGGTTCGCCGGCATCGAGGCGCTGGCCGAGCTCGAGGACATGACCCGGTTCGCGGTGGAGAACTACTACCCGAACATCAAGGTCTCCGACATCCGCTGGGTGCTCGTCGAGGCCGCCGGCCGGATCCTGCCCGAGGTCCGCGAGACCCTCGGCGTCTACACGGTCGAGCAGCTGGAGAAGCGCGGCATCGAGGTCTACCTCTCGACCGCGGCGAAGTCGTTCGAGAACGGCCACGTCGTGCTTTCGGACGGCACCGAGTTCGACACCGACACGATCATCTGGACCGCGGGTGTGAAGGCCAACCCGGTGGTCGGCCAGTCGGACTTGCCGGTCGACAAGCGCGGCCGGCTCGAGGCGACCGCCGCCATGCAGGTCGTCGGCCACCCGGACGTGTGGACCGCGGGCGACAACGCGGCCATCCCGGACCTATCGCGCACCGAAGAGGACCCGACGGCCACCTGCCCGCCGAACGCGCAGCACGCCGTCCGCCAGGCCCGCCTGCTGGCGAAGAACATCATCAAGGTCCTGCGCGGCGGCAAGCCGAAGGACTACTACCACAAGAACCTCGGCGCGGTGGCGAGCCTCGGCCTGCACAAGGGCGTGGCGGACGCGCTGAACCTGAAGATCAAGGGCTTCCCGGCGTGGCTGTTCCACCGCGCCTACCACCTCAAGGCGATGCCGACGTGGAACCGCCGCATCCGGATCCTGTTCGACTGGATCCTCGGTGGCCTGTTCCGGCGTGAGGTGATCTCGCTCGGGCAGATCAACAACCCGAAGGACGAGTTCGCGCGCGTCTCGAAGTCCTGACGCTCGTTTCGCGGAGCCCCCGGCCGTTGCGGCCGGGGGCTTTCGTCGTTTTCGGGGCTATTGCTGGGAATGCCCGGCTGTGTACCGGTGAGCGACATGGTCTGGACAACTGGACCGGTGGGCGGGTAAACCCTTTCTTCACAACGCGGAATAAGTCCGCTCCCGGCTCCCTCCCTCGGTCCCCTGGAGCTCGTCATGTCGTTTTCCCGTACCAAAGCGGCGCTGACGGCGGCCTTGCCGATCGCCGCCGCCCTCGTCCTGCCGCCGTCCACCGCCGCCGCGGCCGGCGGCGCCTTCCCCGCCCACTACGCGGCGCCGTACCTGCAGATCAGCGACGCCGACGCCGGCCAGCTGGCCGCCGACCTGAACGCGACCGGCACGAAGTTCTACACGCTGGCGTTCCTGACCCCGCAGTCCGGCTGCACGCCGGTCTGGGAGGCGAACGGCACGGGCGTCGGCTCGTTCAAGTCCCAGGTCAGCGCGCTCCAGTCGGCGGGCGGCAACGTGATCCCGTCGTTCGGCGGCGCGGCGGGCGGCGAGCTCGCCCAGACGTGCACGAACACGTCGAGCCTCACGGCGGCGTACGCGAACGTCGTGAACACGTACGGAACGCCCCGCCTCGACTTCGACATCGAGGGCGACGTCCTGAACGACACGGCGGCCAACCAGCGCCGCAATTCGGCGCTGGCGGCGCTGCAGCAGCAGAACCCGTCGGTCCAGGTGGACTACACGCTGGCGGTCGACCCGGCGGGCATCCCGTCGAACGAGCTGGACCTGCTGCGCGACGCGAAGAACAAGGGCGTCAAGGTCAGCGTGGTCAACCTGATGGTGATGGACTTCTACGACGGCCAGCCGGTGCTCTCGGACGCACTGTCGGCCGCGCGCGCGTCGGCGTCGCAGCTGGCGAGCCTGTACGGCATCTCGACCTCGGCGGCGTACGCGATGATGGGCTTGACGCCCATCGCCGGCCGCAACGACGACGGCGCCCAGTTCAGCCAGTCCGACGCGCAGCAGCTGGAGAGCTTCGCGGCCTCGAACGGCGTCGCGGAACTGTCGTTCTGGGAGCTCCAGGACTACGACCGGGCGACGGGCTACGCGTACTCGAGGATCTTCAACGCGATCTCGGGCTCCACCCCGCCGCCGTCGTCCGGCGGCACGATCACCGGCTACGGCGGCAAGTGCGTTGACGTGGCGGGCGCATCTTCGGCCAACGGCACGACGGTCGACCTGTACACGTGCAACGGCACGAACGCCCAGCAGTGGACGTCCTCCGCGGGCACGCTGCGAGCGCTGGGCAAGTGCCTGGACGTGGCCTCGGCGGCCACGGCGAACGGAACCCGCGTCCAGCTGTACGACTGCAACGGCACGGGCGCCCAGCAGTGGACGCGATCGGGAAACCAGCTGGTGAACCCGGCCTCGGGCAAGTGCCTGGACGCAACCGGCCCGAGCTCGGCGGACGGCACCCCGCTGCAGATCTGGACGTGCACGGGAGCGGCGAACCAGTCCTGGACGTTCAACTGAGGCGGATCGCCTAGAGTGTGCGGTGCCCCCGTAGCCCAACCGGCAGAGGCAGTCGACTTAAAATCGATTCAGTGCGGGTTCGAGTCCCGTCGGGGGCACCAAACACCCTGGTCAGCGGCCTGGGGTGGGGCGCAACGAAGAGCAAGTGCTCCACTCACGCCCCACTTTCCCCTGACCGTCACAAGAGGTGTTCCATCGCGTCCGCGATCGTGGGTGCCCCGGCGTCCCGGCCGACGTACCGGTCAAGGCGGCCCTCCAGGACTGCGCCGCTGTCGGACGGCACGCGCGGGGCCCGCCGCTCAAGAAGAGGGGAATGTCTTCGCTGGACGGGTAGGTCTCCGAGATGCCGAAAGGCCACCCACTTGTAAGTAATTGCCCCGATCTGCGCAAGTCGCGTCAGCCAAGGTTGGAAGGGTTCGTAACAACTCGATTCGCTTCGGCGACCTCTCGGCAGAGCACTCGATGGATGGTCCATGGCGAGCACAGAGATCGCCATGGCCACCTGGCGTCGATGCAGTCTGTGCGGAACCGCGGAGGTGGCAAAAGTGGGCAAGGTTTACGTTGTCAAAAACTCATGGGATGCCGACGAGAAGGTCCATGTCGTCAGCAACTCGTGGGACGCCGACTAGGTAGCTCAAACCTGCGCGGAGGTCTGACATCCGCCGCGTGCAAAAGTCATGCAGGATGGCGCCGCCCAGCGCTGCTGAACAATGACTGACGACGACCGCGGGTTGTCCCTGCGGTACAAGGTGTTCTCTCGTGATCACTAGGTCAGGAAATCAGATCATGTTGTCATGGATGCGTTGGTTCATTAGCATGGGCGCGGAAGAGTGAAGATCAGATGTTTCACTTCGCCCCACGGCCAGCGCCTGGCGACGGCCGTTCTTCAAGGCGATGATGGGCTCCTCGGCCAACAGTGGTGCTGCGGTGAGCCGGCGCCTCCTGCAAGGGCAATTCCGATGCGGTTGGACCCCCGCACCGGTGCCACAGAACGTCGACCGGCTTCTCGTCGCCGTGTTGGGTGACGACGACGGCGAACCGAAGCCGGGCGGCAGGGTGCTCAGCACCGGGTGATGGCCCGAGCCCGCCCGCGAGCGCGGCCAGCGTGGCGACGGCCCGTCCAGCCCGCCCGGGTGAGCTGGCCGGGGGATCCGCGGGAAGTAGAGCAGGCCCCCGGTCGGCTCGCCCCCGGCCGGGGGCGAGCCGACCGGGCCACCTCACATGACCAGGAGCCCCGACTCCATGGCCCGGACGACCGCGAGTGTCCGGTTCGGGCAGTTGAGCTTGGCCAGGATGATCCCCACCGTGCGCTTGACCCCGTGTTCGGAGATCCCCAGCGACCGCGCGACCTGACGGTTGCTCTGCCCCTCGGCGATCAGCCGGAGCACTTGGTGTTCCCGCGCCGTCAAAGCGATCATCGACGCGCGCTTCGCCGGGGTGTCCGTGCCGAGCTGGTCGGGTGCTGACACCGAGCGTCGGGCCAGTGTGGGGGATACGTGGAAGCGGCCGGCGGCCACGTCGGCCATTGCGTCGCGCAGCGTCTCGGGGCGGAGGTCCGCCCAGTCCAGGAAGCCCTTAGCGTGGTCGATCCAGGACTGGTCGATGGCGTCGGCCGGGTCCACCAGGAGCAGGACGTCGACGTGGTGGCGCCGGAGCTTTTCGGCGATCGGGGCCGGCAGGGGTGCCAGCGCGCTGCCGGAGGAAATGATCAACTGGCCGTTGGCGAACGTCGAGATGTCCGCCACGTCCGTGCTGAACCGGGCGGTCAGCCGGATGTCCAGGGAGCGGAACATCCCTTCGACGCTGTAGCGGCGAATGCCGTCCTCGACGACCAGCATGATCTGGAGGTTGGTGCCCTGCGGCAACGGGGAACGGCCCAGCCACGGGGAAACCCGTCCGTCGCGCATGTCGGGGATGATCGCGCCGTCGAATCCTGGCGATGCTCCGGGTGTGACTGTCATTTGTTCTGTCATTTTTAGCCCCCATGCGGCCCGGCCGGCGTGTGGACGCCTCTCTGCGCAGGCCATTCTCACGTGAATATCGTGTTATGTTAAATAGCGGGGTCGACCCCTGCGTTCGAGCATGGCACGAGGGCTGGGAACTGTCCACCCCGGGGTGGCGGACATGGTGATTCAGTACCGGGTAAAGCTTGGGTCAAACCCGCTGCTCAGACGGGTGCGTCCGGGAGCCGGTCGGGGGTGCCGGGCCCGGGACCGCGGTTCACGGCTCGCCGGGAGACACAGAATCCGTCCGGTTGCAAGCCCCTCAGATTGATAAAATATCCCGCCGGAGGCATGAATTCGCCGTCTGTGCAAATCCGCCGGAGGGCACAGAATCGCTTTGGAAGCAACATGCTCGGCCGACGTCACAGATTTGACAATCGCGGACGTGCTTGCTTATCGTCGGTCCGGTTCCCGCCGATCGCCATCCGAAGGTGTCCATGAACGCGCCGCCGACGCTGCCGAAATCGAAGCAGCAGTTGATTCTTGCCGTCCTGATGTTGTGCTCGGTGCTGATCTGGCTGGACAACACCGTCCTCAGCACCACGCTGGAGACCCTGGCGGACCCGGTCCGGGGAATCGCCGCCGATCCCGGCGAGCTGCAGTGGGCGACCGGTTCGTACACGCTGGCCTTCGCCACCTTGATGTTCACCGCCGGCGCACTGGGCGACCGGTTCGGGCACCGGACGGTGTTCTTCGGCGGCGTGGTCGTTTTCGCCGCGTCCTCGTTGTGGGCGGCGTACGCGACCGACGCGGGCCAGCTGATCGCGGCCCGGGCCGCGATGGGCGTGGGCAGTGCGCTGATCACGCCCGCGATGCTGGCCATTCTCATGTGGACCTTCACCGGCCCCGCGCGGGCCGCCGCGATCGGCATCTTCTCGACGTCGGCCGGGGTCGGCATGGCGGCCGGCCCGGTGCTGGCGGGCTTCCTGCTCGCCCACTTCCACTGGGGTTCGGTCTTCCTGGTCAACGTCCCGGTTTCGGCCGTGGCGCTCGCCGGGATCGCCGTGCTGGTGCCGAACTTCCGCAGCCCCACCCGGCGGCCGCTGGACCCCGCCGGGATGCTGCTGTCGATCGGCGGGCTGGTGGCGCTGGTCTACGGGCTGATCCGGGCCGGGCAGGTGGCCGCGTGGAGCCGGACCGACGTCTGGGCACCGATCTTGGCCGGCCTGGTGCTGCTGGCCGCCTTCGTCGTCGTCGAACTGCGGGTCAAGGCGCCCGGCTTCGACCCGCGGCTGCTCGCGCACCGCACCTTCGGCGGCGGCAACCTGGCGCTCGGGCTGCTGCTGTTCGGGGTCGCCGCCATCACCTTCTACAACGCCTTCTACCTGCAGGGCGCGCTCGGCTTCTCGCCGATGGCCGCCGGGCTGGCCAACATCCCGACCGCGGCCGGCGCCCTCGTGGGCGCGCCGCTCGCCGCGCGGCTGGTCCGGCGCCGGTCGGTGCGCCCGGTCGCCGTGCCGGCGCTGACCGTGGCCGCGCTGACCATGGGTGCGTACGCGTTCCTGGACGTGCAGACGCCCCTCGTCTGGATCGAGGTGCTGCTGTTCGTCCAGGGGCTCGCGATCGGCATGGTGATCGGCCCGGTCACCGCCGCGCTGATCGGCCACCTGCCGCTGGCGCAGGCCGGCGCCGGCTCGGCCGTCACCAACACCGTGCGGCAGGCCGGCAGCGTGATCGGGATCGCCGTGGGCGGCACGATCCTGTCGATCGGGTACCGGCGGGCGATCGAACCCGCGCTGGTCGGCCTCCCCGGCCCGGTGCAGGAGCAGGCGCGGGTGTCCGCCGAGCAGGCCCGCCACGCCGCGCCCGGCCTGGCCGGGGCCGCCGACGACGCCTTCGTCCACGCCATGCACACCGGCGCGGGCTGGATCGCGGCCATCGCGCTCCTCGGCGCCGGCGTCCTGCTGGTCACCCTGCCCGCCGGGAAGAAGCGTGGTCCGGTCGCGGAGCACGACGAGACCCACGCCGCCGAGGCCGTGGCCGCCCCGGCGTCCCGGCCGTGAGGGACGGGGGTGCCCGTGCGGGCTGCCACTGAAGTACGGGAAACCGGGTCGAGCGCCGCCGGTGTCCAGGTGGCGAGCCAGGCCACCTACCTGCTGGACCGGCACATGTTCGCCCTGTGGACCTGGGCGTCCCGGGCGGCCGGTAGCCCGCCGGACGTCGGTGACGTCGAGCGGCTCGCCCTGGTCGTCCCGGCACCCGACCACGCCAGCTTCGAGGTGGCCGACGTCGACTGCGCGCTGATCGAGCCGGACGCGCTCGCCGGCGCGCCCCTCGGCTCGCCCGGCCGGTCGGTCGAGGCTTGGCGGGCGCGGATCGCGGGCGGCGACGCGGCCTTGCCGATCGCCGCGCACGCCGTGCCCGACGCCACCGGCACCGCCGTGACGTCGGCGGAGCACGCGGCGGCCGTGTTCCGGCACACCACCGAGGTCGCCGCCGAGCTGCGCACCGCGTTGACCGCCGAGCTGCGGCCGTACCAGGTCCGCGGGGTGAGCTGGCTGCGCGAGGCCGTCGACGCCCACGGTGGCGCGGTGCTCGCCGACGAGATGGGGCTCGGCAAGACGCTGCAGGCCATCGGCTACCTCGTCGGACGCGCCGACGCGGGTCCGCAGCTGGTCGTCTGCCCCACGTCGCTGGTCGGCAACTGGGCGCACGAGATCGCGCGCTTCGCCCCGGACCTGAAGGCGGTGGCCTGGCGGGGCGAGCCGCTGGAGGCCATCGCCGGGCGGACGGTGGTGCTCACCGGGTATCCGACGCTGCGCCTGCACGGCCCGGCCCTCATGGAACACCAGTGGGCCACGGCGGTCTTCGACGAAGCCCAGGTGCTGAAGAACCCGCGCACCCAGGTGTCGAAAGCGGCGCGGACCATCGCGGCCGACGCGCGGATCGCGCTGACCGGAACGCCCGTCGAGAACCGGCTCGAGGAACTCTGGGCGCTGCTCAACCTGGTCGCGCCGCAGCTGTTCGGGCACAAGACGCAGTTCCGCCGCCGCTTCGCCCGGCCGATCGCGGACGGCTCCGTCGCCGCCGTGGCCCGGCTGCGCGGGGTGATCGAGCCGGTCGTGCTGATGCGCAAGAAGTCCCAGGTCGCCGGCTCGCTGCCACCCAAGATCCACGCCGACCTGATCTGCGACCTCACGGAAGAACAGCAGCGGCTGTACGACCGCGTGCTGGAGCGGGCAATCGACGACGGCTTCGGCAGCGGCGCCCAGCGCCAGGCCCGGGTGCTGGCGGCGCTGACCGCGCTCAAGCAGGTCTGCAACCACCCGACGCTGGTCGCCGGTGGGCCGGGCGAAGCCGACGGTGTCGTCGACGCCGAGGAACTGGCCGGGCGGTCGGGGAAGCTCGACCTGTGCACCGACATCGTGGCCAACAACCTCGAAACCGGTTCGCCGACGCTGATCTTCACCCAGTACCGGAAGACCGGTGAGCTGCTGGTGCGGCACTTCGGCGAGCAGTTCCGGGTGTCCGCCCCGTTCTTCCACGGCGGCCTGAGCCAGGACCAGCGGGCCGAGATCGTCCGCGGCTTCCAGGCCGACGACGGGCCGAAGGTGCTGGTGCTCAGCCTGAAGGCGGGCGGCACCGGGCTCACGCTGACCCGCGCGGCCGACGTCATCCACTTCGACCGGTGGTGGAACCCGGCCGTGGAGGCGCAGGCCTCCGACCGGGTGCACCGGATCGGGCAGACCCGCACGGTCACCGTCACCACGCTGACCACCAACACCACCGTCGAGGAGCACATCGCGGCCATGCACTCGCGCAAGTCGGCGCTCTCCGACATCGCCGACATGTCCGGGGTCGCCGAACTGGCCCGGCTGGACGACGACCACCTGATCGCGACCCTGCGCCGGAAGCGAAGCAGCTGACATGCCCGACGACGACTTCGGCTACACGGCGTGGGGGCGGGACTGGGTCCGGCTGGCCCAGCCGTTGCGCCAGACCCTGCCCAACCCGGCGCTGCCGCGCGCCCGCAAGCTGGCGCGCCTCGGCGGCGTGCAGCTCACGATCGACGGCCGCACCCTGCGCGGGGCCGTCCAGCGCGGCCGCACCACCCTGGTGACCAGCATCGAGGTGGCCCCGATGGCCCGCGAGACGATCACGGGGATCACCGGCCAGCTGTGCGGTGCGCGGCCCATCCTCACCGACGAGGTCCACCGCGTGGTCACCGAGGCGGGCCACCCGCCCGCACCGGTCCTCGCCGGCGTCGACTGCTCCTGCTCGGACGACACCGGGCGGTGCGTCCACGTGCTCGCCGTCTTCTACGAGATGGCCCGGCGCGTCGACGACGACCCGCGGATCGCCCTCGAGGTCCAGGAGTTCTTCCACGCCTCCTCGGAGCACACCCGGGTCCCCGCGGCGGCGGCCCCGCAGCGGTGGATCGCGCTCACCGCGCTGGATCCGGCCGGCTACTTCACCGTTTCCGAGTAACGGTCCGCACGGCTGACGCACCCCGCACACAGTTCACTTCCACATTTCGAGAAACCCGGGACTCCTGGGGTAGCCGATCGGCTACCCCGGCCGGGCGCCCCGATCGGCTACCCCGGCCGGGATGCCGTCCGGCACTCCGTTGTAGCCGGTCGAACGATCTCCCGCTCCCGTCGACCGCGTGGCGAAGATGGAACCGCTTGTTTGACGACATCGCGGTAGCCGGCGAAATCGAAGGAAGTTCCCATGAGCCTGCCCGGGCATTGGTGGAGTGCCAGCCAAAGTTACGTTTCGGAGATCCTCTCGCTGTTCGCGGCCGAGCCCGGGCGCGAGGTTTTCCACTGGCGTGGCACGGCTTTCTCCGGTGACGAGCTGATCCGTTCGGTCACGGACGCCTACCTCGCGCTGCGCGAGCGCGGCGTGGGCCGGGGCGACGTCGTGGCGATCCTGGTCGCCGCCAACAGCCCCGAGACGCTCACCGCGCGGTACGCGGCCCAGCTGCTCGGCGGCGCCGTGTGCTACCTGCGCACCACCAACCCCGGCACCAAGGTCACCGTCCTCCCGCTGGACCAGCAGATCCAGATCCTGCAGGACACCGGCGCCGTGACCGTGTACACCGACGCCGAATGTGCCGAGCGGGCCACGGAAATCGCCGCCGCCCAGGGCATTCCGGTCACGCGGAGCGAGGCCGCCCGCAGCGGGGACGTCGACGTCCCGGACGCCGCGGCGTGGGACCCGCAGGCGCTGGCCTTCATCAACTTCACCAGCGGCAGCACGGGACGGCCCAAGGGCATCCGGGTGTCGGGCCGGGCGTGGGACGCCACCCTCCGGGCGTGGCAGGGCCTCGGCGGGGAAGCCGGCTGCACGTCGCTGCTGGTCTCGACCCCGCTGAGCCACGGCGTCGCCCCGATGGCCGACGCGGTCCTGGCCTCGGGTTCGGCCCTCTACGCGCAGGAACGCTTCGACGCCGCGAAGTTCGTGCAGAACGTCGCCGCGGAGCCGGACGTCACGTGGACGTTCATGGCGACGACGCACGTCTTCCAGCTCAGCGACCACCTGCTGGAGCAGGGCATCGGCGACCGGGCCGCGGTGGCGGCCGCGGGCCTGTCCTCGCTGAAGCGGATCGTCTACGGCGGCAGCCCCGCGGCGCCCGCGCGGATCGCGCAGGCCTTCGAGCTCTTCGGCCCGGTGCTGGCGCAGGGGTACGCCACGAGCGAGTCCGGCCGGATCACCACCCTGACCCCGCTGCAGCACGGCGACCCGGACCTCGCGGGCACCGTCGGGCGGCCCTTCCCCGAGGTCGAGGTCGTCGTCTGCCACTCGGAGTCGGGTGCGCCGCTGGCCGCCGGGGAGGTCGGCGAGGTGCGCGTCCGCACACCGCAGACGATGGACGGCTACCTCGGCGACCCGGAGCTCACCGCCCGCGTCCTGCGGGACGGCTGGTACTCCACCGGCGACATCGGCTGCCTCGACGAGCGCGGGTACCTGACCCTGCTGGGCCGGGTGGCCGACGTCATCAAGGTCGACGGCGTCAAGGTGCACCCCATCGTGGTCGAGTCGGAGATCCTGGCCCACCCCGGTGTCCGCCACGCCGCCGTCTACGGCGTGCGCGACGAAGACGGCAGCGAGCACATCCACGCCGCCATCGAATGCGACCCCGCGCTGGCGGTCGACGTGGCCGACATCCGCGCGAGCATCGCCGAAGCGTTCTCCCCGATCCACGTACCGGAAACGATCAACGTCCTGGAAGTCCTGCCGATGAACCGCAACGGCAAGCCGGACAAGGTGATCCTGCGGTCGGCGGCCGTCCGGTCGTGACCCTTCCGTTTCCTGCCAACAAAATCTGCTGCTACGTCGAGAAGGCGAGTGAATGAACGTCCACCTGGATTCCTACCTGAGCGGGCAGACCGCGGACGACCTCGCGGAAAGCAAGCGCGAGTTCCTGGAGATCGGCCGCCGTTCCGGCAACTACCCCATGGCCAGCGCGCGGCGCGACGGGGTGGATTCGGAAGTGAGTGTCTGGTGCAGCAACGACTACCTGGGCATGGGGCAGAACCGCCAGGTGATCGACGCGGTGCAGGCCACCATCGACGTCCACGGCGTCGGCTCCGGCGGTTCCCGCAACATCGGCGGGAACAACCACTACCACGTCCTGCTGGAGAACGAGCTCGCCGACCTGCACGGCAAGGAAGCCGCGCTCCTGTTCGCCTCCGGGTACACCGCGAACGAAGGCGCCCTCACTGTGCTGGCGAGCATGCCGAAGGACACCATCGTCTTCTCCGACGCGAAGAACCACGCCTCGATCATCGACGGCCTCCGGCACAGCGGCGCGCAGAAGCAGGTCTTCCGGCACAACGACGTCGCGCACCTGGAAGAGCTGATCGCGGCCGCGCCCGCGGAGCGCCCGAAGCTCATCGTCGTGGAGACGGTCTACTCCATGTCGGGCAACGTCTCGCCGCTGGCCGAGATCGCCGACATCGCGGACCGCTACGGTGCCACCACCTTCATCGACGAGGTCCACGCGGTCGGCATGTACGGCCCGCAAGGCGCCGGGATCGCCGCGCGGGAGGGCATCGCCGACCGGTTCACCGTCGTGATGGGCACCCTGGCCAAGGGGTTCGGCCTGGTCGGCGGCTACATCACCGGGCCGGCGGCCCTCGTCGACGCGGTGCGGACCTACGCGCGCTCGTTCGTCTTCACCACCTCGCTGCCGCCGGCGATCGCGGCCGGCGGGCTGGCGTCGGTCCGGTACCTGCGGTCCTCCGACGTCGAGCGGAAGCTCCTCTCGGAGAACGCGCGGCTGCTGCACCGCCTGCTGGTCGAGGCCGACATCCCGTTCCTTTCCACGGACTCCCACATCGTTTCGGCCTTCGTCGGCGACGACGAGCTGTGCAAGCGGGCGTCCCGGCT
Organism: Amycolatopsis sp. lyj-23; assembly: GCF_046549135.1. Lineage (NCBI taxonomy): Bacteria > Bacillati > Actinomycetota > Actinomycetes > Pseudonocardiales > Pseudonocardiaceae > Amycolatopsis > Amycolatopsis sp. lyj-23. The sequence goes on along the minus strand of NZ_JAJPWN010000022.1, from coordinate 104,876 downwards.
GCTGTTCGAGCGGCACGGGATCTACGTCCAGTCCATCAACGCCCCCAGCGTGCCCGCGGGCCGGGAGATCCTGCGGATCGCCCCGTCCGCCGTGCACGAGCAGAAGGAGGTCGAGAGCTTCGCCGACGCCCTGCACGGCATCTGGACGGAGCTGGGCATCCCGACCGCGAGCGCGCGGGACTGGCTGAATTCGGAGTTCCGCGGCGACGGCGCCCGCACCGCCGCGAAAGCCGGACTGCTGCCGCGATGACCAGGTCAGTCGCCGGCGTGCTGGCCGAGACGGCGGCGCAGCGGCCCGGCCACCCCGCCGTGGTCCACGAGTCCGGGACCGTCAGCTACGGGTGGCTGTGGGAGCGGGCCCGGCGCTACGCCGCCGTGCTGCGGGCGAACGGGGTGCGGCCGGGGGACCGGGTCGTCCTGCTCCTGGTCGACACCCCGCAGTTCCCCGCGGTCTACTTCGGCGTGCTGGCGGCCGGCGCGGTCGCCATCCCGCTGAACGTCATGTCGACCGCGGCGGAGGTCGAGCACGTGCTGACCGACGCCGAAGCGCCGTTCCTGGTGTGCTCCGCCTCCTTGCTCGCCCAGGCGAGCGCGGCGGCGGAGCCGCGCGGCACGGCGTTGTTCACCGTCGGCCCCGGGCCCGCGGGCACCGTCGACCTGGTGGCCGCGGCGCGGGACACGGCACCGCTCGAGGACCTCGCCGAGCCGGCGCCCGACGACGTCGCGGTCGTGTTCTACACGTCCGGCACGACGGGGGCGCCGAAGGGTGTGATGCTCACCCACCGGAACATCCTCTACAACGTCGAGCGGATGGTCGCCACCCCGTACGTGTTCCGGGGCGACGACGTGCTGCTGGCCTGTTTGCCGCTGGCGCACAGCTTCGGGCAGATCTGCGTCATGCTCACCGGCTTCCGCGCCGGCATCTCCCTCGTCCTGATGTCGAAGTTCGCCGGCAAGGAGGCCCTCGAACTGATGGTGGAACACCGGTGCACGGTGTTCATGGGGGTGCCGACGATGTACTTCGGGCTGCTCGACGCCGTGGCGCAGGGCGGACCGGTGCCCCGGCTCGACCGCGTGTACAGCGGGGGTTCGCCGCTTCCGGCCCAGACGCTCGAGGACGTCCGGCGGGTGTTCGGGTGCCCAGTGTACGAGGGCTACGGGGCGACCGAGCTGTCCTGCAGCGTGGCCTACCACTACCCCGGCGTGGCGTTCCGGCCCGGCACGGTCGGGGTGCCGATCAACGGTGTCGTCGTCGGGATCGCGCCGCCGAACGCCGAGCGGGTCGAGCTCCTGCCCGTCGGCGAGGTGGGCGAGATCGTGGTGCGCGGCCCGAGCGTGATGGCCGGCTACCTCGGCCGCCCGGACCTCACCGCCGAGGTGCTGCGCGACGGCTGGTTCCGCACCGGCGACCTCGGCCGGCTGGACGACGACGGCTACCTCGCGGTGGTCGGCCGGAAGAAGGACCTGATCCTGCGGGGCGGCTACAACGTCTACCCGCGCGAGATCGAGGAACTCCTCGCCGGGCACCCGGCCGTGGCGCAGGTGGCGGTGATCGGCGTCCCGCACCCGGTGCTCGGGGAGGAGGTCTGGGCGGTCGTGGTGCCGTCCCGGCCGCAGGACGTCACCGACGACTCGGCCGGCGAGCTCGTCGAATGGACCAAGCAGCGGCTCGCCGCCTACAAGTACCCCCGTCGGATCGAGTTCACCGACGCACTCCCGACGGGGTCCAGCGGAAAGGTGCTCAAGCGGGTGCTCGTCGCGGAATACGCGGCGACGACCGTCGCCTAGCGGGAAACCCGGCGGTGCCCCGCGACCTCCGCTGAGCAACCGGAACAGCACAACGGCGTAGCGCCCGCAGCACCGCTGCGGGTGCTACGCCTGCGCTCAGGCTTCGTACGTGACAACAGGGGTAAGGGCAGCTCGACCATGGTGGAATTCCAAGCGGACACGTCGACATCGACCGAGGCGATCGCCGTCGTCGGGCTCTCCTGCCGGCTGCCGCAGGCGGAGAACCCCGCCCGGCTGTGGCAGCTGCTGCGCGACGGCCGCAGCGCGATCGGCGCGCCGCCGGCGGGCCGCGCCGGACTGCCCGCCCGGCCGGGCGGCTACCTCGAGGACGTCAGCGGGTTCGACGCGGCCTTCTTCGGCATCAGCCCGCGTGAGGCGGCGTCGATGGACCCGCAGCAGCGGCTGATGCTCGAGCTCGCCTGGGAAGCCCTGGAGGACGCCAGGATCGTCCCGCCGTCGCTGGCCGGCAGCCGGACCGGGGTCTTCGTCGGCGTCATCGCCGACGACTACGCCGCTTTGACGCACCAGCAGGGGATCGACGGCATCACCCGGCACACCCTGACCGGGCTCAACCGCGGGGTCGTCGCCAACCGGATCTCCTACACCCTGGGCCTGCACGGCCCCAGCGCGGCCGTGGACACCGGCCAGTCCTCCTCGCTGGTCGCGGTGCACCTGGCGGTCGAGAGCCTGCGCCGCGGCGAGTCCGAGCTGGCCTTCGCCGGCGGCGTGAACCTCAACCTGGTGCCGGACAGCACGATCGGCGCGGAGCGGTTCGGTGCCCTCTCCCCGGACGGCCGCAGCTTCACCTTCGACGCGCGGGCGAACGGGTACGTCCGTGGTGAAGGCGGCGGGTTCGTGGTGCTCAAGCCGCTGTCCGCCGCCGTGGCGGACGGCGACCCGGTCTACTGCGTGCTGCACGGCAGTGCGATGAACAACGACGGCACGACCGAGGGGCTCACCGTCCCGGGCCCGGCCGGCCAGCAGGACGTCCTGCGGCAGGCGTACGAGCGCGCCGGGGTGGCCGCGGACCGGGTGCAGTACGTCGAACTGCACGGCACCGGCACCAAGCTGGGCGACCCGATCGAGGCGTCGGCGCTGGGCGCGGTGCTCGGCGGCGGCCGCGGGTCCGGAGCCGAACTGCGGGTCGGCTCGGTGAAGACCAACGTCGGGCACCTGGAAGGGGCCGCGGGCATCGTCGGCCTGCTGAAGGCCGTGCTCTGCCTCCACCACCGCGAACTGGTGCCGAGCCTGAACTTCCAGACTCCGAACCCCGGCATCGCGTTCGACGAGTGGAAGCTCGCCGTCCAGCGGGAGGCCGAGCCGTGGCCGCGACCGGACGAGCCGCTCTACGCCGGGGTCAGCTCGTTCGGCATGGGCGGGACGAACTGCCACGTCGTGCTCTCGGACTGGACTGCCGAGCCGGCGCAGCTGCCCGGCGCCGAGCCGCGCCGGGGTGCGGTGCCGTGGGTGCTGTCGGGCCGTTCGGCCGAGGCGGTGGCCGGTCAGGCGCGGCGGCTGGTGTCGTTCCTGGCGGAGCGGCCGGAGCTGGACGTCACGGCGGTGGGCCGTGCGCTCGCGGTGTCACGCGCTCGCTTCGACCACCGGGCGGTGGTCGTGGGAGAGGATCGTGAGGAGCTTCTCGCGGGCGCCGGGGCCTTGGCTGCGGGCCTGCCCGCGGCCGGTGTGGTGTCGGGTCGCGTTGCGGCTGGTTCGGTGGCGTTCCTGTTCTCCGGACAGGGTAGCCAGCGGGTGGGCATGGGGCGTGAGCTGTACGCGGCGGAGCCGGTGTTCGCGGCGGCGTTCGACGAAGTCGTTGCGGCGCTTGACGTACATCTGGATCGATCTCTTGCCGACGTGATCGAGGGCGAGCCGGATCTTTTGAGCCGGACGGAGTTCACGCAACCGGCGTTGTTCGCGATCGAGGTCGCGTTGTTCCGCCTGCTGGCTCACTACGGGGTGACCCCGGACTACCTGGTGGGGCATTCGGTGGGTGAGCTGGCGGCGGCGCACCTGGCTGGTGTGCTGTCCCTTGAGGACGCGGCGCGTCTGGTGTGTGCGCGGGCGCGGTTGATGGGTGCGGTGACCACCGGCGGGGCGATGGTGGCCTTGAACGCGGGCGAAGAACGGGTTTCTGGGTGGCTTCGTCCGGGCGTGGACGTTGCCGGGTTCAACAGTCCCGCGAACACGGTGATCTCGGGTGACGAAACCGCGGTGCTCGAGGTCCTGGAGCTGGCTCGTGCGGAGGGTGTGAAGGCGACCCGGCTGAAGGTGAGTCATGCGTTCCATTCCGCGCATTTGGACGGGATGTTGGCGGAGCTGACTGAGGTTGCGCGGGAGCTGACGTATTCGCCGCCGCGGATCCCGGTCGTTTCGAACGTGACCGGTGAGTTGGTCGAGGAGTTCACAGCGGAGTACTGGGCGGTCCAGGCCCGGTCGGCTGTGCGGTTCGCCGACGGCGTCGCCACGCTGGCCGGTCTCGGCGTGACGGCGTTCGTGGAGCTGGGTCCCGACGGGACGTTGGCGGGCTTGACGGCCGAGTGCCTGGCCGAGGGCGTTGTCGTGGTTCCGTTGCTGCGTAAGGATCGTGCCGAGAAGCGGTCTCTCCTGACGGCCCTGGGTGCGGTGCACGCGCACGGCGTGGACGTGGACTGGACGGGGTTCCTGCCGGGCTCGGCTCTGGCGGAGCTGCCCACCTACGCCTTCCAGCGCCGTCGTTACTGGCTGGACGGTCCGGCGGCCGAGCCGGAGCGGCCCGCGCCGCGCGGCGACCGGCTGGACCTGGTGCGGGCGCACGTGGCGGCCGTGCTCGGCCACGGCTCCGCCCAGGACGTCGACGTCGACACGACGTTCAAGGACCTCGGGTTCGACTCCCTCGCGGCGGTCGAACTCCGCAACGCACTGAGCGCGGCCACCGGGCTTTCGCTGCCCTCCGGCCTGCTCTTCAACTTCCCGACCCCGGCCATCCTCGCCGACCACCTCGGCGGCCTGGACCAGGGTCGTGGCGACGACATCCCCGAGGCCGCCGTCACGGATGAGCCGATCGCGATCGTGGGCATGGCCTGCCGCCTGCCGGGCGGGGTTGCCTCGCCGGACGACCTGTGGCGGCTGGTCGGCGACGAGGTCGACGCCGTCAGCGGGTTCCCGGACAACCGCGGTTGGGACCTCGACGCGCTCTTCGCCCCGGACAGCACCGGGACCACTTACACCACCCAGGGCGGGTTCCTGCACGACGCGGACCGGTTCGACGCCGGGTTCTTCGGTATCAGCCCGCGCGAGGCGGCGGCGATGGATCCCCAGCAGCGGCTGCTGCTGGAGACGGGCTGGGAGGCGTTCGAGCACGCGGGCATCGACCCGGCCGGGCTGCGCGGCACCCGCACCGGCGTGTACGTCGGCGCGACGGCGCAGGAGTACGGGCCGCGGTTGCACGAGCCGTCCGGCGGCCACGACGGCTACCTGCTGACCGGCAACACCGCCAGCATCGCGTCGGGCCGGCTGGCCTACACGTTCGGGCTGGAAGGCCCCGCGGTCACGGTCGACACCGCGTGTTCGTCTTCGCTGGTCGCGCTGCACCTCGCGGCCCAGGCGCTGCGGCACGGTGAGTGCACGATGGCGCTGGCCGGTGGCGCGTCCGTGATGGCGACTCCGGGCATGTTCGTCGAGTTCGCCCGGCAGCGCGGGCTGTCGCCGGACGGGCGGTGCAAGGCGTTCTCGTCGTCGGCGGACGGCACCGGCTGGGCCGAAGGCGTCGGCGTGCTGGTGCTGGAGCGGTTGTCGGACGCGCAGCGCAACGGGCACCGCGTGCTGGCCGTGATCCGCGGCTCCGCGGTGAACCAGGACGGCGCGAGCAACGGCCTCACCGCGCCGAACGGCCCGTCGCAGGAGCGGGTCATCCGGACCGCGCTGGCGAACGCGCGGCTCTCGGCGTCCGATGTGGACGTCGTGGAGGCGCACGGTACGGGTACCCGGCTGGGCGACCCGATCGAGGCGGAAGCCTTGCTGGCCACCTACGGCCAGGACCGCGAGACGCCGTTGTGGCTCGGGTCGCTGAAGTCGAACATCGGGCACACGCAGGCCGCGGCCGGGGTTGCGGGCGTGATCAAGATGGTCATGGCCCTGCGCAACGGCGTTCTCCCGGCGACGCTGCACGTTGACGAGCCGGCGTCGCACGTCGACTGGTCCGCGGGCAAGGTGGAACTGCTGACGCGGGCGCAGGCGTGGCCGGACCCGGACCGGCCGCGCCGGGCGGCCGTCTCGTCGTTCGGCATCAGCGGGACCAACGCGCACCTCATCGTCGAGCAGGTCGCCGAGCCCGAAGCTCCGGCGACAGCGCCGGGCGGGCCGGTGCCGTGGGTGCTGTCGGGCAAGTCGGATGCCGCCCTGGCCGAGCAGGCGGCTCGGCTCGTGCCGTTCCTGGAGGAGCGGCCGGAACTGGACGTCGTGGCCGTGGGCCGGTCCCTGGCCGGGGCGCGGGCCCGGTTCGGCCACCGCGCGGTGCTCGTGGGGGAGACCCGCGAGGAACTCCTGGCCGCGCTGCGGACGCTGACCCCGGGCGAGGCGGTCTCGGCCGGTTCGGTGGCGTTCCTGTTCTCCGGGCAGGGCAGCCAGCGCGTCGGGATGGGGCGTGAGCTGGCCGCGGCAGAGCCGGTGTTCGCGTCGGCGTTCGACGAAGTCGTTGCGGCGCTTGACGTGCATCTGGACCGATCTCTCGCCGACGTCATCGAGGGCGAGCCGGAGCTGCTTCAGCGGACGGCGTTCACCCAGCCCGCGTTGTTCGCGATCGAGGTCGCGTTGTTCCGCCTGCTGGCCCACCACGGGGTGACCCCGGACTACCTGGTCGGGCATTCGGTCGGCGAGCTGGCGGCGGCGCACGTCGCTGGCGTTCTGTCCCTTGAGGACGCGGCCCGTCTGGTGTGCGCGCGGGCCCGCCTGATGGACGCGGTGGCCGAGGGCGGCGCGATGGTGGCGCTGAACGCCGGGGAAGCGCAGGTCGCCGGGTGGCTCGCCGGTCGGTCCGATGTGGACATTGCCGGGGTCAACAGCCCGGTGAGCACGGTGATCTCGGGTGCCGAGACCGCGGTGCTCGAAGTCATGGAGCTGGCTCGTGCGGAGGGTGTCAAGGCGACCCGGCTGAAGGTGAGCCACGCTTTCCACTCCGCGCACCTGGACGGGATGTTGGCGGAGCTGACCGAGGTCGCGCGGGGGTTGACCCACGCGACTCCGCGGATCCCGGTCGTTTCGAATGTCACCGGTGAGGTGATCGAGGAGTTCACGGCGGAGTACTGGGCGATTCAGGCCCGGTCGGCTGTGCGGTTCGCTGACGGCATCGCCACACTGGCCGGTCTCGGCGTGACGGCGTTCGTGGAGCTGGGTCCCGACGGGACGTTGGCGGGTCTGGCGGGCGAGTGCCTGGCCGAGGGTGTCGTCGTGGTTCCTCTGCTGCGCAAGGATCGTCCCGAGAAGCGGTCCCTCCTCACCGCGTTGGGTGCGGTGCACGCGCACGGCGTGGACGTGGACTGGACGGGGTTCCTGCCCGGCACCGGTGTGGTCGACCTGCCCACGTACGCGTTCCAGCGTGAGCGCTATTGGCTAACCGCTCCGCGGTCCGGTGACGCGAGCAGCCTGGGGCTGACGGCGGTGGACCACCCGTTGCTGGCCACGGTGATCGCGGAGCCGGACGGCGCCGGGGTCCAGTTCTCCGGGGCGCTGTCCTTGTCGGCGCACCCCTGGCTGGCCGACCACGCGATCGGCGGGACGATCCTGGTCCCCGGGACGCTGTTCCTCGAGCTGGCCGGACAGGCGGCCGAACAGCTCGGCTGCGCCGCCGTCGAAGAACTCACCCTCCAGACTCCGCTCAGCCTGGCCGGAACCGGCACCGTCTCGATCCGGCTCACCGTCGACCCGCCCGGCCCGGGCGGCGACCGCCGGTTCACGGTCTACTCGAGCACCGGCGGCGAGCAGTGGACCGCCCACGCGGCCGGCCTGCTCACGTTCGCGGCCCCCGCGCCCGGGGTGTCCCTGGGCCAGTGGCCGCCGGCCGACGGCGTCGCCATCCCGCTCGAGGGCGTCTACGACCGCCTCGACGACCTCGGGTACGGCTACGGTCCGGCCTTCTCCGGGCTCCGCGCGGCCTGGCGGGCCGGTGACGACCTCTTCGCCGAGGTCGTGCTGCCTGCCCGGCTGCACGACGAAGCCGGCCGGTTCGGCGTGCACCCCGCACTCCTCGACGCCGCCCTGCACCCCCTGGTCCTGGTCCTCGAAGGGGCGCAGGACGACCGCACGATCCGGCTGCCGTTCTCGTTCACCGGCTTCGCCGTGCACGCGGTCGGCGCCACCGTGCTCCGCGTCCGCTGGACCCACACCGGCCAGGACACCGCGCGCCTCGTCGTCGCGGACGGCACCGGCGCCCCGGTGGCGACGATCGACGCCGTCGCCCTGCTGCCGATCAGCCGTGACCAGCTCGCCCCGGCCGGCCCGGCCACGGAATCCCTGTACCGGGTGACGTGGGAGGCCGTGCCCGCGGCCGAGCCCGTCGACGAGCAGCGGTGGATCCGCTTGGGCGAGGCACCGCACGCCGACCTCGTCGCCCTTCGCGCCGCCGTCGACGCGGGCCGTCCGGCGCCGGAGTTCGTCGTCATCGGCGGTCACGAACTCGCAGCCGGCGCTTCGGCCGAGGTGCTGCCGCAGACCCACGCGACGGCGGCACGCGGCCTGGAAGCCGTCCAGGAGTGGCTGTCGGCCCCGCAGTTCGCCGAGAGCCGCCTGGTCGTCACGCTGCCGGACGGCGCGCTGCCCACCGCCACGCTCGCCGGCCTGGTCCGCACGGCCCAGTCCGAGCACCCGGGCCGGCTGGTCCTGGCGCACCTGGATGAGACCGGGACGGCGGCACTCCCGGCGGTGCTGGCGTCGGGCGAGCCCGAGATCGCGGTGCGCGGCGGCGAGCTCTTCGTGCCCAGGCTGGCGCGGGCGACGGCCTCGGCGGCCGAGTTCGCGGGCCTGGACCCCGAAGGCACCGTCCTGGTCACCGGCGGGCTGGGCACGCTGGGCCGGCTGGTGGCCCGGCGCCTGGTTGACCGGCACGGTGCGCGGCACCTGCTGCTGGTGAGCCGTCGCGGCGCCGAAACCCCGGGTGCCGCGGAGTTCGTGGCGGAGCTGGTGGAACTGGGCGCGCAGGCTTCGGTGGCCGCGTGCGACGTGGCGGATGCCGCCGCGCTGGCCGCCCTGCTCGCCGAAATCCCGGCTGAGCACCCGCTGACGGCCGTGGTGCACACGGCGGGCGTGCTGGCCGACGCGACGGTCGGCTCGTTGACGGCGGACCACCTGGAGCAGGTGCTGCGGCCCAAGGTGGACGCGGCCTGGAACCTGCACCGGCTCACCCGCGAAAGCACCTTGTCCGCCTTCGTCGTCTTCTCGTCCATCGCGGGTCTCGTGGGCAACGCCGGTCAGGCGAACTACGCGGCCGCGAACACCTTCCTGGACGCCCTCGCGCAGCACCGCCGGGCGCGGGACCTGCCCGCCACCTCGCTCGCCTGGGGCCTGTGGGACAGCACCGAAGGCATGGCGGGCAGCCTCGGCGACGCGGACGTCGCCCGGTGGAAGCGGAGCGGGATCATCCCGCTGAGCCCGGAAGCGGGCATGGCGCTGTTCGACGCCGCGCTGGGTTCGCCGGAGCCGCTGCTGGTCCCGGCCGAGCTGAACCTGGGTGCGCTGCGCACCTTGGCCGAGGAGTCCGGCCTGCCTGGCCTCTACTCCGGTCTGGTCCGGGCGCGCCGGCGGACGGCGGCCGGTGCCGCCCCCGCCACCGGCTCGTCCTGGTCGCAGCGGATGGCCGCGGCGGACGACCGGGCGCAGGCCGTGCTCGAGACCGTCCGGGAGACCGTCGCCCTCGTGCTCGGCCACGGCGCCGCGGCCGACGTCGTCCCCGGCCGGGCGTTCAAGGACGCCGGCTTCGACTCGCTGACCGGCGTCGAGTTCCGCAACCGGCTCGGCGAAACGACGGGGTTGCGGCTGCCCGCCACCCTGGTGTTCGACTGCCCGTCGCCGGCCGCGGTAGCGGACTTCCTGCTGGAGCAGCTCGGTGACTCCGGACCGGCGGGCGTCCCGGTGGTGGCCGCCCACGACGCACGGGCGGACGAGCCGATCGCCGTGGTCGGCATGGGCTGCCGGTACCCGGGCGGGGCCGGTTCGCCGGAGGAGCTGTGGCGGCTGGTGGCCGAGGGCCGGGACGCGACCGGCGAGTTCCCCGAGGACCGCGGCTGGGACGTCGACGGGCTCTTCGACCCGGACCCCGACAAGACCGGCAAGTCGTCCACCCGCCGCGGCGGTTTCCTTTACGACGCCGCGGACTTCGACGCCGAGTTCTTCGGACTGAGCCCGCGTGAAGCGGTGGCGACGGACCCGCAGCAGCGGGTGCTGCTGGAGGTCGCGTGGGAGGCGCTGGAGCGGGGCGGCATCGACCCGGCTTCGCTGCGCGGCACGTCGACCGGCGTGTACGCGGGCGTGATGTACAACGACTACGGCTCGCGGCTGGGCCGTGCGCCCGAGGGCTTCGAGGGGCACCTGCTGACCGGCACGATCCCGAGCGTGCTGTCGGGCCGGGTGGCCTACACCTTCGGCCTCGAAGGCCCGGCGGTCACCTTGGATACGGCGTGCTCGTCGTCGCTGGTGGCGGTGCACCTGGCCGCCCAGGCGCTGCGCCGGGGCGAGTGTTCGATGGCGCTCGCCGGCGGCGTGACGGTGATGTCGACGCCGAACACGTTCATCGAGTTCTCCCGGCAGCGCGGGCTTTCGCCGGACGGCCGGTGCAAGGCGTTCTCGTCGTCGGCGGACGGCACGGGCTGGGCCGAGGGCGCAGGTGTGCTGGTGCTGGAGCGGCTGTCGGACGCGCAGCGCAACGGACACCACGTCCTGGGCGTGATCCGTGGCTCGGCGATCAACCAGGACGGCGCCAGCAACGGCCTCACCGCCCCGAACGGCCCGGCCCAGCAGCGCGTGATCCGGCAGGCGCTCGCCAACGCGGGCCTCGCGGCGTCCGAAGTGGACGCGGTCGAGGCGCACGGCACGGGCACCCGGCTGGGCGACCCGATCGAGGCGCAGGCCCTGCTGGCCACCTACGGCCGGGAGCGGTCCGGCGAGCAGCCGCTGTGGCTCGGTTCGATCAAGTCGAACATCGGGCACACGCAGGCCGCGGCCGGCGTCGCGGGCATCATCAAGATGCTGATGGCGATGCGCCACGGCGAGCTGCCGGCGACCCTGCACGTGGCCGAGCCGTCCCCCGAGGTCGACTGGTCCGCGGGCACGGTGCAGCTGCTGACGCAGGCTCGGGACTGGCCCGGGCCGGGCCGTCCGCGCCGGGCGTCGGTGTCTTCGTTCGGGATCAGCGGCACGAACGCGCACGTGGTCCTGGAACAGGGACCGGAGATCCCGGCCGGTACGCCGGACGCGACCGGGCTTCCGGTGGTCGTGTCCGCCCGGAGCGAAGCGGCGCTCGCGGCCCGGGCGGAGCAGATCCGCGGACTCCTGGCTTCGCCGGACGTGACGCCGTCGGCGGTCGCCTCGACGCTGGCGACGCGCGTCCCGCACCTCCCGGTCCGGGCGGCCGTTTCGGGTGCCGACCGCGACGAATTGCTGGCGGGTCTCGACGCACTGGCCGGCGGGCGGTCCACGGCGAACCTGGTGCGGGGCACGGCTTCCGGTGCGGGCAAGACGGTGTTCGTCTTCCCCGGCCAGGGTTCGCAGTGGCCGGGGATGGCGCTGGAGCTGGTCGACGCCGAACCGGTGTTCGCCGCGCGGCTGGCGGAGTGCGCGCGGGCGTTGGCGCCCCACACCGGCTGGTCGCTGCTGGACGTCCTGCGCGGAGCAGACGGTGCGCCCGGTCTCGACCGGGTGGACGTCGTGCAGCCCGCGTTGTGGGCCGTGATGGTGTCGCTGGCGGCGTTGTGGCGGTCGGTGGGCATCGAGCCGGACGCGGTGGCCGGTCACTCGCAGGGCGAGATCGCGGCGGCCGTGGTCGCCGGGGTGCTGTCGCTCGAGGACGCGGCGAAGCTCGTCGCGCTGCGCAGCCGGGCGATCGTGCGGCTGGTCGGCACGGGCGGGATGGTGTCGGTGGCGCTACCGGCCGTCGAGGTGCGCGAGCTCATCGCCCGCTGGGACGGCGCGATCGACATCGCCGCGCACAACGGCCCGGCGAGCACGGTCGTCTCCGGTGACCCGGAAGCCCTGGCCGAGCTCGTCGCGCACAGCACGGCCCAGGGCATCCGGGCCCGCACGATCGCGGTCGACTACGCCTCCCACTCGGCCCACGTCGACGTGCTGGAAGCGGAGCTGCGGGAGCTGGTGGCCGACGTCTCGCCGCGTCCCGGCGCCGTCGAGTTCTTCTCCACGGTCACCGGGCAGCCGCTGGACGGCGCCGAGCTCGACGCCGGGTACTGGTTCCGCAACCTCCGGCAGACCGTCCGGCTGGAAGAGGCCACCCGGGCGCTGCTCGGCGCCGGGTACCGCGTGTTCGTCGAGGTCAGTGCCCACCCGGTGCTCACCTCGGCGCTCGCCGACACGGCTGAGGCGGCCGGGGTGGGCGACGCCGTCGTCGTCGGTTCCCTGCGGCGCGACGAGGGCGGCCGGGAGCGGTTCCTGGCTTCGGTCGCCGAGGTGCACGTCGCCGGCGTGGCGGTCGACTGGGCGGCGGTGACCGGCGGCCCCGCCGTCCCGGTCGACCTGCCGACGTACCCCTTCCAGCGCCAACGCCACTGGCTCGACGGCCCGCCGCTCGCCGGCGACGCGGGCGGCCTCGGGCTGACCGCCGAACGCCACCCGCTCGTCGGTGCCGTGCTCCGGACGGCCGACGAGGACAAGATCGTCCTCAGTGGACGGATCGCCGCGGCCGCGCAGCCGTGGCTGGCCGACCACGCCGTCGCGGGCACGGTGCTGCTCCCGGCCAGCGCCTTCGTGGACCTCGCGGTCCGCGCAGGCGACCACACCGGACTCGACCAGCTCGACGAGCTGATGCTGCAGGCCCCGCTGGTCCTCGCGGGCCGCGGCGGGGTGCAGCTCCAGGTCGTCGTCGACGCGCCGGACGAGGAGGGCAGGCGCGCCCTGTCGATCCACTCCCGGCCGGAGCCGGAGACCGCCGACGTGCCGCCCGGCCCGTGGGTGCTGCACGCCACCGGAACGCTCTGCCTCGCGCAGGTGGGTACCGAGCTGCCGGACACGACGGCCTGGCCGCCCGCCGGTGCCGAACCGGTCGACCTGTCGGCCGCCTACGAAACGCTGGCCGAGCGGGGCTTCGAGTACGGCCCCGTCTTCCAGGGGCTGCGGGCGCTGTGGCGGGCCGGGGACGAGATGTTCGCCGAAGTCGCGCTGCCGGAGGACGTCGCGCCGGGCGAGTTCGGCATCCACCCGGCGTTGCTCGACGCCGCGTTGCACCCGCTGGCGCTCGCCGGGAACGGCCGGCTGGTGCTGCCGTTCGCGTGGACCGGTGTCCGGCTCCACGCGGCGCACGCTGCCGCGCTGCGGGTGCGGCTCACCCCGGACGGCTCGGGCACCACGCTGTCCCTCGCCGACTCCACCGGTGCCCCGGTCGCCACGGTGGAATCGCTCAACCTGCGGCCCGTCGACCCGGCGCGGCTGACCGCCCGGACCACCCCGGAGCCCCCGCTGCTCGAAGTGGACTGGACGGCCGCTCCGGACGTCCCCGCGAGCACCCGGTGGGCCGTGCTCGGCCACGGGGTGCCGGCCCCCGCGGGGACCTACGCGGCCCTGTCGGACGTCGTCGACGTCCCGCCGTTCGTCGTGGTGCCCGTCGACGCGGCGGGCGGTCCCCGTGGCGTGGCCCACCGCGCCCTGCGGCTGGCGCAGGGCTGGCTGGCCGACGCGCGGTTCGACGGCTCGCGGCTGGTCTTCCTGACCCGTGACGCGACCACCGCCCGCACGGAGGCCGGTCTCGCCTCCGCGCCCGTCTGGGGGCTGGTGCGGACCGCCATGTCGGAAAACCCCGATCGGTTCGGCCTGGTGGACGCGGCGGACCGCGACCTCACCGAGGCCGAGCTGGGCCGCGCCCTGGCGGTACCGGACGCCCAGGTGAGCTTCCGGGACGGCACGCTGTTCGTCCCCCGGCTGGCCAAGGCGCCCGCGGCGGGTGCGGCCACACCGGCCCTCGACCCCGAGGGCACCGTGCTCATCACCGGGGCGACCGGCACCCTGGGCCGGCTGTTCGCCCGCCACCTCGTCGCCGAACACGGCGTGCGGCACCTGCTGTTGGTGAGCCGCCGCGGGCGGGAGGCCCCGGGCACGCTGGAGCTGGAAGCCGAGCTCATCGCCCACGGCGCCGCGGTTTCCGTGGCCGCCTGCGACACGGCCGACCGCGCCGCGCTCGCCGCGGTACTGGCGGACGTGCCCGCCGAGCACCCGCTCACCGCGGTGCTCCACACCGCCGGCGTCCTCGACGACGGCACGCTGCCGGCGCTCACGCCCGGGCAGCTGGACGCGGTGCTGCGGCCCAAGGTCGACGCCGCCCGGCACCTGCACGAGCTCACCGCCGGCCTCGACCTGGCCGCGTTCGTCCTGTTCTCCTCGCTGGCCGGCACGGTCGGCACCGCGGGACAGGCCAACTACGCGGCGGCCAACACCTACCTCGACGCCCTCGCCGTGCACCGCCGGGCGCTGGGCCTGCCGGGCACGTCGCTCGCCTGGGGCCTGTGGGCGGACGACAGTGGGATGACCGCCCACCTGACCGGCGCCGACCTGGCCCGGCTGGCCCGCAGCGGGATCGCCGCGATCGGCAGCGAGCAGGGGACGGCGTTGTTCGACGCCGCACTGGCGACCGGGCGGCCGGTGCTCGTCCCGGCCCCGCTGGACCACACCGCGCTGCGGCGCCAACGCGACGACGGCACGCTGCCGCCGCTCTTCTCCGGACTGGTGCGCTCGGCCCGCCGGTCCGCCGCCGGGGAGCGGGCCGCGGAAAGCTCGCTGCCGGAGCGGCTGGCCGCCCTGCCCCGCCCGGAGCAGGACCGCGTCCTGCTGGAGCTGGTCCGGGACGCGGTGGCCTCGGTGCTGGGGTACACCGGCGGGGCCGAGGTGGCCCCGGACCGCGCGTTCAACGACCTCGGCTTCGACTCGCTCAAGTCCGTGGAACTGCGCAACCGGCTGAACGCGGTGTCCGGGCTGAAGCTGCCCGCGACGGTCGTGTTCGACCACCCGTCCACGGCCGAGCTGGCTGCCTTCCTGCGGACCGGGCTCCTCGGTGCCGCCCCCGCGGCGGCGGTCGCGGAACCGGTCGCCGCCGCGGCGGACGAGCCGATCGCGATCGTGGCGATGGCCTGCCGCTACCCGGGTGGCGTCGGCTCGCCGGAAGAGCTGTGGGCACTGCTGTCCGAAGAGCGGGACGCCATCGGGCCGTTCCCCGCTGACCGCGGCTGGGACCTGGACCACCTCTACGACGAGGACCCGGACCACGCCGGCACGTCCTACACCCGGCACGGTGGATTCCTCGACGGGGCAACGCGATTCGACCCCGAGTTCTTCGGCGTCAGCGCCCGCGAGGCCACCGCCGTCGACCCGCAGCAGCGGCTGCTGCTGGAGATCTGCTGGGAGGCGTTCGAGCGCGCGGGGATCGACCCGGCTTCGCTCAAGGGCAGCGACACCGGGGTGTTCGCCGGCGTGATGGCGAACGACTACGCGGGACGGCTGCGGGACGCCCCCGAGGCCGTGGAGGGCTACCTGTCGGTCGGCAGCACGGTCAGCGTCGCCTCCGGCCGGGTCGCCTACACCTTCGGCCTGCAGGGGCCGGCGATCACCGTCGACACCGCCTGCTCCTCCTCGCTGGTCTCGATGCACCTCGCCGCGCAGGCCCTGCGCAACGGCGAGTGCGGGCTGGCGCTGGCTGGCGGTGTGACCGTCTTGGCCACGCCGCGGATGTTCGTCGAGTTCAGCCGGCAGCGCGGGCTGGCCCCGGACGGCCGCTGCAAGCCCTTCGCCGGCCGGGCGGACGGGACGGCCTGGGCCGAAGGTGCCGGGATCCTGTTGCTGGAGAAGCTTTCCGACGCCCGGCGCAACGGCCGCCGGATCCTCGGCGTGCTGCGCGGCACCGCCGTCAACTCCGACGGCGCGAGCAACGGCCTCACCGCGCCCAACGGCCCGTCCCAGGAACGGGTGATCCGGCAGGCGCTGACGAACGCGGGCCTGACCGGCGCGGACGTCGACGCGCTCGAAGCGCACGGCACCGGCACCACCCTCGGCGACCCGATCGAGGCTCAGGCGGTGCTCGCCACCTACGGCCGGGAGCGCCCGGCAGCTTTCCTGATGGGCTCGCTGAAGTCGAACATCGGGCACTCCCAAGCCGCGGCCGGGGTGGCCGGCGTGATCAAGATGGTCATGGCGATGCGGCACGGGGTCGTGCCGAAGAGCCTGCACATCGACGAGCCCAGCCCGCACGTGGACTGGTCCGCCGGCCGGGTGGAGCTGCTCACCGCGGCGACGCCGTGGCCGGAATCCGGGCGGCCGCGCCGGGCGGGTGTTTCCTCCTTCGGCATCAGCGGCACCAACGCCCACGTCATCGTCGAGCAGCCGCCGGCCGCTGAGCCGGTGCCGCCGTCCCGCTCGATGCCGGTCGTGCCGCTGGTGCTGTCCGCGCACACCGAAGTGGCCCTGCCGGCGCAGGCCGAGCGGATCGGCGCGGCCCTCGCCGGGGCCACGCCGGAGGACCTGGCCGCGGCGGGCCGGACCCTGGCCACCGGGCGCGCCGCCCTGCCGCACCGCGCGGTGGTCGTGGCGGCCACCGCCCCGGACGCCGTCGAGGGCCTCGCGGCGCCGGTCGTGCGGGGTACGCCGGTGGCCGGGCGGACCGCGTTCCTCTTCACCGGCCAGGGCAGCCAGCGGCTCGGCATGGGCCGGGAGCTGTCCGCCGCCTACCCGGCGTACGCCGAAGCCCTGCACGCCGTCTGCGCCGAGCTCGACCAGTGGCTGGAGCAGCCGCTGCTCGACGTCCTCCGGGGTGCGGACGCCGAGCTGCTGAACCGGACGGATTTCGCGCAGGCCGCGCTGTTCGCCACCGAGGTGGCGCTCTACCGGCTCCTCGAAAGCTGGGGGCTCCGGCCGGACTTCCTCGCCGGGCACTCCGTCGGCGAGCTGGCCGCCGCGCACGTCGCCGGCGTCCTTTCCCTGGCGGACGCGGCGAAGCTGGTCGCGGCCCGCGGCCGGCTGATGCAGGCCCTGCCCGGCGGCGGGACGATGCTCGCCGTCGAGGCCGGCGAGGAGGAGGTGCTGGCCCTGCTCGACGGGCAGGAGGGCCGGCTGGACATCGCCGCCGTCAACGGCCCCACGTCCGTGGTGCTCTCGGGCGACACGGATGCCGTCGAAGCGGCCGGTGCGGAACTGAGCGCCCGAGGACGGCGGAGCAAGCGGCTGCGCGTCAGCCACGCGTTCCACTCCCCGCACATGGACGCGATGCTGGACGACTTCCACGCGGTCGTGAAGGAGTTCGCCCTCGCCCCGCCCACCATCCCGATCGTGTCGGCACTGACCGGGAAACCGGCCGCCGAGGAACTGACCACAGTGGAGTACTGGGTCCGCCACGTTCGCGAGCCGGTGCGCTTCCTGGACGCCGCCCGCTCGCTCGAGGCGGAAGGCGTCCGGACGTTCCTGGAGCTCGGCCCGGACGGCGTGCTCAGCGCGCTGGGGCAGGACTTCCTCGACGTGGGCGCCCTGCTGGTCCCGGTGCTGCGCGACGGGCGTCCCGAACCGCACACCGCCGTCACCGCCTTGGCCCACGCCCACGTCCGGGGTGTCCCGGTGGACTGGCGTGCCTTCTTCGGTGCGGACGGCCCGACCGCGGACCTGCCGACCTACCCGTTCCAGCGACGGCACTTCTGGCTCACCGACGGCCCCGGCGGCGGCGACGTCACCTCGGCCGGCCTGGACTCCGCGCGGCACCCGCTGCTCGGCGCCGGCGTTCCGCTCGCGGACTCCGACGGAGTCCTGTTCACCGGCCGGGTCTCGGCCCGCAGCCACCCGTGGTTCGCCGACCACGTCGTCGCCGGCACCCGGCTCCTGCCGGGCACGGCACTGGTGGAGCTCGCCCTGCACGCCGGCGCCGCGGCCGGCTGCGCGCGGCTGGAGGAGCTGGTCCTGCAGGAACCCCTGGTACTGCCCGGAACCGGGGCAATCCAGCTGCAGATCACCGTGGGCCGCCCCGACGACGGCGGCCGCCGTCCGGTGGCCGTCCACTCCCGGGGCGACCGGGACGGCGACGGCTGGCGCAAGCACGCCACCGGAAGCGTGGTGCCCGCTCTCCCCGTCGGCCCGGACCCGGAGCTCGGGTCGTGGCCGCCGTCCGGTGCCGAACCACAGCCCGTCGACGACCTCTACGACCGCCTCGCCGACCGCGGCTACGCGTACGGCCCGGCCTTCCAGGGTCTCCAGGCGGCCTGGCGATCGGGTGGCGACTTCTATGCCGAGGTAGGGGCTTCCGTCGAGACGGATGGGTTCGTCCTGCACCCGGCGCTGTTCGACGCCTCGCTGCACGCGCTGCTCCTGGAGGAGCGGGCGGAGGTCCGGCTGCCGTTCGCCTTCTCCGGGGTGCAGCTGTCCGGAAACCGATCGGATTCCTTGCGGGTGAAGCTCTCGGCCGGCCCGGACGACGCCGTCTCGGTGCACATCGCCGACGAGACGGGAACGCCGGTCGCCACCGTCGAGTCGCTCGCGCTGCGTGCCCTTCCGGCCGGTTCCAGCGGCCCGTCGGTGTACGCGGTGGAGCGAACCGCGGTGGACCTCCCCGCCGCGGAAGCCGGGACGATCGCGGTGCTCGGCTCGGACGACCTGGGCCTCGGCGCCGAGTGCTATTCCGACCTCGCCGCCGTGACGGCGGGGGTGGCCGGGCCCGACGTGGTCGTCCTGCCGGTCCGGCCGGCGACCCCGCAGGAGACGGGCCAGGTCACCGGCGAAGTGCTGGCGGTGGTGCGGCAGTGGCTCGCCACCGAGGCCCTGTCCGGGGCGCGGCTGGCCGTGCTCGGCACCGGGGAACTGGGGCACAGTGCGCTGTCCGGGCTGCTCCGGACGGCCGCGTCGGAGCACCCGGGGCGGTTCCAGCACCTGATCACCGACGGCCCGCTCGCCGGTGACGTGCTGCGGGCGGCGCTGGCCGATCCCCGGCCGCAGCTCGAACTGCGCGGCGGACAGGCCTGGGTGCGCAGGCTGGCGAAGGCCGAGGGCACGGACGCCGCGGCTCGGTTCGACCCGGACCACACGGTGCTGATCACCGGCGGCACGGGCGCGCTCGGTGCACTGGTCGCCCGCCACCTGGTGACCGCCCGCGGCGCGCGGCGGCTGCTGCTGACCAGCCGCCGCGGCGGCGCGGAGGACCTGGTGGCCGAACTGACGGCGCTGGGCGCGGAGGTGCGGGTCACGGCCTGCGACGTGGCCGACCGGGCCGCGCTGGCCGAGCTGCTCGCTTCGATCCCGGCCGGGCACCCGCTCACCGCGGTGGTGCACGCGGCCGGCGTCGTCGAAGACTCCACTGTGGAGGGTCTGAGCCCGGAGAGCCTCGCCCGCGTCCTGCGGCCGAAGGTCGAAGCGGCCTGGCACCTGCACGAGCTGACCGCCGGGCTGGAGCTGACCGACTTCGTGCTCTTCTCCTCGGTGGCCGGGCTGGTGGGCAACGCCGGGCAGGCGGGCTACGCCGCGGGCAACACCTTCCTGGACGCGCTGGCCGAGCACCGCCGCGGCGCGGGCCTGCCCGCGGTGTCCCTGGCCTGGGGCATGTGGCAGGCCGGGATGGCGGCGGCTCTCGGGGACGCCGACCGGGCCCGGCTGCTGCGGGGCGGCGTCCTGCCGATGCCCGACGGCGAAGCCCTCGCAGCGCTCGACCTGGCCATGGCGGGCGACCCGGGTACCCGGCCGGTGCTCGCGCCGGTGGCTCTCGACCTCGCCGCGCTGCGCGCCCTCGGGGACGCGCTGCCGGAGCTGTTCCGGGGCCTGGTGCGGACCCGGACCGCCCGCCCGGCCGTGCCGGCGGAACTGCCGCTGGCCCAGCGGCTTGCGGGGCTGGATGACGCGGAACAGGACGCGCTGCTGCTCGCCTTCGTGCAGGAGCAGGTCGGCCTGGTGCTGGCCCACCCGGCGCCGCGGACGATCGACGTCCGGCGGGGCCTGCTGGACCTGGGCCTCGACTCGCTCACCGCGGTCGAGCTCCGCAACCGGCTCACCACGGCCACCGAGCTGCGGCTGCCCAGCACGCTCGTGTTCGACCACCCGACCACCGAGGCGCTGGCCGCGTACCTCCGGAGCCGGCTGGCCGGCGAGAAGCCGGATCCCGTCCGGCACGCCCTGGACGCGCTGGAAGCCGTCATCGACGGCCCGGACACCCCCGACGCGGAAACGGTCGCCGCGCGGCTGCGCGGGCTGCTCCGGCTGGTGGACGGCGGGTCCACCGCCGTGGCCCTCGAGCTGGAAACCGACGACGACCTCTTCGCGGCACTCGACAACGAACTCGGCAGGTAGGCATGAACAACGAGGAAAAGCTCCGCGACTACCTCAAGCGGGCCACGGTCGACCTGCGCGAGAGCCGTCAGCGGGTCCAGGAGCTCGAGGAGCGCGCGCACGAGCCGATCGCGATCGTGGGCATGGCCTGCCGCCTGCCGGGCGGGGTCGGGTCGCCGGACGAGTTCTGGGACGTGGTGCGCGCCGGGCGGGACGTGGTCGGCACCTTCCCGGAGAACCGCGGCTGGGACCTGGACGCGCTGTACGACCCGGATCCCGGCCGGCTGGGGACCTCTTACAGCCGTGAGGGCGGGTTCCTGTACGACGCCGACCAGTTCGACGCCGAGTTCTTCGGCATCAGCCCGCGCGAAGCGGCGGCGATGGACCCGCAGCAGCGGCTGCTGCTGGAGACGGCGTGGGAGGCCTTCGAGCACGCGGGCATCGACCCGACCGCGCTGCGCGGCACCCGCACCGGCGTGTACGCGGGCGTCATGTACGACGACTACGGTTCCCGGACGCCCCAGGAGCCCGAGCACTTCGAGGGCTACCTGCTGACCGGCAGCGCGGGCAGCATCGCGTCGGGCCGGCTGGCCTACACCTTCGGCCTGGAGGGGCCGGCGGTCACGGTCGACACCGCCTGTTCGTCGTCGCTGGTCGCGCTGCACCTCGCGGCGCAAGCCCTGCGGCAGGGCGAGTGCACGATGGCGCTGGCCGGCGGCGTCACGGTGATGGCGACCCCGGGCACCTTCGTGGAGTTCTCCCGGCAGCGCGGCCTGGCGCCGGACGGGCGGTGCAAGGCCTTCTCGTCGTCGGCGGACGGCACCGGCTGGGCCGAAGGCGCCGGTGTCCTGGTGCTGGAACGGTTGTCGGACGCGCAGCGCAACGGGCACCGCGTGCTGGCCGTGGTCCGCGCCAGCGCGATCAACCAGGACGGCGCCAGCAGCCAGCTGACCGCACCGAACGGCCCCGCGCAGGAGCGGGTCATCCGGGCCGCGCTGGCCGGCGCGCGGCTGTCGGCGTCCGAAGTGGACGTCGTGGAGGCGCACGGGACGGGTACGCGGCTGGGTGACCCGATCGAGGCACAGGCGCTGCTGTCGGCCTACGGCCAGGCCCGCGGGGACAGCCGGCCGCTGTGGCTGGGTTCCGTCAAGTCGAACATCGGGCACACACAGGCCGCGGCCGGGGTTGCGGGCGTGATCAAGATGGTCATGGCGCTGCGCAACGGCGTCCTGCCCGCGACGCTGCACATCGACGAGCCGACCCCCGAGGTCGACTGGTCGGCGGGCTCGGTGCGGCTGCTGACGGAGGCCCAGCCGTGGCCCGAGCTGGACCGGCCGCGCCGCGCCGGGGTGTCGTCCTTCGGGATCAGCGGGACCAACGCGCACGTGCTCCTCGAAGAGGCACCGCGCGCGGCCGAGCCGGAAGTTGTTGTGCCGCAGCCGGTCCGACCGGCGCCGTGGCTGCTCTCGGCCAAGTCGGAGCCCGCGCTCCGCGCGCAGGCGAGCCGGCTGCTGGCCTGGCTCGCCGCGCACCCCGAGGCGGCCGACGCCGACGTCGCGGCCGCCCTGTCCGCGCGCGCCCGGCTGGGCCGGCGTGCCGCGGTGATCGGCACCGACCGCGCCGGCCTGCTCGCCGGTCTCACCGCACTGGCCGCCGGTGCGGACTCCCCGCACGTCGTGACGGGTGCTGTCACCACCGGCGAGACGGCCTTCCTGTTCACCGGCCAGGGCGCGCAGCGCGCCGGGATGGGCGCCGGGCTGGCGGCCGCGTTCCCGGCGTTCGCCACGGCGCTCGACGAGGTGTGCGCGGAATTCGACGCCTTGCTGGGGGTTTCGCTGCGCTCAGTCATGTTCGGCGACGTCGAGCGCCCGGAGCTGTTGGACCGCACCGAATACACGCAGCCGGCGCTGTTCGCGTTCGAGGTGGCGATGTTCCGCCTGCTGGAGTCGTTCGGTGTGACGCCGGATGTGGTGGTGGGGCATTCGATCGGTGAGCTGGCCGCGGTGTACGTGGCCGGGGTGTGGTCGCTGGCCGACGCGTGCCGGCTGGTGGCGGCCCGCGGCCGGTTGATGGGCGCGCTGCCGTCCCGTGGCGCGATGCTGGCCGCCGCAGTGCCTGAGGAGCGGGCGCTGGAGCTGGCCGGAGACGTCACGCTGGCGGCGGTGAACGCGCCGGCGGCGACGGTGTTCTCGGGCGAGCCGGCGGCGATCGCCGCGCTGGAGGACCGGCTGGTGGCCGAGGGCGTGAAGACGAACCGGCTGACCGTCGGGCACGCCTTCCACTCGGCGTTGATGGAGCCCATGCTCGCCGAGTACGAACAGGTCGCCGCCTCGGTGGCGTACCGGGCGCCCCGGATCGCCGTCTGCTCCACGGTTTCCGGTGCGCCGGCCGGCGACGAGCTGCTGACACCGCGGTACTGGGTGCGGCAGGTGCGCGAGGCCGTCCGGTTCGCCCCGGCGGTGCAGTCGCTCGCCGACGCCGGCGTGCGCCGGTTCGTCGAGGTCGGCCCGGACGCCGTGCTGGCCGCGCTGACCCGCCAGACGCTGGGCGACGAAGTGGCGTCCGGCTCGCTGGTCGCGGCGGCGTCCCGGCGCAAGGCCGCGGAGGCCGGCCAGTTCCTGCGGTTGCTCGGCGCCGCCCACTGCGCGGGTCTCGCCGTCGACTGGACACCGCTGTCCCCGGGCAAACCGGCCACCCACCTCGACCTGCCGGGCTACGCCTTCCAGCGGCGCCGCCACTGGGTCGAGCCCGACGACCGGGCGCTCGGCGACCTCGGCCACGCCGGGCTCGCCGCGCTCGACCACCCGGTGCTGCGCGTGGCCGCGCCGCTGGCCGGCCGCGACGAATGGCTGTTCAGCAGCCGGCTTTGCCCCACCGCCCAGCCGTGGCTCGCCGACCACACGGCGTTCGGCACGGTGCTGCTGCCCGGCACCGGGTTCGTGGACCTCGCGCTGGCCGCGGGCTGCCACCTGGACCTGCCCGTCGTCGACGAGCTCGTCCTGTCGGCCCCGCTGCCGTTCGACGGGACCGGCGCGGTGGACGTGCAGGTCGCGGTGACCGAGCCCGACCACACCGGCCGCCGTCGCCTGTCGATCCACTCGCGGGCCGCGACCGGCACCGGCGAGCCGGACTGGACGCTGCACGCCACCGGCGTCCTCGCCGCCGACACCGGCACGCCGGACTGGCCCGACCCAGAATGGCCGCCGTCCGACGGCACGCCGGTCGACGAAACCGGCCTGTACGACCGGCTCGCCGACCTCGGCTTCGGCTACGGCCCGGCGTTCCAGGGCGTCCGCGCGGCCTGGACCAGCGGCGACGACGTCTTCGCCGAAGTGGCCCTGGACGAGCCGGCCGCGGGCTTCGTGGTGCACCCGGCGCTGCTGGACGCGACCTTCCACGCGGCCCTCACCGGCCTCGCCGAAGACCTGCCGGACGGCAAACTGCCGCTGCCCTTCTCCTTCACCGGCGTCCGGGTGTTCCGCCCCGGCGCCACCGCGATCCGCGCCCGCATCGGCCGTTCGGGCGCCGGGAAGGTGCGCATCGACGCGTGCGACGACACCGGCGCCGCGGTGCTGTCGATCGACGCCGTGCTCGCCCGTCCCGCGGACGCACACGCCCTCGCCGGGGCCCGCAGCCCGCTCTACGCGGTCGAGTGGACGCCGGTGAGCGCTCCTCCGGTGCCGGACCGGCCGCTGGTCGCGCTGGGCCGTCCGGTCTCCGGGTGCGCCGAAACCTTCGCGGACGTCGCCGCGTTCGCCGCCGGGGAACACCCGGGCGCGGTTGTCGTCTGGTCGCCTGAACCGCTGCCGGCGGACGATGTCCCCGCGTCCGTCCGCGCCGCCGTGCACGACGCTCTCGCGCTGCTGCGCGACTGGCTCGCCGAACCCCGTTGCGCGG
The DNA here is from genome assembly GCF_046549135.1 of Amycolatopsis sp. lyj-23. Classification (NCBI taxonomy): domain Bacteria; kingdom Bacillati; phylum Actinomycetota; class Actinomycetes; order Pseudonocardiales; family Pseudonocardiaceae; genus Amycolatopsis; species Amycolatopsis sp. lyj-23. The sequence goes on along the minus strand of NZ_JAJPWN010000022.1, from coordinate 80,726 downwards.
GCTCGACCCTGGTGGTGCTGACCCGCAACGGCGCCGGCCTGCCCGGCGAGACGCCGGATCTCGCGGCCGCCGCCGTCCGCGGCCTGGTCCGCAGCGCGCAGTCGGAACACCCGGGCCGCATCGTGAACATCGACGTCGTCGACGACACACCCGTCACCGCCGCCTTCACCACGGACGAACCGCAGCTGGCAATCCGCGACGGCGTCACGACGGCCCCGCGGCTGGTCCGGACCACGGCCGCCGAACCGGCCGCCGGGTCCTTCGGCGCCGGCCCGGTCCTGATCACCGGCGGTACCGGCGGCCTGGGCGCGGTCACCGCCCGCCACCTGGTCACCGCGCACGGCGTGCGCAGCCTGCTGCTCGTCTCACGCCGCGGCGACAGTGCCCCGGGGGTCGCGGAGCTGGTCGCCGAGCTGACCGGGCTGGGCGCGGCCGTCCGCGTCGCCGCGTGCGACGTCACCGAGCGCGCCGCGGTCGCCGCCCTGCTTGAGGCCGAACCGGTGACCGCGGTCGTGCACACCGCGGGCGTGGTCGACGACGGCACCGTCGAAACCCTGACCGCCGGGCAGGTGGACCGGGTGCTCGCGCCGAAGGTCGACGCCGCCTGGCACCTGCACGAACTGACCCGCGACCGGGACCTCGCCGCGTTCGTGCTGTTCTCCTCGGCCGGGCCACTGCTCGGCGGGCAGGGCCAGGGCAACTACGCGGCCGCGAACGCCGCACTGGACGCCTTCGCCCAAGTCCGCCGCAGCGCCGGCCTGCCCGCGCACTCGCTGGCCTGGGGGCTGTGGAAGCTCGGCATGGCCGAGGCGCTGAACGACCCGGGCGGCGAGCACCTGGTGCGGCAGATCCGCACCCGGCTCGGGCTGGCCCCGATCGAGCCGGACACCGGCATGCGGCTGTTCGACCAGGCACTGGCCACCGCCGAACCGCTGCTGATGACCGCGGTGCTCGACACCCCCGCGCTCACCGCGCTGGGCCGGCTCGGGACGCTGCCCGCGGTGCTGCGCGGCCTGATCCACGTCCCGGCCCGCGGCCGGGTCGCCGACAGCCCGTTGCGCCGCCGGCTGCTCGACACCCCCGCCGGGCAGTGGGAGACGCTGATCCGCGACGAGGTCCGGGCGATCGCCGCCGCGGTCCTCGGCCACGAGTCGGCCGACGCCGTCGACCCCGGAACCCCGTTCACCGAACTGGGTTTCGACTCGCTCGGCGGCGTCGAGTTCCGCAACAAGGTGACCGCCGCGACCGGGGTCGAGCTGCCGTCCACGCTGGTGTTCGACTACCCGACCCCGGCCGCGGTCGCGGGCTTCTTGCGCACCCGGGTCGACGGCTCGGCGCCGGCCCGCCCGCGTCCGGCCGCGGTCCGGACGAAGGCCGGGGCCGACGAGCCGATCGCGATCGTCGGCATGAGCTGCCGGTACCCCGGCGGTGTCGAGAACCCCGACCAGCTCTGGGACCTGGTCGACGGGCGGGTCGACGCCATCACCCCGATCCCCGGCGACCGCGGCTGGGACCCCGACCGGCTCTACGACGCCGACCCGGGCAAGCCGGGCCGGATCGCCACCCGCGAAGGCGGGTTCCTGCGCGGCGCCGGTGATTTCGACCCCGCCTTCTTCGGGATCGGGCCCCGCGAAGCCGCGGCGATGGACCCGCAGCAGCGGCTGCTGCTCGAGACGTCCTGGGAAGCCCTCGAAGACGCCGGGATCGACCCGGCCTCGCTGCGGGGCAGCGACACCGGCGTGTACGCGGGTGTCATGTACCAGGACTACGGCCACACGGCCCGCGAGGCCGGCGGGGCCGCGGAAGGCTACCTGGCGACCGGCTCGGCCGGCAGCGTCGTCTCCGGCCGGGTGTCCTACGCCCTCGGCCTGGAAGGCCCCGCGGTGACGGTGGACACGGCGTGCTCGTCGTCGCTGGTCGCCGTGCACCTGGCGGTGCAGGCGCTGCGGGCCGGGGAGACGTCGCTGGTGCTGGCCGGCGGCGTGACGGTGATGGCGACCCCGCTGCTGTTCCTGGAGTTCTCCCGGCAGCGCGCGCTGTCCCCGGACGGGCGCTGCAAGGCGTTCTCGAGCACCGCGGACGGCGTCTCGTGGGCCGAGGGCGTCGGCGTGCTCGCCCTGGAGCGGTTGTCCGACGCGCAGCGCCACGGGCGCCCGGTGCTGGCCGTCATCCGCGGCAGCGCGATCAACCAGGACGGCGCGAGCAACGGCTTGACCGCCCCGAACGGTCCTTCGCAGGAGCGGGTGATCGCGCAGGCACTGGCCAACGCCCGGGTGGCCGCGGCCGACGTCGACGCCGTCGAAGCGCACGGCACCGGCACCACCCTGGGTGACCCGATCGAGGCGGGGGCGTTGATCAACGCCTACGGACCGGAGCGCGCCGAGCCGCTGCGGATCGGCTCGCTGAAGTCGAACATCGGGCACACCCAGGCGGCGGCCGGCGTCGGCGGGGTGATCAAGATGGTGCAGGCGCTGCGGCACGAGGTGCTGCCCGCCACGCTGCACGTCGAGGCGCCGTCGCCGCACGTGGACTGGTCGGCCGGCGAAGTGCGGATCCTGACCGGGGCCGAGCCGTGGCCGGCCGGGGAGCGGCCGCGCCGGGCCGGGGTTTCGTCGTTCGGGATCAGCGGGACCAACGCGCACCTGATCCTGGAAGAGGCACCCGCGGTCCCGCTGCGGACGGGCGATTTCCCGCGGCCGGAAGCGTTGCCGCTGCTGCTGTCCGCGCGGACGACGGCCGCACTGCGGGCCCAGGCGAGCCGGCTGCACGACGCACTCCAGGAACGTCCGGAGCTCGACCTCGCCGACGTCGCGGCGACGCTGGCCCTGCACCGCGCGCAGCTCGACCAGCGCGCCGCGGTCGTGGGCTCGGACCGGGAGACGCTGCTCGCGGAGCTGGCGCGGCTGGCCGTCGACGAGCCGGAACCGCGCGGTGCCACCGGCCGGACCGCGTTCCTGTTCACCGGTCAGGGCGCCCAGCGCAGCGGGATGGGCGACGGGTTGTACCGGGCGTTCCCGGTGTTCGCGGCCGCGCTCGACGAGGTGTGCGCGGAGTTCGAGGCCCACCTGGAGTGTCCGCTGCGGGACGTGATGTTCGATGAGCAGACCCCGCTGGACCGGACCGAGTACACCCAGCCCGCGTTGTTCGCGTTCGAGGTGGCGATGTTCCGTCTGCTGGAGTCGTTCGGTGTGACGCCGGACGTGGTGGTGGGGCATTCGATCGGTGAGCTGGCCGCGGCGTTCGTGGCCGGGGTGTGGTCGCTGCCGGACGCGTGCCGGCTGGTGGCGGCCCGCGGCCGGTTGATGGGCGCGCTGCCGTCCGGGGGCGCGATGCTGGCCGCGGCGGTGCCGGAGGAGCGCGCGCTGGAGCTCGCCCAAGACGTGTCTCTAGCCGCAGTGAACGCGCCCGATGCGGTGGTCTTCTCCGGGACCACCGAAGCGGTGTCTGCGCTCGAAGCGGTGTTGGTGGCCGAGGGCGTCAAGACGAGCAGGCTGCGGGTGAGCCACGCGTTCCACTCCGCCCTGATGGAGCCGATGCTGACCGGGTTCGCCGAGATCGCCGCGGGCTTGACCTACCACGAGCCGCGGATTCCGTTGTGTTCCACGGTTTCCGGTGCTTTTGACGAGCTGCTGACGCCCGAGTACTGGGTGCGGCAGGTGCGCGAGGCCGTCCGGTTCGCCCCGGCGGTCCGGTCGCTGCTCGATGCGGGCGTGGGCCTGTTCCTCGAGCTGGGCCCGGACGCGGTGCTGACGGCGATGACCCGGGCCACGCTCGCGGCCGACCCCACGGCGAGCGCCTCGGTGGTCGCGGCCTCCCGGCGCACGACCGGCGAACCCGAGCAGCTGGTCACCGCGCTCGCCACCGCGCACTGCGCGGGCCGGCCGGTGCGGTGGGCGGACTTCTTCGGCGGCCGGCCGCAGGCGCGGATCACGTTGCCCACCTATCCTTTCGAGCACGAGCGGTTCTGGTTGCGGCCCGTGGAGGCCGACGTGCCGCTCGCCGACGCCGACTCCGCCGACCACCCGCTGTTGCGTGCCCAGGTGCAGCTCGCGGGCAAGGACGAGTGGCTGTTCACCGGCCGGCTTTCGCTGCGCACGCACCCGTGGCTCGCCGACCACACGGTGCACGGCACGGTCCTGCTGCCGGGCACCGGGTTCGTCGAACTGGCCCTGGCCGCGGGTGCGCGGCTCGGCGTGCCGCGCCTGGCGGAACTGGCGATCGAAGCCCCGCTGGTCGTCCCGGCCGACGGTGGCGTGGACCTCCAGCTCGCCGTGGGCGAGCCCGACGCCGACGGGCACCGGACGTTGGCCGTGCACGCCCGGGCCGCCGACGGCTGGGTGCGCCACGCCCGTGGTCTGCTGACGCCCGCCGGACCGGCCGCGACGCCGGACTGGTCGTGGCCCCCGGCGGCTGAACCGGTCGATGCGCAAGAGGTGTACCGCGCGCTCGGCGACCTCGGCTTCGGGTACGGGCCGGCGTTCACCGGCGTCCGCGCCGCGTGGTCGCGCGCGGAGGAAGTCTTCGCCGAAGTGGCGCTCGACACCGGAACCGCTGCCTTCGAAGCGCATCCGGCTTTGCTGGACGCGGTGTTCCACGCGGCGGTCGGGCTCATGCCTGAGAGCGGGACGCCGCTGCCGTCCGTCTTCGAGGGCGTCCAGCTGGCTCAGCCCGGCGTCGGGACTCTGCGCGTCCGCGTCGTCCGCACCGCGCCGGACACCTTCCGGGTGGAGGCGACCGACGCGACCGGTGCCCTCGTGCTCAGCGTGGATTCGGTGCGGGTCCGCCCGGTCGAGCCGCAGGCGCTGGCCCGGCTGCGCGGCGCGGCCCCGCTGTACGACCTCGACTGGGTCGCCGCGCCCGCAGTGTCCGAAATGGACTCCGGACGTCTCGTCGTCCTCGACGGCCAGGCCGACCTCGCGTCGCTGCCGGAAGGTCCCGGCACGGTGGTCTGGCCGGCGCCCGAAGGCTCCGGCGCGGCGGACGTCCACACCGGCGTGCTCACGACGCTCGCGCTGCTGCAGCGCTGGCTCGGTTCCGGGAACACCGGCCGGCTCGCGATCGTGACGCGGCTGGCCGCCGGACTGCCCGGTGAGCAGCCCGATCTGACCGGGGCCGCGGTGGCGGGCCTGGTGCGCAGCGCGCAGTCCGAGCACCCGGGCCGGTTCCTGCTCGTCGACCACGACCGCGACGCCCTGCCGATGGAGTCGCTAGCCGCCGCCGTGGCCCGTGACGAACCGCAGGTGGCCGTCCGCCGGGGCCGGTTCCTGGTCCCGCGCCTGCAGCCGGTACCCGCCGGAGCGGGTGAGCCGCCGTCGTTCGGTGACGGCACGGTGCTCGTCACCGGGGGTACCGGGGGCATCGGCGCGATCGTCGCCCGGCACCTGGCCGAGGCGCACGGCGTCCGGCGGCTGCTGCTGGTGTCGCGGCGCGGTGCCGCCGCGGACGGCACCGCCGAGCTGGTCGCCGAGCTGACCGGGCGGGGCGCCGAGGTCCGGGTCGAGGCGTGCGACGTCGCCGACCGGGCCGCGGTCGAGACCCTGCTGGCCCGCCTCGACGCCTCGCTGACCGCCGTCGTCCACGCGGCGGGCGTCCTGGACGACGGCACGCTCGACACCCTCACCGCGGCGCAGACGACCCGGGTGCTGGCCCCGAAGGTCGACGCGGCCCTGAACCTGCACGAGCTGACCCGCGACCTGGAGCTGTCGGCGTTCGTGCTGTTCTCGTCCGCGGCGCCGTTGCTCGGTGGCCAGGGACAGGGCAACTACGCCGCCGCGAACAGCGTGCTGGACGCGCTGGCCCGCGTGCGGCGCGGGGCCGGCCTGCCCGCGCACTCGCTGGCCTGGGGACTGTGGACGGTCGGCATGGCCGGGGCGCTCGGCGGCGGCGACGGCGGCGAGCGGCACGCGCGGCAGATCCGGACCCGGCTGGGCCTGCTCCCGATCGACCCGGAGGCCGGGATGGCGTTGTTCGACAACGCCCTCGCGTCCGATCGGGCGACCCCGGTGACGGCCCTGCTCGACCCGGCGGCGCTCGCCGGTCTGGCCCGCGGCGGCACGCTGCCCGCGGTCCTGCGCGGGATGATCCGGGTGCCGCCGGCTGCCGCGACTGCCGAGGTGAGCTTGGCGCGTCGGCTGGCGGCCCTGCCGGACGCCGAACGCGACGGCGTGGTCCTGCGCGAGGTGCGTGACGTCGCCGCGGCGGTGCTCGGCCACGCGTCCGGCGACGCGATCGACCCGGCCGCGCCGTTCACCGAGCTCGGGTTCGACTCCCTCGGCGCGGTCGAGTTCCGGAACCGGCTCGGCAGGCGGACCGGGCTGGCGTTGCCGTCGACGCTGGTCTTCGACCACCCGACCGCCGCGGACGTGGCGAAACTGGTGCGCTCGCAGCTCGAGGACACCGGCGTGGCCGAGCAGGCCCCGGCCGGCGTGCGCGGCACGATCACCGAGCTGGTGTCGGCGGCGCACCGCCGCGGCAACCTGGAAGGGGCGTTGCCGCTGCTGGTCGCGAGTTCGGAGCTGATGGCGACGTACGGCGAAGCTCCGGCTCAGCGCCCGGCCGTGCAGCTGCTGGCCCGCGGCGCGGCGGAGCCGGCCCTGATCGGCATCCCGTCGTTCCTGGCGGGCTCGGGCCCGCACCAGTTCGCCCGCCTGGCCCGCGAACTGGGCGGCGAGCGCCGGTTCAGCGCGCTGCGCCTGCCGGGAACGCGACCGGGCGACGACCTCCCGGCCACCTGGACGGCGGCGATCGGCAGCCTCGCTGCGGCGGTCGCCGCGGAAGCCGAGCGGAGCCCGGTGGCGCTGATCGGCTATTCGGCCGGTGGCGCGATCGCCCACGCGGTCGCCCGGAGGCTCGAAGACGACGGCGTCGAGCTGGCGGGCGTGGCGATGATCGACACGTACGCACCGGAGGACGTCGAGCTGAACCGCGCGGTGCTGACCGACGCGCTGGGCCGCATCCTGACCCGCGACAACGCGTTGACCCCGGTCGACGACCACGGCCTGGTCGCAATGGGCGGCTACGTCCGCATCTATGCGGACCGCGAGGCCCGGCCGATCACCGCGCCGACGCTGAACCTGCGCGCAACGCAGCCCCTGACGGGCTTCGGCGACGCCGCCCCGCTGCCCGGCTGGCAGCACGGCGGACCGGCCGGGTGGATCGAGTCGGACCACTTCTCGATCATCGAGGAGCAGGCCCCGAAGACGGCGGGTCACCTTCGCGGCTGGCTCGACTCTCTCGGCGGGTGACAAGCCCGGCTCGTCGGGGGCGGGCCGGGCTTGTCGGCTTGCGCCCTGCGTCGGGAGGCGTGCCGCCCGCTGGAGAGACCGGTGGCTGCGGCTCGACGGTGCGAGGGCAAAGACCAGCGGCGCCGGTCGGGTCGCGACCCGACCGGCGCCGTGCGATCGAGTCCGGCTGTCCGGGCGAGTCAAGCACAGCGGCGAGCTTCTTCACTTCCGTTGCGGGACCGAGAAAGCGCAGCGCCGGGCGAGGCGAGCTTCTCCGTTGCCGGTACCGGAACGGTGACTCCGGGGAGCAATGCGCGGCGGGAGCAGGTGACCGCGGCTTTCTCGAGGGGGGATGGGTCCGGACAAGCCCGGCTCGCTGGGGGCGGGCCGGGCTTGTCGGCTTGCGCCCTGCGTCCGGAGGCGTGCCGCCGGCTGGGGGAGACCGGTGGCCGCGGCTCGACGGTGCGGGGGCAAGTACCAGCGGCGCCGGGGAACGGTGCCGGCCGGGACGCCACCCGCGCGTGGCGTCCCGGCCGAGCCCGTGCCCCGGCGCCGGACCGGGATCAGCCGGCGGGGGAGGCCGCCTCGGTGCGGTCTTCCGCCCGCGCCACCGGCTCCGCCTGCTTCCGGGACGGACGCAGCGCGTACACCAGCACCGCCGTCGCGACCAGGGCGATGACCATGATCCACACCGCGCCGACGTGCATCGCGTGGATGAACGCCTGGTCCGCCGCCTGCGCTAGGGCCGGCCGGTCGAGGGTGCCGGCGACGTGCCGGGCCTGTTCCGCGGAAGTCCGGACGCTGTCGCGCAGCCCCGGCGGGACGTCGGCCACCGAGGGCTCGATCGCGCTCCGGTAGGCGATCGACATGATCGTGCCGCCCACCGCGATGCCGATCACGCTGCCCGCCTGCCGCGCCGTGTTGGTGACGGCCGAGCCGGCGCCGGAGCGTTCCAGCGGCAGGCTGCTGATCAGGGCCCCGGTCACCGGGGCCAGCACCAGGCCGACGGCCAGCCCCTGCGCCAGCAGCAGAACCTCGATCCAGACGAGCGGGGTGTCCAGCTCGAAGAAGCCGACCGCACCGAAGCTGAGCGCTGCCACCGTCAGCGCCGGCACGGCGACGACGCGCAGCGACCAGCGGCGGACCAGCCGGGCGCCCAGCGGCGCGCCCACCACCGCACCGATCGCGGTCGGCACGTTGGCCAGGCCGGCCTTCATCGGCGAGAAGCCCAGCGCACCCTGCAGGTAGAACGCGTTGTAGAACGTCACCGCCGCCACCGAGAACAGCAGCAGCGCCATCGAGGCGTTGCCACCGCCGAACACCCGCTGCGCCAGCAGCCGCGGATCGAAGCTCGGCTCCCGGGTCCGCAGTTCGACGAGCACGAAGACGGCCAGCAGGACCAGCCCCGCCGCGATCGGCGCCCAGACGTCCCACCGGCTCCAGTCGTCCACCTGCCCGGCGCGGATCAGGCCGTAGGTCAACGCCGCGAGCCCGCTGATCGACAGCAGGATCCCGGCCGGGTCCAGCGGGCGCACGGTCGGGCTGCGGAAATTGGGGACCAACAGGATGATCCCGGCCAGCGCCACCACGACGACGGGAACGTTGACGAGGAACACCGAGCCCCACCAGAAATGGCTGAGCAGAAGCCCGGCCAGTACCGGGCCCGCGGCCATTCCGACCCCGGTGGACGTCGAGGAAATCGCGATGGCCGTGGCCCGGCCGGGGCCGGTGAAGGTCCACAACAGGATGGCGAAGTTGGCGGGCATGATGAGTGCGGCGCCGACGCCCATCGCGGCCCGGGCGGCAATCAGCTGTTCGGCGCCACCCGCGTACGCCGCCCAGACCGAAGCCGCGCCGAAGACCACCAGGCCGACGGCGAGCACGTTCCGGTGGCCGAAGCTGTCGCCCAGCGCGCCGGCGGTGAACATCAAGGTCGCGAAGACCAGCGTGTACGCCCCGGTGGCCCACTGCAGCTCGGCCGGGCTCGCGCCCAGCCCCCGGACCGGGTCGGCGAGGGTTTCCAGCGTGATGCTGAGAACGGTGTTGTCCAGCCAGATCAACAGCGAACAAACCATGAGAACGGCAAGAATCAACTGCTGCCGGAACTTGGGCAGCGTTGGAGGCACGGTCATGGACACCTTCGTATTTCGATCGACGGGAACTCGATCGACCATAAGCAAACGCGCGCAACGCTGTCAAGTTTCGTGATTGTTGCCGATTATCTTGCGGCCGACCTGGTGATATGCCCGGGGACGGATTTGCCGTCAATGCAATTGTGTGCCTCCCGGCGAATTTGCGCCCAAAAGGATTTCATGACGCCGGAAGGGTTGCCCCACGGCAGGGGCCGTGCCCTCGGGATCGCCGGCGGCACTCCAGCAGCCGGCCGGCTGCTCGTTCAGCTCGAACCGCAGGGCGCTGGTGAGGACGGCCGCCGGATCTTTCCGGAAACCGGACCGCCGACCGGCCCGCCGCCGCCACGATGGCGGGTATGGCGTTCACCGAACCACCCGATCCGGGGCACGCGCGCACGCTGGCGGAGCTCATCGGGCAGCTGCGGCTGCTCAAGGCGTGGGCGGGCGGCCCGTCGTACACGCAGATCGCCGAGCGGGTCAACCGGCTCTGGACGGCCGCCGGGCGGCCACCCGGGGAGCGGACCGCCCGCACGACCGTCGCCGACTGCTTCAAGACCGGCCGGGCGCGGCCCAACACCGATCTGCTGCTGGCCGTGGTCGAGGTGCTGCACCCGGACGCGGCCTACGTCGCCCGCTGGCAGGACGTGCTGCGGGTGGTCCGCGGCCGCGCCGAGGCGGCGACCCTCGTGCAGGCCCGGCTCGGGCTGCCCGAGGCGCTCCCGGACTTCACCGGGCGCCGGGCGGAACTCGCGCGGCTGTGCGCGGTCCTCGGTGCCGCCGAGGGTGGCCGGGTGGCGGCGATCGCGGGCATGGCCGGGGTCGGCAAGACCGGGCTGGCCGTCCACACCGGACACGAGCTGCTGCGCACCGGCCGGTGCGAAAACGCGCTCTTCGTGAACCTGCGCGGGTTCCACCCCGACCCCGGGCGGCCACCGGTCGACCCGGCCGCGGTGCTCGACTCCTTCCTGCGGCTGCTCGGCGTGCCCGGCCACGCCGTCCCCGCCGACCTGGCGGCCAAGCAGCGGCTCTACCAGGAGCGATCGGCCGGGCGGCGGCTGCTCGTCGTCCTCGACGACGCGGCGGACGAGGACCAGGTCCGGCCCCTGCTGCCCGACGAGCGCGGCGGGCCGGTGCTCGTCACCAGCCGCCGGGCGCTCGGCGGCCTGACCGGGGCCGTCTCCGTGCCGCTGGACGTGCTGAGCCCGGACGACGCGCTCGCGTACCTGCGGCGCACCGTCGGCGCCGAGCGGATCGACCGGGCGCCCGGCGTGGCCCGGCGGATCACCGCCGAACTCGGCGGGCTGCCGCTCGCCCTGAGCCTCGCCGCGCTGCGGATGACCGCGCCCGCCCACCGGTCGTGGCTGCTGGCCGATCACCTCGAGCGGCTGGAGCAGCGCCGCGCGCACCTGCGGCTCGACAACGCCGTGGACGCGTCGATCAGCCTCTCCTACGACCAGCTCGCCGAACCGGAACGGCGGGCCTTGCGGCTGCTCGCCCTGCACCCCGGTCCGGACCTGGACGCCCACGGTATGGCCGCGCTCACCGGGACCGGCCTGGCGGAGGCGACCCGGACCGCGGACCGGCTCGTCGCCGCGAGCCTCGTCCGCCGCGGTGGGGCGGGCCGGTTCGAGCTGCACGACCTCATCCGCGCGTTCGGGATGGCGCGCGCCCAGGACGAGGACGCTCCGGCCGGCCGGAAGGCCGCGCTGACGCGGCTGCTCGACTACTACGCCTTCGCCGCCGCGACTGCGATGGACCAGTACGCCCCGCGGACGCGGGCCTACCGGCCGCGCGTGCCCGACCCCGGCCTGCCGGTCCCGCCGCTGGCCGACCGCGAGGCGGCGACCGCGTGGCTCGACGCCGAACGGGCCAACCTGGTCGGCGCCGGCGTCCACGGGGTGCCGACCGGTCACGCGGGGCTGCTGTCGCGGCTGCTGTTCCGGTACCTGCAGACCGGCGGCTACATCAGCGAGGCGCTCGTCCTGCACACGAGCGCGACGGAGTCGGCGGACCCCCTCGCCCGCGGGCACGCACTGGTGAGCGTCGCGGCCACGCACAGCCAGGTCGGCCGCTACGAGGTGGCGACGCGGTTCGCCGCGCAGGCGCTGGACTGCTTCCGCGGTGCCGGGGACCGTTCCGGCGAATGCCGGGCGCTCGGCACGCTGGGCGCGATCGCCTCCTGGAACGCGGACTTCGCGCGGTCGGCGGAGTTCGAGCGGGCGGCGCTGGCCCTGGCCCGCGAGCTCGGCGACCGCGCGGGCGAACGCACCGCGCTGACCAACCTCGGGTACGTCTACGGCCGGCTGGGCCGGTACACCGAAGCACTGGGGTTCCACACCGGAGCGCTGGCCATCGACCAGCAGACCGGCGACCTGTGCGACACCGGCCGCACGCTGCTCAACATCGGTGACACGCACCTGCGTTCCGGCAGCCACGCGGAGGCCTACGGCCACTTCCACCGCGCGGTCGCGATCGCCGAGCAGGCCGGCGACCGCGACCTGCACCTCGAAGCGCTGCTGTGCCTCGCGGACGCATCGCTGGAGCTCGGCCGCACCGGCCACGCGCGGGCGACGTACGAGTGCGCCGTGGCGATCGCGGCGGACCTGGGCAGCCTGCACGCGGCGGCGCGCGCCCACGCGGGACTGGCCCGGGCGCTGACGGCCTCGGGCGAGGCGGAGCAGGCCCGGTCCCACTGGCTGGTGGCCCGTGCTCACCACCGTGAGCTGGGGCTGCCGGAGTCGGCGGAGATCGCCGAGGCACTGGGGTGCCCGGTGGCCGCCGGCGGGTGAGCCCCAAGCGCCCCAGGGCGGCCTTGGGTGCTCCATCCATGCCCCCACCGCCACCTTCAACGGAGGCGCTCCGCGCCGCAGTGTCGATTCAACGCACCGAAGGCCGCCTTGGGTGCTCCATCCATGCCCCCACCGCCCCCTCAACGGAGGCGCTCCGCGCCGCAGTGCCGGTTCAACGCACCGAAGGCCACATCGGGGCGCTTGGCCGGGACGTGTGCGCGTCCGGGTTCGTCCGGGATTGCTGCCCGGCGACCGCGCCGACCGCGATGCTCGCAGCCGGTGCGGGACCGCGGTAGCGCGTCCCACACCGCGGACAACCACCGTCGAAGGGAGACACCATGGGGCGCCTGATCGACCGCGTGCTCAACCGGATCGTGCCCACCGCCGAGGCTTCCGCCTGCAGTGGCGGCTACTTCTGCAACTCCGCCGGCCACCCCGGCTACTGGTACCGGTTCTGCTGCCCGCAGACCGGCTGCGAGTGGTCCAAGGTCCGCAGCAGCTGCTGAGCCGGCCGCGGGCGGTGTCCGCCGCCTTCCCCGCGGACACCGCCCGGTGTGGAGGGAGTGACATGGAGTACCTGCGGGCCGCCGCCGCGGCGCTGATCGCCGTGGTGTTCGCCGCGTCGTCGGTCTCGAAGCTGCGCGACTTCCGCGGGTTCGCCCGGTCGGTGCCCGCGCTGGTGCCGATGCCCGCCGGCTGGGTCACGCCGGTGTCGGTGGCCGTCGTGGCCGCGGAACTGGCCTCCGCCGTTCTCGTGCTGGTCACCGCGGTGGCCGGCTTCGTCCTCGCGTCGGCGTTGCTGCTGGCTTTCACCGTCGCCATCGCCGCTTCGCTGCGACGCGGGCGGCGTGCCCCGTGCCGCTGCTTCGGCGCGGCCGAAACCCCGATCGGCCCGCGCCACCTGGCCCGCAACGGCCTGCTGATCTGCTTCGCCGTCCTCGGCGCGCTCGCGCCGGAGCACGGGCTGCCCGTCGCCGGGGCCGCCGTCGCCTTCGCCGCCGGTGCGGTGGTGGCCGTGCTCGTCGTCGCCATGGACGACATCGCCGTCGTGTTCGCAAGGAGTTCCTGATGCCCTACGTCGTCGCCACCCTGGTGCTGCTCGGCCTGGTGTGCCTGCTGAACCTGCTCCTGACCGTCGGGATCCTGCGCCGGATGCGCGCCCAGCCCGCCGCGACGCCGTTCGCGCTGCGCCCCGGTTCGGCCGTCGGCGAGTTCACCGCGACCACCACCGGCGGACAGCCGCTCACCACCGCCACCCTGACCGGCACAGTCGGGTTCTTCTCCGCCGACTGCGCCGCCTGCCACGACACCCTGCCGGACTTCCTCGCCTACGCACGCGCGCAAGGCCGCGACAACGTCTTCGCCGTCTTCGGCGGCGACGACCCGGAGACCGTGCGCGCGCTCGCCGAGGTCGCCCACGTGGTGACGGCCGGACTCGACGGCGGCCCGGTCGCCGCCGCGTTCCGCAACACCTGGACCCCCGCGCTGTACGTCGTGGCCGACGGCCGGGTGACCGCGACCGCGGGCCGGGTGCACGAACTGCCCGTGCCCGCCGGCCGGTGACCGTGCGCCAAGCCGACCTGCGGATCGGCGCGGGCCAGGTGCGCGCCGCGGGCGCGGCCGCCGCCGTGCTGCTGTGGCGGTCCGGCCCGGCGCGGCTGGCGGCCCTGCTCGTCATGACGGCGGCCGCGGCCACCGCGCCGATCGCCACCGCCTGGCTGACCAAGCTCGTCCTCGACCGCCTCGTCGAGCGCACCGGCGCGGTCGGCGGCCTCGCCGTCGCGCTGGTGCTCACCGGCCTCGCCGTCGCCGCGCTGCCCGTGGTGGTGCACTACGTCCGCGCGCAGATCGGCCGGGCGGCGAGCACGGTCGCCGTCGACGGGCTGTTCGACGCGCTGGGCCGCCAGGTCGGGTTGCGCACCTTCGAAGACCCCGCCTACCAGGACCGGCTGCGGCTGGCCCAGGAAAGCTGCGGCCGGATGCCGGAAATCGTCGACGGCGCCGGCGGCACGCTCAGCGGGACGCTGTCGCTGGCCGGGTTCCTCGGCTCGCTGCTCGTGCTGAGCCCGGCGATGACCGGCGTGGTGCTGGCCGCCGCGATCCCGGCCCTGCTCGCGGAACTGCTGCTGGCCCGGCGCCGCGCCGCGGTGGAATGGCGCATCGAGCGGTACACGCGGCGCGAGTTCTTCTACAGCCAGCTGCTCACCGGCATCCCGGCCGCGACCGAGATCCGGCTGTTCGGCACCGGGGCGTTCCTGCGCGCCCGGATGATGGCCGAACGCCGCAGCGCCAACGAAGCCCAGCGCCGCATGGACGAACGCGAACTGTGGACCATGGGCGGGCTGACGGCGCTGAGCGCGGCCGTCGCCGGGGCGGGGCTCTGGTGGGCGATCACGTCGGCGCGCGACGGGTCGCTCAGCGCCGGTGACGTGTCGATGTTCGTCGCCGCCGTCGCCGGGGTGCAGGCCGCGCTGGGCACGCTGGCGTCGTCGATCGCCAACGGCCAGGCCCGGCTGCTCTCGTTCGCGCACTACGTCGCCGTGGTCCGCGCCGAACCCGATCTGCCGAGCGCGTCCAGCGGGGTGGTTCCCGCGCTGCGGCGGGGACTCGAGCTGCGTGACGTGTGGTTCCGGTACAGCGACGACCTCCCGTGGGTGCTGCGCGGGGTGGACCTGACGATCCCGCACGGCACGGCGGTCGCCCTCGTCGGCCTCAACGGCGCCGGCAAGAGCACGCTCGTGAAGCTGTTGTGCCGCATGTACGACCCGACGCGCGGGCAGATCCTCTGGGACGGCGTGGACCTGCGCGACATCCCGCACGCGATGCTGCGCGGGCGGATCAGCGCGGTGTTCCAGGACCACATGAACTACGACATGACCGCGGCGGAGAACATCGGGCTCGGCGAACTGTCCGCATTGGACGATCGCGCCCGCCTGATGGCCGCCGCGACCCGCGCGGGCGCGCACGAGCGGATCGCCGCCCTGCCCCGGGGGTACGACACGCCGCTCACCCGGATCTTCGAGATCGGCACCGAGGACACCTCGACCGGCGTGGTGCTCTCGGGCGGGCAGTGGCAGCGGCTGGCGCTGGCCCGCTCGCTGGTGCGCGAGGGCCGGGACCTGATGATCCTCGACGAGCCGAGCTCCGGTCTCGACCCGGAGGCGGAACACGAGGTGCACGCCCGCATCCGCGAGCACCGGCAGGGCCGCACGAGCCTGCTCATCTCCCACCGGCTGAGCGCGGTCCGCGACGCCGACCGCATCGCCGTGCTCGAGGACGGCCGGATCACCGAACTGGGCACGCACGACAGCTTGCTCGCCGACGGCCGTGGCTACGCGCGCCTGTTCCGCCTGCAGGCCGACGGCTACCAGGCCGTGTCGTGAAAGTACTGCGGTGCGCCGGGTTGCTGGTCGCCGGCTGCGTCTTCGTCGCGCGCCGCCGGCTCATTCTGACCACTGTGGACGGTCCGAGCATGACCCCGGCCCTGCGGTCCGGTGACCGGGTCCTGGTGCGCCGGACCCGCCGCCCGCGCCGCGGCCAGGTGGCCCTGCTGCGCTTCCCGCCGCTGCCGAGCGGCGCGCCGGCCGGGAACCAGCTGCTGCTCAAACGGGTGGTGGCGGTGGCCGGCGACCGCCTCCCGCCCGGCTGGGCCGACCCGGACGTGCACGGCCTCGGCGGCGAAGTCGTCCCGCCCGGCTGCACGGTCGTCCTGGGCGACAACCGGCCGACCAGCTGGGACTCCCGGCACTACGGGTTCGTGCCGCGGGAGCGGGTCGTCGGCGTGGTGGTGCGACACGTTCTCCGCGCGGGCGGAAATCCGGCGCTCTGCGTTGGGCGGTCGCCGCATACGCGTACTCGGGGACATCACTGAGCGCAGCTGACCGGACAAGGCGAACGGCGGTATCCACCCGGCCAACCTGGCACAAACCGCGGGCCGCACGGGCATATGCTCGGAGTCCCCGAACGAGCCGAGGACACCGCCGTTGGACACCACCCCGGATCTCGGCCCGCCGCCCGAGCGCGTCACCGTCGGCGCGGAAGTCGTGCGCCGGTTGATCGCCGAGCAGTTCCCGCGGTGGGCGGCGCTCCCGGTCCGGCCGGTGGCCCACGGCGGCTGGGACAACTTCACCTTCCACGTCGGCGGCGACCTGGTGGCGCGGCTGCCCAGCGCGGCCGAATACGCACTGGCCGTCGCGAAGGAACAGCAGTGGCTCCCGCTGCTCGCTGCCCGGTTGCCCTTGCCGGTCCCGGTTCCGGTGGCGAAAGGGCATCCCGGCGCCGGCTACCCGTTCCCGTGGTCGGTCCACCGGTGGCTCGACGGCGAACCCGCGAGCCCGGACCGGATCGCCGATCCCGTCCGCTTCGCCACCGACCTGGCCGGTTTCCTGGCCGCCTTGCAGGACGTCGAGACCGACGGCGGTCCGCGGCCGGGAAAGCACAACTGGTTCCGGGGCGCCACCCTGCGCACCTACGAGGCGGCGGCCGAACGCGCGCTCGCGGCGCTGGGCGACCGGGTCGACGCCGGCCTGGCCCGCGAGGTCTGGGCGGCCGCACTGGACGCCCGCTGGGACGGCCGGGACGTCTGGTTCCACGGTGACGTCGCGGCGGGGAACCTCTTGCTCGACGCGGGGGAACTGACGGCCGTCATCGACTTCGGGACCTGCGGTGTCGGCGATCCGGCCTGCGACACGGCCATCGCCTGGACGCTGCTGACCGCCGACGGCCGGAAGGCGTTCCGCGAACGCCTTCCGGTCGACGACGCCACCTGGGCGCGCGGGCGCGGCTGGGCACTGTGGAAGACGCTCGTGACCGCGGCCCGGCCCGGCGAAGAGGCCGCGCACCGCGTTCTCGCGGAAATCTTCACCGAGTACCGGACCGGGAATTAACCCTTTGGTCCGCCGCCCGGCCGTCGGCTACGGTCGGGCCGGTTCCGACCCGTCCGCGAGGGGGCACCATGCGCCAGATCCGCAACACCGCCGAATTCCCAGCAAGCGTTGCGGCCTCTGGAGTGTTCTTTGCCCGAAACCCCGCTCAACATCGGGATCCTCGCCCACGTCGACGCCGGTAAGACCAGCCTGACCGAGCGGCTGCTGTTCGACACCGGCGCGGTCGCTGCGCTCGGCCGCGTCGACGACGGCACGACCCGGACCGACACCCTCGCCGTCGAACGGCGGCGGGGCATCACCATCAGCACCGGCGTGGTCTCCTTCCGGGCCGGCGACCGGACGGTCAACGTCATCGACACCCCGGGGCACGCCGATTTCGTCGCCGAGGTCGACCGGGCGCTCGGCGTGCTCGACGGGGTCGTCCTCGTCGTCTCCGCGCCCGCGGGGGTCCAGGCGAGCACCCGGATCCTCTGGCGCACCCTGCGCCGGCTGCGCGTGCCGACGCTGGTGTTCGTCAACAAGCTCGACCAGGCCGGGGCCGACCCGGCCGCGGTGCTCGCCGGCCTGCGGAAAAGGCTTTCCCGCGCGCTGGTCCCGATGGTGACCGCCGAGGCGGCCGGCCGCGCGGACGTCGTCGTTCGCGGCCGGCCACGGGACGCCCCGGACGTCGTCGAGGAGGTCGCCGAGGTCGCCGCCGAACGCAGCGAAGAGCTCCTGGCGGACTACGTGGCCGGCAGGTTCGACGACGCCTTGATGTGGCAGGCGTTCCGGCAGCAGGTGGCGGCCGGCGCCGCCTGCCCGGTGTTCCTCGGCTCGGCCGTGACCGGCGCCGGCGTGCCCGAGCTCGTCGCCGGGATCGTCGAGTTCCTGCCCGCGGCGGCACCGGGCGACGGGCTGCGGGCCACGGTGTTCAAGGTCGAGCGCGGCCGCGGCGGCGACCGGATCGCCTACGCCCGCGTCCGCGGCGGCACACTGCAGGTGCGCGACCGGGTGAAGCTGTTCCGGCGCGCCGGGGACGGCACGCTCGAGCGCAGCCGGCGGCGGGTGACGGCGATGACGCTCGCCGGCCGCGAAGTCACCCGGGCGGGCGCGGGGGACCTGGTCCGGTTGTCGGGGCTCGGTGACGTCCGCGTCGACGACCGTCTAGGTTCGCCGGACGGCCTGGCGGACGCCGCGTTGTTCCCGCCGCCCGGGCTCGTCTCGGTCGTCACCGCGCGCCCCGGCGAGGAAACCCGGCTGCACCAGGCGTTGCGGGAGCTGTGCGACCAGGACCCGCTGCTCGGCCTGCGCGTCGGCCGCGGCGCCCTGTCGGTGCGGACCTACGGCGAAGTCCAGATCGAGGTGCTCCTCGAGCGGCTGCGGGAGGACTTCGGGCTCGTGGCGCGGTTCGCGCCGCCGGCGCCGGTGCACGTCGAAAAACCCGTGGGCGTGGGGGAAGCGGTCCAGTTCCTCGACCGGCTCGGGCCCACCGATCCGGTCGTGACGGTGGGACTGCGGGTGGCGCCGGGCGCGACCGGCAGCGGCGTCCGGTACGAACTGGCCGTCGAGCGCGGTTCGCTCCCGCGCGCCTTCCACACGGCCATCGAGCAGACGGTCCACCGCGCGGCGAAGTGCGGCCCGCACGGCTGGGAGGTCGTCGACTGCGTCGTCACGCTGACCCACTCGGGGTTCAAGCCGCCGCTCAGCACGGCAGGCGGCTTCCGGGAGGTCACCGCGCGGCTGCTTTCGCAGGCGTTCGCGCGGGCGCGGACCCGCGTGCACGAACCGGTCGACCGGTTCGACCTCGAGGTGCCCGGACCCGCCGCCGGAGCGGCCCTGATCGCGCTGGCGAAGCTCGACGCGGTCTGCGAGCCGCCCGTGGCCGACGGCGACGTCGCCCGGATCGCCGGCTCGCTCCCGGCGGCCGCGACGGCGGAGTTCCGGCGCCGGCTGCCGGCCCTCGGGCAAGGCGAAGCCGTCTTCACGGCCGATCCCGGCGGCTACCGGCCGTGGCGGCCCGTGCGGTGACTCCGGCCGGGTGAGCTGCCTGCGGTCGTCGGGGGAACGCGCCGGACGCTGTTCGCCGGAATCGGCGCGGTTTCCCGCCGTTGGTGATTGACAACCCCGGGCCGGGGAGCAACGGTGTGGACGGCGTCTGGGAACGCTCCCAGACGCGGCCGACGTCAGTGTGCACAAGGGAGTGCCGATGTGGGGAAGAGCCGGAAAACGTCCTGCCGCGCTGGCGGTCGCGGGTCTCGCGGTCGCCGCCGGGGTCGTCACCTCGACGACGGCGGTGTCGTCCGCGCGTGAGCCGAGCGCGGCGTTCGCCTGCCGCGTCACCTACTCGGCCAACGACTGGGGAAGCGGTTTCAGCGCCACCGTCGGCATCGCCAACGTCGGTTCCGCGGCGGCCGACGGCTGGACGCTGACCTACTCCTACACCGGGAACCAGACCCTGCAGCAGGGCTGGTCGGGCACGTGGACGCAGTCCGGCAAGCAGATCACCGTGACCAACGCGAGCTGGAACGCCGCCATCCCGGCCGGCGGCTCGGTCAGCACCGGCGCGAACTTCTCCTACAGCGGCACGAACACGACGCCGGCCACCTTCGCGGTCAACGGCGCCGCGTGCACCGGGACCCCGCCGACCACGGTGACGACCCCGACCACCAAGCCGACGACCCCGACCACCACCCCGACCACGACGACCTCGACCCCGCCGCCGCCCGGGCCGGCGCCTGCGCTGCACGTGTCGGGCACCAAGCTGCTGACCGCCGACGGGCAGACCTACCGGCTGCTCGGCGTCAACCGCTCCAGCGCCGAATTCGCCTGCGTGCAGGGCAAGGGCATGTGGGACAGCGGCCCGGTCGACCAGGCGTCGGTCGACGCGATGAAGGCCTGGAACATCCACGCGGTGCGGATCCCGCTGAACGAGGACTGCTGGCTCGGCCTGTCCGGTACGCCCAGCGGCGCGCCCTACCAGCAGGCCGTCAAGGACTACGCGAAACTGCTGGAGGCCAACGGGATCAACCCGATCCTCGACCTGCACTGGACGCACGGTCAGTACACCGGCAACTCCTCGGCCTGCACCGACGTCAACGCGACCTGCCAGAAGCCGATGCCCGACCGGCAGTACACGCCGACGTTCTGGACGCAGGTGGCCACCGCGTTCAAGGGCGACAACGCCGTGGTGTTCGACCTGTTCAACGAGCCGTACCCGGACGCCGCCGCCAACTGGTCCGACGCGGCCGCCTCGTGGCGGTGCCTGCGTGACGGCGGCACCTGCACCGGCATCGGCTACACCGTCGCGGGGATGCAGGAACTCCTCGACGCCGTCCGCGCGACCGGCGCCCAGAACGTCGTCATGACCGGCGGCCTGACGTGGACCAACGACCTCACGCAGTGGCTGGCCTACAAGCCTGCCGACCCGGCGGGCAACCTGGTGGCGTCCTGGCACTCGTACAACTTCAACGCCTGCGTCACCGCGTCGTGCTGGGACAGCCAGATCGGCACGGTCGCCGCGCAGGTGCCGGTGCAGGCCGGGGAGATCGGCCAGAACACCTGCGCGCACGACTACCTCGACCAGGTCATGGCCTGGCTGGACGCGCACAACCTGGGGTACACGGCCTGGACGTGGAACCCGTGGGGCTGCAGCGGCGGCAACGTGCTGATCGAAGATTTCGCCGGCACGCCGACCAAGACCTACGGCGAGGGCTTCCGCGCCCACCTGCTGGCCGTTCACCCGTGAGGGAACGCCGGGGGTGCGACGGCGCTCGCCGCACCCCCGGCGTCCGTGCGAGTCTTCAGGGCGGACCCACCCGCTCGTCCGCACCCGGGGGACTTCATGGGCAAGCTGCTGCTCGCCGCGCTGCTGGCGGCGTTCGCGCTGCTGCCGTCGCCGCCCGGCCCGGGCCGGCGCGCCGCAGACGCGCCGGACGACCCGTTCGGCTCGGACCTGCGGGCGCGGATCGCGCGGGCGCAGGCGTACGCCGACAGCCGGCCCGGGGTGACCGGCATCGTGCTCCGCGACCGCCGGACCGGGGCCGTCTACCGCAGCCCGGCCGCCGGCACGCTGATCTGGGCCTGCTCGACGCCGAAGCTGGCGATGGCCGTCGACCTGCTGCTACGCGAGGATGCCGGGGCGATCGCGCTGTCGGCCGAAGATCGAGATCTGCTGCACCGGATGCTCCATTCGAGTGATGACGCCGCCGCGCACGTGTTGTGGACCCGTTACGGCGGCGAGACCGAATTCGCCCGGCGGTTTCCGGCATACGGAATGACCGACATGCGGTTCAGTGATCGCCACCCGCACCACTGGGGCTGGATCCGCACGACGGCGGACGATCTGGACCGGCTGATCGAATACGTCCTGACCCGCCTGCCCGCGCGCCACCGCGACCAGCTCGTGCGGGAACTGCGCGCCGTCGACGTCAACCAGCAGTGGGGCGTCTGGGGTGCCGGGCCCGCCGCGCGGCCGGGGAACAAGAACGGCTGGTCCGACGACAACGACGACGGTTCCTGGATCATGGACTCGGTCGGTTTCGCGGGCCCGGACGAGCGGTACACCCTCGCCCTGATGAACGACACCGGCGTCGTCGCCGGCGGCGAGGAGGTCGGTCGCGAGACCACCACGAAGATCGCCGGAATCCTGTTCGCAGGGTATTTCGGCGCCTGAAATCTGCCCCCCTTTCAGGGGATTTCCGAGCGCAATCGTGTTTATGGGGGCACCGTGCGTAGGCCCCTGTGAGGTCTGTGTATGCTGCCATTCGCTTGACCGGGTGATCACTCACCCGAATCAGT
Organism: Amycolatopsis sp. lyj-23; assembly: GCF_046549135.1. Lineage (NCBI taxonomy): Bacteria > Bacillati > Actinomycetota > Actinomycetes > Pseudonocardiales > Pseudonocardiaceae > Amycolatopsis > Amycolatopsis sp. lyj-23. Next base: position 58,920 of record NZ_JAJPWN010000022.1, on the reverse strand, counting down.
GGCCGCCGTGGTCGGGGTTGGTGATCTCACGCGGCCCTAACGGCGTGGTTCGGGCTCGGATAGGAGATTTATGCAGGTCAGGTCAGCTTTCGTGCGTGGCGGGATCGCGGTGCTCGCCGCGGCCGCCGCGGTCATGGTCAGCGCTCCCTCCGCCCTCGCGGACGACGGCGCCGCGCGCGGCCGCGTCGTCGAAGACGCGGGCACGGTCGGCTACCGGATCAACCTCGACGGTGGCGGCGACTACATCGCCAAGCTCTTCGGCTTCAAGCTGTCGGACGGCAAGTCGCTCAAGCTCTACTGCGTGCAGATCACCGTCGGCATGCGCACCGACGTCGACATGGTCGAGACGCCGTGGAACAAGTACCCGGCCGCCGACTCGCCGTTCAACAAGAACAGCGACAAGATCAACTGGGTGCTGCACCACGGGTACCCGGGCCTCACGCTCGACGAGGTCGGTGCCGCCCTCACCAAGCAGGGTGTCAAGGTCCACGACGGCATCTCCGAGCGCGAGGCGATCGCCGCCACGCAGGCGGCGGTGTGGCACTTCAGCGACGGCGTGAACCTCAACCTGCAGAAGCCGCTGGCCGAGGCCAACCCGGCCGAGGCCAACGCCGACGTCGCCGCGCTGTACAGCTACCTGATCGGCGACCAGAACAAGGGCATCGGCGCGCAGCCGAAGCCGACCCTGAACATCTCGCCGGCCAAGGCCGACGGCAAGGCCGGCACCAAGGTCGGCCCGTTCTCGGTCGCCACGTCCGGTGACGTCACGTCGCTGACCACCGAGCTGCCCGACGGCGTCAAGGTCACCGACGCCGACGGCAAGGAGCTGAAGACCGCCGACGTCAAGGACGGCAGCAAGCTGTTCGTCGACGTCCCGGCCGGCGCCAAGCCGGGCGACGGCTCGTTCTCGCTCAAGGTCACCGGCGAGCTGGACACCGGCCGCCTGTTCGTCGCGGAGAACTACGCGCGGAAGCCGGCGCAGTCGCTGATCGTGGCCGACTCGGAGAAGACCCAGGTGGCCGCGAAGGCGGGCGCGAGCTGGACCGAAGCCGGCGCTGTCCCGAGCACCCCCGCGCCCAGCACCACCCCCGGCGGTGCGCCCTCCGGTGGCGGCGAGCTCGCCAACACCGGTGTCGACGCCGCGGTTCCGTTCGGCATCGGCGGCCTGCTGCTCGGCGGCGGCGCGCTGCTGCTGCTGGTGAACCGGCGCCGCAGCCGCGCGTAAGCAGCGCTTCACGAAACGGGGCCGGTCCACTGTGGACCGGCCCCGTTCTTCGTGTCCGGAACCCGACGATCGGATTGCGATCATCGGGGCAAAAACGGCGAATCGCCGTTAAATTGGTCTAGACTTTTCACCCATGCGCGGTACGACGGTCCCGCCCGGGACGCCCTGCCGGCCCCCGCAGCCGGGGGAGCTGCCGATGCACCGGCTGGAGGTGCCCGCCCCGCACGCGCCGCCGTTCGCGGTCGGCACGTTCGCCGCGCTGGGACCGCTTTCGCACGCGGACTTCCCGCACCGGCACACCTTCCACGAGCTCGTCCACGTCACCGGCGGTACCGGCGCGCACGTCGTCGACACCGCGCGCTGGCCGCTGCGGCCGCCGCACTTCGGTGTCCTCGCGCCCGGGCAGGTGCACCAGTGGGCGGACGTCCGGAACCTCACCGGGCACGTCGTGCTGTTCACCGACGACTTCCTGCTCGACCACCCGGCCGACCGCGAGCTCTTGCGCCGGCTGAGCGAACGGCCGTGGCTGCACCTGGACGAGCACGCCGACGCGCACGTCACGCGGTTGATCGCCGACCTGGAGGACGAGTACCGCCGCGGCGGCGACGGCACGGAGTCGGTGCTGCGGGCGCTGGTCCACGTCCTGGTCGTGCGGGCGGGCCGGTTGCTGGGCACGCCGTCGCCGGCGCCCGCCCCCGCGGTGGCGGCGGAGTTCGTCCGGCTCACCGGCCGCCCCGAGCCGGGGCTGTGGTCGGTGCGTGCGCACGCCGAACGCCTCGGCGTCACACCGGGTCACCTCACCGAGGCGGTGAAGGCCGCGACCGGCCGCACCGCCGCGCAGCTGCTGCGCGAGGCCCGGACCCGGGAGGCGCAGCGGTTCCTGCTCCGGACGGACCTCACCGTGCGGCAGGTCGCCAGCCGCGTCGGGTTCGCCGACCCGGCGTACTTCTGCCGGTTCTTCCGCCGCGAAACCGGGCTGAGCCCCGGCGACTTCCGGCGCGGCGGGGAGAAGCACCACGACTGACCGTTCCAGTCCATCGCCGCTCACCCGGTGCGCTGCCTACGTTCGAGGGGATCCCCGACCTCCCCCACGAGGAGCAGGCATGGACGAAGAAACCAAGCTCAGCCGCAAGACGGTCCTCAAGGCCGCGCTCGCCGCGGGTGTCGCCGCACCGGTCGCCCTGATCGGCGGCCCGGCGCTCGCCCGCGCGAACGCCGTCGGCGGCACGGCACCGGAGCTGACCCCGGCGTGCCACGACGGCGACGAGCCGACGATCGAGCAGACGGAGGGCCCCTACTTCAAGCCGAACTCGCCGGAGCGGACCAACCTCGTCACGCCCGGTACGCAGGGCACCCGGCTGACCGTGTCCGGGTACGTCTTCGGCCGGGCCTGCCTGCCGATCAACCGGGCGCTGCTCGACTTCTGGCAGGCGGACGTCAACGGTGCCTACGACAACACCGGTTACACGTTCCGCGGGCACCAGTACACCAACGCACAGGGCGCGTTCACGCTGTCCACGATCGTGCCCGGCCTCTACCCGGGCCGGACGCGGCACATCCACGTCAAGGTGCAGGCACCCGGCCGCCCGATCCTGACCACGCAGCTGTACTTCCCCGGCGAGCCGCGGAACAACACCGACACGATCTTCGACGCGCGCCTGCTGATGACCGTGCGCGACAACGGCTCGGCGAAGGAGGCCGCCTTCGACTTCGTGCTCGACGTCCCGCAGACGCCGACGTCGACGCAGTCCACGCCGCCGTCTTCCACAGCGCCGTCTTCGACCCCGCCGACCTCCACCCCGCCCGGGGGCACGACGTGGGCTGTGGGCACCGCGTACGCGGCGGGCGCGCGGGTCACCTACGGCGGCCGCGGTTACGTGTGCCTGCAGGCGCACACCGCGCAGCCGGGCTGGGAGCCGCCGAACGTGCCGGCGCTCTGGCGGGCGGAGTGAGGCCGTCCCGCTGAGGAGGGAGGGAGAACCGGCAGGTCCCGGCCGCGGCCCGGGACCTGCCGGCCCCAGGCTGCGCACCTTGGGGGTCGACGGCGGCGGCGCGGCCTGCCAGATTGGGGGCCATGACGATTTCCCTCGATGCTTCGGAGTGGGTCCGGCGCTTCCACCCGGCGCCGTCCGCCACGGCGCGGCTCGTGTGCTTCCCGCACGCCGGGGGATCGGCGAGCTACTTCCACCCGGTCTCGGCCGCACTGGCACCCGCGGTGGAGGTGCTGGCCGTGCAGTACCCGGGGCGCCAGGACAGGCACACCGAAGCCCCGGTGGACGACCTGTTCGTGCTCGCCGACCGGCTGGCGGACGTGCTCGTCGCGGAGACGGCCGGGCCGGTGGCGTTCTTCGGCCACAGCATGGGCGCCAGCCTCGCGTTCGAGGTCGCGCGGCGGCTCGAGGCGCGGGGCACGCGGCTGCTGTCGCTGTTCGTCTCCGGGCGCCGGGCGCCGTCGGCGCCCCACGACGAGCGGGTCCACGAAAAGGGTGACGACGCGCTGCTGGCCGAGGTCAAGCGGCTCGGCGGCACGGACGCGGCGATCCTGGACGACGAAGACATCCGCAGCCTCGTGCTGCCCGCGCTGCGCAGCGACTACAAGGCCGCGGAGCTCTACCACTACCGCCCGGGCCCGGACGTCTCCTGCCCGATCGTGGCCCTGATCGGCGACAGCGACCCCAAGGTCACCGAAGCCGACGCCCGGCTGTGGGCGGAGCGGACGTCCGGGGGGTTCGAGCTGAAGACGTACCCGGGTGGCCACTTCTACCTCAACGACCACGCGGCGGCGGTCATCGGCCTGCTCGCCGAGCGGCTCGGCCGCTGAGCGGGCGGGCGAGGCCGAGACCCCGCCCGCCACCGGCTTCAGCAGTACAGGTTGGCGCCGGGGTCGACGCCGAGGACCGCCGTGATCTGGCGGTACTTCGAGACGCGGCTCTCGACCTGGGCGGGGTTGCCGCCGTTGCACTCGATCGAGCCGTTGATGCTGCGGATGGTCTCGCCGAAGCCGCGGCCGTTGACGATCGCGTTGTGCGGGGTCATGGTGCCGGGGCCGCTCTGGGTGTTCCAGTACCAGAGCCCGGTCTTCCACGCGACGGCCGAGTTCTGCTCGACCTGCCACGGGTTGCCGAGCAGGTCGATGCCGAGCGCGTCACCCGCGGCCTTGTAGTTGAAGTTCCAGCTCAGCTGGATCGGGCCGCGGCCGTAGTAGGCGGACTGGCCGGCGGGGCAGCCGTAGGACTGGTTCCAGTCGCAGTAGTGCGGGTAGTTGGCGGTGTTCTGCTCGACGATGTAGACCAGCCCGCCGGTCTCGTGGTCGACGTTCGCGAGGAACGCGGCGGCTTCCTGCTTCTTCACGGTGTCGCTGCCGGTGGTCGCGAAGCCGGGGTAGGCCGACAGCGCCGCGGTCAGGCCGCTGTAGGTGTAGAAGGAGTTGCGGCCCGGGAAGATCTGGTTGAACTGCGCTTCGCTCACCACGAACGCGCCCGGGTTGCCCGGGTCGGTGCCGCCGCCGCAGTTGTAGGGCTCCCAGTACCAGGTGCTGATGACCGGGTCGTAGCCCGGGTTGGCGTTCTTGGCGCGGTAGTAGCCGCCGTCGGTGTAGCGCACGATCGCGCCGACGTCGTACCACTGGCCGGCCACCCAGTTCGGCGCGCTGCAGCCGGTGCCGGGCTCGCTCCCGCCGCAGCTGTAGGGCTCCCAGTACCAGGTGCTGATGACCGGGTCGTAGCCCGGGTTGGCGTTCTTGGCGCGGTAGTAGCCGCCGTCGGTGTAGCGCACGACGGCGCCGACGTCGTACCACTGCCCGGCCACCCAGTTCGGCGCGCTGCACGCGGCGGCGGCCGCCTGCGGCGCGTGCCCGGTGACGGCGGGGGTGCCGAACACGAGCCCGGCAACGGCGGCAACGGCGGACAGGACGGCGACAGGACGTCTTCTCAAGACTGGCTCACTCCTTCGGCCACGACGGAACCCGGGCGCGCAGGCGCCCGTCGTCGAGAGTGGGGAATGCTCATCCGGCCGAGACGAACGTGACACCGGTCACTAGAGCAGATTGGTCTAGTCCAGTCAAGATTGCGTGCGGGCGCGGGCAGCAGTTGTGCGCGATCGTCCCCGAAGAGGTTTGGTCCGCGGCCGTCGTGCCGCGGGGCGGGCGACGCGGCACGAAGCCGCGTGGCCCGCCCGGCACGTCACCGCGCGTGCGGGATCTTCACCTGCGCCGCCGGGGCGAGGTTCAGGATGCGCTGCAGCCTGGCCCGGCCCAGCCGGTGGAGCATCTCCCCGAGCTCCTCCGGCGCGATGCTCCCCTCGAGGTCGAGCCGCGTCGTCCGGACGACGCGGTCGATCTCCGACGCGGGGAGGCGCCCCGCGAACTCCCCGGCCAGCCACACCCCGACCTCGTCCACGACGTCGTCCGCCCGGTGGCTCCGTACGGTCATCGCTCTCCTCGTTTCGGATCGCCTTCTCACCCAGGTCGGAGCGGAAAAATCCGGCCCGACGCCAGTCCGACGGACGAGCCGGGAGGCCATGACGCCGAAACGGCGAAGTTCGTGGCACAAAAGCTTTCCGTGTTCGGACCGGTGAGTACCGTGATCGTTGCCGTCACTCACATGGGCCGTTTGCCGTCCGAAGTTGTCGGCCGTTCGGGTAGAAATCCGCGGAACCGCACCGGTGGCGCCTTCGGCTCCGGACCCTGGAGGCGGGCGTTCCCCACGGGACGCGGAACGGGAGACGCGATCCATGGGCCGGTACGACCGGACCGACCTCGGGGCGTACAGCCTGGGGTTGCTCGAAGCCGCCGAAGCGGCCCGGGTCGAGCGGCACCTGGCGGCGTGCCCGGACTGCCGCCAGGAGGTCCGGGAGTTCGAAGCCGTCCGCGGCCTGCTCGACCACCTGGTCCGGACGAAGTCCACTTAGGACACGGCGGGAAATTGTCGGTGCCCGCCGGTACGGTCCGCGCCGTGACCGACGACCACTTCCTCGAGCCGACCCGCCACACGTACGCCGTCGTGGCCGGCAGCTACGACCGCTTCGCGCCCCCGATCGCCGAAGACGTCCAAGACCGCGCGCTGCTGACCGCGTTCGCCGACCTCGTCCGAGCGGACGGCGGCGGCCCGGTCGCCGACCTCGGCTGCGGCACCGGCCGCGTGACGGCCTACCTGGCCGCCGCGGGTTTGGACGTTTCGGGCATCGACCTGACGCCGGAGATGCTGGCCATCGCCCGCCGCGACCACCCCGGCCTGCGCTTTTCCGAGGGATCGCTGCTCGCGCTCGACCTCCCGGACGCCGCCCTGGCCGGCGCGGTGGCCTGGTATTCGATCATCCACACCCCACCGGCGCGGCTGCCGGCCTTGTGCGCCGAGCTGTTCCGCGTCCTGCGCCCGGGAGGCCACCTGCAACTGGCGTTCCACGTCGGCGACCGCCGCCACCACCGAACGGACGGCTACGGCCACGACGGCTTTTCCCTGGACATCTACTGGTTGCCGGTGGAGCGGGTCTGCGAGTTCCTGGCGGGCGCGGGGTTCGAGATCCTGACGCAGGTACTGCGCGACCCGGCCGCCCGCGTGCCCCAGGGCCGGGTGCTGGCACGGAAGCCGTGACACGTGCCGCGGGCGGCGGGGAGCACGGGCGGCCCGGCGGCGGGTGCGGCGCCGGCGTGCGCTGACTACGGGCGGGGCGGCGGCGGCCGCGGCGCCCGGAAGCGCGGGTGCCGCCGCCCGGCCGTGCTGCTTGTCCGAAGCCACCTGACGCGCGCCGACCCCGGAGCGGCCCGAATCCTGCGCCCCGGCGGTGCTTCCCCGCCCGAAGCCAGCCTGAAGGGCGCCGACCCCTCAACGCGAAGCAGCAGCCTTGACCGTCCGCAGCACAGGCGCGGTCTCCAGCGTCCGGATGGCATCAAGCGCCCCCAGCCGGTGGGTCAGGTAGTGGTGCAGCGCCGCCGCATCCGGGCACAGCGCCTGCGCCACCAGGTTCGCCGGCCCCGTCGTCGCGGCCACGAGCGCCAGCTCCGGGTGGGTCGCCAGCGTCCGGGCCACCTGCTCGAGCCGGGCCGGGGCCACCGCCATCCACAGCAGCGCCTGCGTCGTCGCGCCCAGCGGTGCCGGGTCGATCTCGAGGTCGAAGAACATCGTGCCGCCCGCCTGCAGATCGGCCAGGCGGCGGGCGACGGTCGCCGCGGACCAGCCGGTCGCCGTCGCCAGCTCGGCGAGGCCCGCGCGGCCATCCTGCTGCAGCGCCGCCATCAGAGCATCGTCTTCGCTGGTCAGCGGCTTGCCCGGCCCGGCGTGCACCGGCGTGAGCGCCGCGATCTGCGCCGCGTCGAGCGCGTTGGCCCGGCCCAGCCACGCCGTCGGGCCGCCGAAGTAGCGGTGCAGCAGCTGGTGGGCCGAGACCGCCGTGATGCTCGCCGTCCGCGGGATGTCCCGCAGCAGCAGCGCGTGGTCGCTCGCCGCTCGCGTGTGGACGTTCACGCAGATCTCCGTGCCGCCGGACATCAGCTTGATCCACGCGGTGTCGCCGCGGCGGGCGAGCGCCTGGGCCAGGTCCTGCGCCGCGTGCGGCGTCGCGGTCAGGCGGACCATCCACTCGGCCCGCCCGGCCCGCTGCGGATCCGGCAGGCCGACGACCCGGAGTGACGCCTCGGCCCGCAGCCGCCGGTAGCGCCGCGCCACCGTCTGCGTCGAGACGCCGAGCACGTCGCCGATCTTCGTGAACGGCGCCCGCGCGTCGAGGTGCAGCGCGTGGATCAACGCGCGGTCGACGTCGTCCAAGGTGGTCATATCCCTCATTGAAGCGTATTAGACGGAATAAATCCGCGATCTCGATCCGGCAGCTGGAACGGGTCACGAGCGAGCCGTCAGGGTGGGCGCCAACGAAAGGAGGCACCTCTTGCCCACCACCACCATCCGTCACCGGCGGCGCTGGGCCGCGCTGGCCGTGCTGCTCACCGCCGAGGCGATGAACCTGCTCGACGCGACGATCGTGCAGGTCGCCGGCCCGGTCATCCACGCCGACCTGCCCGGCCCGGCCGCCGACGTCCCGTGGTTCAGCGCGGCCTACACGCTCCCGTTCGCCGCCTTCCTCATCACCGGCGGCCGCCTCGGCGACGTCTTCGGCCGCGCGAGGGTGTTCAAGCTCGGCGTGGCGGGGTTCGTGCTCGCGTCGCTCGTTTGCGCAATCGCCCCGAACGCCGGGCTGCTGATCGGGGCCCGCGCCGTGCAGGGCGCGGCGGCCGCGCTGATCATCCCGCAGACCATCGGCCTCATCCGCGCCCTCTTCGACGGCGGCGAGCTCGCGAAGGCGCTGGGCACCATCGGGCCGGTGATGGGCCTGTCCGCGGTCACCGGGCCGCTGCTCGGCGGGCTGCTGACGCAGGCGGTGTCGTGGCGGGCGGTGTTCCTGGTGAACGTTCCGCTCGGCCTCGCGGTGCTCCTCGCCGCCCGGCTGCTGCGGGAGGACCGGGCCGCCACCCGGCCCCGGCTCGACGTCACCGGCACCCTGCTCGTCGCGGCCGGCGCCGGGCTGTTCGTGTACCCGCTGATCGATCCGGCCGGGACGAACTGGGGCCTGCTCGCGGCCGGCGCCGCGGTGCTGGTCGTCTTCGGTTTCCACCAGCGCCGCGTGGCCGCGCCGCTGGTCGAGCCGAGCCTGTTCGCCCACCGCGGGTTCCCGGCGGCGCTCGCCGGGTCGCTGCTCTTCTTCGCGGTGATGACGGGCCTGATGCAGGTGGTGCCGATGCAGCTGCAGCTCGGGCTCGGCGTCGACGTCCGCACCGCGGGCCTGACGCTGATGCCGCTCTCGGCCGGGCTCGCGGTGTCGTCGTACTTCGCCGGTGCCCGGCTGGTGCCGAAGTTCGGCGCGCGCGTGATGTTCGCCGGGCTCGCCCTGCTCACGGCGGGCCTCCTGGCCGCCCTCGCCCTGGGGGCCGGCGCGTACCCGTGGGTGCTGGCGCTGTGCGGGCTCGGGATGGGCGCGTTCACGGTGCCGTTCTTCACCGCGGCCCTCGACCGGGTCCGGCCGCACGAGACGGGCTCGGCCGCCGGGCTGCTCAACGCGGTGCAGCAGCTCGGCGGCACCCTCGGCGTCGCCCTCCTCGGCGGGCTCTACCTCGGCACGGGCACGGCGGCCGCGGCGCTCGGCCTGGGTGCCGCGCTCGCCGTGGCCGCCGCGATCGCGGTGGTGCCGCTCGCCGGTGGCCGGGCGGCTCGGTAGCCGGGCGGCTCAATAGGCGGGTGGCTCAGTAGTCGTCGCGGCCGGTGAACTGCTGCTCCAGCAGCTCGGCCGCGCCGGCGACCAGCTCCAGCGGGTCGGTGAACTCGTTGATGTCGAGGTTGATCAACGGCAGCGAGTGGCGGAGCACGACGTGGTCGCCCATCACCGCGATCCCGCCCACCACGATCGCCTCGCCGACCTCGGTCAGCACCTCGAGGAGGTCGACCTCGTCGTGCCGGGCGAACGGCGTGGCGATCTGCACCCAGTCCTCGCGCTGGTCGAGGATCTCGCGGGCGACCACGACGATCTGCGCCCGCTGCTCGGTGTCCGGGTCGTCACCGAACACCAGGCGGATGCGCAGTTCGTCGGGCTCGTCGCGCACCACCCGGTACGACTCCCTGATGTAAGCGACCAGATCGCCCCACTCCGCCACGGCTTCTCCGTCCTCATGCCTGTCCGGGCGCTCAGCGTAGCGATCAGGCGGTACCGATCCGGTCCAGATCGGCGAGAATTTCGGCGGGCAGCTCGAGATCGGCGGCGGCGAGGTTCTCCCGCAGGTGCCCCGGCGACGACGTCCCGGGGATGAGCAGCATCGACGGCGACCGCTGCAGCAGCCACGCGAGCGCGACCTGCATCGGCGTGGCGCCCACCCGGGCGGCGCAGTCGTCGAGCAGCCCGGACTGCAGCGGGCTGAACCCGCCGAGCGGGAAGTACGGCACGAAGGCGATCCCCTCGGCGGCGCACTTGTCGACGAGGGGATCGTTCTCCCGGTGGGCGAGGTTGTACTGGTTCTGCACGCAGACGACGGGCGCGATCGCCTTCGCCTCGTCGAGCTGCTCGGCGCTGACGTGGCTGACGCCGAGGTGCCGGATCAGACCCTGCTGGCGCAGGTCCGCGAGCACGCCGAAGGGTTCGGCGAGCGACATCGGCACGGGGTAGTCACCGGCGGCGTTGCTGAGCCGCAGGTTGACGACGTCCAGCGCGTCGACGCCGAGGTCGCGCAGGTTGTCGTGCACGGCCTCGGTGAGGTCGGCGGCCGACAGCGCGGGCGGCCAGCCCTTGTCCTCGCTCCGCCGCGCCCCGACCTTCGTCACGATGACGAGCGGTTCGGGGTAGGGGTGCAAGGCCTCCTTGATCAGGGCGTTCACCGTGTGGGGGCCGTAGTAGTCGCTGGTGTCGAGGTGGGTGACCCCGCGTTCGACGGCCTCCCGCAGCACGGCGACGGCGGTGTCGTGGTCCCGCGGCGGCCCCCACACGCCGGGCCCGGCCAGTTGCATGGCGCCGTAACCCATGCGCGTCACGGGGAGTTCGCCGCCGAGGGTGAAGGTGCCGCCGAGATCCGCCATGCCGCTCCTCGCTCCGGGTGCTGTTGCCGGAAAGTCTAGGCGCAGTCACCGAAGTCTTCGCGCCGCCGATTTTGTCGGTGCACACGGGTAGGCTGGAATCGGGGGCTGCTCAAGCGATTTTCCTTGCGCTGCAACGGAAAACCGATCCGCAGGTTTCACCCGGTTCAGCGATGCGGGTTCGCACACACGTTCGGTAGCGTCGGTGGTGATCGCGAAAGGAGATCACCGTGAACGTCCGCAGCTCAACCGCAGAGTCCCTTGCCCCGCAGCACCCGCGTCACCGATTCCTGCACGCGGTTCGGCGGCAGTTCCCCGGACTGCACCGCCTTCACCAGCCGGTCCAGCACCTCGTCCACCCGGCCCCCGGAGGACCACAGCGCCTGGTCCGCGCCGGCCTGCAACGCCTTCAGGACCGCGTCCGGCAGCGAATACTGGGCGGTGATCGCCTTCATGGCGCCGAGGTCGTCGGTCACCACCGGCCCGGTGAAGCGGAATTCCCCGCGCAGCAAGGCGTAGGCGGCCGAAGACAAGGAAGCCGGCACCCCGCCGGTGAGGTCCGGCACGTCCAGGTGGCCGACCATGACGGCGACCGGGCCGTAGCCGGCGAGGTCACGGTAGGGCACCAGGTCGACCGCGCGCAGCTGCGCGAGCGGCGGCGTGACCACCGTGCCCTTGTGCGAGTCGCCCGAGCCGTGGCCGTGGCCCGGGAAGTGCTTCAGCACCGGCTGCACACCCGCGTCGCGCAGGCCTTGGGCAAACGCTTTCGCGTAGGTCGTCACCTTGGCCGGATCCGGGCTGAAGGACCGATCGCCGATGACGTCGTCGTCCGGCGCGCCGGTGACGTCGGTATCGGGTGCGAAGTCCACCGTCACCCCGCGGGCGCGCAGCTGGCGGCCTCGCTGGGCGGCCAGTGCGCGCACCTCGTCCGGCGTCTTCGTCGCGGCCATCGTCCGGGCCGAGGGCAGGTCGCCGTCGAGGTCGTCGATGCGCTGGACGCGGCCGCCCTCCTCGTCGACCGAGACCGCCACCGGCACCCGGGCCACGGCCTGGACGGCGGCCAGCGAGCGATCTTTCAACAACGCTGTTGCGTTACCCCCGATGAAGATGCCGCCGACCTGGTGATCGCGCACCAGCGAGACCGTGGCCGCCGGGTTGTCGCCCGAAACCCCGACGACGACCAGCTGCGCGACCTGGGCGCGGAGGTCGAGGCCGGCCACCTGGGCGGCGCAGTCGCCCGGCCGGGCGAGGCGGGAGGTGGGCACGGAAGGCGAGGGCGGAGCCACCGGCGAAGGAGTGGGCCGGTCGGAGGTCAGGGGCAGCGCCAACCCGGACACGATCCGCGGTTGCAGGCCCGCGACCAGCAGACACCCGGCCACGATGCAGAACGCCACCCCGAGGGCGGCAAGACGTCGGCGGTTCATCGGTCCCTTCACTCGTTCGTGGTCCCCTCGACCGTAGTGGACGGCCAAACTTCACGGCGTGAAGAATGGCCCGGCGCCCCTTAGAGAATTCGTGAAGGCGTTCTCCGCAGACTGGCCGCAGTCAGGTTTCGTCGTGGGCGGGGAGGGTTCGATGAACCAGGTGCGAGTGGCGGCGTGGGCGTCCGATCCGATCGCCCTGACCGGGCTGATCAACCACCTCAAGTCCCGGCCGGAGCTGCTGGTCCTGCCCCGCGCCCACCGGGGTGAGGCGGCGGTGCTGGTGTTCGCCGTCGGGGAGGTCGACCGGGAGGCCGTCGCCGCGCTGCGGGCCGCGGCCGCCGAGTCGCCGGCCGCGATCGTGCTGGTCGCCGGGCACGTCGACCCCGCGCACGTCGGCCTGCTCGCCGAGTGCCACGTCTCCGCGGTGCTGCCGCGGACCGCGCTCGACAGGCTCACCGCCACCGTGGTCGCTGCGGCGCAGGGCCGGTCGTCGTCCCTGCACGAGCAGGTGGAGGCGCTGGCCGGGGCGGCTGGTGACGCCGCGCTGACGCCGCGCGAGGTGGATGTGCTTCGCCTGATGGCCGAAGGCTGGGACACTGCGGAGATCGCGGGCAAGCTCTGCTACTCGGAACGGACCGTGAAGAACGTCATCTACGCCATGACCAACCGGCTCAACCTGCGCAACCGGCCGCACGCGGTCGCGTACGCCGTACGGGCCGGTGTGATCTGAGGAAGCCTGTTGCGAACGATCGCCCGCCGGACCGCGCTCGTGGTCGCCGCGCTGACAGCGCTCGCCGCGTGCAGTCCGGGTGACACGGGGGAGAAGACGAAGCTCACCATCGCGACCTTCGGTGAGTTCGGCTACGCGCCCCTGATCGCCGAGTACGAGAAGCTGCACCCGGACATCACGGTCCAGAACCGCGTCACCGACTTCGACACCCACCACAAGGGGCTCGCGACGCAGCTCGCCACCGGGCACGGCGCCGCCGACGTCGTCGCGATCGAAGAGCAGTACGTGCCGCAGTACCGGAAAGCGAAGGACAAGTTCGCCGATCTCGCCGCTTTCGGTGCCCGCGACCTGGAAAAGCAGTGGGTGCCGTGGAAGTGGGCGCAGGGCACCGACGGCGCCTTCGTCCTGGGCCTCGGCACGGACATGGGCAGCCTCGCCCTCTGCTACCGGCGCGATCTGTTCCAGGCGGCGGGCCTGCCGACCGACCGTGACGAGGTCGCGAAGCTGATGCCGGACTGGCCGGCGTACGCGGCCACCGCCGAGCGGTTCACGGCCAAGACGCCGGACGTGAAGTTCGCCGACTCCGCCGGGACCGTCTACACGGCGATGCTCAACCAGTCGCCGGAGAACTACTTCTCCGCACGCGACGACTCGTTCATCGCCGACCGCAACCCGAGCGTGCGCACGGCTTTCTTCCTCTCCGGCGGCCTGGCCGCGAAGGGGGAGACGGCGGCGGCGACCACGTTCACGCAGGCCTGGAACGTGGCGATCAAGCAGGGTTCCTTCGCCACCGTCGCCTGCCCCGCGTGGATGCTCAGCCAGATCAAGGAAGCCGGCGGGGACGCCGGCCGCGGCAAATGGGACGTCACCACCGTGCCGGGCCGGAGCGGAAACCAGGGTGGTTCGTTCCTCACCGTGCCGAAGCAGGGCGCCCACCAGAAGGCGGCCTACGAGCTCGCCCGCTGGCTGACCGCCCCGGAGCAGCAGAAGAAGCTCTTCCTCTCCGACGGCATCCTTCCCAGCGAGCCTGCCGTCTACCAGGACCCGCAGGTCGTCGCGCACGCCGATCCGTACTTCGGGAACGCGCCGATCGGGCGGATCTTCGCCGCCTCGGCCGACCAGCTGCGGCCGAACTACCGCGGCCTGCGGGACGCCGACGTCCGGCCCGAGTTCGGCCGCGCCCTCGGGCGGATCGAGGAACGGACCGACACCGTCGACCAGGCCTGGGCGAAAGCCGTCCAGCAGGCCCAAGCCGCCCTGAAGTAGCCGCGCGTGCAGCACCGGCTCGCCCGTTTCGACCGCGCCGTCACGCCGCTGCTGTTCGTCGCGCCCTTTTTCGCGCTCTTCGTCGTCTTCGGCGCCTTCCCGCTGCTGTACACCGCCTGGGTTTCGCTCCACGACTGGAACCTGCTCGAAGGCAACCAAGGCGCCTTCGGCTTGGCCAACTACGGCGATCTGCTCACCGATCCGCACTTCTACAACGCGCTCGCCAACACGGTCTCCATCTTCCTGCTCGCCGCCGTCCCGGAGTTCCTGCTGGCGCTGGGCATCGCGGCGCTGCTCGACCGGCCGCTGCGGGGCGCGACCTGGTGGCGCACCGGGATCCTGCTGCCGAACGTCGTGTCCGTCGTCGCCGTCGGGCTCGTGTTCGGGCAGCTGTTCAGCCGTGACTACGGGGTCGTCAACGAGGTCCTCGGCTGGTTCGGGATCGCGCCGGTCAACTGGCGGGCGACGACCTGGTCGTCGCACTTCGCCGTGGCGAGCATGGTGCTCTGGCGCTGGACCGGCTACAACGCCCTGATCTACCTGGCCGCGATGCAGGCCGTTCCCGGCGACCTGTACGAGGCCGCCGAGCTCGACGGCGCTTCGCGGTGGCGGACGTTCTGGTCGATCACCGTGCCCGGCATCCGCCCCGCGCTGGCGTTCACCGCCATCGCGGGCACGGTCAACGGGCTGCAGCTGTTCGCCGAGCCGCAGCTGTTCGACGCCGGCGGTTCGGCCGGGACCGGCGGCAACGACCGCCAGTTCCAGACGCTGGTCATGTACCTGTACGAGAAGGGGTTCACGCACCTCGACGCCGGCTACGCGGCCGCGCTGACCTGGGTGATGTTCGTGATCTGCGCGCTGTTCGCGCTGGTCAACTACCGGCTGGTGCGCCGGTTCGTGAGGTCGGCGTGACGCCGCGCCGCCGGCCGGGCGGCTGGGTGTACGCGGTACTGGTCGGGGTGCTCGGCGCGTCGGTGTTCCCGCTGTACTGGTCGTTCGTCGTGGCCACGCGGGACAACTCGGCGATCGGCGAGACGTCGCCGCTGCTGCTCCCGGGCGGGCACCTGGCCGAGAACGTGCGGCGCGTGTTCGACACCGTCGACTTCTGGCTGGCCATCGGCAATTCGCTGATCGTCG
Organism: Amycolatopsis sp. lyj-23; assembly: GCF_046549135.1. Classification (NCBI taxonomy): domain Bacteria; kingdom Bacillati; phylum Actinomycetota; class Actinomycetes; order Pseudonocardiales; family Pseudonocardiaceae; genus Amycolatopsis; species Amycolatopsis sp. lyj-23. The sequence goes on along the minus strand of NZ_JAJPWN010000022.1, from coordinate 43,593 downwards.
CGGGCACGGTCACGGTGGCCAACGTCGTGCTGGCGAGCCTCGCCGGGTTCGCCTTCGCGCGGCTCGAGTTCCGCGGCCGCAACACGCTGTTCCTCCTGGTCATCGGCTCGGCGATGGTGCCGGCCCAGCTGGGTGTGATCCCGCTGTACCTCGTCGTCGGCGACCTCGGCTGGTACGGGCGGCTCGAAGCGGTGATCGTGCCGGCCCTGGTCGGCGCCTTCAGCGTGTTCTGGATGCGCCAGGCGTGCGAGAACGCGATCGGCCGGGACCTCGTCGACGCCGCGACCGTCGACGGCTGCTCGATCCTGCGCACGTACTGGCACGTGGCCGTCCCCGCCCTCCGCGCACCGGCCGCGGTGCTAGCGATGCTGACGTTCACGGCCACGTGGAACGACTACTTCTGGCCGCTGGTGGTCCTCGACCCCAACGAGACGCCGACCGTGCAGGTCGCCCTGTCGCAGCTGGCCAGCGGCTACTACACCGACTACGCGCTGATGCTCACGGGCGCAACCGTCGCCGTCGTGCCCGTCATCGCGCTGTTCCTGCTGCTGGGCCGCCACATCGTGCGAGGCATCCTCAGCGGGGCACCGGTGTGACCCTGCCGGCGGGTTTCCTGTTGGGCGCGGCGGCCGCGTCCCACCAGGTCGAAGGCGGCGGGCCGTCCGTCTGAGACACCTTGGCGGCGGCCGTCGGCGGGCGACCGGCGCCGTCGCCTGCGACTACTCGTTGGGACCGCTGCGCTATCCGTGCCGGCGGGTTTCCTGTGGGGCGCGGCGACCGCGTCCTACCAAGTTGAAGGCGCCGTGGCCGAAGGCGGCGGCGGGCCGTCCGTCTGAGACACCTTCGCGGCGGCCGTCGGCGGGCGACCGGCGCCGTCGCCTGCGACTACCCGCTGGGACCGCTGTGCTATCCGTGCCGGCGTGTTTCCTGTGGGGCGCGGCGATCGCGTCCTGCCAGGTCGAAGGCGCCGTGGCCGAAGGCGACGGCGATCCGTCTGAGCCACCTTCGCGGCGGCCGTCAGCGAACGACCGGCGTCGTCGCCTGCGACCACCCACTGGGACCGCCGCTATCCGCGCCGGCGGACGGCGTCGGCGACGCCCGAGCGTGACTGCGTCTCCAGCTTGCCCAGCAGCCGGGCCACGTGGGCCTGGACCGTCCGGCGCGGCAGGGACAGCTCGGCCGCGATGTCCGGGTTCGACCGCCCTTCCGCGACCAGCCCCGCGATGCGGACCTCGATCGGCGTCAGCGACTCCCAGCCGTGGCCCGGCCGGATCGGGGACAACAGCGCACCCCGGCGGACGCCGAGGCGGCGCAGCCGGGTTTCCGCACGGCGGAGGTCCCAGCGTGCCGCCAACGTCGTGTACAGCTCGGCGGCCTCCTCGAACGCCGCGTGCGCCGCGTCCATGCGGCCCGTGCGCGCCAGCAGCACGGCCGCGTCCTCCAGCGCAGCAGCCAATTCCGGGCGCCGGCCGACCGTGCGGAAGTGCTCCGCCGTCGCCAGTACCGGCGCCGGGTCCTCGTCGATCAGGCCGCGGCACCACGATGCCGCCGCGTGCGCCCGCGCCGGACGTCGCTCCTTCGCCGCTTCCTCCTCGCACACCGCCAACGCCCGGCGGGCGCGGGTGACGTCGTCCTGCTCCATCGCCAGCCGCACGAACGCCGGCAGCCACTGGTGCCGCAGCATCATCTGGGCGTACGTCGGGTTCAGGATCGGTTCCAGCACGGCCAGCGCGCGGGCCCGGTCGCCACGCTGCTCGGCCGCCAGCGCGTCGGCGACCAGCAGGAAGTCGAAGCTCTCGCGCTCGGCGCCGGTCGCCGGGGCGTACTCCTCCGCCGCGTCCAGGTGGGCCGCGGCCTGGGCGCGGTCGTCGCGGCGGCCCGCGATCAGCGCCGCGACGCCGTGCAGCAGCAGCGCCGCCGGGCCCGGCTCGCGCAGGCCGTAGAACGTGATCGCCGGGCCGTCCTCGATGACCGTGTCCAGCTCGACCAGCGCTTCGTCCCAGCGGCCCTCCCAGTACCGGTGCACCGCGGCGGACACCTGCAGCCCGACCGGCAGCGCGTGCCGGGCGGCGACCTCGCCCGCCGCGCGCAGGGCGTCGCCCGCTTCGGCCAGGCGATCGAGGTTCTGCAGCGTGAAGACGCGGTTGTCGAGCAGGTCCAGGTGCAGGTCGGCCAGTTCGTGCTCGTCGCCGACGGCCTCGATCGCCGCGTCGATGTGGGCGAGCGCGCGGTCGTGCTCGCGGCGCACCGAATCGACCAGCCACAACGACTGCAGCGCGTGCGCGGTCAGGTAGCGGTCGCCGCCGGCGAGCGCCTTCGTCTCGCGCGCGGTCTGTTCCGCTCTGTCCAAATCGGACAGGTCGCCGCGGCGGAAGTTCGCCAGCAGCTGCCGGTGCTTGACCCGCCAGAGCTCGGGCACGGCCGGGTCGTCGACGGACGCGGCGAGCGTCGCGACGGCGCCTTCGGTGTCACCACGCCGGTGCCGCAGCGCCGCGAGCACGTGCCGCATCTCCTCGGCGGCGTCCGGGTCGGTGGCGGCGTCGAGTGCCTGCTGCGCCAGCGATTCCGGGCTGCGCTCCAGCCGGAACAGCACCTTGACCAGCGCGACCAGCAGCGTCTCCCGGCGCGGGTCGACGGCGGAGCACGCGGCCAGCGCGCGTTCCAGCAGCTCGACGGCGATCAGTGGCGCCCGGGTCGAGACGGCGGCGTGGTGCGCGGCGAGCCAGTCCAGCACCCATTCGTCCACCGTGGCCGGTGCCGCCACCAGTTGCTCGGCCACGCGCTTCACCGGCGCGCCGATCCCGGCGAGCGCCTCGGCGGCCTGCCGGTGCAGCGCCGCGCGCGTCCCGGCCAGCAGCCGGTCGTACAGCGCCTGGCGCAGCAGCGGGTGGCGGAACGCCAGCTGCGTCCCGGTGTCGATGAGGACGTTCGCCGCGACGGCTTCCTCGAGCGGCGCCAGCAGGTCCGACGGCCGCGAGCCGAGCACCGCGGCGACGTCGCCGACGGCGAACTCCATGCCGAGCAGCGCACCCCAGCGCAGCACCTCCTGGGTCCGCGCGGTCAGGAAGTCGAGCCGCCGGTCGACCGCGGCGACCAGCGACCGCGGCGCCTCGAACTCCGCCGGGTCGTCGACGTCGGCCCGGCCGTCGTGCACCGCCACCGCACCGGCCCGCCGCAGGACGTCGACCATCTCCTTGACGTACAACGGGTTCCCGGCACCACGGGCGGCCAGTTCGCGCAGCCCCGGCCCGGGCGGGGCGCCGAGCTGGTCTTCGATCAGCCTGCCGACGTCGTCGCCGGTCAGCGGCGCGAGGTCGAGGACGATCCCGTCCCGCGCCTGGACGCCGCGGCGCAGCTGCGCGAGCTCGGCGCGGTCCGGCGCCGGGCGGGTCGCGGCCACCAGCAGCAGCGGCAGCTGCCGGGTCGCCGCGCAGAGCCGGTGCCAGACCAGCACGGACGCTTCGTCGGCCCACTGGAGGTCGTCGATCACCAGCACCTGCGGCGACTGCGCGCACAGCTCGTCGACCAGGGCCAGCAGCCGGTCGACGGCGGCGAGCACCGGGTCGGCCGGCCCCCAGGAGCGGCGCGCCGCTCCTTCGCCCGCGAGCTCCTTCGCCACCCGCGCCCGCCGCGGGTCGGGCGAGTGCACGTCGATGGCCAGGCACTCCAGCACGACCTGCAGCGGGAACCGGGTGCTCAGCTCGTCGGCGGCCGCCCAGAGCCGCTGGAAGCCGGGGCCGTCCGGCAGCGAGCTGGTGAGCAGCTCGGACTTCCCGATCCCGGCGTCGCCCTCGATCCAGACGGCCCGCCCGCGCCCGGCGCGGACGTCGCTGACGAGCTCGGCCAGTTTCGCCGTTTCGGCGCCCCGGCCGTACAGCCGGTGCCCGGTGACGACGACGGGCGCCGCGGGCGCGTCGAGAGCGGGGTCCTGGGCGAGGATCTGCCGCTGGAGCCGCTGCAGCGACGGGCCGGGTTCGACGCCGAGCTCGGCGACGAGGGTGGCGCGGGCGTCCCGGAAGACGTCGAGGGCGTCAGCGGGCCGTCCGCTGCGGTAGAGGGCGAGCATGAGCGACTCCCGCAGCGACTCGCGCAGCGGGTGTTCGCCGGCGAGCACGGCCAGTTCCGGCGCAAGATCGAGGTGCCCGCCGAGGGCGAGCACGGCCTGCGCCCGCCGTTCGAGGGTGTCCAGCCGCAGCTCGGCGAGGTATTCGCGGTGCCGCTCGGCGAACCCGCCGGGCACCCCGGAGAGGGCCTCGCCCTGCCAGAGGGCGAGCGCGTCGTCGAGTTCGGAGACGGCGGCGCGCGGATCGCCCCGTTCGAGCAGCCGCTGCGCGCGTTCGCGGTGCCGTTCGAACACGGCGGCGTCCAGCGCGTCTTCGCCGAGGATCAGCGAATACCCGGCCGGGTCCGACAAGAGAACGCTGGCGGCCGACCACCGCGAGCGGTCGGGTTCGAGGGCCCGCCGCAGCCCGGAGACATAGGTGTGCACGCTGCCTTCGACACTGGCCGGCGCGGAGTCGCCCCAGACCCCGGCGATCAGTTCGGCCCGCGGCACCGGCCGCCCGGCGTTGACGGCGAGCACCGCGAAGAGGGCACGCTGACGAGCGGGGCCGAGGCCGATTTCGGCCGCCCCGCGCCAGGCCCGCAGCGGGCCGAGCACACCCACCCGCAGGCCGGTGTCCGCATCCGCTCGCACGTCGTTGCCGTCCCCTCTGGGACATCCGCCCAGACCCCATCCCCCAGGGACATCTGCTACCGGCTACTCCGGTGACCTTACCGACGTGACGGCCCCGGGCAAGGTTGCGCGTTCAACCGCAACTCCCGACCTTCGTCGGGGCGAGACCGGGTGGCCGCAGCGCGGCCGGTCAAGCCGGGCGAAAGCCCCTCAGCTCCCGGCAGCGGCCCGCGACCGCACCGAATGGGCCCGCCGGATCCCGAACGGCTGCATCCGGACCTCCGCGCGCCGGACGTCCCACGCCGCGCCCATTCCCGTGTACGCCGTCAATGCCGCCCGGAACGCCGTCCGTGCCTGCGTCAGCTCGCCCGACTCCGCCAGGAGGATCGCCGCGTCCTCCGTGGCCTTCGCCTCCTTCAGCACCCGGCCGGCCGCGCGGTAGTGCCCCGCGGCCGTCAGGACCGGGGCCGGGTCGCCCGTCGCCAGGCCGCGGCAGTGCGCGGCCGCCGCTGCGTGGGCCGGAGGGATTTCGCCGTCCGGCTCCAGCAAGTCCAGCGCCTCCGCGACCCGCTGCCGGTCGCCGAGCGACAACGCCAGCCGCACCAGGTCGGGGAGCCACTGGTGGCGGGCCGCCGGCGGGTAGTTGTCCTCCAGCAGGGGCGACAACGCCGCCAGCGCCGCCTCCGGCCTGCCCTCCTGCTCGGCCAGCAACGCCCGCGCCGCGAGCAGGAAGTCGCCGCCGTCCGGCTCGAGCCCGGGCGGCCACTGCCGGCGCTCGGCCGCGTCCAGGTGCGTCCTGGCCTGACCCGGATCGCCGCGGTGCCCGGCGATCAGCGCGCCGACGCCGTGGACCAGCAGCGCCGAACCCGGGCTGCGCAGCACGTAGGACGCCGTCTCCGCGCCGTCGCGGATCACCGCGTCCAGCTCGGCCAGTGCCTCGGGCCAGCGGCCCAGCCAGTAGTAGTGCACCGCGCCGGCCAGGTGCATCTCACCCGGCACCGCGCGGGTCGCGGCGATCCGCCGGGCGGCGTCGAGCGGCTCGGCGGCGTCCTCGAGGCTGTCGAGGTTCGGCACGGCCAACGCCGCGTCGTCCAGCGGGTGCAGCCCGGCCGGGGCCAGCGCCGTCTCCTCGCCGAGCTTCTCCAGCGTGGCCAGCAGTGCCTCGTGCCGCCCGCGCCACATCTCCGGGACGTCGGCGTCGTCGAGCGTCCGCTTCAGCTCGGCCGTCGCCTCCGAGAAGTCACCGCGGCGGTAGTAGACGTAGGCCAGGATCCAGCGCATTTCGGCCGCGCGCTTGCTGTCGGCCGTGCGCGCCACCACCGAGCGCGCTTCGGCTTCCGGCTCCCGGCCGAGCCAGAACAGCAGCCGGGCCAGGGTCGCGGTCAGCGTCTCGCGCGCGTCCGGCGGCAGCGTGCCCTGCGTGACGGCGTGGCGCAGCAGGTCGACGGCGACGCGCGGGGTTTCGGTGGCCACCGTCCCGATGTGCTCCAGCAGCCACGCGGTGACCCACGGGTCGACCTGCGCGGGCGCGGCGGCGAGCTGCCCGGCGACGCGCTCGGCGGGGGCGCCCGCGGCGGCGAAGGCCTCGGCCAGCTGCCGGTGCAGCGCGACCCGCATCGCGGCGGGCGTCTTCTCGTACAGCACCCGGCGCACCAGCGGGTGCCGGAACGCCAGCCGGTCGCCCGATTCGACGAGCACGCCGGACGTGATCGCCTCGTCGACCGCGCCGACGAGCGCCGTCGGCGGCCGTTCGGTGGCGACGGCGATGTCCGCCAGCGAGAACTCGTGGCCCAGCAGTGCCGCCCAGCGCAGCGTGTCGCGCGTCCCGCTGGAGAGGAAGCTCAGGTAGAGCGTGATCCGCGAGCCCAGCGGCGGCGGGATCGTCTGGCACGCATTGCCGTCCAGGTGCGCGTGGACGCCGTCGAGCACGATCATCGACTGCGCGACCAGCGTTTCGACGATTTCCCTGACGTAACGCGGGTTCCCGGCCGCGTAGGACACCAGCAGCTGCAGCCCCGGCCCGGGCGGCGCGCCGGCCAGCTCGGTCGCCAGCTCGCGGGTGGCGTCCTCGGCCAGCGGCGGCAGGGTCAGGACGGTGATGTCATCGTTGTCAAGCTCGGCTCGCAAATCGTCCAGCGCCGCTGGTCGTGGCACCGGACGGCACGCGCCGACGAGCAGCAGCGGCAGCTGCCGCGTCTCGCGGCTCAGGTAGCGCCAGACGTGCAGCGTGGCGTCGTCGGCCCAGTGCAGGTCGTCGACGACGAGGACGAGCGGGGCTTCCGCGCACAGCTCGCGGACGAACCCCAGCACGTCGTCGACGGGGTCTTCGCCGGCCTGTCCGGCGAGCCGCGCGGCCAGGTCGGCCCGGCGCGGGTCGGTGGCGCGCGGGTGCACGCCCAGTGCGTCGAGCAGCGGCCGCAGGGCGAACCGCTGGTCCAGCGCGTCCGCGGCGGCGAAGGCGGGTTCGAAGTCCTGCGCCGCGGTGAGCAGCTCGGCGAGCAGCGCGGTCCGGCCGCTGCCCGGCTCGCCCTCCAGCCACACCGACCGGCCCGTCCCGGCGCCGAGGCCGGCGACGGCCTCGTGCAGCCGGTCGAGTTCGGCTTCCCGGCCGACGAAGACGTCGGCCCGCTCCGGCAGCGCGGCGGCCGGCAGCCGCGCCGGCCTGCGGGCCGGCGCCGGTTTCGGGTCGGGCGCCGCGGCGGGTCGCTCCAGCAGCTCGTCGTGCAGCCGCCGCAGCGCCGGGCCGGGTTCGGTGCCCGACGACTCGACGAGCCGCTCGCGGACGTCGGCGTAGACCGCGATCGCCTCGGTCCGCCGCCCGGCCCGGACCAGCGCGCGCATGAGCAGCCCGCGCAACGTCTCGCGGAACGGGTGCTCGCGGGTCAGCGCGGTCAGCTCGGCGACGAGTTCGGTGTGCCCGCCCGACTCCAGCACGACTTCGGCGCGCCGCTCCACGGTCGCGAGCCGCACCTCGGTGAGCCGGGCGCGCTGGGCGGCGGCGAACGGCCCGGGCAGGCCGGACAGCGGAACGCCGTGCCAGAGCGCCAGCGCTTCGTCGAAGGTTTCGCGGGCCCCGCGCAGGTCGCCCGCGGCCTGCCGGCGCTGGGCCTGCTCGCGCAGGGTTTCGAACCGGTGGACGTCGATCGCTTCGGCGTCCAGGCGCAGCGAATAGCCGGAACCGATCGACGCGAGCAGCTGCGGGCCCTCGCCCTTGGCCCGGCCGGGTTCCAGCGCGCGCCGCAGCCCGGAGACGTAGGTGTAGATGGAGCCCTGCGCGCTCTGCGGCGGCGCCTCGCCCCAGACGGCGTCGATCAGCTCCTCGCGCGAAACCGTGCGGTTGGGGTGCATCGCCAGTGCGGCGAGGACCGTCCGCCGGTGTGCGGAGCCGAGGTCCAGCTCTGTCTCGCCCTGCCAGGCCTTCATGGGTCCCAGCAGCTGGAGCCTCGGTGCGGAGCTGTCCGCGGCCGACATCGGTCTCCCTTCGTGCGCGACGAATCGTCACGCGCCGGATGCCTGCCGTGAGCATACGCGGACACCGTGAACCGGCAGGCAAGGATGGCGGACATTCGGGCAACGCGGGCGCGGTCGGGGTTCCGCGCCGCCGCGGCCTGCGCCACCCTCGGGAAGCCCGAGAGGAGCCGCGGATGCCGACCGAAGACATGCTGCGGGCCGCCGCCTGCTTCGCGTCCGCGCTCGACGCGGCCCGGTCGCACCTGCGTGCGGTCAACAGCGAGATGGCGGTCGTGCAGGCGTCGTGGCGCGGTGAGGCGTCGGTGCGGTTCGGCCAGGCGATGCGCGACTGGGAGCAGGAGTACGACGTCATCCTGTCGCGGCTGGCGGAGCTGCTGGAGGCGACCGGCGGCCCGATGCCGCGGCCGCGCCTGCCGTGACGCGGCTCGAGTTCGGCTTCGCCGATCTGGTGCTGGACCGAATGGACGCCATCACCGGACAGCTCGGCGCGGTGCTGGCCGACCTGGAGGCCCGGGTCGAGCCGGACCTGGCCGGCTGGCCGCCGGAGGCGCGGGAGGGCTACCGGCGAGCGCAGCGCGACTGGGCCCGCGCGGCCGGGCGGATGCCGGGGTGCCTGGAGCGGGCGCGGGCGGCGTTCGGGGAGCTTTCTTCACGGGCGTGAAGGTGGAATAGGGAAGGCGTGAAGACACGTCGGCCACACTGCGCGCATGAAGCCCGTCGAAGTGAGCGTCCTCGCCTCGGACCCGATCACGCACGCCGGCGCGGTGAGCCTGCTGGACAACCATCCCGACGTCCGGCTGACCGACCTCGTGCCGGACGTGCTGCTGGTGATGGAGGACCACGTCACCGAGTCCGTCCTCGGCGAGATCCGGGCGGCCAAGGCGTCCCACGTCGTGCTGGTCGTCGAGCACTTCCGCGAAAGCGACCTGATGGCGGCGCTGGAGTGCGGGGTGGTCGCGATCCTGCCGCGCCGCGAGACGGGCGGCGCCGAACTGGTCACGGCGGTGCTCGCCGCGGGCGACGGCACGGCCAACCTGCCGCCGCGGCTGCAGGGCGCGCTGCTCGCGCAGGTGCAGCGGATGCGCAAGGACGTCCTCGAGCCGAACGGCCTCACGCTTTCCGGGCTCGCGGCGCGTGAGTGCGACGTGCTGCGGCTGGTCGCCGAGGGCTTCGGCACCGAGGAGATCGCGGCGAAGCTGTGCTACTCGGAGCGGACGGTGAAGAACGTCCTCTACGGCCTGATGACGCGCTGCGGCCTGAACAACCGCGCCCACGCCGTCGCCTACGCGCTGCGGGCGGGCGCAATCTGAGACGTTTTCTCTGCTGCTGTCACCTTTTCGGCTAGGGTCCGGTCATGGCGCTCACGGCAGTGGAGATCGCGGCCTCGGTCCGGGCCGGGAACCTGGACCCGGTGCGGGTCACCGAGGAGGCCCTCGACCGGATCGCCGCGGCGGACGGCGTCGTCGGCGCGTTCCGGCGGGTGCGCGCCGAGGAGGCGCTGAAGGAGGCCGCAGCGGTCGCCGCCCGGCCGGATCTCGCGTCGCTGCCGCTGGCCGGGGTGCCCGTCGCGGTCAAGGACGTCACGGAGCTGGCCGGCGAGTACGCCTCGCACGGCTCGCAGGCGGGATCGTCCGCGCAGGCGGGTGCGGACGGCGTGATCGCGGCCCGGCTGCGGGCGGCGGGCGCGGTGATCGTGGGGCTGACGCGGGTGCCGGAGCTGTGCATCTGGCCGATGAGCGACACCCCGGACGGCATCGCCCGCAACCCCTGGGACCCGACGTACGCCGCGGGCGGTTCGTCCGGCGGCAGCGCGGCGGCGGTGGCGGCGGGGCTGGTCCCGCTGGCCCACGGTTCGGACGGCATGGGTTCGGTGCGCCTCCCGGCGGCGATGTGCGGCCTGGTGGGCCTGAAGCCGGGCGCGGACCTGCTGGCCGAGGGCGGCTGGTTCGGCATGTCGGTGCACGGCCCGCTGGCCACCACGGTCGCGGACACGGCGGTGCTGCTGTCGGTGCTGGCCGACGCACCCGCGCTGGCTTCGGTCCCGTCGCCGTCCGCGGTCCGGATCGGGATGTCGACGACGGTGCCGCTGCTGCACACGCCGGTCCCGAAGGAGCTGGTGGCGGCGGTCTCGACGGCGGCGGGCCACCTGGCGGCGGCCGGCCACGCGATCACCCCGGCGGCCCCGCGCTACCCGCCCACGATGGTCCTGGGCATGACGGCCCGCTGGCTGGCGGGCCCGGCGATCCAGGCCCGCGCCTTCGACGGCGCGCGGCTGCAGCGCCGGACGCGAGCCCACGTCCGCGCGGGCCGCCTGGTCGAGCGCGCGGGCCTGATCCGCCCGCGCACGCGCGACCACTGGATCGCCCGGGCGGAGGAGTTCTTCGCGACGCACGAGGTGCTGTTGACGCCGACGCTGTCGCACTGGCCGGTGAAGGCGGGCCGCTGGCACGAGAAGGGCTGGCTGGCGAACGTCCTGCCGTCGACGCGCTTGGCGGGCTTCACGGGCCAGTGGAACTTCGCGGGCTACCCGGCGATCACGGTCCCGGCGGGCCGTTCGGTGGTGTCGGGCCTGCCGACGTCGGTCCAGCTGGTGGCCCGCCCGGGAGGGGAGTCCCTGCTGCTGGGCTTGGCGGCTCAGCTGGAGGCGGCGAACCCCTGGCCCCGGACCGCTCGCAACTGAGAGCGGGCAGCTGTGCGCGACTGGAAGCGCGCAGGCTTTTAGTCCTCGGATCCGTCGAACACAGCGCGTTCATGCGTAACCAGGCCGGAGTAGCGTTCCCGGCTTGGACGGACCTCGAGACTTCGATGCCAATCGGCTCGTAGTGCACGCATCGCTTGCGTGTAACGCCTGCTCCTCGCCCTTCGAGGCTCCTTTGCGTAGCGTTCCCAGACCGCCTGGCGACTGACGCCGAGCGCTTCGGCGATTTCGTCCCACTTCACTCCAAAACTGCGAGCCAGGTCGACTTCGTATGCGAGCAGGAGTTCAGCGTTCGCGGCGAGTTCAGAGGCTTCCAGCAGCCACCTGGTGAAGTCGCCCTCCGCGGTGGGGGCTTGCTTCTTCCTGGCGAACGCGTCTGCGGCCGACCGGTGCCGCCGAGCGAGGCTCGAGTACGCACGGGCCACTTTGGCGAACAACTCGGCGTGCGAGCGCAGAGAGGGGCGATCTGGTTTCGACATGGTTCGGGCGATCCGTCTCGGGGTGAAGGCGTCAAGCTGATCCTGACGAGCTTTTTCCGGGTTTCCTTGACAAGAGTACGTTAGGTGCTGTTCTGCGCTGATCCTGTCATCAGCGACGATGGGCCTGGTTTGTCAAGGTTAGCTTGCGAAATCAGTTTTTGATGCTTCGCCTGGGTCCGACGACGTGTTAGACGGTTGTCCGCTCTGCCCGGAAGCTGGAGATTCCTCGGGTGTATCGATCGCTCGTACCCGGGGAGCTTCCGTGCTGACCACGATCACCCAGTCGCCCATGACGCCGGTCGCCGGTGTGATTCTGGCCTTGGCCGTCCTGACACGGCCGCTGCTGCGGTATCCGCACTTCTGGCGGTACCTCGAAGCGCGGCTCAACGCGAGAGCCTCGAAGCGACAGAGGGAGCGGAAACGATCGTGAACACGCCGAAGGCCGCCTCGAAGCACTCGAGGCGGCCTTCGCGGATGTCCAGCGCGGCAGGGCCTGCTGTCGTGGCTCAGTTGCCCGGCTTGCTCCCCGTCGGCGAGAGCGGCTTCGCGCCGTTGCCGTTCGCGCCGTTGCCGCTCGCGGGCTTGGTCGCCGGGCCGTTCGAGTTCGCCGGCTTCGCCTGCGGCGCCGGCTTCGCAGCCACAGCGGGCTTAGCCGCCTGCGGCGCGGGCTTCGCCGCCGCGGCCTGCGCCGCCGCCTTCGGCTCCACGCCCGCCGCCGCCGCGGGCTGTGCCGCTGCCGCCGCCGCGGGCTGTGCCGCCTTCGGCTCCCCCGCCGCCGCGGGCTTCGCCGCCACGGCCGCCTTCGGGATCGTCGGCTGCACCACCGGCACGACCGGCGCCGCCGGGGTCGTCGCCGACTCGGCCGAGTCGCCGCCGACCAGCCTCGACGCCTGTGGGATCACCGCTTCCTCCGGCAGCGCCGCCAGCTGCGTCTCGCTGCGGTTGAGGATGTCCTCCGCCATCGCCAGGCTCTTGCGCGCCTGCTCGCGGATCTCCGCCAGCCGCTCCACCTTGCGGTGGGCCGCCGTCGTGCGCTGGGCCGCCTGGGTGGTCGCCTCGTCGAGGCGGCGCTTGGCCTCCGCCGTCGCCTCGTCCAGGCGCCGCTTCGCCTCGGCCGTCGCCTCCGCGATCCGGCGCTCCGCCTGGTTCTTGCTCGCCGTGCGCTGGTCCGCGATGTGCTTCTCCAGCGCCGCCTTCTGGGCCGCCTGGGTCGCCTCGAACTCGCGCTCCAGCTTCCGGCGCTTCCGCTCGGCCTCGTTGTCCAGCAGCTCGCGCCGCTGGGCCGCCTCGATCGTCAGCCGCTGGACTTCGGCGCGCGTCTCCGCCAGCGCGGCCTCGTGCTCGGAGTGCAGCAGGTCGGCCTGCTTGTCCAGCTCCGCGACCAGCTTCGTGTACCGCTCGCGCAGCTTCGTCGACGCATCCGTCGAGGACGCCCACGTCTTCTCCGCGGCCACCTCGGCGCGCTTGATGATCTCGTCCGCGCGGGCCTGCGCGAGCGTCACCGTCCGCTGCATCCGCTCGTCGAGGTCCTCCAGCCGCTCCGGCGGCTTCTTCAGTTCCTCGACGCGCGCCTCGAGCGCCGCGACCTGCTGCCGGACGGACTCGACCTCGCGGGCCGCGGTCGCGGCCTGGGCCGCGGCGGCGTCGCGCTCGCTGAGCACGCGGCGCAGCTGGGCTTCGACGTGGTCGAGGTACTGCCGGACCTCGTTGCGGTCGAAGCCGTGCCAGGCCTGGGTGTACTCACGACGGAGGGGGAGGAGGCCGTTGAGGGCGGTTGCGGCGGGGTCGCGCTCAGGAACCATGGGCCCGACCGTACCCGGGCACCCGCCGCCTCCGCCGTCCGGCTTAACGAATCACCAACACGTGTCGCGGTGTCGCCGGAATGGCCTCACCCGGGAAACGCAGCGTGAGCCCGAAACCGGCATCCGCGCTGACCAGCGGGACGCAGTCACCAGTGAAAGCCGCGCGAGAGCCGGGCCAGCGCCATCGCCGCGCGCGAGAGGTGTTTCTCGCCACGTCCGATCTTGAGCTCGCCCGAACCGCCCGCCGCGGCCGAATCCGGGAAGATCCGGAAACCCTGGTACGCGATGGCGTCGGTGAGGCCCGGTGTGAGCGTGTAGGCCAGCCCGATCGCCTGCCCGGCCGGGGTGCCGATGTGCTTCGGCCGCTCGACGAGCGCCTTCAGCACCATGTCGGCGGCCTGTTCCGGCGACTTCGTCGGGAACGCGTCGTAGATCTTCGTCGGGCGGATCATCGGCGTGCGCACCAGCGGCATGTGGATCGTGGTGAACGTGATCCCGTCGCCGTGCGTCTCGGTCGCCGCGATGCGCGAGAAGTAGTCCAGCGCCGCCTTCGACGCCGCGTACGCCGAGAAGCGCGGGGCGATGCCCTGGACGCCGATCGACGACACGTTCACGATGTGCCCGAACTTCCGCTCCGACATGTGCGGCAGCACCGCGAGGATCAGCCGCACCGCACCGAAGTAGTTGATCGCCATCGCGCGCTCGTAGTCGTGCATCCGGTCGTAGGACAGCTTGATCGAGCGGCGGATCGACCGGCCGGCGTTGTTCACCAGCATGTCGATCCGGCCGTGCTCGGCCAGCATCGCGTCGACGGCCTTGCGCACCGAGTCTTCGTCGGTGAGGTCGGCCGGGTACACCGACGCTGTGCCGCCGGCGGCGATGATCTCGTCGCGGACCTCCTCCAGCTCGTGCTGGCGGCGCGCGACGAGCAGCGGAACACCGCCCGCGGCGGCGACCTTCAGCGCCGTCGCCCGCCCGATGCCCGACGACGCGCCGGTGATGATCACGCGGCGGCCGTCCAGCTCGCCCCGCGGCCCGTGCTTGCGCGCGCGGAAGGGGTCGAGGTGCTCGCGCCAGTAGCGCCACAGCGTCGGCGCGTACTCCTCGAGCCGCGGGACCTCGACGGTGCCGGCCAGCGCCTTGCGCGTCTCGGCCGAGGAGAACACCGACGGGAACGCCATCGTGTCCAGCAGCACCGGCGGGATCCCGAACCGCTCCAGGACGGCGTCGCGCGCGATGGTGACGCCCGGGATGTGCTCGGTCAGCTTGACCAGCCCGACGATCCGCTTCGAGAGGCCCTCGCCCAGCTGGACGGTGATCGTCGGCGCCCCGGCGGCCCGCGCGAAGGCGTTGTACACCGAAACGACCGGCTGCGGCTCGGGGTTGACCAGGTGGAAGGCGTGGCCGTCGAGCCCCGGCTTGACCACCAGCTCCAGCAGCGCCTTGGCGACGTAGTCGACCGGCACGATGTTGGTGTCGCCGAGGTCCGGGCCGACGACCGGCAGCACGTCCGGCAGCCCGGAGAGCCGGTTGATCGCCGGGAAGAGGTAGTACGGGCCGTCGATCTTGTCCATTTCGCCGGTCTCGGAGTGCCCGACGACGACGGCGGGCCGGTACACCCGCCACGGCACCCGGTCCTGCTCGCGGACGATCTTCTCGGCTTCGAACTTCGTCCGGTGGTACGGCGTGACCAGCCGCTGCCCGGCGTCGAACATCTCCTCGGTGAACACGCCTTCGTGGTCGCCCGCGACGGCCACCGAGGACACGTGGTGCAGGCAGCCCGCGCGCAGGTCCGCGGCGAGGTCGACGACGGCCCGCGTACCGTCCACATTGGCCTTGACGCTGGCTTCGTCGTCGGCGGTGAGGTCGTAGAGCGCGGCGAGGTGCACGATGTGGTCGACGCCGCCGCGCAGCTGCTCGCGGTCGGCTTCGGACACGCCGAGCAGCGGCTCGCCGAGGTCGCCGGTGACCAGCGTGACGCGGTCGGAGTGCGGCCACTGGTCGACCAGCGCGGCCAGCTTGGCCCGCGAGGACGCGCGCACCACGAGGGCGACGCGGTCGTCGTCGGGCCGGGAGAGCAGCAGCCGGGTGAAGTGACGCCCGATCAGTCCGGTCGCCCCGGTCACCAAGAACGTCGCCATCTGACTCACACCTCTCGCCGCCACCGCCCTGACCCTGGGCATTGTGCTGCATGGCGTCGCCCGCGACCACCGTGTCGAAACGTGATGTTACCCACGGGTAACTTAGGCGGGGTCCGCGATGACGACGCGGTTCTCCTCGTAGCCGTCCGAGCCGCCGACCCAGCGGCCGCCGCACGTCACCAGGACCACGCGGTGCGGGCCGGACGGGCCGAAGAGGTAGTCCGCGCGCGCCGGCAGGTCGCTCTTGTGCACCGTGACCAGCTGCGAGATCCGGTAGCGCCACGTCTTGCCCGCGGTGTCCACAATGGTCACCTCGGCGCCGATCCTGGCCGACCACAGCTCGGCGAACGGCCCGGTCGCGCCCCGCCAGTTCACGTGGCCGGCGAACACGCTGGCCCCGCTCGCCGCGTCGAGTGCCGCGCCCCACCACGTCGCCTGCCCGAGGTCCGCGGGGATCGGCAGCTCGCCGCCGGGGCCGAGGTCCATCCGCACCAGCGTCGCCGTCCCGCCGGCGGGCAGCCGGACCGTGCCCGGCCGCTGCGCCGCCGGGGAGGCCGGGGACGGCGGTGGCGCCGCCGAAGAGGTCGTCTGCGCGGCCGGGGCCGCCGGAGCCGCGGGTGTCGCCGCCGCCGGGGATGAGGACGGCGCCGGAGCCGCGGCACCGGCCGCGCCCGCGGCGGGCAGCGCCGTGCCGGTCACGACGGCCACGGGCGGCGCGGTGACCACGGAAGAACCGAACTCCACCGCGAGCACCGTCGCCGCGCCGAGCGCGAAGCCGGCGAGCAGCCGGCCCCGCCCGCGCTTCGGCGCGGGCGGCTCCGGGTGACCGGCGGGCGGCTCGTCGTCGGCGGCCGCCCAGCCGGTGCCCCGGTGCCATTCCTCGGTGAACCAGTCCTCGCCCTGCCAGCCGCCGTGGTGCGCCACGCCGCTACCGCCGGGACGCCCGCCGCGCGGCGGCACCGGCCAGCCCGGCCGCCAGCAGCACCAGCAGGCCGAGCCCGGCCAGGCCCAGCGCGGAGTAGTGCGTCTCGACGACCCCGCGGGCCAGCGCCACCGGCTGGTCGCCGGCCGGGATCGCGCGCGGGACCTCGTTCGGTTTGTTCGCCACCGTCAGCGCGAGGGTCTCGCCCGGCTTCAGCGTGCCGCACGCCGACGGCGGGTTCTGCGGGTCGTAGGCGTTCGTGTAGCCGGGCGGCGGGCTCGCCTCGACGACGCAGATCTCCTGCGGCGCGCGCAGGTTCTCCACCGTCACGCCGCCGGTCTTGCCGTCGGTGGTGACCACCACGGGCTTGCCGTCGGCGCCGGTGAGCGGCTTGCCGTCCTGGCCGAGCGCGGCCGACGTCTTGTCCTTGCCGGTGACCCGCAGGACGGCGCCGCCGACGCCCTTGCCGGTGTTCGCGTCCGTCTTGGTCACCTGCACGGTGCCGGGCTTGGTCACCTCGACCACGCCCTGGGCGGTCAGCTCCTTCTCGCCGCCGGTGGAGACCACGCGCTGCACCGCGGTGTCGACCGGCACCCGCACGTACGGCCGGTCGGCGGGCGCGGATAGCGAGGCCACCAGTTTCGGTTCGTCGCCGGCCGGAGTCAGCTTCACGGTCACGGTGCCGTCCGCGCCCGTCTTCAGCGTGACTTCCTTCGCGGCGGCTTGCGGGCTCGAATTCCCGCCGGTGGTGTCCGCCTTGCCGTCGCCGAGGGTGGCGTCGGTCGCCGTCAGCTTCACCGGGACGTCCGGGACGCCCTTGTCGCCGGCGTTCTTCACGGTGACCGTCCACTCGGCGGCCTCGCCGGGGTGCTGGTCGCCCTTCGGCGTGGTCATCGACGCGGTCCACGGCCCGCGGTTGGTCTCGGCGTCCGTCTTCAGCCGGTCGACGGCGTCGGCCGCGGCCGGGAAGTGGTCGCGCAGGTACTGGAGGTGCCCCGGCGCGTCGTAGGCGATCTTGTCCTTGGGCAGGCTCGGGTCGAGATCGGCCGGGGTGCGCGGTGCCGCGGTCCACGAGTGCAGCAGGTGCGCGAGCGCGGTCGCCTCGTCCGCGTTCTTGGTGCCGCCGTAGCGCAGCAGCAGGTACGAGATGTTCGCGGCGTCGCCGGCGGGCAGCTTCGTGCCCCACTTCGTGAGCAGCTCGTCGCCGGGCTTGTACTGCTCGTCGGTGTCCGGCGCCTTGAGCAGGAAGCTGACGCAGAACACCTGCTGGCCGCTTACGACGTACGAGCCGAGCCAGACCGTGCCGAAGCCCGGCTGGCCGCCGACGTCGTGGCCGATGCCCTGCTGGACGGCGGCCGCGGCCGGGGTCGCGCCGGCCGTCACGGAAAGCAGGCCGAGGAGGGTCGCGGCGAGGAGTCCGATGAGCGCGCGCAGGCGTGCTGACCACCTCATGTGTCAATGCTCCTTCGTTCGACGCACGGCAGTGCCCCACGTCTGTGCAGGTCACACGACTGATCAAGTCCCCGACGCGCGTTCGGTGAACGTCCGAGCACGCGAAGTGAGCGTTGCGTCAAGGAGCGAAACTGTGTACCGCTCTTCGGGTGGCTGTCGCCGAACGGTCGTGGCGGCCGTCGCTTACCGTGTCGTCCGAGGCCGGTCCGCGGTGGTCGAGTAAAGTGTTCTTTACTCGGCGGGAACCGCTCGTCCCCGGCGGTCGTTGAACCCGATGCAGCGATGATCCACGAAGCAGCAGATCCAGGAGGATCAGGTGCGTTCCAGTAGCAACCCGGCGTTCCGCAACCTGCCCAGCGGCGGAACCCAGACTTACGGGCAGTACGGGCCCCCGGTGGGCTTCAACCAGCCGCAGGGCGGCGTGCCCGGGTACGGCCCGGGCCGGGCCGCCTCCGGCGAGGGCGATCGCCCGATGACCGTCGACGACGTCGTCGTCAAGACCGGCCTGTCCCTCGGCACCGCGCTGCTGTTCGGCGTGATCACGGCGATCTGGGCGCAGGTCCAGCTGGCCGACACCGGCCGGCTCTCCGGCGCGCTCATCGGCGTGATGATCGCCGGCCTGCTCGTCGGCCTCGTCGTCTCGCTGGTCATCATCTTCCGCCAGAAGCCCAGCGGCGCGCTGACGCTGACGTACTCGGCTGCCGAAGGTCTTTTCCTCGGTGCGCTCAGCGGCGTCTTCGAGGTGATCTACCCGGGCATCGCGCTGCAGGCGATCGTCGGCACCGTGGGTGTCTTCATCGGCATGCTGGTGGTCTACAAGACGGGTGCGGTCAAGGTCACGCCCAAGCTGACGAAGTGGATCGTCGGCGCCGTCGTCGGTGTCGCGGTCCTGATGCTGTTCAACCTGATCAGCTCGCTGGCCTTCGGGTTCAACCCGCTGCGCGACGGCAGCCCGCTCGCCATCGCGTTCAGCATCCTGTGCATCGGCATCGCGGCGTTCAGCTTCCTGCTCGACTTCGACCAGGCGGACCGGATGATCCGCGAAGGCATGCCGTCGAAGTGGGCCTGGTACACGGCGTTCGGCCTGATGACGACGCTGGTTTGGCTGTACCTGGAGATCCTGCGGCTGCTCTCCTACTTCCGCGAGTAACCTGGCTCACAGTCCCGCAGTGAAGGCGCTCCGTAACCAGCGGAGCGCCTTTTCTGTGGGTAATTCGTGCAAATGAGGACCCCGCTGCGGACGACGCTCACCCTGCGTGTTTGATGAGCCGGTCGGTTCTCATTTCACATGTGTGAGGTTCACAGTGAGCGTTCCCCCTCCGGCCCCCGGGGGCCAGCAGCCGGTGGGTCAGCCCGATCCCTACGGTCCGCCTCCGGGCGGCCAGCCGCAGCAGCCGCAGCAGCCGTACGGCCAGCCGGGGCAGTACGGCCAGCCGGGCCAGCCGGGTCCGTACGGCCCGCCGCCCGGGCAGTTCCCGCCCGGTCAGCAGGGGTTCGCGCCGGGCCAGCCCGGGTTCCCGCCCGCGCCGCCGGCCCCGCCGAAGCGCTCGAAGGCCCCCCGCCTGATCCTGGCCGGCATCGGGGCGATCGTCGTGGTCGCGATCATCGTCATCGGGATCGTCTCGTTCATGAAGTCGCCCGCGACCTCCCAGGCCGGCGACTGCCTCACGATCACCGAGTTCACCCAGGGCGGCGACGACCCGGCGAAGGCCGACTGCAACGACCCGAAGGCGAACGTCAAGATCGCCAAGAAGCTGGACAGCGCCTCGGACGACTGCCCCGGCGGCTCCTCCGGCGCCGGCTACGACACCTACTCGGTCAGCGGCCGCAGCTCGTACAAGCTGTGCCTGATGATCAACGCGAAGCAGGGCGACTGCCTGGCGAACTTCACGTCCCAGACGAAGGGCTACGTGAAGGTCCCGTGCACCGACCCGACCAAGGACGGCGAGCTGGTGAAGGTCGTCACGGGCCAGGCGGACAAGAGTGTCTGCGAAGGGACCGACGCAACGCGCGTGGCGGTGTACCCGGAACCGGCGACGACGATGTGCGTGAAGACGAACGAATAGCGGTGGCCTCACGAAGGCCCCCTCACCACGCGGCGAGGGGGCCTTCGCCGCATTCAGGCGTACCCGGATTGCTCCGTTCGTCCCACACTGTGCGACGGGCTGCGACGGAGCCGTCACCCGATCTAGCTTTTGGTCGTCCTGCCCGCCCGAGCCTGGAGTACCGGTGGCGACAACCGAATCCCCGATCGGTGACAAGAAGTTCCTCGACTTCCCCACGTCCTGCGCCGCGCCCGTGCCGCGGCCGGAAGACCCCGTCAAGACCGTCCCGCTGGCCGTCGCCGGTGTGCTCGCCGCCGGCCTGACCTGGTACGTGTGGGCGAGCCAAGGCGCCAAGTTCGGCGTCCTGCTGCTGCTCGGGCTCGGCCTCGGGCTCGCGCTGTTCCACTCCCGGTTCGGCTTCACCTCGGCGTGGCGGCAGCTGATCGCCGTCGGCAACGGGCAGGGGCTGCGGGCCCACACCGTCCTGCTCGGCACCGCCGCGACGCTCATCGCGTTGATCGCGGGCACCGGCAGCGGCCTCTTCGGCAGCAAACCGGCGCCGACGGCGGGCGCGCTCGGCCTCGCCCTCTTCGTCGGCGCGACGCTCTTCGCGATCGGCATGCAGCTCGGCGGCGCGTGCGCGTCCGGGACGCTGTTCGCCGTCGGGTCCGGGCAGTCCACCATCGTGCTGACCCTCGGCGGGTTCGTCCTCGGCTCGGTGCTCTACACCTGGGCCTACCCGGTGCTGTCGGGCTGGCCGGAGCTGAAGGGCGTGCTGCTCGCCGACCACGTCGGCTGGTTCGGCTCGTGGGCGATCACCATCGCCGTCCTGGCCGGGATCGTCCTGGTCACCCGCGCGGTGCAGCGCCGCCGGACGCCGCCGCCGGTGGACGTCGTGCCGACCGCGCACGGCTTCGCCCGGGTCTTCCGCGGGTCCTGGCCGATGCTCGTCGGCGCGGTGGTGCTGGGCGTGCTGGCCGCCGCGGTGTTCCTGGTCTCCGGCGGGATCTGGGGCATCACCAGCGCGTTCGCGCTGTGGGGAGCCAAGGTCCTGCAGGTGTTCGGGCTGCACCCGGAGACGTGGGAGTTCTGGCAGCTGAAGGCGAACGCGGCGTCGCTGGCCGGCCCGATCTGGCGGGACAAGACCAGCCTCACCGACATCGGCATCATGATCGGCGCGGCGGTCGCCGCCGCGGCCGCGGGCGCGTGGAAGATCCACAGCTCGATCCCGTGGCGCACGGCGGTCGCGGCCCTCCTGGGCGGCGTCCTGATGGGTGTCGGCGCGCGCATGGCGGGCGGCTGCAACATCGGCGCGTACCTCGGCGGCATCTCCACCGGCAGCCTGCACGGCTGGCTGTGGGGCGTGTTCGCCCTCGGCGGCACGTGGATCGGCCTCAAGCTGCGGCCGCTGTTCGGGCTGGCGAACCCCGAGCCGTCCGACAGCGTCTCCTGATTTCCGTGACGGAGGCCCCCACCCGCCGGGTGGGGGCCTCCGTCACGGAAATCAGGAAAGGCGCTCGATGATCAGCGCCATGCCCTGGCCGCCGCCGACGCACATCGTCTCGAGGCCGAACTGCTTGTCGTGGTGCTGCAGGGAGTTGATCAGCGTCGAGGTGATCCGGGCGCCGGTCATGCCGAACGGGTGGCCGACCGCGATCGCGCCGCCGTTGACGTTCAGCCGGTCCAGGTCGATGCCCAGGTCCTGGTACGACGGGATGACCTGCGCCGCGAACGCCTCGTTGATCTCGACCAGGTCGATGTCGCCGATCGAGAGCCCCGCGCGCGAAAGCGCCTGCTTGGACGCCTCGACCGGGCCGTAGCCCATGATCTCCGGCGAAAGCCCGGTGACGCCGGTGGACACGATCCGCGCCAGCGGCGTCAGGCCCAGCTCACGCGCCTTGACGTCGGACATGACGACCAGCGCCGCCGCGCCGTCGTTGAGCGCGCAGCAGTTGCCCGCCGTGACCCGGCCGTCGGGGCGGAAGACCGGCTTGAGGCCGGCGACGCCCTCGATCGTCACGCCGGCGCGCGGGCCGTCGTCCTTCGAGACGACCGTGCCGTCCGGCAGCGTCACCGGGGTGATGTCTTTCGCCCAGAAGCCGTCCGCGATGGCCTTCTCGGCCAGGTTCTGCGAGCGGACGCCGAACTCGTCCATCTCCTCGCGCGTGACGCCCTTCAGCCGCGCCAGGTTCTCGGCGGTCTGGCCCATCGCGATGTAGACGTCCGGCACGTCACCGGAAGTGCGCGGGTCCGTCCACGTGTCGGTGCCGGACTCGGCGGTCGCCTTGGTGCGCGCCTCGGCGTCGGCGAACAGCGGGTTGTGCGTGTCGGGCCAGGAGTCCGAGCTGCCCTTCGAGAAGCGCGAGACGGTCTCGACGCCGGCCGAGATGAAGACGTCGCCCTCGCCGGCCTTGATCGCGTGGAACGCCATCCGGGTGGTCTGCAGGCTGGAGGAGCAGTACCGGGTGATCGTGCAGCCGGGCAGGTGGTCGTAGCCCAGCTCGACGGCGACCGCGCGGCCCATGTTGAAGCCCGACTCGCCGCCCGGCAGGCCGCAGCCCAGCATCAGGTCGTCGATGTCGGCCGGGTCCAGCTGCGGCACCTTGGCCAGCGCCGCCGCGACCATCTGCGCGGTCAGGTCGTCGGGCCGGATGCCGACCAGCGAGCCCTTGTTGGCCCGTCCGATGGGCGAGCGTGCGGTGGAGACGATGACGGCTTCAGGCATGACGTGACACATCCTCGTATCGCGAGCTAAGCAGTTGCTCACCATACTGCCGGGTACGGCCCCGGCGGCAAAGCCGAACGCGACCTGCGCCACTACCGGGCGCCGAACCCGCACGAGTGGACAACCCCGCCGGTGCGGCGTTTAGGCTGGCGGTCGTGGAGTACGCAGAGCACATCGCAGACCTCGTGGGCAACACCCCGCTGGTCAAGCTGAACTCGTTGACCAAGGGGCTCAAGCCGCTCGTGCTGGCCAAGGTCGAGTACCTGAACCCGGGTGGCTCGGTCAAGGACCGCATCGCGCTGCGCATGGTCGAAGCCGCCGAGGCCTCCGGCGAGCTGCGCCCGGGCGGCACGATCGTGGAGCCGACGTCCGGCAACACCGGCGTCGGGCTGGCCATGGTCGCCCAGCGCAAGGGCTACCAGTGCGTGTTCGTCTGCCCGGACAAGGTCAGCGAGGACAAGCGCAACGTGCTCAAGGCCTACGGCGCCCGCGTCGTGGTGTGCCCGACGGCGGTCGCGCCCGAGCACCCGGACTCCTACTACAACGTCTCCGACCGGCTGGTCCGCGAGATCGACGGCGCCTGGAAGCCCAACCAGTACGCCAACCCGCAGAACCCCGAGAGCCACTACCTCTCCACCGGCCCGGAGCTGTGGACGCAGACCGAAGGCCGGATCACGCACTTCGTCGCGGGTGTCGGCACCGGCGGCACGATCTCCGGCACCGGCCGCTACCTCAAGGAGGTCAGCGAAGGCCGCGTGCAGGTGGTCGGCGCCGACCCGGAGGGCTCCGTCTACTCCGGCGGCAGCGGGCGCCCGTACCTGGTCGAAGGCGTCGGCGAGGACTTCTGGCCGGACACCTACGACCGGACGATCGCCGACGAGATCATCCCGATCTCCGACGCCGACTCGTTCCAGATCACCCGGCGGCTCGCGCTCGAGGAGGGCCTGCTGGTCGGCGGCTCCTGCGGGATGGCCGTCGCCGCGGCGCTGAAGCTGGCCGAACGGCTCACCGAGGACGACGTCGTGGTCGTGCTGCTGCCCGACGGCGGCCGCGGCTACATGACGAAGGTGTTCAACGACACCTGGATGTCCTCCTACGGCTTCCTGCCGCCCGACTCCTCCGGCGCGACGGTCGCCGACGTGCTCACCAGGAAGAGCGGCCACCTGCCGGCGTTGGTGCACTCGCACCCGAACGAGACGGTCGCCGAAGCCATCGGGATCCTCTCCGAATTCGGCGTGAGCCAGATGCCCGTGGTCAGCGCGGAGCCGCCGGTGATGGCCGCCGAGGTCGTCGGCGCGGTCAACGAGCGCGACCTGCTGGACGCGCTGTTCACCGGCAAGGCGCAGCTGGCCGACCGGCTCGAGCAGCACATGTCCCCGCCGCTGCCGACGATCGGCGGCGGCGAGCAGGTCGGGGCGGCGATGACCGCGCTCGAAGGGGCCGACGGCGCCCTCGTGCTGGTCGACGGCAAGCCGGCCGGGGTCCTCACCCGGCACGACCTCCTGGGCTTCCTGGCCGGTCGCTGACCGGATCCGGGACGGGTCTTCATCGGTGGACCCGGCCGGGCGTTGCGAGCGCCCGGCCGGGTGATCCGATAGCGTGGGCGCCAGTAGAACACTTTCGCGTCCTCGTCAAGGGGGTTCAAGACCCACATGAGTGCACCGCAGCCACCGAACCAGCCGTGGGGCGGCGGCCAGCCGCCTCAGGGCCCGCCGAGTGGCCCCCAGCCGCAGCAGGACGACCCGTTCGGCAGCCCGGAGCCCACCCAGGTGGTGCAGCCCGCGCAGCCCCACGGCGGTTCCCCGTTCGGGGAGACGCCGGAGCCCACCCAGGTCGTCCAGCCGGGTGACGGCGGGGGCGGCGCGACGCAGGCGATGCCGCCGGTGGACGCGAACGCGACCCAGGCGGTGAACCCGGCCGGCGGCGGCCCGGTCGCGGACTCGACGCAGTTCGTGCCGCCGGGCTCCCAGCCGCCGGCGATCCCGTACACCCCGCCGCCGAGCGCGGCCGACAACCCGGCCGCGGCCTTCGGCCAGCAGCACGGCGGTTATGGTCAGCAGCCGGGCGGGTTCGGGCAGCCGGGCCAGCCGGGCGGCTTCGGTCAGCAGCCGGGCGGGTTCGGCCAGCCGGGTCAGCCGGGGCAGCCGCCGCAGGGCTTCGGTGCCCCCGGTTTCGGTGCTCCCCAGCAGCAGGGCTTCGGCGGGCAGCCGCCGCAGCTCGGCGCGGCCCCGGCGGGCGGCAACGGCCTGTTCGGCTACATCGCCGGCGGCCTCGCGACGCTCTTCGCTCTCGTCGCGCTGATTTACACCTTCGTCTACATCGGTGACGTCAGCGACTACTCGACGGCGCTCGGCGAGGCTCCCAGCGACGCCGTGCTCAACCGCTTCCTCGACGAGGCGGGCACCGCGCGGCCGGGCACGCTGTGGTTCTACGTCATCGGGCTGCTGGTCGGCAGCCTGATCGCGCTGGCGGGCGGCATCGGTCTTGCGCTCGCCGGCAAGCTGCCCGCGAAGCTGCGCAGGATCGTGCCGATCGCCCTCGCCGTCGGCGGCGCGCTGACCGTGCTGTTCTCGGTCCTGCTGCTGATCGGCACGACGCCGAACCCCGCGTTCGTGGAGCGGCTGAAGAGCCTCGGCAGCAACCTCGACAGCGCCACCGGCATCGGCATCCCGCCGCTGGTCTTCGGCATCCTGCTGCTCGTCGTCGGCGTGCTGGGGCTCATCCCGGCCACCGCCCAGCTGATCGGCCTCGGCGGCGGCGGTGCCGCGCCGGCCGGGCCGCAGGGCTTCGGCGGACCGCCCTCGGGCTTCGGTGGACCGCAGCAGCCGTTCGGTCAGCCGGGCCAGCCCGGTCAGCCGGGTGGCTTCGGCCAGCAGCCGGGCGGGTACGGCCAGCCGGGTCAGCCGCCGCAGGGCTACGGGCCGCCCCCGGGCCACGGCCAGCCGGGCGGTCCCAACCCGGCCAGCGGCGGGTTCCCGCAGCCGCCGAGCGGCGGGTTCCCGCAGCCGGGCCAGCCGCCGCAGCAGCCGGGCGGGTACGGCCAGCCGGGGCAGCAGCCCGGTGGGTACGGCCAGCCGGGCCAGCAGCCCGGTGGGTACGGCCAGCCGGGCCAGCCCCCGCAGGGCTGGGGGCCGCCGCCGGGCCAGCAGGGCCCGCCGAGCGGCGGGTTCGGCCAGCCGGGTCAGCCGCCGCACCAGCAGTGGTGACCACCAGTTCCCCCTCGTGCCCCGGAGCCGTTTCGGCTCCGGGGCACGCTGCATCAAGGGCCGGTCACACAATTGTCCGAAAAGGACAAGAACCGCCGTGCCACAGCTCCGCGTAATCGTGTGACAGCATTTCTGCCACTACCGCACACAAATGATCTTGGGTTCCGCCGTCCGGCCGAATTCCGTTCTGTTTAAGGACTGGTTCTCCGATTCCGACTAGGGTGAACGCCGTGGTCCCTGTGTTCGGCTGATGGGGGAGATGTGACCGGTCCGCACCGATACCCGGTGTCGCATTCGCATTCGCATTCATCGACTCGGCCATCCGGCGTAACGGCGGTGCTCGCCGGTGTGCTCGGTTTTCCGGCCGCGATCGCCGCGGGATACGTGCCGGTCAAGATTTTCCTCGACATGCCGGCCGAGTTCAGCCTCGGTGCGCTGCCGTCCTGGGTTTTGGTGGACCTCGCCGGGTACGTGGTCGCGGGGCTCGTGCTGCTCATCGGTTCGCTCGCGACGCTCTTCCGCGCGACGGCGGGCGCGGTCCTGCTCGGCCTCGGCGCGCTGCTGGCCATCGGCGCGCTGCTCACCGAGCCGATGTCGGTGGGCGTGCCGCCGGCCCGGTTCGCCGACGCGATGTTCACGCACGGCGGGTTGGCGATGGCCGACCGCGTCGGCCTCGCCGCGCTGGCGGTGCTCGTGCTGGTGCTGGCGTTCCTGCCGCCGACGTTCCGCTACCTGCGCTACCGCACGTCGATGACGCCGGTCCTGTCCGGCCAGGGCGCCTACTCGTCGCGGAGCTGGTGAGTGGCGGTCACCGCCCCGCCGAAGCGGGGTACCGGACCGGCGGTGGCCGCGGGGGTGCTGGCCGTGCTCGGCGGGATGTGGTTCCTGGCGGGCACCTTCTGGTGGACCCTCGTCCTGGGGTACGACCAGCTGGACATCATGGTTCCCGGCCAGATCGCGGACGCCGTCGTCGGCCTGCTGCTCCTGCTCGGCGGCGTCTCGTTGCTCGGCGGCGTGGCGGCGGGCCGGGTGCTGTGCGTGGCCGCCGCCGTCCTCGCGCTGGTCGCGCTGGTCGTCGCCTTGGTGCTGCGCTACCAGCGCGTCCTCTTCCTCGTGGGTGGCCCGACCGGGCTCGACTCCGACGTGCTGCGCGGGATCGTCGTCGTGGTGCCGTTCACGGCGTTGCTCGTGCTCGCGGCCCTGCCGGCCACCAGCCGGTGGACGCGCCGCTGAGATCCGTCCCACCTGACGGGAATGCCAGGGGTGGCCCGTACGCTGAACCGATGGTGGACGACTACTCCGAACTGGGTTTCGAGACGCGCGCGATTCACGCCGGTCAGAAGCCCGACCCCCGCACCGGCGCGGTGATCGTGCCGATCTACCAGACCTCCACCTACGCGCAGGACGGCGTGGGCGGAACCCGCGAGGGCGACTACGAGTACTCGCGCACCGCGAACCCGACCCGCTCGGCGCTGGAGGAGGCGCTGGCGTCGCTGGAAGGCGGCCGGCACGCGCTGGCCTTCGCGTCCGGCATGGCCGCGTCCGACGTGGTGCTGCGCAGTACCCTCCGCCCCGGCGACCACCTCGTGCTCGGCAACGACGCGTACGGCGGCACGTTCCGCCTGATCGACAAGGTGCTCAGCCTCTGGGGCGTCGAGCACACCGTCGCGAACCTCGCCGACCTCGACGACGTGCGGGCCGCCATCCGCCCCGAGACGAAGCTGATCTGGTGCGAGACGCCGACCAACCCGCTGCTCGGCATCGCCGACATCGCAGCGCTGGCCGGGGCGGCGCACGACGCCGGCGCCCGCCTGGTGGTCGACAACACCTTCGCGACGCCGTACCTGCAGAACCCGCTGGCGCTCGGCGCCGACATCGTCCTGCACTCGACGACCAAGTACCTCGGCGGCCACTCCGACGTCGTCGGCGGCGCGATCGTCACGAACGAGGACGAGCTGCGCGAGCAGTTCTTCTACCTGCGCAACGCCGCGGGCGCGGTGCCGGGCCCGTTCGACGCGTGGCTGACTCTGCGCGGCATCAAGACCCTCGCCCTGCGCATGGAGCGGCACAGCGACAACGCCGAGAAGGTCGTCCAGGCGCTGGTGAAGCACCCGAAGGTCGCGAAGGTCTACTACCCGGGCCTGCCGGAGCACCCGGGCCACGAGACGGCGGCGAAGCAGATGCGCCGCTTCGGCGGCATGGTGTCGTTCAGCCACGTGGACGGCGAGCAGGCGGCGCTGGAGGTGGCTTCGCGCACGAAGCTGTTCATCCTCGCCGAGTCCCTCGGCGGCATCGAGTCGCTGATCGAGCACCCGGGCAAGATGACCCACGCCAGCACGGCGGGCTCGACCCTGCAGGTCCCGGCCGACCTCCTCCGCCTCTCCGTCGGCATCGAAGACGGCCGCGACCTGGTCGCGGACCTGCTGGCCGCGCTGGGCTGAGCTTCAGGCACCCACGTCGAGGCCGCCGCCGTAGAGGCGCTCCACCCGGAGCGTGATCACCACGCGGCGGTCTTCGACCATGCTCCGCAGGAAAGCGGCCTCGTCCTCGGGGTCGCGCAGCGGCGCCTGCATGGCGAGCAGGGCGAGGCCGGTTTCGTCGCCGGGAACCAGGCTGACCGGCGAAACCTCGGCCAGTCCTTCGGCGACCGCGAACGCCAGGTGGTCGTCGCTGCCGACATAGAGCGACGCACGCGGGTTGTTCGCGAGCTGGCGGACCTTCGCGCGGCCCGCAGCGGACCCGATCCGCACGACGCGCTCGGCCGGGTCCCAGCTGTACGCGACGGTCGACAGGTGCGGGTGGCCCGCGCGGTTGACGGTCGCCAGCGCGCCCAGTGAGTGCTCGCTCAGCAGCCTGCTGACTGCGTCCGGCGTGGGTTTGGCGGGGCCGGGGCCGCGGCCCGGCTCGTAGACGGTGGTCACCCGATGATCATCGAAGACGCGCCGCGACCGCGGAAGAAGGCACTTTCGTGTTCCCCGGGCACACCGGGGTAACCCGCCAGGTCAGGGGCTGTAGTTGCCGTGCACGACGCCGCCGGTCGACGGCGTGCCGGTGGCGGGCAGGTTCGCGCCGTCGACGCAGCCACCGACCAGCTCGACGTGGCTGTCGTGGCGGATGTACTGGGCCGGGGACCCGCACGAGGCGCTGTCCACCGTGAAGTACGCGGCGCCGGTGAGCGCGGCGGCCGAAGCCAGGCCGACGACGAGCGGGAGCAGACCGGCGGAGCGCGTCGCGCGGGCCCGTCGGGCCGTGTCCGCGTCGTTCCCCGGTGCCATGGTTGCTCCTTGTTTACCGCGTGTTGACGCGACCCAGAGTACCCGGATCACGGTGCCGGCAACCTGTGGAGTTCCTGAGTGGCATAGTCCGGCCCATGGAACTCGTCACCCTCGAGCGGATCCAGGCCGCCCGGGAACTCCTCACCGGAGTGACCCGGGTGACGCCGATGGAGCACGCGCGCGACCTGCGCCGGCTCCACGGCGGTCCCGTGCACCTCAAGTGCGAAAACCTGCAGCGGACGGGGTCGTTCAAGATCCGCGGCGCCTACACCCGCATCCACGGCCTCACCGAGGCCGAACGCGAGCGGGGCGTCGTCGCGGCCAGCGCCGGCAACCACGCGCAGGGCGTCGCGCTGGCGTCGTCGCTGCTCGGCGCCAAGTCGACCGTCTTCATGCCGCTGCGGGCCCCGCTGCCGAAGCTCGCCGCCACCCGCGGCTACGGCGCCGACGTCCACCTCCACGGCGCCCTCCTCGAGGAGACGCTGAAAGCCGCCGTCGAGTTCGGCGAGCGGACCGGCGCGGTGTTCATCCACCCCTTCGATCACCCGGACGTCATCGCCGGCCAGGGCACGGTCGGGCTGGAGATCCTGGAGCAGGTGCCGGGCGTGAAGACCATCCTGGTCGCCACCGGCGGCGGCGGGCTGGTCGGCGGGGTCGCCTCGGCGGTGAAGGCGCTGCGGCCGGACGTCCGCGTCGTCGGCGTCCAGGCCGAGGAGGCCGCCGCGTACCCGCCGTCGCTGGCCGCGGGCGCGCCCGTGCGGCTGAGCCAGACCTCGACCATGGCCGACGGGATCGCGGTCGGCGAGCCCGGCAAGGTCAGTTTCGCCCACGTCGAGTCGCTGGTCGACGACGTCGTGACGGTGTCGGAGCAGTTCCTCTCCCGCGCCGTCCTGCTGTGCCTGGAGCGGCGGAAGCTGGTCGTCGAGCCGGCCGGCGCGGCGACGGTCGCCGCACTGCTGCAGCACCCCGGCGTGTTCGAGCCCCCGGTCGTGGCCATCCTGTCCGGCGGCAACGTCGACCCGGTGCTGCTGCTGCAGATCATCCAGCACGGCATGACCGCGGGCGGCCGCTACCTGCACCTGCGGCTGCGGGTCCCGGACCGCCCCGGCTCCCTGGTCGGCGTGCTGGCGTGCGTCAGCCAACTGGGCGCGAACGTGCTGGACGTCGAGCATTCGCGCATCTCCGGCAGCCTCGACCTCGGCGAGGCCGACGTCGTGCTCGCGCTGGAAACCCGCGGCCCCGAGCACTGCAAGGAAGTCGAGTTCGCGCTGACCAACGCCGGTTACACCGTCGTCTAGCCGCCGGTGATGGCGGCCAGGGCGAGGTCCGTGGCCGCTTCGGGGACTTCGGCCGGTGCGGCGAAGCGCCGGGCCCGGATGTGGGCGACCAGGTCCGGGTCCGGCGGCACGCCGTGCTCGCGCAGGTAGTACGCGACCGCGCCGGGCCACGCCCAGGCGCCGTCGGTGCGGAAGTTCAGCGGCACGGCGTCCGTGCGTTCGGGGTCGAACGCGTCCGGCCCGTTGCTGCGTGACGCCAGGATCACCGGGGCCGCGTCCAGGTACGCCAGGACCGGCTCGACCTCGGACGGCGGCAGCGGCGGCCGCCGGACGATCGGGCGCCCGGCCGCGTCGACGCCGTCGTGGATGCGCGGTGTCCGGATGCCGTCGAACGGCGTGGCGCGCCGGCGCAGCCAGTCCGGGATCTGCTGGTCCGCGCGCGGGAACGCCCGCAGCTCGTCCTGGAAGCCGATCGGCGGGGGCGTGCGCCGCCACGGCGGTTCCCGGTCGAACGCGAAGTCCGCGCCGACCCCCTGGCCGGCGTCCACGGTCAGCACCGCGCCCAGCCAGGTGCCCGCGCCCGGCCGGTACATGCCCGCGCGCAGCGTGCCGAAGAGCCGGAGCAGTTCCGGGGGCGGCTGGACCGCGCGGGGCACGCCGTCCTGGCCCGTGACGACGACGTCGGCTTCGATGTGCCGTCCGGCCGCCCGGTACTCGGCCCGGACCGACCGCCAGGTACCGGGCGGGGCCATCGACGCCAGCCCGTGCCCGATCCGGTCGACGAGCTGCTGCTGCTGTTCCGGGCTCAGCGGCACCGGCGGTGTGCTCACCGGTCAGCCCCGCTCGGGTGGCCGCGTGGTCGCCTGCGGGATCTCCTCGACGGCGTCGTCGGCCAGGAGGTCGGCGACCGGCCGCTCCAGTACGTAGGCGGTGCCGCCGCCGGGCTGGTCGTACCAGCTGACGGCCGTGCCGGTGAGGGCCCGCACGGGCCGGCGCAGGCGGTAGACGTGGTAGGGCCAGCCCTGGACTTCGGCCGGCTCCGAGCGGTGCGGCCACTCGGTCCGGGCCGCGTAGAGCGTGTTGCCCGACGGCTCGCCGTAGCGGTCCACTTCGGTGCCCGGCGGCAGGGTGACCAGGCGTTTCCCGCTGTACATCGACAGCGGGGCGTCCCCGCCGACGGGCTGGATCGGCCACTGGTCGGTCTGGCGCTTGGCGTCGGGCGGCAGCTCGCCGCGCAGGGCGACGCGGTCGAGGTAGAGGTGCCCGGTGAAGTAGCGGACGGCCGCCACCGCCGTCGGGAACGTCGCCGCCTCCAGCCGTTCGCCGCCCCGGGCGTCGAACACCGCCCAGCCGTCGTCCTCGCGCACCAGGCACCAGGCGCCGTCGGCGACCTCGCCGATGCGGTAGCGGGCGGCGGGGATCTCCAGCTCGGCCGCGGCGTCTTCGGCCGCGCGCAGGGCTTCCTTCTCCGCGGCTTCGGGGTCCGCCGGACCCGTCGTCGCGGCGCCACCGGCCGCCTCGGCCAGCCAGCCGGGCAGGGCCGCACCGGTGCGCGGGAACTGCGCGAGCTCACGGGCGAACTCGGCGACCGGCCGCGGCCCGTCCCACGCCGGCTCGTCGTCCCACGTGTACGTGTACTCGATGCTCGAGTTGAGCGCGACGTGCGCGACCGCCTGGAACCACGTGCCCCGGCCCGGCACGTACATGGCGGCCCGCAGTTCGGCCAGCAGCTCGGCGACTTCCCGCGGCGGCTCCCACGGGTACAGGCCGCCGTCGGTGGCCCGGCGGACGAACACCGGCCGTTCGGTGTACCCGCCGATCGCCCGCCAGGTCAGCATCACCTGCGTCCAGTCCGGCGGCACGGACAGCGCGACGACGTTCGCGATCTGGTCCCAGTACCAGTTCTGCTCCGGGGGAGCCAGCGGCGGCCGCGGCCGCGCGGGCGGGACGTCGCCGGGCACCGGGCGACCGGCTTCGGCCAGCCGCGCGCGCAGCCACGGCTGGATGTTCGCCGGATCGCGGGGGTAGGCCTCGAGGTCGCGCACCCAGCCCGCGTTGTCGATCGACGGCGCCCAGTGCGGGTCCCAGTCCAGGTTGAACAGCGTCTGGATGCGCCCGGGCGGGTCGATCATGTACCGCATCGAGAACCAGGTGCCCTCGCCCGGCACGTAGTAGGCGTCGCGGATGCGGCGCACGGCGGGCGCCACCCGGTCCGGCACCGCGACCGGGACCTGGCTCCCGTCGGCCATCAGCACGGTGAGCACGAAGTCCTGGACGTCGACGTTGACCCGGCTCACCAGGTCGATCCGCCGCCACCCCGGGGGTGCGGCGTCGACGAGGGCGTTGCCCACTTCGTGCGACTGTTCCCGCCACTGCGAGACGTCACGAGGCATGCGTGCCGGTCCTTTCTGGTGCGGCGGCCGGTCCCATCAGGACACTCGCGCGGGCGTGTTGGTGAAGCTGCGCAGGTGGACGCTGCGGTTGCCGGCGGTGTCCACCTCGACCCACCGTACTTGGATGGTGTGCGGCACCAGATCGCCGTCGTGCCGCATCGGGAACACGTCGATCCCGTCGATCTTGCCGCCCTTCTTCAGGTGCTCGGCGAGGTCGGACTCGAACGCGTACCAGTGGTCGGGCCCGGCCTGGTTCGGCCAGCCCTGGTTCTGCGGCCGCCACTGGGACATCATGTTGACCAGCTCGCCGGGGCCGCGGAACTGGTTGCCCGCGATGTGCCCGCCGTCGTAGAGCCCCATGCCCGCGCCCAGTCGGCCGGAATCGCCCTGCGCCGAGCCGTCCCGGCGCAGCAGCTCGCCCTCGGGAGCGAGCTCCGGCTGGTGGGAGCGGCCGTGCACGGTCTGCGCCGGGCCGCCGTCGACCTCGGGACCGGTCTGGTAGGTGAACCGGCCGTCGTCGACGTGGTAGACCATGTTCGGCGCCGGGTTGTTGAGGTCCGGGTGGTGCGGCCGGAAGGTCTCGACCACCGCGACGTTCCCGTGCTCGTCGGTCCAGTAGACCGAGCGGACCTGGTCGATCTTGTTCTTGCCCTCCCGGTGGTCGCTGTGCACGACGTACTTGGAGTTCGGCTCCAGGTCCGGGTGGGTGTCCAAAAAGGACTTCCCGCTGGCGAGCTTGACGTCGTGCTGCTGCGCGCCGCGGAACCGCTCCGGGTCCCGGACGCCGTGCGGGACCTCGGCGTCGGCGTCGATCCGCTGCCGCAGGTGGACCTCCGGGTTCCCCGGCAGGGAGCTGATGGCGTTCCAGTCCGGGTTCGTCCGCGCGATCCGGCCGGAGTCGACCTCCGCCCAGCGGACGTGCCCGTTCGCGTCGGTGTGGAACGTGCCGCGGTGGACACCGCTGGAGTCGGTGACGCCGTACCGCCGGTGCGGCTCGTAGGGGCCGCCTTCGGCGAAGGACTGCTTCGGTCCCGGTGCGTTCGGGTGGTGGCGGTCGATCTCGACGGCGGGGGCGTCGAAGTCCGGCCGGTGGTACTGCACCGAGGGGTGCGGCACGCCGTCCGCGTCGGTGTGGAAGGTCTGGTGGTGCCCGTCGACCTCGACCCGGTAGGTGGTGTTCGGGTGCGGGTGGGTGACGTCCGGGTTCGGGTGGTAGGCCGGGTTCGGCTTGAACGCGGGATCGGCCTGCCCGGTGGGGATCCGCGGCGGCACGTTCGGGTGCGAGGTGTCGATGTGCGTGACCCGGCCGGAGCTGTCGGTGTGGTAGGTGCCGCGCGGGTGCCCGTCGGCGTCGACCACCTGGTAGGACCGGTTCGCCTGCAGCGGCTGGTCCCCCGGGAAGCGCTCCCCGGCGTGCGGCGGCCGCGGCGCGTCGGGGTGCGCGCTGCCCGGCCCGACGGGCACGGGCTCCCCACCGGTCGGCGTGAAGTCGGTGCTGTGCTGCGGGTTCCGCCGGACCTCGGCCTGGTGCTGCGGATCGGTGAGTTCGCGTTCCTGTTGCCGCGAAAGGGGATTCCGATCCTCCGGAACGGACGGCGGCGCATCCGGGTCGGCGCCGGGAGCGTGGCGCTGCCGGGTGTCGTCACCACCGCGGTGCCGCGAGCTGCCGGCATCGACGTCGTGCGGATCGTGGTGCCGGGTATCGGGAGCGAACCCGGTTTCCCCGGCGGCGTGCGTCGAGCCGTCGGGGTGGTGCACGCTCCATTCGCCGTCCGGCGGAATCCGCGGCCGCATCTTCCCGTCCGGCCCGATCTCGTAGTCGGAGGAGAAGACCCGCCCGTGCGAGTCGGTCCAGGCGGGCTTGCTGGGCGCGAGCACCTCGGTGTCGAGCTCCCGCGAAAGCCGGTGCGCGAAGTCGTTGGAGCCGGCATCGCACCCGATCAGCCGGACGGGCCGCCCGTCGTAGTCCCCGTTGCGCCGCAGGATGTCGGCGAATTCCTCGGGGGTGTAGAGCCGATCCCCGATCCGGGCGTGCCCATCGGGGGTGACGTGCACGTCGACGGTGTAGCGCCCGGCGGGATCGGGCTGCACCCGGTGGGGGAGGTCGCCCATGGCGGGGTCGCCGGCGTGGTAGGAGGTGCCGGAGGGGGTGCTTTCGGCGTGGTGGGCGTTGACTTCGTCCGGGGTGAGGGGGTGTGGGTCGTGCGGGCCCGGGAGGTCGGGGTCGGGCGGGAGGTCTTGGTTGCGGGGGTCGGGGCTGGGCGGGCTGTCGGAGCCGTGCGGGTGGGTTTCGGGGGTGCTGTGCTCGGGATTGCCCGGGTGGGTTTCGGGGGTGTGGTTGGGGTTGGCGGGGCTTTGCCCGGAGTTGCTGGGCCGGGTTTCGGGGGTGTGGTTGGGGTCGGCGGGGCCTTGCCCGGAGTTGCTCGGCCGTGGGTCGGGGGTGCCGTCGGATCGGTTGGTGCGGGCGGGGCCACGGCCATTCGGCGGGGTGTCGGCGCCGGGGCGGCCTGAGCTGCCGCCGGGCCCGGGGCCGGTCGGCCGGGTGTCGGGACCGTGACCAGGGGCGGCGGGCCTGTTCGGGTCGCCGGGACCGCGGCCCGAGCCGTCCGGACGGGTGTCCGGGCCGGGGCGCGTGGGGGCCGGAGCTGCTCCGCGGGCCGCGGGTGCCGGGGTGTCGGGTGTCCGGGGGCGTCCTTCGGGCAGGTCGCTGCCCGGGCGGGGGCGTCCGGGCGTGTCGATGCGGGCGCCGGGGGTGCCCGGTGTGCCCGTCCAACCGGCGCCGCCACCCGTGCGGGGGGATCCGCCGGCGGCGGGACCGCTGCCGGGCGGAGGTGCCGCGCCGCCGGGTGGCAAGCCGCCGGGCACGGGCTGGCCGCCCTGCGGTGGAATCCCGTCGCCGCGAGGTGACGGCACGGCCGGGCCGGGCTCACCCGTCCGTGGGGCGGTGGGAGCGGTTCCACTGGCCGAGGTGGTCCCGTCGACCCGCGGTGGCGCGGCGCTGCTCGGAGCCTCGGTGCCGGCGTGCGAGTCCGGCCCACCGGCCCGCCCACCCGGCGACGAGCCGGAATGCGCGGGAGCAGGGCTGGTGTCGCCACCGTGCGACGGCCCACTGTCGCCGACCCGGCTGGGCGCGGATCCGCTGTCGCCGAGGTGCGACGGTCCGCTGTCGCCGACCCGGCTGGGCGCGGGTCCGCTGTCGCCGAGGTGCGAGGGCCCACTGTCACCGACCCTGGTGGGCGACGGTCCACTGTCGCCTATCCGCGACGGTCCTGCCTCCGCGGGAGCACCGGTTCGGGTCGGCGTGGGCCCACTGTCGCCGATGTGCGACGGTCCACTGTCGCCGATTCGCGATGAACCGGGGTCGCCCGTGTGCGACGGCCCGCTGTCCCCACCGCGAGCAGGCGCAGGCCCGCCGTCGCCAACTCGCGACGATCCCGGGTCCGCAAAACCGTTCTCCCCGCCGCGAGCGGACGAGCCACCGCGCACCGGCGCGTTGTCACCCACGTGAGCAGGCGAGGAGCTTGTGTCGCCGGAGTGCGACAGCGTGCCGTCCCCATCCCCGGTCGCCGCGGACCCACTTTCGCCCGCACGCGACGACGTGTTCGGCCCACCCTCGCTCGAGCGCCCCGCCGACGGGCTGCCGTCAGGCGCCCCGGCCGGACCGTCGGGAGCGCCCTCCTCGCCGCCCGCGCGCGACGACGATCCTCCGCGCGAGCCGTTCGAAGAATCCGTGTGCATCGGGTCCGAACCCGGCGAATCCCCGTCGGCGTGGCCGGAACCCTGGGAAGACTCGCCGTGGGCCCGGGCGTGGACCCCGCCGCCCTCCTTCGGCATCTTGTGGACGAAGCCGACCTTCTCCACCTTCAGCCCGTCGAGGCCGCTGACCTTCCCCAGCACCTTCCCGAAGACCTTGGCGATCTTCTCGAACAGGTCCACCAGCTTCGACAGCAGCGGCGACACTTTCCGGATCGTGTCCGTCAGCTTCTTGAGCAGCTCGCCGATCTTCTTGCCCCACTTGGCGATCGCCGCCGTCGCCTGGGCCACCACCACCGGGGTGCCGAAGCCGAGGGAAAACACCTCCTCCATCACCCACGCGATGAGCTTGCCGACCAGGTCCGCGATCAGCTGCCGCACCGTCTCGCGGACGAACGACACCACCTGGCCCATGATCATCGTGACCGTGCTGATCGCGCCCGCCACCGTCGCCGCGCCCGACAGCGCGTCCGAATGCTCGGCCGCGAACTTCCGGTACGCGTCCGCGCCCGCGCCCGTCCAGCCCGTCGTGCCGTTCTTCACCGCGTTGTCGAAGTCCGTCTTGCGCTCGCCCAGCGCCTTCGAGACGTTGCCCCAGGTGTCCGCATAGGACTGGATCACCGGCGGGTTGCCCGCCACCGAATCCAGCATGTCCTTCAGCGGCTGGACGTGCTCCATCAGGAACGACGCCACCGACGACATCAGGTACCCGAACGGGTCGATCGCCGCCCCGGCGACCTCGCCGGCCAGCGACAGCACGCCGAGGCCGCCGGAAACCCAGTCGCCGTCCTTGATGCCGTTGAACGCGTCCATCGAGGACTCGGCGATGCCGATGCCGCCGGCCCAGCCGTAGTCGCCGTTGCCCGCCGTGAACCCGCCCGGCCCGTCCGGATCCTTCTTGGCCTCCGCGACGAGCGGGTTGCCCTCCGACATCAGGCACCGTCCACGGACTTGTTCAGGTCGTCGGCGACACCGCTTTCGTACGAGCGGTAGGCGAGCGCGGCCTCGCGCACCTTGCCGGACACGGCCGTCATCGCCTGCACGGCGTCCTTGAGCGCCTCGATCCCGTACTGCTCAACCGGGTCGAGCAGCATCCGGAACGGCTGGCAGAGGATGCCGTACGCGTCGGTCGGCATGCTCACCTGGTTCGCCGCGTCGACGGCCTGCTGCAGCCCGTCGCCGATGGCGTCGAGCTGCTTCGCGTGCGCCGTCAGGTCGGTGCTGAGTTCCACGTCCGTCATCGGTTTCCCCCTCAGGAAAGGATCGGCCCGCCGAAGTCGTCGTCATCGTCGTCGACCGGACGACGGCGCCGCGGCGGCTGCGGCGGGGCAGGCGGCGCGGGCGGCGCGGGCGGGGCGGGCGGTGTGCGCGGCGGCTCCTCGACGTCCTCCGGCAGGAACCGGCGGACGCGGTCGGGCTCCGGGAACGCCGGTTCGCCCTCGGGCGGCGGCGCCGGGAACGTGCTCTGCGCCTCGCGGACGATCTCGGCCGCGGCCTGGTCGCCGGTGCCGGTGGTCTCGGTCATGGCCTGCTGCAGCAGCTCCGGGATCCGCGCCTGTGCCCGCTGCACCAGCTGCATGACCTGCGCCGACACCTCGGCCATCCGCTTCCCGGCCGCCGTCTCGGCGATGACGAGGTTCTTCAGCAACCCACGCGAGTCGACGGTCACCTGGACCATCCCGTCCTTCGACCGCTCGGTGACCGTCTGGCCCTGCACGCGATCGGCCAGCGCCTGGTACCGCGCGGCGTTCTCTTCGAGCCGCTTGGTCCAGTTGTCGATCAGCGCATCGCTGGCGTCGATGCTCTCCGGCATCACGGCCCCCTTCCCTCCACCCACACAGACGGACCCGGGCCGCCGTCGGTTCCCGGTTCACGACAAAGGCCACGATAGGGGACCCGGAGATCACCTATCGTGGCCTTTCGCCAAGATGTGTCAGAGGTTGCCGCGACAGCGTCTGATGGCGCCTCGGCGTTAAAGATTGCCTCGGCGCTCCTGCTCGCGCTCGATCGCCTCGAACAGAGCCTTGAAGTTCCCCTTGCCGAAGCCGAGCGAGCCGTGCCGCTCGATCAGCTCGTAGAACACCGTCGGGCGGTCGCCGATCGGCTTCGTGAAGATCTGCAGCAGG
Source organism: Amycolatopsis sp. lyj-23 (assembly GCF_046549135.1). NCBI lineage: Bacteria > Bacillati > Actinomycetota > Actinomycetes > Pseudonocardiales > Pseudonocardiaceae > Amycolatopsis > Amycolatopsis sp. lyj-23. The sequence goes on along the minus strand of NZ_JAJPWN010000022.1, from coordinate 5,153 downwards.
TAGCCGTCCTCGTCGCGGTCGACCAGGATGCTGTGCTCCTTGAGCGTCTCGATCGGCACGCGGACGTTGCCGATCCGGGCGCGCAGCTCCGGGTCGTCGTAGTAGGAGTCCGGCGTGTCGAGGAACTCGACGCCGGCGGCGCGCATCGCCGTCACCGTGGCGATGATGTCGTTGGTGGCCAGCGCGATGTGCTGGCAGCCCGCGCCGTCGTAGAACTCGAGGTACTCGTCGATCTGCGACTTCTTCTTCGCCACGGCCGGCTCGTTCAGCGGGAACTTGACCCGGTGGTTGCCGTTCGAGACGACCTTGCTCATCAGCGCCGAGTACTCGGTGGCGATGTCGTCGCCGACGAACTCCGCCATGTTCACGAAGCCCATGACGCGGTGGTACCAGTCGACCCAGTAGTCCATCTTGCCGAGCTCGACGTTGCCGACGCAGTGGTCGACGGCCTGGAACAGCCGCTTCGGCGCGCCCTCGGGCCGCCTGACCGTGCTCTCGCGCGGCTCGTAGCCGGGCAGGTAGACGCCGTTGTAGCGCGACCGGTCGACCAGCGAGTGGCGGGTTTCGCCGTAGGTCGCGATCGCGGCGACGCGGACCGTGCCGTGCTCGTCGGAGACGTCGTGCGGCTCCTCGAGGACGGTCGCGCCCTGCGCGCGGGCGTGCTCGATGCACTTGTCGACGTCGGTGGTCTCCAGCGCCAGGTCGATGACGCCGTCGCCGTGCTTGCGGTGGTGGTCGAGCAGCGGCGAGTCCGGCTTCACGCCGCCGGTGATGACGAACCGGGCCGAGCCGGACTTGAGCACGTAGGACTTGCGGTCGTAGACGCCGGTCTCGGGACCGGAGTACGCGACGAGCTGCATCCCGAACGCGATCTGGTAGTACCAGGCGGTCTGGGTGGCGTTGCCGGCGATGAACACCACCGCGTCCATGGCCTTGACCGGGAACGGGTCGGTCGAGGCGTCGTGGTCGACGAGCCCGACCAGCTGACGCAGCTGGTCGTAGCTGACGTCGTCGAGGGCACCCTGGGGTTCGGCAGTCTGGGTCATACCTCGAAGGATCATCCTTGCGAGGCAAGATGCGCAATGGTCTCTGATTTTGCTGGACAAGTTGACCGGTGTCTGGCCGGTAGCGGCAGTCATCGTGGACAATCTGTGCATGTCCGAGAACCTCGATGCGCTGGATGCGCGACTGCTGTTGCTGCTCACGGACTCCCCGCGCCTGGGGGTCCTGGAGTGCGCGCGCCGGCTGGGTGTCGCCCGCGGCACGGTCCAAGCGCGCTTGGACCGCCTCACCGAGCGCGGCATCCTCGGCGGCTTCCCGCCGGAACTCGACCTGGCAGCGATGGGCTACGGCCTGACGGCGTTCGCGGTGCTCGAAATAGCGCAGGGCCGCCGCGCCGAGGTGGCGGAAGCCTTGGCGGCGATCGACGAGGTCTGCGAAGTCCACGCGACGACCGGCCAGGGCGACCTGTTCGTCCGCATGGTGGCGCGGGGCAACGACGACCTGCAGCGGGTCATCGACAAGGTGGTCGGCGTCCCGGACGTGCTGCGGACGTCGACGTCGATCGCCCTGTCGACGCCGGTGCCGCCGCGGGTCCGCCCCCTGCTGGAGCGGACCGCGCGGGGCTGAGACCGGACACTTTCACGTGGAAGTGCCCGGTCAGACGACCTGCGCCAGGTACCGCTTGGCCGAGCGCTGGACGACTTCGAAGCCGTCGGTCCGCACGATCGCGTCCCACCAGGCGCCGTAGATCGTCTCGAAGCGGTAACCTGCGAGGAGCTCCGCCGCGCGACGGACCACTTCCGGGCGCTCCGGGATCAGGTTCGGGTAGCTGTACATGAAGCCCACGTGCGTCCGGTCCGGGATGACCTGGACGATGTCGCCGGTCAGCAGGGCGCCCTGGCCGTTTTCGCCGTCCGGCCAGTGCAGCACCGTGCCGCCGGCGAAGTGCACGCCCAGGTTGACCAGCCGCAGGTCGTCGGCGACGTCGAGGGTCGAGCCGGACCACAGCTTCACCGCCGGGTCGGGGCGCCCGATCCACTGCTGGTCGTTCTCGTGCAGGTACACCGGCACGTCGAACGCCCGGGCCCACTCGACCATCGTCGTGTAGTAGTGCGGGTGGCTGATCGCGATGCCGGTGATCCCGCCCAGCTCGCGGACCTGCGCCACCAGCGCGTCGTCGAGGTACGCGGCGCAGTCCCAGAGGAAGTTCCCCGAACGGGCCCGCACCAGCAGCGCGCGCTGGCCGATCGCGAACCCCGGGTTCGAGCCGACGCCGGTGATGCCGGGGCCCTGCTCCTCGATGCGCGGGGTGTACGTGCCGCTTTCGCGGAGAGCGGAAAGGCTCGTCCACTGCTGCCCGGACTGCGGGACGTACTGGCGTTCGTCCTCGCAGATCGGGCAGTCGTCGCGGGCCACGGCGTACTGCATGCCGCAGGCCTGGCACATCGGAAGCGTGCTCACAGCTGTGTCCTCCCAGAATGTGGATCCTGGGAGGACACGCTAGCCGTGGACGTCAGGCGTCGGTGTAGGGAACCGCCTTGACGAGCGTCACCTTCTGGACCTTGCCGTTGGGCAGCTCGTACTCGCGGGACTCGCCCTCCTTGGCGCCGAGCAGGGCCTTGCCCAGCGGCGACTCCGGGGAATACACGTCGAGCTCGCCCTCGGCGCCCTCTTCGCGGGTGGCCAGCAGGAACTTCTCGTCTTCGTCGTCGCCTTCGTAGCGGACGGTGAGCACCTTGCCGGGGCCGGCGGTGCCGTCGTTCGCGGGCGCTTCGCCGACCTTGGCCGAGCGCAGCAGCTCCTGCAGGTGCCGGATGCGCGCTTCGGCCTGGCCCTGCTCCTCGCGAGCCGCGTGGTAGCCCCCGTTTTCCTTGAGGTCACCCTCTTCGCGGCTGTCGTTGATGCGCGCGGCGATGACCGGCCGATTCTCGATCATTTCGTCGAGCTCGTGCTTGAGCCGGTCGTAGGCATCCTGGGTGAGCCAGGTCACCTTGGTGTCGCTCACGGTCACCATCTCCTCGTCGGGCCTGCCAGGCTTGCGTGTTCAAGCCGGCCCACGCGGGCGTAGGTGCCCGCGTGGCTGAGATAAAGGAAAAACACGGCCCGTCGTGGGCCGTGCTGATGGGTCAGACTATCACGGCGCGAGAGGTCGACGCCCGTTATTTCCGCGCGCCCTGGGCGTTGAGCGCGCGGTTCACCCCGTTGGCCGCTATGGGGTTGACAGATAGCGTGGTATGTCGTACGAGCAGCCGAATACGTCTGCCGTAACCGGTTCCCCGATGCTCTTGATCGTCGTGCTCATCCTGCTGTACTTCGCGCCGGCCGGGATCAGGAGCTCTTTGCGGCCGCTCTCGGCGCCGGTCCGGTCGCGGACCCGGACGACGCACACGCCCGGCCTGCTGTCGTCGTCACGGGTGACGTTGATGGTGATTTCCATCGCGTTGCCCGGTTTCGCGCTGAAGGCGATGCGCTCGGCGTCGATCGGCGCCGAGCCGAGGTTGACGTACGCGACCCAGGCGATCAGGCCGCTGACCAGCAGGGCGATGGCCAGGAAGAGCCAGCGCCGCCAGCGCCGGGACGTCTTCGCCCGCGCGGTGCCGTACCGGCCTGCGGGCAGCGCGGGCGCGCTGGCCGTTTCCGCCGGTCCGCCTGCCAACCCGGGCCTCCTGCTCGTTCTTGTCGTACCCGCCTGGACAATGGGGACGCGGGTACGTCCCGAGTATCCGCCCGCCGGGTGGGCGGCCCGCAGGTGGGTCGCGGAATAAGGGCAGAAGGGGAGTCGTTCGGAGCATGGTGGAAGCCGACGAGCTGAGGAAGACCGCCAACCCGCGCCTGCGCATGATGGCCGTGCACGCGCACCCGGACGACGAGTCGAGCAAGGGTGCGGCCACGATGGCGCGCTACGCCGCCGAGGGTCACGAGGTGCTGGTCGTCACGTGCACCGGGGGCGAGGCCGGCAGCATCCTGAACCCGGCCATGGACCGGCCCGAGGTGCTGGCGAACATGACCGAGATCCGCCGTGAGGAGATGGCCCGCGCGGCCAAGATCCTCGGCGTGAACCAGCGCTGGCTGGGCTTCGTCGACTCCGGCCTGCCGGAGGGCGACCCGCTGCCGCCGGTGCCCGAGGGCTCGTTCTCCGTCGTGCCGCTCGAGGAGTCGGCCGAGGCGCTGGTGCGCGTGATCCGCGAGTTCCGCCCGCACGTCATCACGACCTACGACGAGAACGGCGGCTACCCGCACCCCGACCACATCCGCACCCATGAGGTGTCGATGGCGGCGTGGGACGCGGCGCCGGACCCCGAGCGCTTCCCGGACGCCGGCGAGCCGTGGCAGCCGCTGAAGCTGTACTACATGCACGGCTTCTCGAAGGCCCGGATGGTGGCCTTCGACGCCGCGCTGAAGGAGGCCGGGCTCGAGTCGCCGTACACCGAGTGGCTGGCCAAGTGGGACCCCGAGCGGGCCGATGTGATGGAGCGGGTGACGACCCGCGTCGAGTGCGGTGAATACTTCGAGGTGCGGGACGAGGCGCTCAAGGCGCACGCCACCCAGATCGACCCGAACAGCCGCTGGTTCTTCGTCCCGCTGGAGATCCAGCGCAGGATTTGGCCGACCGAGGAGTACGAGCTGGTCAAGTCGCTGGTCGACAGCACGTTGCCGGAGGACGACCTGTTCGCCGGCATCAAGGAGAAGGTGAACACATGAGCTTGACGCTGCCGGCCGGCGTGGCGCTTCCGGTGACCGCGTCGGCCCTGGTCCTGACGCAGCAGCCGGGCAACGGCGACAACGGCGGGCAGGGGGAGGACTTCGGCAAGTCTTCCCCGGTCGGCTTCCTGGTGCTGATCCTGTTCCTCGTCGCGGTGGCCTTCCTGGTCCGTTCGATGACGAAGCACCTGAAGCGCGTTCCGGCCAGCTTCGACGAGCCGGCCGCCGAGGCCGCGCCGGAGCAGCCGGAGGCCACCGGGAAGGCCGAGCCGGAAGCGGCCGAGAAGCCCGTGAAGGACTCCTCGACCACCTCGAAAGCCGACTAGAGCCTGTTTCAATGGCGTAGCCACTCGTTGATCGCTGCGATGTGCACGGTGGCCTCGTAGCGGACCGCGAGTTTGTCGAACCGTGTGGCGACGGCGCGGTTGCGTTTGAGCCTGTTGATGCCG